>CAVVES010000003.1:0-631752 GCA_963747225.1 uncultured beta proteobacterium | reverse complement strand
CTGAGGGTCGACAAGCGCCCGTCGGTCGAGTCGAGATCAACACGAGTCTCCTTTCACGCAACAAAGGAGCGACTCATGGGGATTCGTCAATGACAACTACTAGGCGCGATACACCGTGGAATAAAGGCAAGTTGCTCGGCCAGAAGCCACCGCTGAAGCTGAAGGAGATCTGGGCCATCCGGATTCGACTGCAGCTGGATCATCCAGTCCGGGCGGTTCAGGTGCTGCTCGGACACACCAAGCTTGAGAGCACTGTCAGATACCTCGGGATCGAGGTCGACGACGCGCTAGAAATTGTGCCGCGCAGACAGAGGTGTAGTTGCACAACGTTGGTCGCGACCGCCGAACTCGACGGTCGCTGACCGGGCCAACTCCGGCCATTCATGCCCCAAAAAAATTAACGTCGGGAATGACCGGTCTCAAGGCGCAGCAGACGGGTGGGGGTTGCACCCACTGGAAAAGCGCCGCCTTATCACGGCGCACGCCAGAAGCGGTCGCTCGGAAACGCGCCTGACTGCCGTCGTCGTTTCCACCCAATTCTAACTTCCCTCCGGAGGGAGTGATCGGAGGGGGTTAGTGCTAAATTAAGCGCCTTACGCCCGCGATCGCCGGAGGGAAGCCATGAGGTCGTCCGTTCTTGCTACCTCGGAAGCGCCCGCGCCACTTTGGCGACGCGCCTTCGACTGGTGGCTCGTGCAGGTCAAGCACGTGCTGCCGCCGACCATCTTCTTCTTCTTCGGCTTCAACCTGGTGCTATTCACGCGCTGGATGACGCTCCAGGAGCACGGGATTCCGTTCACCAATTTCTTCGCCGCGACGCTCGCCGCGCTGCTGGTCGGCAAGGCGGTGCTGGTGGTTGACAACCTGCGCTTCATGCGCCGCTTCGACGGCGCGCCGCTGATCCAGCCGATCCTGTTCAAGTCCACGATCTACTGGGTATGCGTGTTCGTGATTCGCCTCGCCGAAGGCCTGTTCCATTTTCTGCGCGACGGCGGTGCCCTCGGCGACTTCCCGAGCTTCCTCGTCGCACAATTCTCGTGGCCGCGCTTCCTGGCGATCCAGATCTGGCTGATGGTGCTGTTCCTCGTCTACGTGACGGCCCACGAACTCAATACGCTGTTCGGTGACGGCGAGCTGCCGCGACTGTTCCTGCATTGGCACTCGTCGGAGGCCAAGCTCACAAGGCGCCAACGCATCCGCCTGCTCACGCGGCTCAACCGGCTGACCGAAGCCAATCCCGTCGAGATCATCAGCGAGCACGGCTCACCTGCGCACACCGAGCTGGTGAGGATTCTGCACCAGCTTGCGACGCGAACCGGCGAGAAGGAGACACACCCATAACACACGCGACCTGCAATGGACGCTGAGGAGACCCAAGGAGATTCGCAAACTGTTCGACTGTGCGGAGCGCGAATCCGCGGTCCGCCGCGTAAGCACACTGCGTTGGACGAAGCTCTCGATCTTCCGGACGGCCTTGTCAGAGGATGAGAGGGAGCTATCTCAATCTGATTGGTCTCTGTGCGCAATCTGCGCAGGTCAAATATCCGAAGATTGCTATCTCAGTTGGTGGCCATGCGCGATGTTTCATTTTGACGTGTGGTTTAGGTATCTCTCCCTGCTCTTCTTCCGCGTGGGGCCCGAGGCAGACGCACTTCTGAAGGAGACGACAAGCTTCGAACCGCCTACCGCTCATTCATTGGCCTTTGGGGCTCAGAGGCTGTAGAGGCGCTGGAGAATATCCTCGCGAAGCCAAAACATGGGCTCTAACCTGCACCTCAACCTAACCGCCGAACAGCGCCGCGTTCGGGACCCTCGGCGCTGCGTAGCTGACGGGCAACTTGGGTCGGACTGCGTCGTTCCCGGAAGTCTCAGGGTGGAGCGGTAAACGGTCTCGCGTCTGGCGATTCGACGGCCTTGGAGCTGCTGCTCGTCCTTTTGCCGTGGCCATTCGTCGGACAATCGAAGTTCGGAAGGGTCTGGCTTCTAGTCTATCTCTCGAAGAGAAGTGCGAGCTTTGATTGTACAAGCGCACCCAGGAGAACCTCCGAGCTTCTACCCATTAGAGAGGAAGATAGATGAACAAACGTGATCTGGTTGACGCCATTGCAAAGAAAACCGGTGTTAGCAAAGCCTCCGTCGAAGTGAGGCTGAAGGCGGTCCTGGGTACCGTCACTGCGACACTGGCCAAGGGCGGCAAGGTGGCGATAATCGGATTCGGGACTTTCTCGACCTCAAAGCGCGCGGCGCGTACCGGCCGCAATCCAGCGACCGGGGCCGCGATCAAGATCCCAGCGGCAAAGGTCGCCAAGTTCTCCGCAGGTGCGGGTCTGAAGAAGGCGGTCAACAAGAAATAACACGCACGGCCCGAGGCAGTCGCCGGTGACAGCACCCAACGTCAATGCCATCAATCCGGGCATGTGGCGAGGAGCAGGCCGAGAACACTCACATCAAAATGTTTGTGAAAGTGTTCCTCGCTGATCTCTTCCCGCGGAGAGAATTCGTAGACGCCCGCACTATTGACCACCACCGCCGCGCAACCAGTGGCGAGACGTCTCGCGATGTCAGCGCCGATTCCCTTTGAGGCTCCGGTCACGACTGCGCCCTGGCCGTCTAGTTTTCTATGACTCATCTTTGCTCCTTCACAGTTGTTTCAGATCGAGTTCGTCGACGAAGGCGTCGACTGCGCGAAAATACGCGGCCGCGTCTGCACTTGTGGGGGGGGCCGCTCCCGCCGTCGCAGACGGCGCCGAGCAAAATCAGCCAATCTGACTCAGCCGATCGTTTTGCTCACCGGCCGCGGGCCATTCGCATTGCACTGTAATAGCGGAACGTGGAAGAGCGGAAGGAGAAGTCAGCTGACGCAGGATCAGAAGATTATCAGGAACAAGCTCGGGTTGTTGAGGCTGGCGCAGACGCTGGGCAGCGTGTCCGAGGCGTGCAAGGTGATGGGGTTTAGCCGGGACAGCTTCTACCGGTTCAAGGAGCTGCACGACAATGGCGGGGAGGCGGCGCTGGCGGAGATCTCGCGCAAGAAGCCTAATCTGAAGAACCGCGTTGACCCGAAGGTTGAGCAGGCGGCGGTGGAGTTTGCCATCGAGCAGCCGGCCTACGGCCAGGTGCGGGTGTCCAATGAACTGAGGAAGCGCGCGAGTGTTGCCCTTTTTCGAGGAGCACGGGGTAGCGTTACTGCGCATTCTGACCGACCGCGGCAGCGAGTACTGCGGCAACCGGGAGACACACGAGTACGCGCTGTACCTCGATCTGGAGAACATCGAGCACACGCGCACCAAGACCCGCAGTCCCCAGACCAACGGGATTTGCGAGCGCTTCCATCAGAGCATCCAGAACGAGTTCTACGCCAGCGCCTTCCGGCGCAAGCTGTATCACTCGCTCGATGAAGTGCAGACCGACGTGGACGCCCGGATACAGACCTACAATGCCGAGCGAACACACTCAGGCAAGTATTGCTACGGCAAGACGCCCTTGCAGACGTTCATCGACAGCGCGAAGCTCGCGTACGATAAGCAACTGGATCGGATCCCGCCGACATCCGAACCGATCGAAGCAATGGCGTAGTCGGCGTGTCCGTCAGATCGAGTCGTGGTTAGGACAATTGCACCCAGGCGCCGATGCCATGCGAGAAACGCTAGGGGCGCAGCAATCTGGTGAACCAGACTGTGCTACACCCCTGGCACGTAACTTAGAGCGACCGGCGTCTATACCACGCCCTGCTACCTACTCAGATCCCGCAAGCATTCCTATTTTCCTAACCCAATCACTTCAATCTCGACGCGGCGGTTCTTCGCCCGACCTTCCTTCGTACTATTGTCAGCGGTTGGGTTAGCCTCGGCCGCTCCGATGGCTTCCATCTTCTTGGGGTCGGCTCCAATACTGACCAGGTAATCGCGAACCGCTTCTGCACGCTCCCGCGACAGCTTCGAGTTGTACTCTGCAGTACCGGTGTTGTCGGTGTAGCCGACGACTCTTACCTTCTCGGCACTGCTCAAATCGGCCTGCGCCTTTTCGCGGTATGCTTTAAGTTGCTCTTTTCCTTCGGGCTTCAGATCTGCCTTGTCGAACTCAAAGAGGGCTCCTTCTTCAAATGTTATGACGGTAGGGGCCTTAGGCGCAGCAGCTTTAGGCGGTGGCTCTTGCGAACACCTGGTGCAGCTTGACAAGGACAACCCAAGGAACGCGATGACAAGCAGAGAGCGTAATATCTTCAGTTTCACTTGTAGTTCCTCCCATAGTAGCGGTATTAACGCACCAAAAGTCTAACGCGAACCGGTCGTCGTCCTCACAGTGTCACACAAGACCGATGTCCCCCACATGTCGCGGCCTGCTGCGTCTGTGAGGCCGCGTCGCACGCTCTGCCGTGCGCAACCGGATCGCATATCAGCATGAAGGTTACTTCGCGGGCTCGACGCTGATGGCAAGCGCCTCGCTGAAGGTCACCTCCACCTCGTCGCCTTTTTTGAGGCCGCGGATGAACGCGATCCCCTGCGGATCCTTCACCTTCAGAAGACGATTGTAGCCACGCGGCCCGGTGACCTCGATGGTATTGGCATAGGGGTCGACTTCGTACACCTTGACCGTTGTCCTGATCTGCTTGCTCACAGCCGCCCCCGGCTGTTCGCCGGGTGCCGCGCGCACCACACCGGTGTCGGCTTGGACACCCGCCACCCCCGTGCCGGGCTTCACCAGTTGTGCCGCAAAACCTTCGGTAAAGCGCACGACGACGCGATCGCCCTTCTTGACCTGGGCAAGGTTGCGGACTTCGGGACCCGCTACTACGAGCGTCTGGTGTCCTTGCGCATTGCGAAGCACAACCTCGCGAGTCGTATAGTCGATCGCTTCGACGATCGCTGACGCCTCGACGGTCTCCGACCGGGCGACCGATTTCGGTGGCTGCGGTGCGCAGGCGGCGAGAAACGCTGCGGTACTCAGAATCGCAAGGGCCGAGCGAATGTTAGGGAAAGCCACTTTCTTCATGGGTAAGTATCCTTTTGGGGTGGCGAGAAACAGCGGGGAAGCACCAATGCGATGGCGCAGGCAATAGGCGAGAAATCGCGACCAGCAAGGAGCACCCTGAGCAGGTCGAGGCGCACCATCTGCCACAGCACGACCAGGCGCCGTAGCGTCAGTTAGTTCAGGTCTTTGTCCTTCCAGAACTTGGTGCCCGCAATCGCACCGCCGGCCTGCAAGCCGGTCTTCGTCAGGGTGTAGACCTTGCCGCCGGTGAACTTGCCGGCACCCGCACCTGCCTCGACTGTCTTGTCACCAGCCCCGGCACCGGCAGAGGCTGACGCACCCGCCTCCCAGCCCGAGTCGATGAACTTGTGCATCGCCGCCGCGTCATGGAAGACGAAAAGATAGCTCGTCTCGGAGGCGCCGATCTGCAAACCGGCACTGGCCTGCGCCATGTCCATGAACGTTTCCTTCTTCGTCTTGTTGTCGTGGACCACGCCCGAGCCACCGGCGCCCCCCACCCCGAACGACAAGCCGTAGGCGCCGAAGACGCCGTAACCGGCGGCCTTCTCGACTTCGGCCTTGAGCTTCGGATCGGCCTTGTAGAAGGCGTCCAGCGAACTGTTCACCTTGCCGCGAACCTCGGCCTGCTTCTTGGCTTTGTCGCTGCTGTCGGCGAAGGCGGATGCGGCGGCGAATGAAAGGGCCAATAACCCGACAGTGACGAGTCTGTGGAGTCGCATGGTATTTCTCCTCTGTGGCCGGCGATTGGGATCGAGCTCTCGTCGCCGGCTTCGAGAGCCGAAGGACCGCATTGTAAATCGCGTTTCCTAACTTGTTAGGTTAAACGCATCGGAGGCAATTAGCGAGTTCGAGCGGATGGCGCTGCCTGCTGCGAGGCTTCCATGTCCTCCTCGACGAAGCGCAGCAGCGCCTCGGCGAGCGCTTCGCGCGGGTAGGCGTTCTGCGTCACGAACAAGGCCGCCATCGTGGTGTGCGTCCGTGCAATAGGCACCGCAACGGCCCAGTGGTCGGCGTTGAGATAGCCGACCAGCACGCTGCCGGGCACCACCTGATCGTAAAAGATGACCTGGCTGTCGTTGCGGGCATCGACCCGGCTCACCTTGTCGTAGGACTGTTTCAGAATCGATGAGATTCGTTCCGGCTGCGGGAAAGTGGCAAGGGAGTAGTAATGCAACGCTTCGGGCAGCGGGTTCGCGGCGAGCCACTGCTTGCGCACGCCGGGCCGCAGACTCGCCACTGCACCTCCATCGCCGGACCCGCAGGTTGCTCCGGGAAAGTGACGGAGCAGGTCCGCCTGGTCCTGCTCCGCATCGTTGGCGAGCGGCGAACCTCCGATCGAGCCCGCGACGCTCACGAATGCGGCCACGCGCGGGCGCAGTTCCGGATAGGTGACGAGCGCCTCCAGAATGTCGTTCGCGCCCTTGGAGTAACCGATGAGCACGATGCGTGGGGGGCCGTCTTCGGTCGGCATCGACATCAGCGCATCGCGGATCAGACGGGCGTTGCGCGCCGTACTCGAAAGACCCTCGACGTGGATGGACGAGAGGTCATAGCCCTGTCGGCGCAGGTGCGTGGAGACAGCACCGGGTGCCTCCAGCCAAGCCTCGAAACAATCGTATCCGATTCCCGGCACCAGGACAGCGACGAGCCCGCGACGCGACGGCTCCAAGGTGACTGGCCTACCAGTGCTGGCCGGCTCGACGCCCACCCGGGTGAGCGCTTCGTCGCATGGGCGATAGTCGGGAAGCTCGCTCTTGCGTGCTTCGAGCACCGTGCAGAAGATCTCGCGAAACCTTGCCCGCTTGTCCTGCACGCCTGCCTGCGTGGCGGGAACGACGACCAGCGGTGGCGTATCGGCGCTATAGGGCATCAACGGCTTCGACGCACAGCCGCCCAGCGCCGCTACCGCGATCACCGCGGCAAGCAGGTTCGCGCGCATCACCAGTAGTACCTCCAGTCAAAGAGCATGCGCAGCCCGATGGAGTAGACGTTCTGTAGATCCGCGGGCGTCCCGCCGATCGGCCTTTCGACCGAAGAGTCATAAGGAATGTCGATCCCCGCGAAGAGCTGAAACACCACCTCCGAGCTCTGGTGGGAAGAAAAGGCCCGATACGGACGGTACTCGACGATCGGCAGCTCGAAATAGATCGACTTGTAGTTGACTATCCGTCCGAGGCCATCGGGACGATCGCTCGGTATCACCAATTGATCCGTGTTGAGGAGTCCGTATGCCACGATGCCGAGCTCACGCCCGAGCACGAACTGGAAGCGACCGAAGGGCGTGGCCCAGCCGGCTTGCCATCCCAGCACACCGCCGTTGCTGGCGGCGACGGCCATCTGCGTGTAGCGCTCGCGATCGAAGAAATACATCGGCGCGAGGAACAGGAGGTCCCCCGGAATCACGTAGAACGGCATCCGTATCCTGCCGGACAAGCCCGTGCGCGCCGGGATCGCAGCACCCAGGCTGCCGCTCAGTGCCGACCCAAACCCGCTTTCCGCGAACTTGTTGGTCGAGGGTGCATCGGAGGTGAATCCGACCTGAAGAAACGCCAGGCCGTCTCCCGCATCCCCCAGCGCCCCCTCCAACCCCAGGCCGGCGCGAACCCCCACATCGAGTCCGTACACGAAGCCATTCGCGTTCTGCGACGCTTCGAATCCCCCGCTCACCCCGCGTCCGTCGATGGAGCCCACCAATCCGACGAACGCCCCTACCTCGCTGCGCGAGCGCGGCTGCGATCCCAGCCCGGGGCCCAGGCCCGGCACAGGTGTGTCTAAGAGCGTCTCTTGAAAGACGGCCCGATACCGCCCCTTTCCCTCCCGGCCCTCAGGAGGTTGGGGAAAGGTGGCGCTCTTGCAGATGTCCAGGGTCTCCGGCGAGGAAGGGGCCACCGGTACGTACGGAATGTCGTAGCCGCGTGAGCGGCCGGTCGCCGTATCGAGCACCTGCTCGAGGCTCGTTCGCGCCTCCTTGGCGGCAAGCTCGGCATCTTCGGGACGCATGTGCGCATCGCCCATTAATACGATCGTCCGTTCGCGACCCTTCCAGGTGAATACCTCGAGACCGTTCTGGTTGTAGAAGTCGTGCGTGCCCTTGCGTTGCGACACATCGCCCCAACTGCCCGCGATGTGGCCGGACGCGTACATGTCTTCGAGGAAGTGCAGCGCGAAGGCCTCGTCGAAGAGCATGGCCCGCGTAAGCGAGCGCCGCTCCTCGGGGGACAACTGCGGCTCGTTCGCGAGCCGACTCGCCTTCTGCAGCGCGCTCTGGTGATACCAGACATAGACGCCAGCCGCGTTGAGCTCCGACCCGAGCCTGAGCGCCAGTTCCGCGTAGGCGACGGCGTCCAGGTTCGTGTCGGGACGGGGCATCAGGAAATGGGCGAGGTTCGAGTCCGCCCGGCTCGCATACTTGGGATCGGCGCGCTGCATTCGGGTGTCGGCCGCACGCAAGGCATTCACACGCTTGGCGCGGCTCGCTTCGTCCGCCAAGCGTCGTCGTGCGTCGCCGATGACATTCGCAGTGCCCGCGGTCTGGTCCGCGGTCGCGGTGACCGGGATAGCAGAGAGATCGACCTTGAGCTGTGCCGCGACATCGGCGACCTGAAGAATCCACTCCGATGCGCGAACGGTCTCGAGCATGTCCTGGCTCGAACAGGAATGATCGCCGGCGATCCCCGACAGCGCCGCCCAGTCGATGCACTCGGGCGTGACGCCCTGCCCGGTGTCGGCACCCTGGACGCAGAGTCGCCCCTCGTCACCTGTTCGTGCCTCTTGCCACAGGCGAGCGAACTCCGCCTTGCGCTCGGGATCCAGACCTTCAACGGCCAGGACCGCGATGTCGCGGTGCTCCGGGTAGATCCATCCGAACGCCGTGTTCGCACCGGAAAATGCGACTGCCGCCAACAGCAGGCGCGTCCAGCACCACAAACCGGCTTCCTCGATCTTGTCCACTGCCTCTCCCTAAGGAGCACACCACGCGAGGGTAAAGAGCGGGGGTTCCACTCACTTGCCGCCTCGCCCGCGTGCGAGGCATGGTGAATCCCTACCGCCAGCGACGCGGCGCGCCTTGCTCGTTAGCGCTTCGGCTTTTCGCCGGGAGCCACCTGCTGTTTCAGTTTCTCCGTGCTCGCTCGGGCGTCCTGCGTCAGCTTGTACGAGACATAGTACTTGTAGATGTTCCGCACGTAGGTCGTCGTTTCGATGCCGATCTTCTCGGCAGTCACCGTCTCGACATTGTTGAACCACGTGTTCGGGTCGAGGCCCCGTTTCTCGGCTTCCTTGCGCATCTTCCCGATGTTGCCGGGACCGGCGTTGTAGCTCGCGAACGCGAACAGCGTCCGGTTCTGTTCGTCGAAATTCGCGTCCTTGAAGTACTGGGTCATCAGCTGATCCATGTACTTTGCGCCGGCGTGGATGTTCGACTCGGTGACCTTGACATCCCCGACCTTCAGGCTCTTTCCGGTCGCCGGCATGACCTGCATCACGCCGATCGCGCCGACATGGCTCTTCTTGTTCTGATCGAGCATCGACTCCTGGTAGCCCTGCGCGGCCAGCATCAGCGGATCGAACCTGTATTGCTGCCCGTACTTCTCGAACAGCGCGATCATGGACTCGAAGCGCTTCTGGTCCGCGCCTGCCGACGCGTTGTGGAGCGCCTTGATCGTCTTCATGTACTGCTGTACACGGTAAGGAATCACGCCCTGCTTCTTTGCCCAGCTCGTGTAGAAATCATTGAGCTCGGCGGCGAGTTTCGGACTGTCCTTGCGGATCGCCCAACCCCTCTTCGTGCCGGGACGCACGACGACATCCTCGTGGAGCTGGATCTTCGGCAGCACCTGCGCCCACACCTTCGCCTTCCAGTCATCGACGACGATTGCCTGGAGGAGCCCGGCATTGATCATTTCCAGCATGTCCTCGTCCTCGAGCGCATCGGGCACGAAGACGAGCTTCACCTCGGGCTTCCCCGCCTGGCGGAAGCGGTTGTTCAGCGCGGTCAGGCTCTCGTAGTAGCTCGATGCCTTCCGTACGTGGACGGTCTTGCCGGCAAGATCGTCCACGGAGGCAATACTGGGGGACATCGGGCCCGTCACGAGGATCTCAGTGTTGACGAGCTTCTCGTCGGGCGCGACGAAGTCCACGACCTTCAGGCGCTCGTCGGTCACCGTCAGGTTGCCGACCGCGATGTCGGCGAGTCCGTCGTTGAGGTCGGTGAGCAGTTTGTCGCGGGTGGCGGCGACGATGAAGACAGTGACAGGCCGTTTGCCGAGCTGCTTTGCGTACTTCTTGTTCACCCAGCGCTCGAAGTCGCGGATCAATTCAGCGGCAATCCCGCGCTCGCGTCCCTTGTCGACGAAGTACAACGACCGGCTGTACGGAACATAGACCCGAATCTTCCGGCGCTCGAGCATCTGGTCGAAGTCGCCCTTCCAGGGCTTGTTCGCCGACTGAATCTTGAGCTCGCGCGCCTTTTCGCCGGCCGCGGGCGCTGTCGCCGATTCCTTCGCGGGAGGCGGCGTCTGCGCATACGCCGCCATCCCGGCGAGCAGAAGGAACGCCGCCCCCAGCAATGCTCGAAGGCCTATCGCGCAAAAAAACGTTGGGCGGATCGAGATGCGATTCATGGACATCATCTCTTCCCCTCCGGATAGACTTCATGCTCACAGCCGTCCAGCCGTGGCCGCCGGCCTCAGTGAGCCCGCTCGCTGCGTGTCAGTTGCTGGAGCAGTGCGGCGCATCCAGCTTCTTCATCGCCGCTTCGACCGCCTTCTTCATGCTGAGCGAGTCGACACACTGCCGCGGCGGATAGTCCTGCAGGCTCTTCAGGTGCGACTGCAGGAAACGCGATCCGGCCATCGGCGCCGGCGCCGCTTGCGAACTTCGCCGGAAGCTATCATCCCACGCTGCATGGAAAGCGAGCAATCGATTGCCGCCGAAATCAATGGCGTGCAAGCGCGTCCGCGATTGTTGTTAAACTCGAAAGTCGGTTCCTTCCGGTTAAATTGAACATGTGCGTTGATAAAATTGATAAAACTCGTTGGCTGGAGAGAGGGTGGCGTCATGATGAGTATGAAATTGGAAGTATGCCCTGAATCAGGCTCTCTAAGAGTAGATGCCGTGGGTGAGTTTTCGTTAGGCGAGGCTAAAAGGACCTTTCTGGAGATGCTTGAAGCCGTTGCGCGGCACAAGGTGAGGAAGGTGCTCTTCGATGGCCGCGGCCTGGCGGGCGAACCCAAGACCATGGAACGGTTCTTCTATGGCGAATTCGTAGCACGGGCGGTCGCGGAGTTCGCAGATCGCGGGATGCTGTCCCGGTCCACACAATTCGGATATGTTCTTGAAGAACCGGTGCTCGATACGCGGAGATTCGGCGAAACCGTCGCCGTGAACCGTGGCATGCTTGTTAAGACCTTCGACAACCTGCAAGACGCTCTCGGGTGGCTCAAAATATCGCCAGCCAACGAGCCGGATCCAGGCGACGACAAGAGATAGCCGCACCTGATGACTGTTCGGTTTCCTGAAGCCTGTGACTGCGTTGGGTCGAACGTGGGAATCCGCTGTTGCCGGAAGCAGCCCATTGAGTTCGGCGAGGCAATGACAGGCAACTCGCGGCCCAAAAGCAGTCGGTCAGCGTCGCCACCCAACTTGCACAGAAGCGATCATTCGCCTCGGTTCTGTGTTTTCATTGAAAAGCACGGGCGAAGCGAAATGGCCCGCCCACAGGTGGTGTCGGCCGCCGAGATCCAGCGGGCTCTTCACCTTCAATCTCGGCCGCGTCGATAGACACGTGCAGACCATCAGCGTAGACACGCCCTTGTTCGGTACCTGAGCAGTGTCCCCATTCCTAACCGGACACGGCCGACCGATCTCATTTACATCAGACAATAATTCACAGGCTGCAATGGCTCAGGAAGGTCCGTTTCCCCAAGCGCTTCGCGCAGATCTCGTTCAACCGAGCGGCTGATGGCCGCAAGTGGAAGGCTATTGGCCAGCGTACCGAACGGCTCTGCGATCTCATCGCCAAGAGCGTCAAGCCCGAAGAACGTGTAAGACACGATGGCGACCACAAAAGGCGTCATGAAGCCTATCGAGTCGACGAGCCCAAACGGCAGCAGAAAGCAGTAAAGGTAGGCCGTTCGGTGCAGGAGAAGCGTGTACGAGAACGGAAGCGGCGTGTTCCGAATGCGTTCGCAGCCGGCGAGTACGGACGCGAGTGAAGTCAGATTGACATCTAGTCTGGCAAGGAAGTATTCACGTATGCGCTGTTCCGCGAGGCAACGACGCAGATCGAAGGCCATGCGCTGAATCAGAAAATCCGGCTTGTTGGACGCCTGGCGAAGCGCGTTCCATTCTTCCACGGCCAGGTACGCCTGCAACTCTGCGACCGGGTCGGATCCCCTGAGATGGTGCCGGAGGGCGTGGGTGAAGGCTATGAGGCGGTACACCATGCAGACGCGGATGTCCGAGCGTTCCCATGGCGGATCGAGCCGGCCCTGCTCCTCGGGAGAAACGAATGTCAGGATCTGTCTTGTCAGGCTCCGCGTCATGAGCACGAGCAAGCCCCAGAGTTTCCTGCCTTCCCAATAACGATCGTACGCCGCGCTATTGCGAAAGCCCAGAAAGATGGCCAGGGCGAGCCCGATTAGACTGAAAGGAATCGGGGTCAGCGTAATCTTAAGGTTGAAGAGCGTTCCGTGAACGGCCGTGACTGCGATCGCAAGCAGCACCGTTACCGCTAGCTGGTACGCGATGCGCGTGAGGATCGAGCCGCGCACTATGAAGAACAAGCGCAACCCCGACGGCCGGTCTCGAATAATCATTGAAGTTGCCCGCGCGACTGGATTCCGATCGCACCTAGTCTTCCTGTGTCAATAAACGCATGGCATTAGGGTTCCAACCTTCAAGGTGCCGGGGCGTCGAAACTCCCACGGCGGCGCACGCTTGAGAGTCACTTCATAGCCGCACACGGGCAACGTTGCGGCTTCCTCTGCCCGTGCATACACGTGACCTGATCCTGTGGACTCTGTTCGCGGGCGTAGTGCCCGTACCACACTTCCCAGAGTGAAGCCGAACCCCTTGTCCAACGCGATCTGCAACGGCGGGTTCGCTTGCAGCTTACCACTCTGTTCTCCGGGGATTGCCCGTATGTTGGCTGGACTATACGGTCAGGGCGAAGGGCATATCGTGTTAGTCGAGTGAAAATGCCAAATCGGGACGGTTTCATCCCGGTGCCGGTCTTTGAGTCAGGGGCAGCAGGTTCGAAATAATAGAAGGGGGTGCTAGAGTTCCCACTGGATCCTCGTGTTAAATTTCCACCGCACCCCAGTCTAGAATGAAGCTTCTACCTGGATGCTGATTGCTGCGGCCGCGATCAACCCCGATGCGAGCGTAGAAAACGGCGTGGTGAACGTTGCCAGCATCCACTCGGTCTCCCAAACGATCGACCGCCTGGAATTGCTCGTCGAGTCGAAACAGCTGCCAATGTTCGCCCGCATCGACTTCAGCGGCGATGCCGCCAAGGCGGGTTATCGATGCCACCGACGGCATCAAAGCGTTGGTCGAGCAGACCTCGCGGGAACAACACAGCAAGTATCGCCGGGCATCTACGACCCGCGCCGGCGAGCGGCCGTGCCGTTGGATGTCCTATCCTTCTGCCGGCAAGCATGGATGCATTTCTTTCGCCCCATTCTTTTTGAGGATCCGACCATGACAGCCAAAATCATCGACGGAAACGCTATTGCCAAGGTCGTGCGGGCGCAATGGAAGGAGCGTGCGGAGAAATTGAAAGCGAGCGGTGTGACACCCGGGCTTGCGGTCATCATCGTCGGTGACAACCCCGCATCGCAGGTCTATGTGCGAAACAAGGTCAAGGCCTGCGCGGAAGCCGGGCTGTATTCCGAGAAGATCGAGCTGCCTGCCGATACTCCCGAAGAAACGCTGCTCGCGCGCATCGCGGCGCTCAACGCCGACCCGGCGATTCACGGTATTCTCGTGCAGCTACCGCTGCCCAGGCACATCGACAACAACAAGGTTTTGGAAGCCATTTCGGTGGACAAGGATGTGGACGGCTTTCATTTGTACAATCTGGGCGCCCTGATCGCCGGCGGGACGGTCTTTCCTCCCTGCACTCCATACGGCGTTCAGTGCGTGCTGGAACACCTGCATATCCCGGTCGCGGGACAAAACGCCGTGGTCGTGGGAAGAAGCAATATCGTGGGCAAGCCGATGGCGCTCATGCTGCTGCAGAAAGACGCCACGGTGAGCATCTGCACTTCCAAGACGAGAGACCTCACGCAGTACACGATCCTCGCCGACATTCTGGTGGTAGCCATGGGCAAGCCACAGATGATTACCGCGCCCATGGTCAAGAAGGGGGCCGTAGTAATCGACGTCGGAATCAATCGCCTGCCCGATGGAAGACTGGTGGGCGACGTGGATTTTGAGGGTGTCAAGGAGCGCGCGTCCTACATCACGCCCGTGCCGGGCGGTGTTGGCCCCATGACCATCACCATGTTGGTGGCCAACACCGTCCGCTCCGCCGAAAGGGCGGCGCAGGGAAAGCACGCACAGGAAGCGAGCATCGAGCCCGTCTTCGAAGGAGTCGGCTGAGTCGGCTCTGATGGGTCGAACCTGGCCGTTGAATAGAGCGAGGTTCGAAGCGATTGGACGTTCTCTGTCGGGCCGAATTTCTGTCAGCGCATCTGGTCTGCGTTGCGCGGTCCTGCCTCATCAATCTCACCGCATGAATGATCGCCGGCACCATATGTGGCCGCTGCGGGCGATCCTCCAACCTCGACGCGATCCCGGTCTGTCTCGACAGCCTTTCCCCCATCACGGAGATGGAGGACTGGCGGGCAAATCCGTCCCGGCCACCATCTTTCTGGCCGGCCGGGCTGATGCGCCGATCCACTACTGCAGCGGCCAAGCCGACACGTTGCGCGATGTTCCAAGCCTTATCCTATTCCCGCTGGCCCAACGCCTCGACGTGACCGTCGTCTACGGCTTGGCGCTCATGTCGGACAAGCCCGCGGCCATGCGCCTGACGTTGTTCATCCGTTCCGACGAGGGACAGGCCATCCTGACTCGCCACGGCTTGGTGTCGGTGTCCGAGCGCTAACAGGGGAGCGACTGTCTATCTCTACTCTCGCAGTAGCCGGGCCAGTTGCCTCAACAGTTCGTGCTGTCCGCCTCGGTTGATCCATCCGCGCGGGAACCCGCAGAACTCCCAGACATCCTCGCACCCTACCCGTCCGAGGAATGATCGACCTATCCGGTCGGCATTTTGGTAAACAAGGTCAAGAACGACAGCCCGGAGTTGATCGAACCCGCAAGCCCATAATGGGCGTCCTGCGTAGGACAGCGTTCAGAGATCGACGGCGTACGTGATTCGTTGCGGCCTTAGATCTCGAAACTATCGTCGAAATCGCCGCCGTCATCCACGTCATGATCGGCGTCGGTCAAACTGTCGTCTCGGCTCGATTCCGAGGTGTCCGCGAAAGTGTCGGCGCTCGGGCTGTCATGGGCGAAGAACTCCCGTGCGATCATGCTGCCGACAACCGTACCAGCGATGCTGCCGAGCAAACTGCCCGCCATCATTCCTCCGAAACCAGCGCCGCCTGCGTGGCCGAAGATGCGTTCCATGGCGCCCGGTTGCCTGATTTCGGCGCGCGTTGCCATGCGCGCCAACGCCTGGGGATTGGGGCCGATTTGTTCAAGCGATGCGCGCTCGGAATCTGGAACGCTCTCCGCTATTCTTTGTAGCACCATGCGTTGTTGCTCAGGCGTGAGCCGTGCAAACGCTTCCGCGTGTGCCTGCTCGATGGTCTCGGGCGGCGCTGTCTTCAGCATGTAGCGATAGCGCGCGATCGCCTGCTCATCGGCCGATTGGGGCTGATCCGGCGGATTGTCTTTGCCCCATTTATTGAACAGGCTCATTTGGTTACTCCTTAGATGGGAGGGAGTTGAAGCAACTCCGTTGGACTCCCAATATCGCACCGAGTGCCCGTGACGCTCGAAACTCCACAAGATCCCGATCCGATTCCGCGCAACGCATCCGGGCCGCCCCGCATCGATTGACGCGGACTAAGGCTGTTTGCGATCAGACGGAATCCGGCCAGGATCCATCACTCGCGAGGCCCCTCTAAAGCGCCCAGTCGCCAGATACTCGGTTTTTGCCATGTACTGTTCCGACCGGATAGCATCGCCCTTGGTGCCGCTGAGGGCGCGCTGCCGTTCTCCAGCCCAACAGGTGCCATCCGCATCGGAATGGGAAATGTTCGCAAGCGGGTATATCGCAGTCGGTCGGTCCAGAGCAGCATCAGCGCCTCCAACGCGCGCGATGAGTACGGTCTTGTCTTGATTTCGACCGTAGTGTGGCGGCCGGCCTTTTACCGCTGCAATTCCCACGGTAGTGGCGGCGAGGAGAGCGCCCAACGGCGGATGGCCCTGTCCACCTTCGTCGTTAGAGCGGCAGTCGGCTTACTTCTCGGCTGCGATGCTGGCCCAGCAAACGATAGCGCTGCAGACCGTACTCCACCGCCCGAAGCCCTTGTAGATCTGCGCAGCGATGTTAGCCTGCTGTTTCAGCGTCAGCCCATCAGCCTTGATCTGAGGGTCCGACACGTTGCGGATGGCCAGCCAGCGAGGGGCGCCAGCACCCATCTCGGACGCAACAAGACCGAGCACGGCGTCGCCCATCTCTGACACGTCACCCAAGCCCTGCAGCTTGAAGTGGTTGTCGGACGTGTCGAAGCCGAAGAAGTCTGTCGTGACGACCGATGCGTCGACGGCCTTGACCGGCACCCGGACGATCTTGGGCGGGCGCGTGTTGTCCTTCGGCAGCTGGGCGGCGTTGAACTTGAACAGCGACCTTGCCGTTGAGAAATGCGCGGCCGATGGCGCAGTGCTCGAATAGCTGGCCGTGGCGAACGGCTGCTTCTTGAACTTCTTGATGCAGTCGAAGCGGACAATGGGGGTGACGATCACGTCGCCCACCTCGAACTCCTTGCCGATGCCGCCGGCGGTGCCCGTGGTAATCACGAGCTTGGGCTGCACCTCCTGAATGATCTGACGCCAAACATCGATGTTCGGAATATCGGGCCCGTCCTGCGACAGATGCGAATCGGACTTGAAGATGACCACGGACTTCTTGCCAATCGTCGTCGTCCAATATGCGCCGAGGCGCTTGGCCTCGACTGCTGGGCAGCCGGCGCGCATCTTCTTCGAGATCGCCTCGTAGTTGTGTGTGTAGGGGACGTAGTCATCGTGAGAATCCTTGCCCGGCGTTAGGACGCGGCTCAGGGCGTGTCCCTCGTCGACGGTCCAGGTCACGACCAAGACATCCGCGCGGGGCAGAGGATCGTCGCTCGCGGTGGTCGGCGTGGTCCCAGTCTTCGGCGCGAGGCCCGGCGGCCACGTGATCTCCGTGTATCGAGACAGGCCCGTTGCCGTGGTGAACGCGAGAAACCGCAGACCGCTCAACGATTCGGAGTCGAAGTCGATGATCTCGCGCTGCAAGTCTTCGACGCTGCGGGACTTGGCTGCAGCAGCGAAGGCGAACGTGTTCTCCGGGGGCTTGTCGGCGACCGGATCGAAGCCCAGGTTCCTCTCCACCCATTTGCGGTCGACACGCATGTTCGATCCCTCCTGACTGTGACGGTAGCGATCACCGGGTAAAATTGCAACCGTGGACGCTCCGGGTTGAGCAGGTTGAGTTGCGGCCTGCGTCCGGCGGTTAGTATGGGCGGGCCATGTTATCGCATGCGGTGCTTGCCTCGGTTACATGCTACCTGTAAGTTCGATCGCTTCCACTGGCTGCCAATTGGCGTGATCCGAAAACGAACGGTCTGGGCAGCGGGAGGGCCAATTGGCTTCACGCCATTCAACCTTGTAGTGACCTCATATGCGGACAATTCTCCGAACGTTTGCAGTCGTCGCGGTTGTCGCGGGAGCCAGTGCCTGCGACCAGCAGGGATCCGGGCTGGAGACCAATAGTGCAGCCGCTGATGAGACTGCGCGCCAAGCGCATGAAGCTTACGTCGTTGCGATCAACACGAACGACCTTGATTCGCTTCTGGCGATGCTCACGGAAGATGTTGTTTACCTACCCCCCAATGAGCCCGCGCTGGTAGGCAAGGCGGCGGTGCGTCCATGGGCGGCGGAATACCTCAAGGCGTTTAAGATTCACTGGGAGAAGACATCGTTGGAGTTTGTCGTCGCCGGTGACTGGGCGTTTGAGCGGTATTCTTACGAGTCGACCGAGACTCCACAGGAGGGTGGTACGCCTGTCGAGGATACCGGCAAGGGCCTCAATATTTTCCACCACGACGCGGATGGTAAGTGGCGCGTGGCACGCGACGCTTGGAGCAGCGATCTGCCGTTGCCGACCGCAACTCCACAGTGACTTCGCTCGGCGGCAGCGCGTGGGTGTTACGCTTGAACTCAGACGCGTCGAATGTCCGCTCCTTGAAAGGCTCACCGGCTGGTTCCGGGTCGACAGCGCCCATCCGGAAAGTAGTCACAAGGCGGCCTTCGTAGCCAGTCGCAAATGCGCCCGCGCAGCGCCTTTTCCTGCTCATGCCGCGTGAATTCGTGGGCCTCTTCGGGCATTGGCGCATCTCATAGAAGGGTGTCCGGACTCTCACCCCGGCGCCAGATGCTCGCCAGCCAAGGCTGCTGCCCGCGTGGCAGCCCGGCGGGGCGGTAGTAGTGATCCAGCTCGATGAAACCTGCCGCGGATAGGTATCGCCGCCAAGTTTCGAGATCGTGATAGGCGCCATAGCGCTCGCCGGTCCACCCTTCCTCGTTGCGGCCGCGCGGATTGGAGCTGAAGAGCACGCCGCGCGGTTTCAGGGTTGCATGCAGTTGATGCAGCACGCGCGGAAGTTCCTGGCTGGGTACATGAAACAAGACCGCGTTGGCGAAGACGCCATCGAAATGCTGCTGCGGCAGGTCGAGTGCGAGCAAATCCTGGTGCCAGACTTCGCACCCGCTGGCTGTGCGCGCCATCGTCGCTAGGCGCGCCGCACCTTCCAGGCCTACCGCGATGTGGCCGAGCTTTGCAAAGGCCATGAGGTCGCGCCCGGGTCCGCAACCCAGGTCCAGAATCGCAAACGGCGCACTAGCCTCGATGTGCTGCAGCAGCGCCGCGATATTCTGGCTTACGTCATGATCGCGGGTGCCCTGCCAGTACGCTTCGGCGCGACGGTTGTAGTGCCCGATGGTCAGCTCGGCGACCCTGGCCAGCTCTTGCGTGGTCAATTTCATGATGGCGTGGCAAAGCACTTGGCGGATTGCCGCACGTCGCGCCGAGCGTATCGCACTCTTGTCGCGCTTTCCGGATTGTTGGTTGGTCCGGGGGACGGCCGCCCCTCACGTTCGACCCCAAAACCTTGGGAGGCTCTTGGTTTCAGCTGTTCGGAGCGCGGTCGATGCGCTCCACGCTCATCTTCAAACACCGCGCCCTCAAACCCCGAATGCTTGGATCCTTCCCGGCAACCGTCGCTGCGCGCGCGGCAACGTCCTAGGCTTCCGGGTTCCACATTCGGGTGCATCGCACGGCTGGCGTCCCGCGTCGACGCAACTCGGAGACATCGGCCCCGGTCCCTGACGGGATCACGCGCTGTCCTTCGATAGCGTTCGCAATACCGCGCTCCTGTTCGGCGATCGTGGAAATAACGCGACTTCGGTCGCGTCCGTCAAACTTAGAATCTCTACGTATTCACAGTTTTGTTTCCTTGGTTCAGCGGGGCGCGTGTGTGGTCACGTTGGCGGCCCATCGGGCGTTCGGCCTGAACCTCGCCGTAGCGCACTGGTGGTTGACCGAACTTCGGCGGCAAAATGAAACGGGTGGTTGGTCGGCTCACGCACCCGTATGTCGCTACGTTCCTGTCGTGCCGCGCTGTTCGAGCTGTAGTTCGAATTGTAAACTCTCTTGATCGCGGAATATCGTCGCCAATGCGACAGTGCTTTCGCCGGCGATGAACCGCACTGCCGCGTCGCGCTCATCGAAGCTGCCCTCGATCTCGATGCGGTCCCAGGCGCTGGCGTGCCCGACGTAGTTGATCCCCACGTCGTAGTGCATGCTCCAGAAGAACGGCACCGCGTCATACTTCTCCTGCTTGCCGAGCATGTTGCGCGCGGCCGTCTGCCCCTGCCGCTCGGCCACTACCCAATGCTCGACGCGAATGCGCTCGCCCGAGTGGCGATCCGACCAGCGGGCGATGTCACCGGCGGCGAAAATGTCGGCCACGCTGGTCTGCAGGTATTCATCGACGAGCACGCCGCGATCGACAGCAAGACCGGCCTTCTCGGCGAGGAATACGGCGGGCCGTACGCCGACTCCGATGACCACCAGCTCGGCCGGCACGCGCACTCCGTTGTCGAGGATGACCGAATCCTCATCAATGGCCCGCGGTCGCGTTTCCAAGTGAAATACTACGCCATGCTCCTCGTGTACCTTGCGGATGAAGCCACCGAGCTCGGGACCCATGACCCGGGCAAGCGGCACCGCATCGGGCCCAACCACGTGCACCTCCAGGTTGCGCGCGCGCAGTGAGGCCGCGACCTCCAGGCCGATGAAGCTGGAGCCGATCACGACCGCGCGCCGGGCGGATTCTGCAGCGGCGATGATGGCGCGGCTGTCGCCGAGTGTGCGCAGATAGTGCACGTGCGGCAAATCTGCGCCGGGAAGGTCGAGCTTGACCGGATCGGCGCCGGTGGCGAGCAGCAGCTTGTCGTAGCCGTAAGCGCCGCCACCGTGAAGGAGCACCTGCTTGCGCGCGGTGTCCACCGAGAGCGCCCTTGCGCCGAGCTGCAGGTCGATCTCGTGCTCGACGAAGAACTCCGGCGGGCGCAGCGGCAGCCATTCTTCGGGTGCGGTGCCCGCCAGGAAATCCTTGGATAAGTTGGGGCGATCCACGGGCAAGGCGGCGTCTGCGCCAATCAGGACCAACTGACCGCGGTAGCCCTCACGACGCAGGGTCTCGGCCGCCGTGTGACCGGCAGCTCCGGCACCCAGGATGACGATACGGGCCGGGGCCCGGGCTGGATTGGCCCGTGGCTTGGGCTCCGGCAGGCGCGCTCCCACTCGCACGCGTTCGCCCTGCCGGATGACCTCGTAGCACGGGATCGGGTTCAACGCTGGCGCGCGCATCGGCGCGCCCGTACGCAGATCGAAACACGCATGGTGCCACGGGCAGCGCACCGCCTCGTCGACGAATAGGCCTTCCCCGAGCGGCCCCAAGTAGTGCGTGCAGGTGGCGCCCACAGCGAAGATCTTCTCGCCCCGGCGCGCAAGCAATACAGCGTCGCCATTAGCGTGGCCGAGCAACATCGTGCCGTCGCCCAGCTCGGCCAGCGCGACGCCCTCGGAGAGGTCCGGTCCGCTCAGCTTCTGCTCTCCGCCCATCATATCCCTCCGCTAGAAGTAGTCACCAAGCCGCGCAGGGCTCGCAAGTGTGAAAGTATCGGCCGTTCTTCAAAGGTATGTGCAAAGTCTTCGGAGCTGCTAGAGCGAAGCGACGTCCTAATCAGACTCCGAGGCAACCTCATCCCGGCCCTTGAGCGAGTCGCTGATGATTTTCTTCGCGAGCTCCCTTTCGGCTTCGTCATGAGTGCGGGCGACCAGCACTGCGTTGCCCGATTTGATAGCGTCCATCACCAGTTCGGAAAACTTGCCTTCCTTGCGCGGTGTGCCACCCTCGGGAGCGCCGGTCGCGGCGGCGCCGGTTGCGGCACCGACGAGTCCACCGATCCCGGCGAACCAGCCCAGCATGGCTAGGGGCGCAACCACAGGACTGGCGACGAACAACGTGATGCCCGAGGCCCATAGGACCGCGGTGCCGAGAGCGCCCACGCCGGTGCCCACCGCCGTTCCGATAGCACCGTCCACCAGCATGTCCTTGAGCACTTCGTCACTGCCTTCCTCGACAACCGTTGCTGGATGGTCATGCAGGATATCTACCGCGCTGCCAGCAAAGCCGCCATCGATCAGGCGCTGGCGAACAGCCTCCGCTTCCTCTCGGCTGGGATAGATCGCAGAGACTTTGTGGCCCCCGCGTTGGGTATACGATTGCTGGGGATAACCGGCGTCCGTAGCGGCGCCGCTGAATGCGTTCTGTTCGCTTGGCATATTCATGACCTCCAAGTGAGCCCGCTACCCGCGAAGTTGCGAGCTGCGGGCGAAGGAAGCAATGGTAGTGAATGTGCACCATGTCAACCTCGTCGGATCCTCCGCATCGGACGTGCCAGAGCGTGTCACTTCCTTAAGTCACCGGTGCAACGTGCATTTCTGGGATGACGCGATTTTGTGCGGTCGGCGACCGTGCGCCACATTACGTGCATACAGGCAATAATTACACTTGGCATGGTGTGACCGTTTGTTTTGTTTCGCGGCTCATGCTGTCGTGAGCATGCTTCTGATCACTCAGCTCCGACGATCAAACGACTACTCACGGGTACTCAGCCAAAATTGGATACGTCCGCTTCTTTGGCGCACGAGGCAGCAACGGGTGGAACTGCGACGATCTGCTGGGAGGCCATTCGCGGGCCAGGTGCAGACATTGACAGTGGTGCAAGACAGCGCTTCCGAGCGGCAGGTTTTAGCCCCCTAGCGGTTATAGCCGCAATGTGGCGCCGAGATGCGCATCATCGCCTTCATCACGGAAGCGCCAGCCGTGCGCGAGGTCCTCGCGCATCTGAGCGAAGTCGGCTTCACCGCCGCGCATCACGCCGGCTCGTGGCCCACCCTGTGGCAGATGGCCGATGCCGGGCAGCGCGGCTTGAACCCCTAGGCCCAGCTGGCACCGGATTTCGAATTCGATCAGCGCATCGCGTGGACAGCTTGACGAGGATCCGATCTCGCTGGACGGGGACCGCTCGTGCCCAGGGCCCTCAGGCCGACCTTCTGCGGCCGGTCGTGCGACCCCAGCCAGGGCGCGGCTGGCGATTCTTGCCATTTCTCAGGGCCGCTCAACACGAAATCCCCATTGACCAACGGCGGACGGCGAAGAGACAATTCCTGAAGTGCCGTTGGAATTTCTATCCTTTTGAAATTCCTATCCTTGCCTCGGTCGAGGCGAACGTTACGGAAGCCAGCGGCCCGAACCCCAACGTGACGAAGCGCCAGCGTGAATGAAGGAGTCGCCGCGATGAAGACCGTGCGCCTGGGCCGCAGCGGCCTCAAAGTCTCGCGCATCTGCCTCGGCTGCATGACTTACGGCGTACCCGAGCGCGGCACGCATCCTTGGACGCTCGACGAACGGGCCAGCCGGCCGCTGATCCAGCAGGCGATCGAGCTGGGCATCAACTTCTTCGACACCGCCAACATCTATTCGGACGGTACGTCGGAAGAGATCACCGGGCGCGCGCTGCGTGACTTCGCGCGCCGCGACGAGATCGTCGTCGCGACCAAGGGCCGCTTCGCGAACCGGCGCGGGCTCAATCTCGGCGGACTCTCGCGCAAGGCGCTGTTCCAGCAGGTCGACGACAGCCTGCAACGGCTCGGCATGAACTACGTGGACCTGTATCAGATCCACCGCTGGGACGACGCGACGCCGATCGAAGAGACGATGGAGGCGCTGCACGACATCGTCAAGGCGGGCAAGGCGCGCTACATCGGCGCCTCGTCGATGTACGCGTGGCAGTTCGCGAAAGCGCAGCACGTGGCGCGTGCGAACGCCTGGACGCCTTTCGTCAGCATGCAGCCGGAGCTGAGCCTGCTGTACCGCGAGGAAGAGCGCGAGATGCTGCCCTTGTGCATCGATCAGGGCGTGGGCGTGATCCCGTGGAGCCCGCTCGCGCGCGGGCGGCTCACCCGGCCGTGGGGCGAGAACACGCAGCGCATCGCGACCGACGAATACGGCAAGGCGCTGTTCGCGCACACCGAGGAGACCGATCGCCGCGTCGCCGAGGCGCTCGCCACCGTCAGCGAACGGCGCGGCGCGCCGCGCGCCCAGGTGGCGCTTGCGTGGGTGCTCGGCAAGCCCGGTGTGACCGCGCCGATCATCGGCGCCTCGCGGCCCGATCATCTGACCGATGCGGTCGCGGCGCTCGCGCTCGAGCTGAGCGCCGAGGAGACGCGAGCACTCGAAGCGCCCTATCTGCCGCACGCCGTCGTCGGCCTCCAATCGGCCGGCGCACGCGCGCGCGCCCGCTGACCCCGCTCGAACTGCTCGATCGCCTGGCGGCCCTCATTCCGCCACCGCGCCGGCATCGCCACCGCTACTACGGAGTGCTGGCGCCCAATGTGCTGCTACGCTCAGCGGTCACCGCGCTGGCGGGCCGCTGAACCTTAGGAAGCAGCCGTTCGTTTGTCCGGAACCCGAATGGCTCTTGTGGGTCTTCTCGGAAGTTCGAACCCGGAGAATGTAGTTCGAAACCATCAGATGTTGTCTGCCAGATCGAATTTTGGTTAGGGCGTGTCAAAGTGCCGACCTTGAGCTCCGCGTGCGACGGTACGACGCGACCTCTTGAAGCCACGCCGCATTACCGGGACCACCCTTGTGTCGTATTTGTGCGAAGACTAACCGCTCCAACGCGCGAACCGCCTCTGCGCCGGAGACGCGGGGCGGTTTAGGCATGCTCGGAAAGGGTGAACATTGTTACCAAGTGGTGCCCTCTCGTGGCCAGCGGGAGCTCTGAGAGATAAGGAGCAGTAGCTTCACGGAAGTTGGCGATTTCCTCTTCGACCGTTTCACCCTGCGTAGTAGTGCCGGTCTCCGGTGTGAGTGCAACGAAGCCACCTTCCGCGGTCGGGGTAAGTACGGCCGTCAATTCCATAGACCACGTCTGTCATCGCTGTCTCGGAACCGTATTGTCGCCCAAACGGACCGCCCGGCAACGCCCGTCGCCTGCAGCGCGTTGCTAGAGATCATGCTCGATCTTCGAGACATAGTCCGTGTAGAGCTTTTCCAACCTTTCGTCGGTGAAGCCGTGTTTCTCTCGCATAGGTTTGATGGTCTGATCGAGCAAATCCTCGGCGGCTTGAAATAGCACTTGAGCCTCTTCAAGCTCGCGGATCATGCTATCTCGGCCGCGCGCCGACACAAACTCCTCGGCCCGCTCGCGAAAGAAGTGGTGTGACAGCCAGTTGCGCCGAGTCAATGCTTGGCTGAGTTTCGCTTGGAGTTCGGGAGGGACAGCGGTCGCCTCGCGAAGATCGCGAATCAGACGCCCGAGAGTTTGCTCGAAATTGCGACCCATTAACGAGTCGAACTCAGCGGTCCATTCTTCGCTAGTTCGGACCGTTCGCGCCTTCCGCGCAAAGAGATCGACGTAGACGAACGCATTTGCGAGTCCGTGCTCGAGGGACTGCGCGAGGTAGAAGGCGAGACCGTAATGGGCGTAAACGGTCTTGACGTGTTCGTCCGCGGGATCGGTGTTCATGATCTCTAACGTGTTTCATCACGAGTTTAAGCCAATTTAACAGGGTCTCCGGTGTTAACTGAAATTGATATGGCTGAAGTACCGCGCTGATTTGATTGGTGTGTCAGGCGTGTCAGGCGTTGCCGAAAGCATCGCTGGGCGATAACTCGCGAGAAAATCTCGGGTCGGTGTTACCGGTTGCGCTGTGACCCGCGGCGCGCTTCCCTTAAGCGACTACGTCACCCCTCCGCCGGCCGCGTAGTGATAGTGGGTATCGATTGCGGCGCGAGTGACCACACCATAAGTGGGCGGCGCGCCGAAGCTGGCGGGGCGTGCGACGACGTACAGCGCCTCGGCGCCGCTCGCATCCATGGCGTCGAGCGCTTCCTGCAGAGTCGCCTCCAGCGGAATTGGCGCGAGCTGCAGGCGGGCGGCTGGCAGATCGAGCAGATCGAACGCCTCCGCGTCGGGTCTTTCCATCGTCTGGCGCACGAGGTCCACCGCTGGCAGGAGCGCTTCCGGCCGATCTGAGCCGAGCACGAGCACCCACACCGGATTGTGGGCGAGGGCAGCGTCGATCGCGGCGCGGGCAGCTCGCCGCGGCAGCGCTGCCACGCTGAGATCCATCGCCGCACCCACGCTGACCCGGCGCAGCGACTGCACGATCGGATCGTTGCGATAGTCGAGTCCGCGTGCCTGCATCAAGGCTACGAACACGGGCTGCTGCCCGAAGGTGACGCGCGACACGCCGTATGCCGCAATTGTCGCCAGCATCCCTGGCCAGATGATGTTCGGATTGCCGGTGAATTCGAGCATCGCCGTGAGTGCCGCGAGGGGCGCGTGCAGTGTGCCCGCCATCATCGCGCAGACGCCGATCAACGCATAGTAGGCGGGCGACGACACGCTGATCGGGGGGAGCCATTGGCCGAACACGCCGAACGCGCCGCCCGCTGCGGCGCCAATCACGACCACGGGTCCGATCAGTCCTCCGGGCATACCCAAACCGACTGCGCCCCCGGTCGCGAGCGGCTTGAACGCGACGATCGCGAGTAGCACGGTCACCGGCACGTTTCCGAGCAGGATCGCGCTCACAGTGTCGTAGCCGATCCCCATAATTTGCGGCACCGGGAGAGCCAGAATGCCCGTCAGCACTCCCGCGAGCAGGGCGCGGACCCACAACGGCCAGGCTGTGGTACGTCGTGCGATTGTGTTCACGAGCGCATTGAAGGCAGCGGCGAGGACGCCGATCGCGAGTCCCATACCGAGCACGTACGGCAGTTCCCACAGTGACGCCAACGTGAGCGGAGGGACGGCGAAGGCCGGTGCGTTGCCGTACACGACATGCGTCACTGCGGTCGCACTCACCGCTGCCAGGATCACCGGAGCGAATCCGACCACGGTGTACTCCATCAGCACGACCTCCATCGCGAACACTACTCCAGCAAGCGGGGTATTGAACGAGGCTGCAATCGCAGCCGCCACGCCGCATCCGACCAGTACCCGCAGACTGTTGTTGGGAAGCCCGAGACGCTGCCCGGCGACGCTTGCGCTCGCCGCTCCCAGGTGGATGGCGGGACCTTCGCGCCCGAGGGACATGCCGCAGACGATCGCCACGGCGGCACCGAAGAACTGCACGATCGCGTTCTTCAATGGCAGCCGCCCCTGGTAGTACGCAAGGCGTTCCATCACGTGTACCACACCGACGTGGCGGGCGATCTCGGGGAGCGGCTGGATCAGCGCTATGACGACAAGGGCACCGACGATCGGGAGTAGAAATCGCACCTCGGGCGCAAGCGCTTCGTAGTTCTCGGGACCACCGGGCGGGAGCGACGCTCCTTGGGACAACTCGATGAGCATCCTGAAGGCGATCATCACCAGCGCTGCGAGGAGGCCGCAGCCGATGCCGAGCACAGCGAGCTGTGGCAGCGCCTCCGCGCGCGATACGCGCAGGCGCTGGTCGTCCAGCACGCGCCGCAGCGTCGCGCGCAACCGCTGTAGCCTGGGCATCACGGCTCCCCGCAAGTGATCGCCAGCATGTGCGCGGTACGGTAGTCGGTGCGGTCTCCGCTCGCAAGCGTCGCGTAATCTCCGGTCCGGAAACCCCTGGCGGCTCAGCGCGCTCCAGCCTTGCTCTGAACGGTCCTCAGCTACGAGTTGCGCTCGGCGTGCGCCGCCTTTGCGCTCCATACCCAGACATAGTGCAGGCCGGACGCCGCAATCGACGCAACCAGCACAACATAGGCGCAGAGCAGCCATTCGCCGGCGTCGATCAATCCGGCTGCGTCGGCAAGCACCGTCGTGAACACTGCGAAGACCAGACCGGTGTTGAGCTTGCCCAGCAGGGTCGGTGTCATCTCCACGCGACCGCGCAACCAACGGTACGCGAAGAAGCCGGCGACGATCACCGCGTCGCGCAGCAGCACTGCCGCGGCGACCCAGATCGGCAGCAGGTGCAGGTAGGTGAGGCAGACGGCCGTGCAGGCGACCATCAGCTTGTCGGCGGCGGGGTCGAGGACCGCGCCGAGGTAGCTGTACTGGCGGAGACGGCGCGCGAGAAAGCCGTCGAGCACGTCGCTCGCGGCGGCGGACACGAACACGAGGAATGCCGCTCCATACTGCCCTTCGAGCAGCAGGTAGACCATGACTGGAACGAGGAGCAGCCGGACGAAGGTGATGACGTTGGGCGCGGTAATCACGGGAAAGGAGTACCTTCAGCCTGACCCATCGGATTACGATACCACAGGCCGCACGGTTTCCGCTCCAGGGTCATCCAATGGCGTGTCACCGAAACGCCGTCACCCGGGCGCTATAATCGCAAGCCGATTCCCAGCGTGGAGACAATCCCAGTGAAGCTCGCGACCTCGTGCTTTTCCGATCAGGCACCCATCCCCGTCGAGTGTGCCTTCTGCGCGCCCGACCCGAAGACCCACGCCACGCTGTCGGAGAACCTCAATCCCGATTTCTCCTGGAGCGATCTTCCGGCGGGAACCCAGTCGCTGGTACTCATCTGCCACGACCCGGACGTGCCGGGCAAGCCGGACGATGTGAACCAGGAAGGGCGCACGGTACCGGCATCGCTGCCGCGCATCGACTTCTTCCACTGGATGCTGGTGGATTTGTCCGCCGACGCCGCACCGATCGGGAAAGGCGAATTCTCGAGCGGCGTCAGCACCAAGGGCAAGCCGGGCCCGGCGGCGCCGCGCGGTGCACGGCAGGGCATTAACGACTACACGGCATGGTTCGGCGGCGATGCCGACATGCGCGGCGACTACTACGGTTACGACGGTCCGTGCCCGCCGTGGAACGACAGCATCGGCCATCGTTACGTCTTCACGCTGTACGCGCTCGATGTGCCGCGTTGTCCGGTCGAGGGACGTTTCACCGGACCGGACGTGCTCAAGGCGATCGAAGGCCATGTCCTCGGAAGTGCGGCGGTGACGGGCGTCTATTCGCTGAATCCCGATGTGAGGGTCTGATCAATACGGCGGGCACCTGACCATTTTCAGGTGCTCGCGGTCAAACGCTCATGCTGCTCCGCTTCGTCCATGTTCTGGCACTGTCGTCGGTGTTGTGCGCAACCATGGCGGAGGCAGCCGACGATCCTTACGCCGCGAAACGGGCGCAGTTGCTGGACGCGGTGACCGCTCTCACGACGGACACCCGCGGCGAAACCGGCCGCGCGAAGCTCGACCCGCGCGTGCTCGCGGCAATTGGCAGCGTGCCGCGCCACCGCTTCGTTCCGGCTGGCGAAGTGGAGCATGCCTACCAGAACCGCCCGCTGCCGATCGGTCATGGACAGACAATTTCTCAGCCGTACATCGTCGCGCTCATGACGGATCTTCTCGACGTGAAGCCGGGTCATCGCATCCTGGAGATCGGCACGGGCTCCGGCTATCAGGCGGCAATCCTAGCGGAGATGGGCGCGGAGGTATTCAGCATCGAGATCATCGAGCCGCTCGCCAGGCGCGCGGAAGCCACGCTCGCGGAACTCGGCTACAAAAGCGCGAAGGTCCGGATCGGCGATGGCTACGACGGCTGGGAGGAATTCGGACTTTACGACGGGATCATCGTCACCGCAGCCGCAAGCCACGTTCCGCCGCCTCTCGTCAGGCAGCTCAAGCCCGGCGGGCGCATGGTGATTCCGATCGGGGCACAGTTTCTCACTCAGTACCTGCAACTGGTGGAGAAGCAAGCGGACGGCGGCGTCGTCAGCAAGCAGATTCTTCCGGTGCGGTTCGTTCCACTCACCGGTGGTCACTAAGCGCCAAAACGCGCGCCGCGAACCGCTTGCGTCAAGGGCCCGGCCGCTGCTCTTCGCCGTATCGTTGCTATCGGCCGCGGCGCTCGGCTACGAGGTGCTGCTCACGCGTCTGTTCTCCATCATCCAGTGGCATCACTTCGCGTACATGATCATCAGCGTGGCGCTGCTCGGATACGGCGCCGCCGGGACCGCCGTTACGCTGCTGCGGGAACGCTTCGCCGGCCGGACGCATGCGGTGTTCGCAGTTTGCGCCGCGCTCTTCGGCGTATTCGCGGTCGCAAGTTTCCTGCTGGCGGAGCGGCTGCCCTTCAACGCGCTCGCGTTTTTTTGGGATGCTCGTCAGGCCGGCTACCTGCTGCTGCTCTACCTCCTCCTGCTCGTTCCATTCTTCTTCGCCGCGACCGCGATCTGCGCGGCGTACACGCGCTACGCGAGCGAAGCTCCGCGCCTGTACAGTTTCGACATCCTCGGTGCCGCGGCGGGTAGCCTTGGTGCGATCGTCGCGCTGTTCCTGGTTTCTCCGATGACTGCGGTCAAGGTCGTCGGTGTGATCGGAGTCGCCGCTGCGCTGATGGCGCGTTTGAGCGTCGGACGCGGCATCGATGTGGTGTGCGTCGCGCTGCTCGCGCTCGCCACCGGCATCGTCGCATTGCCGGCAAGCTGGCTGAGCCTCGTTTCCTCAGAATACAAGGACCTGTCGCAGACGCTGCAGGCACGCGGCGCGAAGATCGGCGCGGAGCGATCGAGCCCGCTGGGCGTCGTAACCGTGGTCGAGAGCGAAGTTGCGCCGTTCCGTTACGCACCCGGCTTGAGCCTCAACGCACCCTCGGGTCCGCCGCCGCAACTCGGCGTCTTCACCGACGGCAACGGCTTCAGCGCGATCGATCGTTTCAGTGGCGATCGCAGCGCGATCGAGTACCTCGATTGGTTACCTTCGGCACTTCCCTATCATCTGCTCGCGCGACCGAGCGTGCTCGTGCTCGGGGCTGGAGCGGGCAGCGACGTGTTGCAGGCGTGGCACGAGAGAGCGAGCAGTATCACGGCGGTGGAGCTGAATCCGCAACTCGTCGCGCTCGTGGAGGAGGACTTCGCGAGCCTCTCGGGACGACCTTATTCGCTACCCGGCGTGTCGCTTCACGTGGGTGAGGCGCGGGGGTTCGTCGCTGCGAGCGACTCCCGCTACGACCTGATCCAGATCGCTCTCGTGGACGCGGCGGGCGCCTCGGCCGCTGGGCTGCACTCGCTCAGCGAGAGCTACCTCTACACGGTCGAGGCGCTTCACCTCTATCTGCAACGGCTCGCGCCGGGCGGCTACCTCGCGATCACGCGCTGGGTGACGCTGCCGCCACGGGACACCTTGAGGTTGTTCGCCACCGCCGTTACCGCCCTCGAGCGCTCCGGGGTCAGGGACCCGGGTGCCCGGCTGGTGCTGATTCGCGGGATGCGTACCGCGACGATGCTCGTCAGGAATGGTCCGCTTACCGCGAAGGAGATCGATGCGCTCAAGGCGTTTTGCCGCGAGCGCGCGTTTGACACGGCTTACTATCCGGGCATCGGTGCGGGCGAGGACGAGCGTTTCAATCGCCTCGACCGGCCGTACTTCGGCGAGGCGACGCAAGCGCTCCTCGGGGCGGGTCGGGACGACTGGATCGACCGGTACAAGTTCATGATCGAGCCGGTGACCGACGACCGGCCGTATTTCTTCCATTTCTTCAAGTGGTCGAGCCTGCAGGAGTTGCTGCGGCTGAAGGAGGCGGGTGCGCTGCCGTTGCTGGAGTGGGGTTATCCGGTGCTGGTCGCGACGCTCATGCAGGCGGTAGCGCTGAGTGCCGCATTGATCCTGCTGCCGCTCGTGCTCCTGCGGAGCAGGCTGAACACGGATGCGCGCGCGAGCAAGACGGAAATCGCCGTTTACTTCGCGGCGCTCGGCTTTGCGTTCATGTTCATCGAGATGGCTTTCATCCAACGACTGGTCCTGTTCCTTTCGCATCCGCTCTATGCGGTGGGCGTGGCGCTCGCCGGTTTTCTGCTGTTCGCAGGACTCGGCAGCCGGTTCGCCACGCGTATCGCGCCGGGAAGGACGGTGAGCGTAGTCCGCGCAGCCGTCGCAATGATCATCGCCGTCGGCCTACTGTACCTGCTCGTGCTGCCGGTGCTGCTCCCGTCGCTGATGAACTTGCCGGACGCGGTGAAGATCCCACTCGCTCTCGCTTTCATCGCGCCGCTTGCGTTGCCCATGGGAATGCCGTTCCCGTTGGGTCTTGCGCGCATTCACGCGAGCGCGGCGGTGCTTGTGCCGTGGGCATGGGGCGTGAATGCCTCCGCGTCGGTGATTGCCGCGATCCTAGCAACGCTGATCGCGATGCACCTCGGATTTAACGCTGTCGTCCTGTCCGCGCTCGTTCTCTATGCGCTGGCGGCGTTGCTCACGCCCGGACGGGGTGCGTCAAACGCCGCGCCGGAAGCGGCTCCTTAGCGGCCCGTTAACACCGATTCCTCGCGCACGACGGCTACCATCATCTCTCTCCGGACTTGTCCTGCTCGTACTGGACCGAACGGAACAGCCGCTCGAACCGGCGCTGCTCTGCCTCACCGATGGTTTCTGGCGCAGGCGAGCTCAAGGTCAGGATGCGAATATTCTGGACGCGGCACGCCGTCATGAGTTCGTTGATCGCGGCGCGGGCAAGGCCCATGCGGCGCAGGTGATCCTGGATGCGGAAGAACACGAGCTCCGTGCGCTTTTCGGTCTCGAGGGTGAGGGCCATTCCCACGGACATGCGGATGGAATCCGGCGTGTTCTGGGGATTGCGCACCACGACTTCGATCAGGTTGAGACGCAGCTTGTCGCGCTGCAGGCTCGGGTGCTGCAGCAGCAGGTAGGAAACCAGATCCTTTTCGAGGAAGTTGAGCGCGCCGCCGTCGAATCCCTCCTGAAAGTCCTGCGGGCGGACTTCCACCTTGCCGAGCTCCAGATCCAGACGCCGCTTGCAGAAGCTTTGAAAGCGCGCCCCGTAGGTCGCCGCGCACATTCCCCACGTGACGCGGAACATGTTGCACCACGCCCAGTGACGAAACAGGTTGATCCAGCCGCGGTTGTCGGGATGCTCGTACTGCGTTTCGAGATCGAGGTCGAGATAGACGTTCTCCATGAGCTGCATTACGCAGTTGCACAGGTAGAACCCTTCGCGCAGTTCGTTGTAGGTGCTGGGCAGCCATTGTCCCAGGGGCACCTCGTACTTCACACCTTTCACGATGGCGCCCCAGTTGGGATAGATCTGGGCATCGAGGAAGCGCAGATGCGGGTCGCTGCGCAGCCGCTCGTAGATGCCGTCGAGACTGGACGCATGGCGCGTGAACGCGGTGGCCCCACCCTCCGCGGGCGTTTGCCAGGTGGCTTTCAGCGCAACGATCAGTCCCTCGACATCGGAGAAGAGGCCGGCACGCTGTTCCGGCGCAAGGTCCGCCTCGGCCATGTCTTTCGCCCGCTCGAGGACGCATTTTCCGATGTGGTAGCCGAGCTTGCGGTAGCTTTCGAACTGGGACTCGTCGAACCACTGATCGCCGGTGCTCTGGTGCGGAAAGGTCGGCTCGACCGCGGCGTACTGCAGGACGTCGGCCGGTTCATCACCGATGAGTGAAGGCTTGAGATAGAGGAGTGCGCCGGGGACCGCGTGGGGATCGACGGCCTCGTAGTGCACGGTGCCGACCGCGCAGTGCCATTCGCTGCGTTTCGTCTCGCCCTGCAGCCGGATCGGCCGAACGTCGATCTCGATCGGAATGCCGAAATCCGTCTGACACTTCCGGATCGCGTTGCCGAGATCCTCGAAGCGGAGGTTGGCATCCTGGCCGGCATCGCAGGAGAGGATGAAACGGCAGCGGCGGCGCACCAGTTCGTAGATGCCCAGGTTCTCGAAATGACCGCCGTCGCTCAGATAGACGAACGGCTCGCGGTTGTTGGTGAGCCCCAGCAACTCGTAGAAGAGGTACTGAATGGCGATCTTCGGACTGCGCCACTTCCATGCTTTCTCGTCGGCCGGATTGCCGCACCAGCGACCGAGACGCACGTTGAATACGGTCATCAGGAAGGCGAGGGCGGGCGAACTGTGATAGCCCATGTTCGGGCTGGCAGCGGCACCGGAGATAGCGAACGCGGAGCCGAGAGGGACACCGCCACAGGTCCACGAGCGGCCGCTCGGTCGATAGCAGCCGCGGCTCGGCTGGTCGCTTGTCGCGGGCTTTCTGGATGCGGCGACATGCTGGCCGGGCGACGCCGCCTCGACGGCGGGACGCGAAGGTGCGGCGCCCGCTTCCATCGTGGGCGGCAGCTCGAACCCAGTGAAATGCGGTGTGAAGGAAAATGGCGCGGCCTTGCGCTGCTGCCATTCCAGCGCCTCACCTTGCACCAGGTTGAGTGCCGTGTTGACAATATGATAGGGGCGCTGCCAGACGTACCCCTTGCCCTCCTGATCCTGCCGCAGCGTGTGGAGGGGAAGATCGTCGTGGGGATCGAACCCGGTGAAAGGCTGCGGCCGGCGCTGTTCGACGCGCGTCGCGCCGAGATAGCAGCGGGTGAGGCGGTTGCGGTAGAAGTTGTAGAGCGAGAAGAGATTGATGTCGACGCGCCACGAGATCAGGATTCCGAGCAAGAACAGCACGGCGGCGATGAAGAGAAGCTGCGGGATCGAGTTCTTGCCCATGGCGCAGAACTCATACGCGAAGGGTGTATTCGCTTTGCCCTTCGCCTCGACGCAGGTGTCGGCCGCGTTGCCGAGTTCGGCGAGGGACCAGTTGAGCAGCAGCGAGATGGCGACCAGCAGTCCCACGATGAAGACGTAGGGCGCGATGCGCGCAAAGAACTCGAGGATGCGTCGGGTCTGGTGTCCGCCATCGGTCGCCTGGCTGCGGCCGAGCAGAACGCCGGTGAGGGTGCTTGCGATCCATGCGCTGACCGCTCCTCCCGAAGCCCATGATCCCGTTTGGGCGACCAGCGGTGGCGCATAGATGCCGATCACGAAGATCGTGATCCATGCGACCGCGTGGCTGATCGCGGTTCCGCCGAGTCGGCTCCACCATTCCCGTGCCTGTTCCGTGTAGCGCGGCCCCATGAGGCCGACGTGCAGGGCCACGACCAGGGATGTTGCCTGCACGATCACAATGGCGCCGACGCCGACTGCGAACCATCTCGCGACGCGCGCATCCTCCGCCGTGATGGCGTCGAGCAGATGCATGAATCCCAGCATGATGAGGCCGCCGACCGCGCCGGCGATCAATGCCCAGATGAGCAGAGGCAACGGGCCGAACTGGTCGGGATACTCCTCCAGCGGACGGTCGGCCGGGTAGTGAACCTTGACGTACCAGTAACCGAGCACGCCGATCCCGGCGGCGGCGAGGTAGAGGCCTGCGCCCCATGCCATCCATTCGAACCACTGCAGGCATCTGAGGTCCGTCGCGACCGTGAACCAGTAGCCGATCAGGTAGGCACCAAGGACCGCCGGCAGCCAGAACAGAACCGATATCCAGACCTTCTTTGCGAACCACGGAATGGAAGGCTCTGTCAGGCTCCGCCGATAGGCTAGGTTGGCGCCCACGATGGGCGCGGAGAAGAGCAGCAAACCGAGCCCCGTCCAGGACAGGAAGCGCAGCTGACCGACGCTCAGCGAACCTCCCTCGGCAACGCCGGGAAGGAGCAGCACGAAGATGCGCGGGATCATGAGGACCGCCGCCAGCACGAGCACGAGGATCAGCAGATTCAGGTAGAGGTTGCGCAGGTAGGTGGCAACCGCTGCCAGCGTGTCGAGGCTGAGGACTCCCATCCGCGGCGTCAGGTAGTTGCTGTAGCTGCGCAGGAACCGGATGGCTGGCGATTCGTGCGCCGTGCCCTCGCCGCGTACCCCGGGACGGATCTCCTGGGCCGCCGCCGCGGGGTTTCCGTCCGCCCGGCGTTTGATGAATGCCGAAAGCCAGCTACCGATGTAGCCGCCGCCGGAAACCGTGGACAGGTAATCGAACACGTGCAGCAGGTTGAGCTGCGACAAAGCCTGGAGGACACCGAGATTGAAGGTGGCGCTGCGGATGCCGCCGCCCGAGAACGCGAGCCCGGCAAGCTGCGCGTCATGCGCGCGCGAGCAGGTGTCGATACCCGACTCGCCCACCTGACGCCGGAGCGAGGCAGGGCGTGCGCGCTGAATCTCTTCCAGCTCGATTCGCAGCACGTCCTCGAAGCGGGCGCAGGACTCGCGTTCCAGATCGCGCCGGGCTTCGGCATTGAACCGCACCGGCCGCTCGGTCCTGTCATCCATGAACTTGCGCAGCCCCGCTTCGAGGTCGTCCGCGCGGCCGTTGATGTGACCGTGATAATGGCCGCTGACCTTGAGCTGGAGTTGCAGCGTCGCCACCTCGTCGCGCAGGCGCTCGACGAGCCCCGGCGGGAACTCGTCCCTGACTTCGTTCCGGCCGAGTCCGCGCTCCGAAAGATAGGTCTTCAGCGCTCTGCGCGTGTCTTCGTTCCAGGAGCCGGTTTCGTGGGGAATCCGGAAACCGAGAAGGCCGAGCAGACGCTGCACTTCCGCAACCTCGAGACTCGTGAAGGGCGACTGATCGGATGGCGTCGTTTTCTTTCTCATGGGATGAGCGTCGCGTCGTCGTCGGGTGCGCATCATCGTAACGCTATCGCGCGAACTGATGGCATGTTCTCTTCGACGCGGTCCGCTCGACTTACGGATCGCATACCGATGCGCCGTAGGCAGGTGAGGTCGCGGGAGGCGCGGATTTGCAGTGCTAGAATCGCCGCCGTCGAAGAAGACCAGAAGCGCGAGGAGGTAGGATGGAGGTCGACGATGCCGGTATCGCGGCGATCCTGCGGAACAGCCGGACGATCGCCGTCGTGGGCTGCTCTCCGCGCACCGTGCGCGCCAGCCATGAGGTTGCGCGCTATCTCATCGCAGTCGGCTACCGCGTGATTCCGGTGAACCCCCGTTGCACCGAAATCCTCGGCCTGCAGTGCTATTCCAGTCTGCTAGAAGTACCGGAGCCGGTCGACATCGTCGATTGCTTTCGCCGCTCCACTGAGATCGGGCCGATCGCGGAGGATGCGATCGCCATCGGCGCGAAGGTGCTCTGGCTGCAACTCGGTGTCGTGAACGAAGACGCTGCGCGTCGCGCCTCTGCCGCCGGTCTCGCGGTCGTGCGCGATCGCTGCATCAAGATCGATCACGCGGTGCTCGGTGTCGGGAGACCTGCGGCCACCACGGGACCGCGACGCGAGTTCTGATTTCCGCGCCTGCTCATGTAGTTAGCTGCACCCGATGGCATGGCCGTTGCTCACCCGCTCGAAGTTTCGAATGCGCCGATGCCGTATGCCTTTCCGTCGACGGCGCTGACAGCGGAGAAGAGCAAACCATGAACGCGCACCGGCCGGCCGTCGAGCGGCCGCTGTTCCAACTGCGTCCCATCACCCGTGCTGTCGTCGGGCTCTTCCTCGTCGGCGCGCCGTTCTCGACCCACGCCCTGCCCACCGGTGCAGCGGTAAGTGCCGGCACCGCCGCCATCAGTCAATCAGGCAGTGCGCTGACGGTGCAGCAGGCCACGCCGCGTCTCGCGATCAACTGGCAGAGCTTCGGGATCGGCGCCGGCGAATCGGTCGTGTTCAAGCAGCCCGAGGCTGGTTCGATCGCGCTCAATCGCATTCTCGGACAGGACCCGTCCGTGATCCTCGGCAGTCTCTCGGCGAACGGGCAGGTCTTCATCCTCAATCCGAACGGCGTGCTGTTCGGCGCCGGCGCCCAGGTAGACGTTGGTGGCATCGTCGCGTCCACGCTGAGTCTGTCCGATGCCGATTTCCTCGCAAGCCGCTACACGTTCGCGAACACCGGCAGCGCAGGGTCGGTGGTGAACAAGGGCACGATCCGCGCGGCCGAAGGCGGCTACGTGGCGCTTGTCGGTCCGCAGGTGGTGAACGAAGGCGTCATCGCAGCGCGCCTCGGTACGGTTGCGCTCGGAGCGGGGGATCAGGTCACCCTGCAGCTCGCCGGCAGCAGTCTCGTCGGTTTCTCGGTGGACAAGGCCGCGGTCGATGCGCTTGCAGCCAACAGACAGCTGATCCAGGCCGACGGCGGCACGGTCATCCTGTCCGCGCAGGCCAGGGATGCCTTGCTCTCCACCGTGGTCAACAACGATGGCATCGTCGAAGCGCGCTCTGTCAGCACGAAGAACGGCGTGATCCGGCTCGAGGGCGGCGCGAGCGGTGTCGTTTCCGTCAGCGGCCGACTCGATGCGTCGGGCGTCAGCGCCGGCGAGACCGGCGGCACCGTCACGATCACGGGCAACAAGGTCGGTCTCATCGACAGCGCCGTTGTCGATGCGTCCGGCAACTCCGGCGGCGGTGCTGTTTACATCGGAGGCAGTCGTCAGGGGCTCGGACCGCTGCCGAACAGCGAAGCGCTGTTCGTCGGCAACGACGCGCAGGTCCGCGCCGACGCCACGCAAGCGGGTCGCGGTGGAGCCATCATCGCGTATGCGGACGATACTGCACGTATCTACGGATCGCTTCAGGCGCGCGGCGGCGCAGCCGGGGGCGACGGCGGCTTCATCGAAACTTCCGGCAAGCGCTTCCTCGACGTCGCGCGCACGCCCGACACCACGGCACCGTTCGGCAAAGGTGGCGAGTGGCTGATCGACCCGTACGACATCACGATTGGCGTCGGTGCCGGATGCGCATCGATGTCCTCTGCGACCTGCCCCAACGGACCTGGCGCCCAGAGCTGGACGTTCGACCAACACCAGCGCGACGGTCGCTGCGGCGAATATCAACGCTGCGCTCAGCGCCGGCAACAGCGTAACCATTGCCACGGGAGCGGGCGGCGCGGAGGCAGGAAACATCACTGTCGCGAGCGCCATCGGAAAGACCGCCGGCGGCAACGCGACCCTCACGCTGACTGCCGCGAACAACATCGCGTTCAATGCCGGAGCGAACCTCGGCTCCACTTCGAATCAGCTCAACGTCGTGCTCAATGCGGGGGGCTCGATTACCGATCCGGCGAACGTCAACACCAACGGCGGAGCGCTGACCTTCAACGTGGCTGGCGCATCCACGCAGTCGGGCGCGATTTCAGGAACGGGCTCGGTCGTGAAAAACGGCGCGGGCACGCTGACGGTGTCGGGTGCGAACACCTACACGGGTGCGACGGCGGTGAACGGTGGGGTGTTGCGGGTACAGGGGAACAGTGCGCTGGGGACGGCGGCGGGGGCGACGACGGTGGCCTCGGGGGCGGCGCTGGAGGTCGATGGTTCGGGGCTCGCGATCGCCGAGCCGCTGACTTTGAACGGGACCGGGGTGGGCGGTGGGGGAGCGCTACGCAATCTCGCGAACGCCAACACGCTGACCGGAGCGATCACGCTGGGGGCGGGCGGGGCGCGGATCAACGCCGATGCGGGCACGCTGACGATCTCGGGGGCGGGGAACATCACCGGTGCCACCCAGCCCCTCACGGTGGGCGGTGCGGGCAACACCACCATCGGCAAGGTGATCGCCACCACGAGCGGGACGCTGACCAAGGACGGGACCGGCACACTCACCTTGAGCGGTGCCAACACCTACACCGGGGCGACGCTGGTCAATGCGGGCACGCTGGCGGTGACGGTGAACAATGCGCTGGGCACGAACGCGGCCGGTACCACGGTGGCTTCCGGGGCGACGTTGGATCTGCGCAACGTCATCTACACCACGACCGAGGCGGTGACGCTCAACGGCGGCACGCTGGCTGCGAGCACGGGCACGAGTTCGCTCGCTGGTGCGGTGAGCCTTGGGGCGGCGAGCACGGTGAACGTGACGGGTACGCAGCTCACGATGAGCGGGGCGGTGAACAACGCGGGCTTCGGGCTGACGGTCGACGGGACGGGGAACACGATCGCAAGTGGCGTGGTGAGCGGAGCGGGAGCGCTGACCAAGCAGGGCCCCGGCACGCTCACCCTGAGCGGCAACAACACCTATACCGGCAATACCTCCATCAACGCAGGGACGCTGCAACTGGGTGCAGCGAATCGAATCGCCGATACGAGCGCGGTGACGGTGGCGAGCGGCGCGACGTTCAATCTCAATAACTTCGCCGAAACAGTCGGATCGATTTCGGGTGCTGGGAACATTGCGCTCGGCAGCGTGACGCTGACAGCGGGTGGAAACAACACGTCGACCGCGTTCTCGGGTGCAGTGAGTGGCACCGGCGGCCTTACCAAAGCTGGCACAGGCACGTTCACGCTCTCCGGGACGAATACTTACACAGGAACGACGACAGTGAGCGCCGGGACGCTTGCACTCTCGAACGGCGCCGCAATTGCCGATAGCGGTGCGGTGAATATGAGCGCAGCGGGCGCGAATCTCACGCTGAATGCTGGCGAGACCATCGGCTCGCTGGCGGGTGTAGCGGGTACAACGGTGACGCTGGGTGGAAATACGCTCACAGCGGGCGGGAACAATTCCACGACCACGTATGCCGGGGTGATCGGCGGCACGGGTGGAATCACCAAAGTCGGCACCGGCACCATGACCTTGAGCAGCGCGAACACCTTCGGCGGGACGACCACGATCAATGCGGGCACCCTGGCGCTCTCGGGAGGCTCGGCGATCGTCGATGCGGGCATCGTGAACCTGAACGGCGGCACGCTGCTGGTGAGCACGGCCGAAACGATCGGCCGGCTGAGTGGCGCGAGCGGCACGACGGTCACGCTCAACGCGGGTCTCACCTTCGGCGATGCGACCGATACGACGATTGGGAGCACGATCGGCGGGGCGGGTACGCTCGTGAAGCAGGGTACGGGCACGCTGACGGTGTCGGGTGCGAACACCTACACGGGTGCGACGGCGGTGAACGGTGGGGTGTTGCGGGTACAGGGGAACAGTGCGCTGGGGACGGCGGCGGGGGCGACGACGGTGGCCTCGGGGGCGGCGCTGGAGGTCGATGGTTCGGGGCTCGCGATCGCCGAGCCGCTGACTTTGAACGGGACCGGGGTGGGCGGTGGGGGAGCGCTACGCAATCTCGCGAACGCCAACACGCTGACCGGAGCGATCACGCTGGGGGCGGGCGGGGCGCGGATCAACGCCGATGCGGGCACGCTGACGATCTCGGGGGCGGGGAACATCACCGGTGCCACCCAGCCCCTCACGGTGGGCGGTGCGGGCAACACCACCATCGGCAAGGTGATCGCCACCACGAGCGGGACGCTGACCAAGGACGGGACCGGCACACTCACCTTGAGCGGTGCCAACACCTACACCGGGGCGACGCTGGTCAATGCGGGCACGCTGGCGGTGACGGTGAACAATGCGCTGGGCACGAACGCGGCCGGTACCACGGTGGCTTCCGGGGCGACGTTGGATCTGCGCAACGTCATCTACACCACGACCGAGGCGGTGACGCTCAACGGCGGCACGCTGGCTGCGAGCACGGGCACGAGTTCGCTCGCTGGTGCGGTGAGCCTTGGGGCGGCGAGCACGGTGAACGTGACGGGTACGCAGCTCACGATGAGCGGGGCGGTGAACAACGCGGGCTTCGGGCTGACGGTCGACGGGACGGGGAACACGATCGCAAGTGGCGTGGTGAGCGGAGCGGGAGCGCTGACCAAGCAGGGCCCCGGCACGCTCACCCTGAGCGGCAACAACACCTATACCGGCAATACCTCCATCAACGCAGGGACGCTCATCGCCACGAATGCGAACGCGCTCGGCAGCACCGGCAGTGGCACCACAGTCAACAGCGGCGCGACGCTCGAGCTCGATGGAACGCTGACCTACGCGGAGCCGGTCGCACTCAACAACGCGACGCTGACTTGGGTGGCAGGTAATCCCACCCTCAATGGCGGCGTCGCGCTGACCGGTTCCAACACCGTCAACGGGGGTGCGGGGACGTTCACGCTCGGTGGCGTCATCGGCGGCACGGGTGGTTTCGACAAGATCGGCGCGGGCACCGTCGTCGTGTCGGGCAACAACACCTACACGGGCATTACGCAGGTCAGCGCAGGAACATTGCAGGTTTCGAGCAATAACGGCCTGGGTTCTAGCGCGGGTGCCACCAACGTTGGCAGCAACGGGAGGCTTACGCTGAATGGCGTTGCCATCGGCGCGGAACCGGTCACGCTCAACGGGCCCGGACTCTTGGGTACCGGCGCCATCACGTCCAACGGCGTCGCGTCGCTGGCCGGTCCGATCACGCTCGCTGCCGACTCGGTGATCGCGCCGAATGCGGGATCGACATTGAGCCTCGGCGGTTCTCTCAACGGCCCGGCCGGACTCACCACGGGTGGGTCGGGCACGCTCAATCTGAACGGCAGCGTTGGCAACGTGAGCCCGCTGGCTTTTCTCACTACCGGCGCGACGGGAACGACCGGGATCAACGCGAGTGTCGTGCGAACGAGCGGTACCCAAAGCTACAACAATCCCACCACGATCAGCGCTGGCGTGACGCTGCAGAGTACTGGCGGCAATCTCGTTGCCACCACGCCGGTCACCGCGGTGAGTGGAACGCTTTCGCTCTCGGCTGCAGGCTCCGTGAACTTCAACAACGCAGGGAACAACTTCAACACTGTCAATTTGAACGCGGGCGGAAACGTCGCACTGCGTGATGCCAATGCGATCGTGCTGGGTCCTTCGAGCGTCGGCGGCGCTTTTGCCGTTACTGCCAACGGTGCCGTTACTCAAACTGGAGCGATTACCGTCGGTGGCGCTTCGACCGTGAATGCGGGAACGGGTCCGATCACGCTGAGCGGTGCGAACGATTTCGGCGGGGACATCGCGTTGACGACAACCGGTACGGCACGGCTGAACGACGTCAACAACCTTACCCTCGGTGCTTCCAGTGCGAACACGTTCACGGCCACCGCTGGTGCAGGAATCACGCTGAACGGAAGCGTCACCGCGACGGCGGGCGGAAGCAGCATTGTGCTGGCCGGCACCACCTTCACCAACAATGCAGGTCCGTTCGCGCTCAATCCCGGGCCGGGCCGTTGGCTGGTATGGTCCACAAACCCGGCGTCCGACACGCGCGGCGGGCTTGCCTACAACTTCAAGCAGTACAACGCCACCTTTGGCATTACTCCGGTCCTCGGCGGCGGCAACGGCTTCCTCTACAGCCTCGTCCCGTCGATCACGCCGACTCTCACCGGCACCGTGGCCAAGGTCTACGACGGAACGAACATCGCGACCCTCACGGGCGCAAATTACCTGGCAACGGGCGCGGTCGATGGCGATACGGTCACGTTGAACAATCCTTCGGCGGGCACCTACGACAACAGGAACGTCGGGACGAGCAAGCCTGTCGCCGTTTCGGGCATTTCGATCGCGAGCGCAACGAACGGAGCGGCAACCGTGTACGGATATCAGCTCGCCAGCACCAGCGCGACCGGCACTGTTGGCACTATCACCGCTGCGCCGCTGACGCTGACAGCGACCACCAACACGAAGGTCTACGACGGCACCGTGAGCGCGGCAGCGACGCCTACGGTGACGGGGCTGGTGGCGGGCGACACGGTGAGCGGGCTTGCTCAGATCTACGACAACAAGAACGTCGGTACCGGCAAGACGCTTTCCGTTTCGGCCTACACCGTGAACGATGGTAACGGCGGCAACAACTACAGTGTCGCGACCATCGACAAGACGACTGGCGTCATCACGCCTGCATCGCTCATCGGCAGCATCACTGCGGGGAACAAGGTGTACGACGGAAATACTTCCGCGACGATCACGAGCCGTACCGTCACGGGTGTTATCGCGGGCGACACGGTGAGCTACGTTGGCGGTATGGCAACATTCGCGGACAGGAACGCAGGCGTCGGCAAGACGGTTACGGGCACCGGCTTGGCGCTCGCTGGCGCCGATGCTGGAAACTACACGGTCAACAGCGCCGCTACGACCGCCGCTGACATCACAGCGGCGCCGCTCACGATCACGGCGGCGACGAATACGAAGACCTACGACGGCACCGTAAGCGCGGCCGCGATCCCGAACGTAGCTGGGCTGCAGGCCGGCGATACGGTAACAGGCTTGGGTCAAGTCTACGATAACAGGAACGCGGGCACCGCCAAGGCGCTGACGGTAACCTCGTACACGGTAAACGACGGCAATGGAGGCAACAACTACACGGTGAACACCGTCGTGGACAACACGGGCATCATCAATCCGGCGCTGCTCACGATCAAGGCCGCAACGAATACGAAGACTTACGACGGCACCGTGAGCGCAGCGGCGATCCCGAACGTGGCAGGGCTCCAGGCAGGCGATACGGCAACGGGCCTCGTCCAGGTCTACGGCAACAAGAACGCGGGCACCGGCAAGACGTTGCTGGTTTCAGGCTACACCGTGAACGATGGCAACGGTGGCAACAACTACAGCGTCAGCACCGTCAACAACACGACGGGCGTCATCAATCCCGCTGCGTTGACTGTTACCGCCGATACCGGACAGACCAAGGTGTATGGGGATGCCGATCCCTTGCCGTTCGTGTACGCGATAACAAGCGGCGGCCTGGTCGCTCGCGACAGTCTCACGGGGGCGCTGTCACGGATCGCCGGCGAGAACGTCGGCAGCTATGCGCTCATTCAGAACACACTCACGGCCGGCACGAACTACAGCCTCATGTTCGTTTCGAACCCGTTCACGATCACGCCGGCGACGCTGACCTATCTCGCGAGTCCCGCGACGGTCCTGCAGGGCAAGCCGTTCCCCGTCTTTACCGGAACGGCTCAGGGGTTTAAAGGCGCCGATACGCAGGCGAATGCAACCACCGGCACACTCGCTTTCAACACCACGACGACCAGTTCCAACACGGTCGGTGTCTATCCGATCAACGGATCGGGGCTCAACGCCAACTTCGGCAACTATGTGTTCGTGCAGGCGCCGACGAACTCGACCGCGCTCACGATCGAACCGGGTGGAACTCCGATCGTGCCGGGTAGAATTCCGGATGGGTATGTCGGTGCGCTCGCGAGCGCGGCGCAGAGCGAGAGCGCCTGCGCACAGTTTCAGGACAGCCAGCAAACTGAAACCCTTTGCGGTGCGCAACAGAATTTCCGGCAAGCGGAGCAGGTGAACCTCATTCCAGGTTGGCGTCGCGTGATCGACCTCGGCGCCGTTTCGTTGACCGTGGAGGGCGAGGGATTGCGCCTGCCGGACGGCGCTCTAGGGCAATGATATCGATCCGGTACGGGTGCTCAGCGCGTCTTCCGCTGCGTTGTTTCCCACCTGGAATTGGGCTAGGCTGCGCAGCCAATAATCCGAATAACCGCGAAAGCGCTTCATCGTCGACCATGTTTTCGACGCCCCGCACGATCCTTCTGGCAGCATTTCCGTTTGTGCTTGGTTGCAGTTCCGCGCTCGCGCAGGTGCTTCCGCCAGACATCGGCACCACCATTCGTGAGATCGAACAGCGGCGCCCCGAAGTGCCGCCCCAAAGAACTCCGTCGCTGCAGGTGGATCAGCCGGCACGGCCTTCAATGGAAGCGTCGCCGGAAGCGCGGTTTTCCGTGAAGGGACTTCGCGTCACAGGAGCCACCGCATTCACACCTGCGGAATTGCTCCCGCTGGTGCAGAGCCTCGCTGGCCGCGAGGTGAGTCTGGCGGATCTCGATCAGGCGGCCGCGCGCGTGACCAGCTTCTATCGGGAGCGCGGCTATCTCGTTGCACGTGCCTACGTTCCCGCACAGGAGATAAAGGACGGTGAGGTGGAGATTGCCGTGCTGGAAGGGCGCTTCGGCAAGCTCGATCTGCGTAACACGTCGCGCCTCTCCGATGGTCTCGCTCGCGCCACGCTGAGCAGCGCGGAGAGTGGTGCCGTGATCCGGCAGGAGCCGCTCGAACGCGAACTGCTGCTGCTCAAGGATTTCGCGGGCGTCGCGTCCGCCGCGACGCTCAAGCCTGGCTCCGAAGTCGGCACGTCCGATCTCGTCGTCGACATCACGCCCACCCGTACCTTCACCGGCACGCTGGAGGGAGACAACTACGGCAACCGCTATACGGGAAGTCTGCGCCTCGGCGGCAGTGTGGCGGCGGCGAACCTCGCAGATCGCGGCGATCTCTTGTCCTTACGGGGTCTCGTCGCGGAGCAAACCGACCTGTGGTACGGCCGGGCCGCATACCAGGTACCGGTGGCGGGCAACGGACTCAAGGCCGGCGCGGCGTTTTCCCGCACCTATTACACGCTCGGTCAGCAGTTCACCGCCCTCGACGCGAACGGCAACGCGAACATCTACAGCCTCTTCGGCATCTATCCGGCGATCCGCTCCGCGCGTGGTAATCTCGATGCGCAGATGAGCTTCGACTACTTCGATCTCGACGATCAGGTGGATGCGACGAGCACCTTCAATCGACGCTGGATACGCTCATTCGCAATGGCGCTGAACGGTGACACGCGCGACGAATTCCTGGGCGGGGGCGTGAATGCGGCATCGGTCGCGTATGTGAACGGCTATCTCCAGTTTCGCGATGAGGCTGCGTTCCTCATCGATCAGGCCACGACGAAATCGGCGGGAAGCTTCGACAAGCTTGCCTACTCGGCGCTGAGACTGCAGCGCATCACGGATGTGCTCCAGCTGTACGTCGGCATCCAGGGTCAGTTTGCCGGCAAGAATCTGGACCCCTCACAGAAGTTTGTGCTAGGGGGCCCGAATGGTGTGCGCGCCTATCCCCAGGGCGAGGGCGTCGGCGACGACGGATTTCTCGGAACCGCGGAACTGCGCTACACGTTGCCGACCTGGGGCTGGTTGACGCGGCCCCAGGTGTTCGCGTTCTTCGACGGCGGTACGGTGCGCATCAACCAGGACCAGTTTCGCCCCGGCATCAACCGCGTGAGTCAGTATGGAGCGGGCATCGGCGCGAATCTTCTTTTTGTCGGCAACTTCTCCCTTCGCGGCGGCGTTGCCTGGCGCGTCGGCCCCGAACCGGTTCCGGGTGTCAGCAACGCGTCTTCACAGGGCTGGATTCAGCTCGTGAAATTCTTCTAGTGCGACGCGACGATACGCGTCCTCGTATCAACCCTCATTTCTCAAGCAAGCTCCTAAGCATCCAGGCCGTCTTGTAGCTCCGGCGTAACCTGAAGGTTAGCCTGCACCGAAAAACAGCGTGGTGTGCTCTTTCGAACATCAAGGGGTGACTCGACCTCATTTCTCCAGCAGACTCCGCAGCATCCACGCAGTTTTTTCATGGACCTGCATGCGCTGCGTGAGGAGGTCGGCCGACGGCTCGTCACTGGCCCCATCCACTACTGGGAAGACCGAGCGCGCGGTGCGCACCACGGCCTCCTGGCCGTCGACAAGGATGCGGATCATCTCCTCGGCCTTCGGCGTGCCTCCCACTTCCTTGAGGGAGCTCAGCTTCGTGAATTCGTCATAAGTGGCCGGTGCGCGATAGCCAAGCGCACGAATGCGCTCGGCGATTAGATCGACAGCCAGCGCGAGTTCGTTGTATTGGGTCTCGAACATGAGGTGCAGGGTCTGGAACATCGGACCGGTCACGTTCCAGTGAAAATTGTGGGTCTGCAGATAAAGCGTATAAGTGTCGGCGAGCAGCTTCGACAGACCCGAGGCGATCGCCTCGCGGTCCGCTTGCTTGATGCCGATGTCGATGGCGCTCCCGTTATCGGTTGCGAACTTCTTCGCGGCCTTCTTGCTGCCCATGGCGATTCTCCTTTGTGGCGTGGGTGTTGGGGATGCGTCGACCGAGCCTACCCTGCCGGTTCGACCTCATCCAATCGGTAGTACGGATTTCGACGATAGCGTATACCTAATTCGCGGGGGTGCACTGAGGGTCATGCAATGTGCGTAGCAATAGTACCGGCCTCGGCGACGGCTTTGAAACGCCGGAAGCCGCGAGAGTCTCCGCCATCCGGAACGCGATCCCGCCGCCCCGGCTCCGACGGGAGGTCCGGTTTGCGTGGATGCCCTCGGAGAAATCGGCTATCCTTCAGGCGAAAATCGTTCTGTGAAACATCGGCGAACGACCGCAAACGACCTGCCCTTCGTCACGTAGAGGAGATTCTCATGCGTCCATCCATTTCCGCCGCTCTCCTGATCGTCGCAGACTGCCTGTTCACCCAAGCGGCGGGCGCCCAGGAGCTGAGTGGAACCCTGAAAAAGATCAAAGATACCGGCTCGATCACTCTCGGTCATCGGGAGTCGTCGATACCCTTCAGCTATTACGACGACAAGCAGCAGGTGGTGGGCTATTCCCAAGACTTGGCCTTGAAGGTCGTCGAGGCGGTGAAGAAGCAACTCAACATGCCGAACCTGCAGGTGAAGCTGAATCCCGTGACATCGCAGACCCGCATCCCGCTGGTGCAGAACGGAACGGTAGACCTCGAGTGCGGCTCGACTACCAACAACACCGAACGCCAGAAGCAGGTCGCGTTCTCCAATTCGATCTTCATCATCGGGACCCGGCTGCTCACGAAGAAGACATCGGGCATCAAGGACTTTCCCGATCTCGCAGGGAAGACCGTCGTCACCACGGCCGGGACGACGTTCCGAGCGCCTCATCCGCAAGATGAATGAAGAGAAGAAGATGGGGATGAACATCATCAGCGCAAAGGACCACGGTGAGTCGTTCCTGATCCTCGAGTCGGGTCGGGCCGTCGCGTTCATGATGGACGATGCGTTGCTCTATGGCGAGCGCGCCAAGGCGAAGAATCCGGATGACTGGGCCGTGGTCGGCACACCGCAGTCTTTCGAGGCATACGGTTGCATGATGCGGAGGGACGATCCGCAGTTCAAGAAAGCCGTGGACGACGCGTTTGCGGCAGTGATGAAAAGTGGGGAAATCGAGAAGATCTACAACAAATGGTTCCTGAGCCCGATTCCCCCGAAGGGCTTGAACCTCAACTTCCCACTCAGTCCCGAGCTTGCCGCGCTGTTCAAGAACCCCAACGACAAAGCCTTCGAATAGGCGGCCCGGGGATGGCATCGTGAAGGGGGATCCTGCAGCGGTCCCTCTTTTTGTCTCAGCTCCGAGATCGAATTACAACTTGGGGAGTGTCTGAGATGAATTACCACTGGAACTGGGGTGTCTTCCTGCAGAAGACGCCAGACGGCTCCGCTACGTATCTACAGTGGCTGATCTCGGGCCTCGGGTGGACCGTGTCCGTCGCGCTCTCGGCGTGGGTCCTCGCGCTCACGCTCGGGGCCGTGCTGGGCGTCATGCGTACGGTGCCAAACAAATGGCTGTCGGGCATTGCCACTGCCTACGTCGAGATCTTCCGCAACGTCCCGCTTTTGGTGCAGTTGTTCATCTGGTACTTCGTGGTTCCAGAAGTGCTTCCGTTCGGACTAGGCGACAAGTTGAAGCAGATGGATCCGACGGTGAACGCTTTTATCACCTCTTTCCTTTGCCTCGGCTGGTTTACCGCTGCGCGGGTGTGCGAGCAGGTCCGCGCCGGCATTAACTCCCTGCCGAAAGGCCAGAAGAACGCCGGTCTCGCCACGGGTCTCACCCTCTGGCAGACCTACAAGTTCGTGCTATTGCCGATGGCGTTCCGCATCGTCATCCCGCCCTTGGGCAGTGAGTTCATGAACATCTTCAAGAACTCGTCGGTCGCGCTCACGATCGGCCTTCTGGAGCTTACCGCGCAGAGCCGTCAGATCGCCGAATACACGGCGAACGTCTTCGAAGCCTTCATCGCTGCTACCGTCATCTACATCGGCATCACGCTTACGGCGGTGACGATCATGCGCTGGCTGGAGCAGCACTTCCGCGTTCCGGGCTATATCTCGGGGGGGGGCGGAAAATGAGCTACGATTTCGATTGGAGCTCGATCCCGGGCGCGATCCCGTTCCTGCTGAAGGGGATGGGTCTCTCGCTGACCCTGCTTGCGCTGGCGATGCTGGGCGGCATCGTTTTCGGGACGATCCTCGCGCTACTGCGGCTTTCCCCGATCAAGCCGCTGGCGTGGTTCGCGGGCGCGTACGTCAACCTGTTCCGCTCGATTCCGCTGATCCTGGTCATCTTCTGGTTCTACTTCCTGGTGCCCACAATTATCGCTGCGATCCGCGGCCAGGCGACTACGGTGGGACCGTTCTACTCGGCCCTGATCGCGTTCATGATCTTCGAGGCGGCTTACTACTGCGAAATCATTCGCGCGGGGATCCAGAGCATTTCGCGCGGGCAGGTGTCCGCGGCGTACGCGGTTGGCATGACCTACGGCCAGGCGATGCGCTACGTGATCCTGCCGCAGGCGTTCCGGAACATGATCCCGCTGCTCCTCACCCAGAGCATCATCCTGTTCCAGGATACCTCCCTCGTCTACGTGGTCAGTCTGCCCGATTTCCTCGGCGCCGCGGGCAAGGTTGGGCAGCGCGACGGGCGGCTGGTGGAGATGTACCTGTTCGCTGCACTCGTGTATTTCGTGATGTGCTATGGGGCATCCTATGTGGTGAAGCGACTCCAGAAGAGGTATGCCGTATGAGCATGATCGAGATCAAGGACGTTTCAAAGTTCTACGGTGAGTTCCAGGTGCTGAAGGACTGCACGACCAACATCGAAAAGGGCGAGGTGGTGGTGGTCTGCGGACCATCCGGTTCCGGTAAGAGCACGCTCATCAAGACCGTAAACGGGCTCGAACCGTTCCAGAAAGGCGAGATCCTGCTGAACGGGATCTCCGTCGGCGACAAGAAGACCAACCTGGCCCAACTGCGTTCGAAAGTCGGCATGGTGTTCCAGCACTTCGAGCTGTTCCCGCACATGAGCATCACCGAGAATCTGACCCTGGCCCAGATCAAGGTGCTTGGGCGCTCGAAGGAGGAGGCGACGGCGAAGGGATTGAAGCTGCTCGAGCGGGTCGGCCTCATGGCGCAAGCCAACAAGTTTCCGGGTCAGCTCTCTGGCGGTCAGCAGCAGCGGGTCGCGATCGCGCGTGCGCTCGCGATGGATCCGATCGCCATGCTGTTCGACGAGCCGACGTCAGCCCTCGATCCGGAGATGATCAACGAGGTGCTGGATGTGATGACCGAGCTCGCGAAGGAAGGCATGACCATGATGGTCGTGACCCACGAGATGGGGTTCGCGCGCAAGGTCGCGCATCGGGTCATCTTCATGGACCAGGGCGCCATCGTCGAGGACCGCTCGAAGCACGACTTCTTCACCCACGCCGTGGGAGAGCGGGCGCGGCAGTTCCTCGCCAAGATCCTCCATCACTGAGGAATACGCTCAGACGCGTTTAGGCGTCTTCGGCCGTGGCATGTCGCGGGGTGTGTGCGTCCGCAGAAAAGCGAGAATCTGCGGCCAAAGCGTCCGGTGAGCAGAGCGTCCCACCAGCACGCCCACGTGCTGCAGACCGACGCCCACGTCGCCGTCGTACCACAGCACGCGCTTGTCAGCACTCGATGTCGCTTCCACGAAAGGCAGAATGGACTCCGGCGGCACCACAGGGCAGCGCCTGTCGGCCACGGCCAGCACCGGTGCCGTCACGTTGGCAGGCAGCGCCGCCTTGCCGTTGATCGCCAGCCCGCCCTGCATGAACCGGTCTTCCAGGCAGAGCCACTCGGCCAGTTCCTGAAACAGAGCACGCGCGATCGGCGCCTCGTCGAGCGCCCAGCGCTCGACGAGCAGGTGAACCCGCAGAGCCTCCGGATCGGCCATGCTCTGGTACCAGTCCATGATCCGCTCCCAGCCGAAGGTATCGGGCGAGGCAAGGAAACTTGCGGTGGTGAGCAGCGATCCGGGGACGCTGCCCGGTGCGGGGGAGAACATGCCTCGAGCACGCGCGTCCGTGACCGCTTTTCCGAAGATGCCGACATCGCGCCCGAAGCGCAAGGGCGAGGCGAGCAGCGCGAGCGCCGCGACGCGTTCCGGATGGAGCGTTGCGAAGACACCCGCAAAGGTCCCGCCGAGCGAGTGGCCGGCGATGGCGACGCGCTGGCTGTGTGTGAGGTCGCCGATGGCATCGACGCAGGCGAGCAGCAGCCGGTCGGCGTAGTCGGCAAGGCCGAAGGTTCCCGCTTCGCCATCGGGGTTCTGCCAATCGACAAGGAAGACGTCGAGGCCGGCGTGCACGCAGCGCTGCACGACGCTCGATTCGGGCGTCAGGTCCCATATGTAGGAGCGCTTGATCGGCGCCGGGACCAACAGCAACGGCGGACCGGCAGGGTTGTCACCATACCTTCGCAGCTCCACGCCGGGCAGCGCGAGCACGGCGGTATACGGCGTGGACGCCGGCGTGAAGCCCATCGAAGCGAGAGTGGCGCCCTGCATCTGGCGCGAATGGTCCATCCGCTCGAATATTTCCAGTGCGTCGGGAGCGAGAAAAGCGTTGTGTTCCGGATGACGCATGGGGATCCTCCCATCGGATGCGACGGCGCGGCATCGCGGAATTGTGTCGCGCGAGCGCGCCAGAAATAGCAAATCTACCCGACTTTGACTTACGAACCGTTGACAATGATCAAACTATCGCCGCAGCGGGGACGGCAGGTCTTTGACGCTACCTGCCGGGGTCGCAGAGTGCGGCGCTGCGCGGAGCTGATGCAGCTTACCGCAAGGTGCGCTGTCGAAGTCAGAAGTTGAAGCGCTGTTAGAAAGTTATTCCGTTACAACTCGCGAGCTCATGAGTAACCCCTTCGTTTTCGCACCAGGGTTCCCTTTCGTCGACCCATCGCTGGCAGGCACCCGTGCACTCTGGCTCGCTGACGAATCCAAATGCGTGGACCAACTTCTGCCCCATGCACGACTCGACCCGGTTGTGTCGCATCGAGTGCAGCAGCAGGCACGGCGACTCGTGGTGCGCGCAAGAACCCGACGCTCTTCAGGAAACCTCGATGCTTTCCTCGAAGAGTACGACCTTTCGACGCCTGAGGGAGTGGTGCTGATGTGCCTGGCCGAGGCGCTTCTGCGCATTCCCGATGCGGGCACTGCGGACCGCCTCATCCGCGGCTTGGTTTCCCGCGGTGAATGGGAACAGCATCTGGGCAAGAGCACCTCGTTTCTGGTCAATGCATCGACGTGGAGTCTCATGCTCACGGGGCGGCTCGCACGGACCCTGCCGCGCGACGAGGCAGCGAACGTCCTCGGGCGCCTCGCCGCCAGCGCGGGGGAACCGGTACTGCGTCTCGCACTGCGCAAGGCGATGGAGATCCTCGCGGGCGCGTTCGTGCTCGGCGAGAGCGTCGACGAAGCCCTCGCGCGTGCTAGGCGTGCCCCGCAGTGGCGCTATTCCTTCGACATGCTCGGCGAGGCGGCGATGACGCGGGAGGACGCGCGGCGCTACTTCGAGTCGTATCTCGCGACGATCCGCGCAGTCGGACATGGATCTGGTGCTCCGGCGCCGTCTCGGCCGGGTGTCTCGGTGAAACTCTCTGCGCTGCATCCGCGATACGAATTCGCGCAGCGAGATCGTGTACTCCGGGAGTTGGGACCGACGTTGTCCACCCTGGCGCGCGGAGCGCGCGACTCTGGCGTGATGCTCACCCTGGATGCGGAGGAATCGGACCGGCTGGAACTTTCGCTCGAACTCTTCGCGGCCGTGTTTGCGGAGGGCGCGCTGGCGGACTGGGACGGTCTGGGCCTTGCCGTGCAAACCTACCAGAAACGCGCGCCTGCGGTGATCGAATGGCTCGCCGATCTCGCGCGCAGCCGTCGTCGCAAGATTCCGCTACGCCTGGTGAAGGGGGCGTACTGGGACACCGAGATTAAGCGTGCCCAGATCCAGGGCCTTCAAGGCTATCCGGTCTACACGCGAAAGATGCACACCGACGTTGCCTTTCTCGCTTGCGGGCGTTTGCTCCTTGCTCATCCCGATTGCTTCTATCCGCAGTTCGCTACCCACAACGCCCACACGGTCGCGTATTTTCTGGAATGCGCGCGGGAGGCGGGAGCCCGGATCGAGTTTCAACGTCTTCACGGCATGGGCGAAGCGCTGTACGAAGGGTTGGTCGAAGCCGGCGAAGCATCGTGCCGCGTCTATGCACCGGTCGGCAACTTCGCGACGCTGTTGCCGTACCTAGTTCGAAGGCTGCTCGAGAACGGCGCCAACACGTCTTTCGTGAATCGAATCGCCCACGGGGTGGTGGCTGTCGACGAAGTCATCGCGGATCCTGTCAAGCAATTGCAGCAGCGCCCGATCACACCGCACCCGCGCATCCCGCTGCCCCGCGATATCTATGGTGCCGGGCGCCATAACGCCGCCGGAATGAACCTGGCAGATCCCGAAGTGCTAGCAGTTCTTGCCCGCGGGATGGAAACCGCGTGCGAGAGTGCCCATCATGCGGCCGCCCTGGTAGGGGGGCAGCGGCTTCCGGGTGCAGAGAGGGAGGTGCGCGATCCGGCGGACCGGCGCCGTGTGGTCGGCACGGTCGCGGAAGCAACCAACGAAGCGGTGGACAGAGCACTCGATCTCGCATCGCGAGCTTGGCAGGATTGGGATCGCGCTGGTGCGGACGTGCGCGCCGCTTCGCTGGAACGTGCGGCGGATCTCTTCGAGCGAGAGCATCCCGCGTTGATGGCGTTGCTCGTGCGCGAAGCTGGCAAGACGCTTCCCGACGCGCTTTCGGAGGTGCGGGAAGCCGTGGACTACTGTCGCTACTACGCCAGCGAGGCGCGACGGCTGTGTGGGGAGCCGCAGCGGCTGCCGGGGCCGAGCGGCGAGGATAACCAGTTCGCGCTGCGCGGCCGTGGCGTCTTCGCGTGCATCAGCCCGTGGAACTTCCCGCTCGCGATTTTCACCGGCCAGGTGACGGCGGCGCTCGCGGCGGGAAACGGTGTGGTCGCGAAACCAGCCGGACAGACGCCGCTTGTTGCCATGCGGACAGTGGAGCTGCTGCACGAAGCAGGCGTTCCCGTCGATGTGCTGCACCTCGTGCCGGGTGCGGGGGCGAGCGTCGGCGCACAACTGGTCGGCGATCTGCGTGTCGCAGGCGTTGCGTTTACCGGTTCCACTGAGACCGCGCAACTGATCCAGCACGCGCTCGCAGCGCGGACAGGACCGATCGTTCCGTACATCGCCGAAACGGGTGGGTTGAACGCGATGATTGCGGACAGCTCGGCGCTTCCCGAGCAGCTTGCAGTGGACGCGGTCGCCTCCGCGTTCAACAGTGTCGGCCAGCGCTGCTCGGCGCTCCGGCTGCTCTTCCTGCAGGAAGACATAGCGCCCCGCGCGCTGGAGATCCTGAAAGGCGTCATCGCGGAGTTGGTGGTCGGTGATCCGCGCCTCCTCGCGACCGACGTGGGTCCGGTGATCGACGAGACGGCTCTCACCGCACTCGAACGCTACACAGCTGCGCTCGCCCATCGTTCGACTCCGCTCGCCGTAGCATCGTTTTTGGCGGACGGACTTCCCGGGTGCTATTTCGCGCCGCGCATGGTGGAAATCGGCATCGACGACCTCCCGGAGCGGGAAGTGTTTGGCCCGATCCTGCACGTGATCGGCTGGAAGGCAGGGCAGCTGGATCGGGTGATCGATGCCATCAACGGGACCGGCTATGGTCTCACCCTCGGCGTGCACAGCCGGCTCGATGAGACGGCGGACCGGGTCAGGGCGCGGGCGCGGGTGGGGAATCTGTACGTCAACCGCAACATGATAGGCGCCGTCGTGGGAGTTCAGCCCTTCGGCGGCGAGGGACTGTCCGGGACCGGGCCGAAGGCAGGCGGACCTCACTACCTGCCGCGCTTCGCGGTGGAACGCACCGTATCCGTCAATACTGCCGCTGTGGGCGGCAACGCCAGCCTGCTCGCCCTCGACGACGGCGCTTGAAGGGCGCGCGCGGGGGCGTACGGTCGCTGCTGGTTTGCGCTCGTCCGAATAGGACTTTCGTCCTATTCCGTCAGTGTCTTCGTTCCCGCAGGATCACGCTCATGCCTCCACCGGAGGGAGTGCAGGCGCGACAGTGTCGCAAGCCGGAAGAAGGCGCACCTGCGAAGAGGAGAACCGACATGTACTACCCCGATCTGGGCCATCGTTGCAACGTCGATTTCGGTAAACACGTGCGCGCCGTGGGCTGGCTGGAGCGGCATCATCCCTATCCAACAGGGTCGGTTCCGCCCGCGTTCTTCACGGCGCTGAACGAGCACGTGTGCGCGGCGTGGCAACCCGTCGGCATGCCGGGCATACACCTGTGCGAGTTCTGCCCGCAGCCGCTCCCCAACGGCCGTTTCGTCGGCGGAAACAGCAATGTCTGGATTCCCTGTGGCGATCGGGTGTTCGTTGCGCCGGGGCTGATCCTCCATTACATCGAGGCCCACGCCTATCGACCCCCGCAGGAGTTCATCGATGCCGTGCTCGCGGCGCCGGAACAGGGATCGATCGCCTTCCACAATTCGATGGAGTGCTTCCCCTCGTGGTGGCAGCGCGACCCCTCGCCCAGGCTTGCTGCATCGTTCTGACCGCACCGGCGCGGGGCTTCCGCATCGCGGGTTCCAGCCCCTTGCAAGCTTTGGGTCTTCGAGTACTCCTACCGTCTAGTCCGCCGATCCGATGGCGCGGTTGACCGCGCTCTGGGAATCCCTTGCAGGACGGGCGTTTCCGGTCTGCGAGCCGGCTCTATAGCACGGCGGTGATAGCCGTTAAGTCGGATATTCACTTTCCCTTCCCGCGACCAGAATGCGAATCACCGTCGAGGCAGACGGAAACCTCCCAAGGTCTCCCCATCGACGGTGAAACCAGATCAATCAGGTACGAGAAAGGAGCTAAAGAATGTCCGCCCCCTACGACACCCCCGAAAGCAAGTCCCGCCCGTACATTCCCGAAATGGCGAAAGAGGTGATTTTCTGGTGTGCGGTATTCGTCGTGGCCGCAACCGGAGCGGTTCTGATCAGCCAGATGGGACCGAACTGGCATATCGGTGTGCCGCCCGCGCAATCGGCCACCGTTTCGGTACAGCCGCAATCTGCGCCACCGGTCCAGCAAGTCGGAACGGTGCGAGACGCGGCCATGGTTTTCATCGGCAGCGTGAAGGATCCGGTCGGACAGGAGCCGCCTACCTTCTAGAAGGCTTTGGCTGCGGGGATTCATGACTCTCCGGGACTACGATCATGATCGACTTACTGTATTCCCTCGGACAGGTGCTGTGCTGCCTCGGCCTTGGCTACGGCGCCTTCCTGGTGCTGCGCCATTCGAGAACGTATCTCCGAATTGGCGAGGTGCGCTTCGAGCGTCGACGCACCAGAAGGCAATCGAAGCGCGAAGCCGTCGAGCCCGACGCACACGGCACCAATTTGGGTTACTGGCCGTGACTGCTGCTCGCGCAGAGCTCAGGGCGAATCGAGGCGGACAAATTCCTCGATGAGAGCCGCGACCGCCTGTGGCGCGTCGTGGTGAAGCATGTGACCCGACCCCGACACGACCTCGTGGCGCAGTCTGACGAACGCTTCCATGCGCGCAGCAAATCCGTCTTCGTCCTCCTTCATCCAGCTGCGGATCGACGACACGTCTCCTTCCACCCACAGGACCGGCGCTTCCACGCAGCGCCAGCAGGCCAGCGCTTCTTCCAGTCGGTAAAGGACGGGACTTCGCATCTTGTGCCGCGGGTCCGCCCGCAGCACCACCTCGCCGTCCCGGGCGTCGCGCGCCCAGTGCCGCGCGAGGAACAGCGCTTTCCCGTCGCTAAGACGCGGGTTGTTCTTCTTCAAACGCGCGGCCACGCGCTCAAAGGAAGGATAGCTGACAAGTCGCAGCGAGTCGCGCTGCTCATCGAGCCATACCGCATAACGTTCGGGCGCCTCGTCCGGGGCGGCGCGCCCGATGCCGAAGCCTTCGAGGGAGACTAGCCTGCCCACCCGGCGCGGACGCACCCCGGCGTAGATGCAGGCGACGTTTCCACCCAGGCTGTGCCCGATCAGGGACGCGGGCGTATGGGGGGAATAGCGATCGAGCAGCGCTTCCAGATCGGCGAGGTAGTCGGCGAAGAGATAGCCGCCGCCGATGTTCCAGCCGCTTTCTCCGAATCCGCGCCAGTCCGGGGCAAGCACGCACCACTCCTCCCGCAGCGCGTCGACGAGGAACTGGAACGATGCAGAGACGTCCATCCACCCGTGCAGCAGAAACAGCCGCGGCGCGTGCCAGTCACCCCACCGGCGTATGTGATAGCGCACACCGCGTACGTCCACAAACTCGGAGGCGCTGGCTTTCACGGGTCCAGCCGAGCGCGCTGCCGACCTTGTCGCAAGCCGGCGTTTTCCCTTACCCTTCCCAGCCCCTCATTCGAAAAGGTGTTCATGCTTCGGCTCCAATGCCTGATTGCAGCCCTTGTGCTGGGTTTCGCGATCACTGCCCACCCGGCCGAACAAGACCTCGCCTCCGGCAAGGCGGAGCGATTCGAGCGAGGATTGTTATGGCGGATAGAAAAGCCGCCCATCTCGCCGAGTTATGTATTCGGCACCATCCACATCGACGATCCGCGTGTGCTCAAGCTCCCGCCCGCGGTGGATCGGGCCTTCGGTCGATCGAAGAATCTGACCATCGAGATGCTGACCGATGAGACCGCCAACCGCAAGTTCGCCGGTGCGGCGCGCCTCGCCAGGGGCCAGGATCTGTCGGATTTCCTGGGTCCGGAGCTCTATGGCGAGGTCGTCGAAACGATGCGGCGGCGGGGTTTCCCGGATTCGGTCACGCGCCAGCTCAAGCCGTGGAGCGTGATGCTGACGTTGTTGATGCCGCCTGAGCGGCCAGTCGTGATCCTCGACTACGCGCTCTATCGCATGGCGGTGCAGCAGAAGAAGCCCGTATTCCAGATGGAATCGGTGGAAGAGCAGATCGACACCTTCGACGGCATGCCGATGGAAGTGCAAGTCGGGTTGCTCAAGAGCGTCGTCAGCCGCGAGGATGAGATCTCGGACATGACCAAGGCCTTGATCGAGGCCTACCTCGATCGCGACCTGAAGCGGATGTGGGAGATCAACGCGAGCTTTACCGGGCGGGACGCGGTGAGCGACGAGCTGAACGAGGTGTTCCTGGAGCGTGTGCTCTTCTCCCGCAACGAGCGGATGACGGCGACGATCCTGCCGCGTTTGCAGAACGGTAACGCCTTGGTCGCAGTGGGTGCGTTGCACCTCTATGGCGAGCGCGGCATCCTCGCCCGGTTGAGCCGCAAGGGCTACCGCATCACGCGGGTTTATTGAGGATCAGCGCAACGCGTTGCGGGCGGCGAACGCCTCATCGAGCCGGTTCTGCGCTTCCTTGACTTTGTCGGCGAGCTCGCGCTGGCGCTCGATATACTCCGGCCGGGGGCGCACGAAGGCGTTGTCCGCGTTGCCGACCATCTCGCCGGCGATCGGTGCCGCGCCCGCCTCGGCATTGGCTTTTGCCCTCGCAAGGGCGGACTGCGCCTCGCGGAGTTCCTTCTCGACGGCGTTCCACTTCGCATCGAGCGTGTTCGCAGGCTGCTCGGTTTTGGTCTCGACCGCCGGGGAGGGCGCGACCGGTCTGCTCTCGCCCGGAGGCGGCAGCGTCGGCTGGATCGATTCGATGGTCGCCGCGCCCTTCGCGGGAGCGCTGCCATAGACGATGCGCCCGTCGGGCATGACGGACTTGAAGATCGTCTGTGCAGCCGCGCCGGTTGTGAACACCGCGAAAACTGCGATCAGGGTGATACGCTGGATCATGGGGGCTTTCCTTTCAGCAGTTTCGTGAGGGCTGGGAGCTGTCCGTTCCGAAAGACCGACCGGCGTTTCCCCGATTGGGTTCCGTCGACTGGACGGGCGGTTATTCGAGGGCGCTACGGTCCCGATACGCCTTGTCGAGTCGTTCCTTTGCAGCCTTGACTTCGTCTTCCAGCCCCTTGATCCGCTCGGAATACACCTCCGAGAGCTTTGAACCGCCGTCCGCGGTGGAGACGCGCTCGCCAGGCAGCGGCTCCTTGCCGGTGGCGAGCGCTTTTTCTGCAGCGGTCACCGCGTCCTTCGCAGCGAAAATGTCACCTTCGGCTTTTTCCCGCGCGGCCTTGCGTGCCACGATTCGCTTCTCGAGTTCGTTTACCTGTTCCTTGTCGCGCTGACGCTGGGCTTCCGCTGTCTTCGGGTCGACCTCGACGACGGGAGGCGCGGGCTCGATCTTGTCCACCTTCGCGGCGCCTTTCTCCGGTTTGCCGCCGTAAACAATGCGCCCGTCCGGCAGAGTGGATTTGTAGATGGACTCGGCCGCCGAAGGGGCGACCGCAATCGCGGACGAAAGAGCGATCAGAAGAGCGGAGATGTGTCTGTGGAGCGGGCGGAATCTTCTCATGGACGTCGGAGCTGGCTCTCTAGCGAATTGCTGGTGTACACGCAGCGGGTCTGGCGTCGCACCGTGTGCGGTTGACGGCACTGCAACGGGCGGGTCGGCGGCTTGCAAGTTCCGCGCCGGGCAGTCGTCCGGAAAGGTTGCGGTAAGCAGGCGGAGCGCAGGGCTCCTGGTGATAAAATTCCGGCCTCCATTCGGTTTGCTTCGATGTCCCTCCCCACATTCGTACATCTGCGCGTCCACAGCGAGTATTCGATCCAGGACGGTCTCGTCCGCCTCGACGATGTGGTGGAGCGCGCTGCTGCCGACAGCATGCCGGCGCTGGCCTTGACCGATCTCGCCAACGTTTTCGGTCTCGTGAAGTTCTATCAGGCGGCGCGCAGCAGGGGCGTCAAGCCAATCCCGGGCTGCGATGTCTGGCTCGCCAACGAGGCCGATCGCGACAAGCCGCATCGGCTGCTGCTCCTCGCGCAGAATCGACAGGGCTACCTGTTGCTTTGCGAGTTGCTGTCGCGGGCCTATCGCACGAATCAGCATCGCGGTCGCGCGGACGTCGATAAACACTGGTTGGCCGAACTCGGCACCGACGGGCTTCTCGCTCTGTCCGGCGCTCAAGGTGGCGACGTCGGCCAGGCGTTGCTCTCCGGCAACGCGATTGCGTGCGAACGTCTTGCGCGCGATTGGGCTGCGCTCTTCCCGGGACGCTATTACCTGGAAATCCAGCGCCACGGCGCGCCCGAAGCGGAAGTGCATGTGCAGCGGGCAGTGCGGCTCGGGGCGAAACTTGGGTTGCCGGTGGTCGCAACCCATCCGGTGCAGTTTCTCCAGCCGGACGAGTTCAAGGCGCATGAAGCTCGGGTGTGCATTTCCGAGGGCTACATCCTCGCCGATCAGCGACGCCCCAAGCGCTTCACGCCCGAGCAATACTTCAAGAGCCAGGCCGAGATGCAGAAGCTGTTTGCGGACCTGCCCGAAGCACTCGCAAATTCGGTCGAAATTGCACGGCGCTGCAACCTGAGCCTCGTCCTCGGCAAGAGCCGCCTTCCCGAATACCCGACTCCCGGCAAAGTGAGCCTCGAGGATTACCTGCGAAGCCAGGCCGCGGGCGGACTGACAGCGAAGCTCGCTGTCCTGTTTCCGGATGCCGCCGTCCGTGACGTTCAGCGCGCGCGCTACGAAGAGCGGCTTCGCTTCGAGCTCGAAACCATCGTCAAGATGGGCTTCGCCGGCTACTTCCTGATCGTCGCCGACTTCATCAACTGGGCGAAGGCGAACGGCGTACCGGTCGGTCCCGGGCGCGGTTCCGGCGCGGGATCGCTGGTTGCGTACAGCCTCGGCATCACCGACCTCGATCCGATCGCGTACGACCTGCTCTTCGAGCGTTTCCTGAACCCGGAGCGGGTGTCGATGCCGGATTTCGACATCGACTTCTGCCAGGAAGGTCGCGACCGCGTCATCGAATACGTGCGCGACAAATACGGCGCCGACAGCGTGTCGCAGATCGCGACTTTCGGCACCATGGCTGCACGCGCGGTCGTGCGCGACGTCGGGCGCGTGCTCGATCTCGGCTACAACTTCTGCGACCAGATCGCGAAACTCATCCCGATGCAGCCCGGCAAGCAGATCACGCTCGCGATGGCGCGCGAGATGGAGCCGATGCTCAAGGAACGGGAACAGAACGAAGAAGAAGTGCGTGAGCTGCTCGAACTCGGCGGCCGGCTCGAAGGGTTGACGCGAAACGTCGGGATGCATGCGGGCGGCGTGCTCATCGCGCCGGGCAAGCTGACGGACTTCTGCCCGCTCTACGCGACGCAGGGTGCGGACAGCGTCGTGTCGCAGTTCGACAAGGACGACGTGGAAGCCGTCGGGCTCGTCAAGTTCGATTTCCTCGGCCTCACTACTCTGACGATTCTCGACTGGACCGAGAAACTGGTGCGGGAAGCGGGTGCGCCGGATTTCTCGTTGCAGCAGATTCCTCTCGATGACCGCGCCACCTTCGCTCTCCTTTCGGCGGGCAACACGACGGCCGTGTTCCAGCTGGAATCCCGCGGGATGCGCGATCTCATCAAGCGCGCAAGACCGGATCGTTTCGAGGACATCATCGCGCTCGTCGCGCTCTACCGGCCGGGTCCGATGGAGCTCATCCCCGACTTCATCGACCGCAAGCACGGCCGCCAGCGCGTGGAGTATCTCGATTCCCGCCTGGAGCAGATCCTGGGTCCCACCTACGGCATCATGGTGTACCAGGAGCAGGTGATGCAGATCGCTCAGGTCATCGGTGGCTACACCCTCGGCAGCGCGGATCTGCTGCGGCGTGCGATGGGCAAGAAGAAACCGGAGGAGATGGCGCAGCAGCGCGACATCTTCGTCACCGGTGCGCAGGCGAACGGACTTCCGAAGCAGAAGGCGACGCAGCTCTTCGACCTGATGGAAAAGTTTGCGGGCTACGGCTTCAACAAGTCTCACGCTGCCGCCTACGCGGTGCTCGCCTACCAGACCGCATACCTGAAAGCCCATCATCCCGCTGCATTCGCCGCGGCCAACCTGTCGGCGGTGATGGACGATACCGACAAGGTGCGCCTCTTCCACGAAGACGCGCTCGCCAGCGGGCTTGCGGTGCTCCGGCCGGACGTCAATGTTTCCGAGTACCGGTTCAGGCCGGTGGACGCGAAGACGGTGCGCTACGGCCTAGGTGCGATCAAGGGTACCGGAAAAGGAGCGATCGAGAGCATCGTGGCGGCGCGAACGAGCGGTGGTCCCTATCGGGATTTGTTCGATTTCTGCCGTCGCGTCGACAAGCGGCTCGTGAATCGGCGCGTGATCGAGTCACTGATCCGCGGCGGCGCTTTCGACAGCATCACCGATCACCGCGCAAGCCTTCTTGCCACTGTCGGTATCGCCATGGAAACCGCGGAGCAGGCGGAGCGCTCCGCCAATCAGACGAGCCTGTTCGAGGTTGCCGAAAGCGGTCACGAAGCGACGCCCGCGCACCGGGACGCCGCGCGGTGGACTGACGTGGAGAGGTTGCAGAACGAGAAAGCCGCGCTCGGCTTCTATCTGTCGGGCCATCCGTTCGACAGCGACGCTCGGGAAGTGCGCAAGATCGTGCCGACCGCTCTCGGCGACGTGCAACCGAGCAGCGAGCCGCGGCGCGTTGCGGGCATCGTCCTCGGCGTGCGCGTACAGCAGTCGCGCCGCGGACGCATGGGTGTCGTTGCGCTCGATGACGGCACCGGTCGCATCGAAGTCACGCTCTTCAGCGATCTATTCGAGGCGAGTCGCAACCTGCTCAAGGTTGATCAACTGCTGGTCGCTGAAGGCAAGGTCGTGCACGATGAGTTCACCGGTGGTTTCCGCCTCACCGCCGATCAGATATGGGACCTCGCGGCCGCACGAGACAAGTTCGCGCGGCGCATGCGCATTACATGCAACGGCAGTTCCGACGGGCAGCGCCTGAAAGAAGTGCTCGGCCCTTACCGTAACGGGAAATGTCCGGTGTCCGTCGTGTATGCAAACGGAGCGGCACAGTGCGAGATCGAACTCGGTGATGCCTGGCGCGTGAGCCTGCAGGAAGGGCTCATCGAAGGCCTGGAAGCGTGGGTTCAGCCGGAGAATGTGCAGGTGGTGTATTGATGGCTAGGTCGCTTCACGGGGACAAAGCTCGGATCAATCATTGGTCTCGATTATCGTTTTCGGACCCCGAACCCGAACTTGTGCGACTGCGCGAGATTGAGCGATCTGAAGCATTTGTGCGGGCGCCTGAAAAGCTGAGAACTCTCCGCACTAACAGTTTGTTGAATTTATCCCCTGATAGTGTTTACGGAATCGGGGGGAGTACGTTGAGTAATGCGTCGTATAGATCGAAGGGGATGAGCGCGATGCGTGGAGCCGACGTAACCCAGGAAGGCTTGTTCGTTGTGAAGCAGACCTCGGATTACGTGCCGGCGGAGCATCCGCTGATCGCGATTCGAGAGATTCTCAATCCAGCGCTGCGCGACATGGACCGGCTGTTTGAGTCGATGTACGAAGAGCGTGGTCGGTACTCGGTGCCCCCGGAATGGCTGCTGCGTGGATTGGTGCTGCAAGCCTTGTATGGAATTCGGAGCGAACGGCTGTTGTGCGAGCAATTGGGTTACAACATGCTGTTCCGCTGGTTCGTCGGACTGGGCATGGAAGACTTGGCGTGGGATCACAGCACCTATACGCAAAATCGCGACCGGCTGATCGATCACGATGCGATCAAGACGTTGTTCGGGCGCGTGATGCAACAAGCGGAAGAAGCCAAGCTGCTCTCGTGCGAGCATTTCAGCGTGGACGGCACGCTGATACGTGCCTGGGCCTCGCTCAAGAGCTTCGTGCCGAAGGATGGGCCCCCGCCGAACAAGACTGGCAGCAAGAACAATCCGGAAGTGGAGTTCAAGGGCCAGAAACGCAGCAACGATACGCACGCCAGTACCACCGACGCGGATTCCCGGCTGTTCACCAAGTCGAAGAAAGCCCAGGCTCTGCCATCCTTCATGGGCCATGTGCTGATGGACAACCGCAGCAAGTTGGCCGTTGACACGCGACTGACGCTGGCCACGGGCACGGCCGAACGCGAGGCAGCCCTCGACATGTTGGCCAGTCTTCCCGGCGAGCAGCGCAAGACGGTGGGGGCGGACAAGAACTACGATACCGAGGACTTTGTCAGCGCCTGCCGTGAGCTCAACGTCACCCCTCATGTGGCACAAAATGCCTACGAGTACGACACCAAGACCGCACGGGCGAAGCGCGAAAGCCGGATCGACGGCCGCACGACCCGGCACGACGGCTATCGGGTCAGTCAGGTGACGCGCAAGCTGATCGAGACGTTGTTCGGTGATGGCAAGCAGCATGGCGCAACGATCCGTCAGGTCAAGCTGCGTGGCCAGCCGAAAGTCAGCGACGTGTTCACACTGTCCATGCTGGCGGTCAATTTGCGCCGGTTGCCGAAACTGTTCATAGCACAGGCGATCATGGGCGCGACCGGATAAACGGGAAAGGTGCGTCCGCATTTGCGGTTCGCGTGCAAATAGCGTGCGCAAAACACCAACGCGGAAGCGCAAACCGCGAGAAACCTCGCACGGCTTCCTCTCCCATCTTGAAAATCTCGTTGCGATCCAATGCCCGCACCCAAATCATCGATAATTTCAACGAACTGCTAACCTGCTCAAGCCGGATCGGCAGCGTCGCGAAGCAGCACTTTTTTGTCATGGAATGCAGTCGGTTGTGGGAGCAAAGGTGCTTTACGCCCCGACTGAAGACCGAGACTACGACTTCGTCACGGCGGTGGTTAATGGGCATATTCAGATTTTTACCCCGGTGCAGATAAAGGAACTGGTTCCCTCTCACACAGGACCGTCCGCATCGGTCGACCGGTTGTTGGCAGAACTCGCGAAGTATGTCGATTCGGGAGACTTGGTAGTTGCAATACACGTAAACAGAGAAATGCGGTTGGCCTTCCAGAATATTCCTGCCCCGGAAGCCAAGGTCGCGGAAGTTTGGCTATTCGGGTCGGTCACCCGAGACCAAAGTCACTGGTTTCTTTATGGTGATCTCAAGGGGGAACGAGCGTACTTCGAGTTTCCTTACCCCATATGAGGTCTCCGGGGCGCCGTTACGCTTGCTGCTTCGACGCCCATCACTGCTCAACCCCTTCTCCATAAGCCTCAAAACACTCCCACACGTACGCTTTGGTCCCTTCAGCATGTGGAAGAACTGATCGCACGCGACAAGCGGATCGGGCGTGTGCAGCTCTCCGCGCTCGTCGAACCAGTGGAGCAGGGCGATGAACGCTTGTGTGAATCGCTCCGGTCCCGCCTCGTAAATGAGTCGCGCGATGCGCGGGTTATTCGCGGCCTCTCCGATCACCACGCGACTAGTGCACCGCTTCGGCGGGAAAGAGAGCATTCTCGCGCGCAAGCTGCTCGCATCTGTCGGCGATCTCCTCTTTCAAGGGAGTGCCCTATCCGCGAAGTTCATGTAGGGCAATCAGCATGGAAACGGCCGCGCCGGACCCGCAGGCGGACTTGGCCGTTCGTCCGTCGCCACTCAACAGTTCGCCCGGAAGACAGGGCTCGGCATAAAGGCCGCGAAGCCACGGCGGCCGTTCATCCGGCTGCGCTGTCCGCCTGCAAAAAAGGTTTGACGGGCAAGCGCCTTGAGGGTAAAAAACGGTTCGTGTTTGAACCAAGTCTCGTGCACTACCGGTTGGCAGTTGCAGTCTTGCGATTCAGGCATTCGATTGCGGGATCGCCCGCTTTTTTCCCAGGGGACTGTCAATGGCAACTGGTACTGTGAAGTGGTTCAATGAATCCAAGGGTTTTGGTTTTATCACTCCCGATGATGGTGGCGCCGACGTTTTCGCGCACTTTTCCGCTATCGCCATGAAGGGGTTCAAGACCCTCAAGGAAGGTCAGAAGGTGAAGTTCGATATCGTCGAGGGCCCGAAGGGCAAGCAGGCCTCGAACATCACCGGGGCCTGATTCGAGGAGGTTCGCCTAAAACGCCCCGGAGCGATGCTCCGGGGCGTTTTGTTTGCGCTGCGACAAGCCCGCTGAAACCCGTGAAAACAGCGCTCCGCCTTGTGTAGGAAAGCTGTATTGCGCATGCGCAGCAAGCGTTGGCGCATGCGGACAAAGGCAACGGCCTACGAATTTCATTGACCGCGTCGGCATAAGGGCGTAAAAGGGCGCGCAGGTGTTTGATTCAGAGTCTTGTTACTACCAGCTTGGCAGTTGCACAGTCTTGCGATTCAGGCACTCGATTGCGGATCGCCCGCGTTTTGATTAAAAGGACTGTAAATGGCAACTGGTACCGTAAAGTGGTTCAACGACTCGAAAGGCTTTGGCTTCATCACTCCCGATGACGGCGGAGCCGATCTCTTCGCACATTTCTCCGCGATCAACATGAACGGCTTCAAGACCCTCAAAGAAGGGCAGAAGGTTCAGTTCAACGTGGTGGAAGGCCCGAAGGGTAAGCAGGCGTCGAACATTACCGCCGCATAAGCTGCATCACCCGGGCTCCGGCGGATTTCTCCGGGGCCCCTCTCTTCTTCGATTTCCCCGGTTTTCAACGCCCAGCGCCACTTCCGGCGCAACACGGCGCTCCGCTTCCTTCTTCAGTTCGCGGCGAAGAAATCCCGCACGCCATCCAGGCCGAGCTGGAATCCGATCGCGACCAGAATCAAGCCCATGAAGCGCGTGAGAATGCGTTGGCCCCGAATGCCCATCAGGCGTTCGTTTGAAACCATGACTCTGAGCGTCAGCCACAGCAACGCCGCGAGGCTCGCGCTGCCTGCCAGCGCGACGAGCGGAAGATGATCCGTGCGGTGGGTCACCGCCAGCGTGATCACCGTCGTGATCGCGCCGGGACCCGCGACGATGGGCATGGCAAATGGGACGAGGATCTCGTCATCGGCGTCGCTGAAGCGGTCCGGTTCATGTTGCACGCGCGTCGCCTCGCCACGAAGCATCTCAAGACCCATCAGCGCGATGACGAGGCCGCCCGCCGCGCGGAACGCCGGCAGCGAGATGCCGAAGAGCTTGAGCATCGATTGTCCGATGATCGCTGAAACAGCCAGAATCGCAAACACCGAAAGGGCTGCGCGGACCGCCGCGGCGCGCTTCTGTGCCGGCTCGAGGCCCTCGACGATGCCGAGGAATATCGGCGCCGCGCCGATCGGATTCGCGATGGCGAGAAGCGCGACGATGGCCTGAATGAACGCTTCCATTCGATCGGAGTGAGAAAATCCGCGCAGTGTAGCAGGGGTCGAAGGCGCGGACACTGCCGCGCGTGACGAGAAGACTGCCTATGCCGCTTGCGATGCGCTCGCGTCGGTCATCGCCTGCGCGAGCACTTCCGCAGGCTGCGCGCCGGACACGACGATCCGACGATCGAAGATGAAAAGCGGAACGCCCTGCACGCCGATCTCGCGCGCGATCTCCTCCGCCCTGAGGACTTGCTGTCTTGCTTCCGCGCTGGCGAGCGCAGACTCAGCTTCCGCTGCATCGAGTCCGGCGGTGACGGCCATCGCGATGAGGTTCTCGTGCCGCGTCAGGTCCACCCCATCGAGAAAGAACGCCCGGAATAGAGCCTCAACTATGGCATCCTGCCTGCCTCGAATTGCAGCGTGATCGACCAGCACGTGCGCCGCCACGGTATTCGGCTGGCGGACGATACGGTCGAAGCGAAATTCGATGCCGGCCTCGCGCCCTGCCGCTTCGATGCGCTTTACCACCTGCTTCGACCGATCGCCAAACTTGCGGTGATAGTATTCGGCGCGATCCATTCCCTGCGGGGGCAGATCGGGATTGAGCTGAAACGGCACCCACCGTACCGCGGGCAGCTCGATATGCGGGTGCGCGCGTGCGTGCAGCGCAAGGGCGTGTTCAAGGTGGCGTTTCCCGATGAAGCACCATGGACAAACCACATCAGAGATCACGTCGATCGTGAGCGACATCGGTTGGGAGTTCTATAGGTGCAGTCGAAGTGAACTCTGTGGCGTGCGGTGTTTCCTACAGGCTGGCCGCGCACGGGTTCCACCCATGATGCGCGCTGTGCCAACCGCTGCCAAGCTCGCGATGCGATTGTTCGCGTGCTGTCTCCCGGCGCTTTCCGGCCGGATGGTACGGCGGGCATTCGTGTGGCACGATGCGCCGTCGATGGTGGCCGACCCGCAAAGGTTACCCGAGAATGCATCCGTCGAGTCCCACGTGGTCACTCTGGGAAATTCCCATGGGTGCGCTGCTGTTGATTTTGGCGACCCTCCTGCACGGGCTGGGCATGTATCTCGTGCACGCGAGATTCGACCGTCACTGGCCCGACTATGAACATCTGCGCGTCCGCCGGCAATTCTTCTTCGGCGTGTTGGTATTTCTGATCCTCGTCACGCATCTCGCGGAAGTTCTGATGTGGGCGATCACGCTCCGATCGGTCGGTGCGATCACGGGTTTCCGCGATGCCTTCTACTACGCAGCAGTCACCTACACCACGCTCGGCTACAACTCCGAGATGCTCCCCTCTGCTTGGCGCATTCTTGCCCCAATGATTGCCATGTCGGGACTTTTCGCTTTCGGCTGGACCACAGGGGTGCTCGTGAGCATGGTGCGCAGAATGCACGACCGCGACCGTGAGCGGGGCTCCGATCCAGTCCGCTGAAGCCATCGGATGCATGGGCGGGGTGACTTCCGGGCGGCTTGAAATTGGCGAGGTCGCGGCCTAAAGTGAGGTTGCCTAATCACTGAACCCCGGGGAGATCGCGCGATGTCAACTCCAATCAAGCTCACGGTCAACGGCAAGTCGCAGACGATCCGGGTAGACGATACCCAGATGCCGCTCCTCTACGCGCTGCGCAACGACATCGGGTTGCACGGTCCGCGATTCGGCTGCGGTCTTGCGCAGTGCGGTGCCTGTACGGTGCATGTGGACGGCACTCCGATCCGGTCCTGCTCCTTCCCCGTTTCTGCCGCTGCCGGTCGCAAGGTACTCACGCTCGAGGGGCTGGGCACTCCGGACAAGCTCCATCCGATGCAGCGGGCATTCGTCGACGAGCAGGCCGTGCAATGCGGCTTCTGCATCAACGGCATGATCATGCAGTCGCTGACCCTCGTCGGTCCGGGCAAGCGACCGACCGAGGACGAGATCCGACAGGCGCTCGCCAACAATCTCTGCCGGTGCGGTACCCACGTACGTATCCTGCGCGCGGTCAAGCGTGCCTCCGAAACCATGGCATGAGGAGGGACGAGCCATGTTGAACGAGCAGATTTCCCGTCGCGATTTCCTCAAGAGCTCCGGTGCACTAGTCGTCACGTTCGCTGTTGGCGGCACCCGTGCAGGCGCTGCATTGGCCGACGACGCCACCACGGCCGCAAAGACCGTGGCCCTCGACCAGGTGGACGGATTCGTTTCCATCGACGGCAGCGGGTTGGTCACCGTGTATTCCGGCAAGGTCGATCTCGGCACCGGCCTTTATACCGCTCTCACCCAGATTGCCGCCGAAGAGCTGTCCGTACCGTTCTCGAGCGTCAAGCTGATCCAGGGTGACACGGCGCTCACGCCCGACCAGGGCGTCACTTTCGGCAGCTTGTCGATCCAGAACGGCGGGATGCAGATCCGTCAGGCGTGTGCCACCGCGCGCGAGGCGCTGCTCCAGAAGGCCGCTGACAATCTCGGGACTGGACGCGAGAATCTCGTGATCAAGGACGGCACGGTGACGCCGAGGTCGGGCGGCAAGGGCGTCTCGTACGGCCAGCTCGTCGGCGGCCGCACGTTCGAGCTCAAGCTCGATCCGAAGGCACCGCTCAAGGACCCGAAGGACTACACGCTGGTCGGGAAGCCGCAACCACGTACCGACATCCCGGGCAAGGTTACCGGGAAATTCACCTACGTGCAGGATGTCCGCATGCCGGGCATGGTGCACGCGCGGGTGGTGCGTCCGACTGGGATGAAGGCGTCTCTGCAGTCCTACGACGACAGACCCTGCAAGGGGATTCCGGGTTACCTGCGCACCGTGCGCAAGGATGACTTTCTCGCGGTGGTCGCCAAAAACGAATGGGCCGCGATCCGGGCGGCGCAGGCGATCAAGCCGAGCTGGTCCACCTGGGACGGACTCCCCGACCAGTCGTGGCTGTGGGAGTATGTGCGCAAAACCGCGATCGTCAACGACGAGACGTTGCAGACAGCGGGCGACGCTACAGCCTCGTTGCAGGGAGCGGAGAACGTGCTGCGTGCCACCTACGACTTCGCCATACACACGCACGGTTCCCTCGGGCCATCGTGCGCGATCGGCGAGTACAAGAACGGCAAGCTCACGGTCTGGACGGCATCGCAGCAGACCCACCTCCTGCGCCGTCAGATCGCGCACATGCTCGGCATGCAGGACGCCGACGTGCGCTGCATTTACGTGGAAGGTGCTGGCTGTTACGGGCGCAACGGTCACGAGGACGCCGCCTCGGATGCGGCGCTGATCTCGAAGGAGATCGGCGTGCCCGTGCGCGTGCAGTGGAGCCGCGCCGACGAGCACGGCTGGGACCCGAAGGGTCCGCCGACGCTACTCGACTACCAGGGCGCGATCGACGACAGCGGCAACATCGTCGCCTGGAGCTCGGAGTGCTGGATGCCGAATAAGCCGAAGGAGATTGCGGTGACCCTGCTCGCCGGTGAGCTCGCCGGTTTGCCGACGGTGCCGGCGCACCCCGGGAACATCCATCAGTCGCTTGCGATCCAGTACGCTGTTCCCAACGTCAAGGTAGTCGCTCACTGGCTCGCGGAGACGCCATTCCGTCCTTCGTGGATTCGCTCGCCGGGGCGCATGCAGAACACCTTCGGCAATGAGAGCTTCATGGACGAGCTCTCAGCCGCTGCCCGTGCCGATCCGATCGAGTATCGCAAGCGTCTGCTGAAGGCCGATCCGCGCGGCCTCGAATGCATCGACCGTTGTGCGAATCTGGCGAAATGGCAGTCGCAGCACAATCGGGGACAGTGGTCGAACGCGGAGGTGGTACGCGGGCGCGGATTCTCGTACATCAAATACGAGCTTGTGCGGACCTACGTCGCGGTGGTCGCGGACGTGGAAGTGAATCGCAGCTCGGGCAGGGTTCGCGTCGAGCGTTTCTACGTTGCCCACGACTGCGGGCAGATCATAAACCCGGACGGCCTCAGGAATCAGATCGACGGGAACATCGTGCAGACTGTGAGCCGCGCGCTGATCGAGGAGTTGAAGTTCGACCGATCCCGCGTGACAAGCCTCGACTGGAAGACGTACCCGATCCTCACATTCCCCGACGTGCCGGAGGTCGTCATCGACCTCATCGACCGTCCGACGGAGAAGCCCTGGGGCGCGGGCGAACCGACCGCCGCCATCGTTCCCTCCGCGATCGCAAATGCAATTTACGATGCGTGCGGTGCGCGCATGCGCTCGGTGCCGTTCACGCCGGAGAAGGTGAAGGCCGCGCTCGGCCGCACCGCCTGATTCGGCGCGCGGAACGCATGTTCGAGCGACACCGCTGTTCCGACCGGAGCACAACACCGGCGCGCAGAGCCGCGACGTTGCTGCCGCAGCGATCGTTGCGGAACCGATCCGGTTCCGTGGACATCAAGATCGGTTCGTCCGATTGCGCCGTCGAAGCGGACGCCGATCGCATGGCGACGCAAGTGCTGCAAGGCCAGGCGGTTGGCGCGAAGCTTACGAGCGACGCGAACGCTGCGCCACGCCGGGTTCCGGGTTTAGTCGACGGTGTTGAGCACGGGCGACCGCTGGATGCGGCGAGTCTTGCGTATTTCGAGCCTCGTTTCGGAGCGGACTTCGCCGGTGTGCGAATCTTCGCCGGTCCGAGCGCAGCTCAATCGGCACGCACGCTGGGTGCTCAGGCCTACACCGCCGGCACAGACATCGTATTCGGGCGCGAGCAATACCAGCCTGGCACTTTCGCCGGACGCGCGCTGCTGGCCCACGAACTTGCCCATGTGGCGCAGCAGAAGGCAGGGGAGGCTGTCGCCCACGGGGTTGTCTATCTCAAGAAAAACGACGAAGCGCCGGTCGCTTCCCCTGCAGAGGTGCAGCGTCTCGTGGAGGAGATGAGGAAGCTCGCGGCAGACAACAAGTGGGAGGGTGTCGCGGAGGCCTACGAGGACATCAAGAAAATGGGCGACGAGGCCTTCGGCATGGCGCGGGATCCGGCGTGGACTCCCGCTGCGATCCACTATCTCGGCGCGGAGGCGGCGCGCAATCTCGGCGATACGCAGCGCTACAAGACCCTGCTGCTGCGCGCGCAGACGGCGCTGGGTGGCGCTGCCGAGACCGATATTAATGCCGCCGGTCAACTGCAGACCATCGGGGAGTCGCTGGCAAACGTCGCAGCGAACTTCGGGGTAGTGCGCATTGCGCCGCGGTCCGAACCCAGATCCGAGAAGAAGAGTGAGGCGCTCCGTGGGCCCGAGTTGGCGGCCGTGGTGATGCCGATTGCGCCGGACCAGAGCGCGAGCATCGGACATGCGAAAGAGATCATCATTCAGACGGGCCACTTCTCGGGCTTGCTTCCGGTCGGGGAATATACCCTCGGGACGGAATCCTTCAGGGTGATTGCCGGCGACGAGCGCAGCGTTCTCTGGGGCGAATAACGCACGTCGCGCTCAGCCGAGCGCTACGGCAATGTTTCGAGTCGTGCACACGCGGCGCCGACACCGTCCTCCTGCGCCATCCGCTGGGCGACGGCAGCGGTTGCGCGTGCGTACTTCGGATTGCCGAGCAAGTCCCGCAGTGCCTCGATTCCTCGCTCCACCGAGAATTTCGCCCGCGGGATGTGGCGGCCGATGCCACGCTTCTCGGCTCGCTCGCCGTTGTCGGGTTGGTCGTGGCTGAACGACACCACCAGCATGGGCCGGCCGGCACCCATGGCCTGCGCGAGCGTACCCACTCCGCCCTGGTGCACGATCGCGGCCGCGCGCGGAAAGAGCGTGGAATAAGGCGCGTACTCGGTGGCGAAGATCTCACTCGGCAGCGCGCCCAATCCCTGATTGCCGGTGAGCTTGCCCGTGAGCAGCACCGCGCGGCGCTCGAGCCGTTGCGCGATCTCTACGGCCTGCCGATAGAAATCGTCGGCGACGAACACCGCGGACGAACCGAGCGTGAAAACGATGGGCGCTTCACCTGCTTTGAGAAACGCGTCGAGAGCATGCATCGCTCGACCGTCCACGTCGTCCGCATCGTGGAAGGGAAAGCCGGTGATGTGCGTGTGCTGCGGCCAGTCGATCTGCGGCTCGGCGAGCGCCGCGGAAAACAATGCGAGCGTGCCCTGCGGTGAGTACTGTCCCTCGAACAGCGGATCGCCTGCCGGCTCCTCGATGCCACGCTCGCGCGCGAGGCTCCGCACCGGTTCCGACCAGCTGCGGACGGAGCGTTTCACCGCGCGGAAGGCGACGCGGTAGAGGGCGGGACTCACCCGGTGCAGCGCTTTCAGCCAGGGCGCGGGCGGCAACGTCGGCGGATCGTAGACGGACATGAAGATCATCGGCTGCAGCACCGTGGACATCCATGGCAGGCCGAGCTTGCGCGCAACGAGCGGCGCGGCATAGGTGAGCGGATGCGACACGAGGATGTCCGCGCCGCGCGCCGCCGCGAGGAGATCGGCGAAGGTGTGGGCGAGGTGCGGCATGATGAGCTGGCGCGTCATGTACTCCGCCCCGCGCCGGGTATCGTAGACGCGGCGCACGACTTCGGCCTGCTCGCCAAGCTCGGCTAGATCCGGCCGCATCGGGTGGAACCCGATTCCTCCTGCTTCGACCTTGGAGCGATAGACCTCGGAGGTGACGATCACGGGCTCGTGCCCGCGTGCGATCAAACCGCGCGCGATCGCAATGTAGGGATGAAGATCTCCGTAGGAGCCGAACGTGGTGAGGACGATGCGCTTTCCCATCGGTGTCCCCGCTGCCGCTGCGCCCCGGCAAACGCAAAAAAACCGGCGGTCGCTTCCGCCGGTTCAGGCTGTCGCTGCCGCGACTACTTGCTGATGGTTGTCGTAAAGAGACTGCGCGCCGCGTCGCCCTTCGACGAGAAATACTTGCTCATCTCGCCCAGGAAAGCGCGGGCGGTATTCGGCTCCACACCCAGCGCGGCGAAGTTGTTGTTGAGACCGGCAACGTCTTTCACAGGTGTTTTCAGCAATCCCGCCCCCTCCGCCGCCTTGAGATACTTGTCCGCGTTCGGTAGATAACCTTTGAACTTGCTGAAGTCTGCGGGCGAGAGTCGGTTGCTTGCCAGCGAAACCAGCGAGCCGAGGCTCCCGGTCGCCTGGGAGGGGCTCATGTTGAGTTTGCCGAGCGAACTCACCATGCTGTCGGAAACGGCGGCATCCGTGGGTGACCCCGTGGAGGCGCACCCGGAGACGACGAGGGCGATCGCAAACAGGGTGGCGGTGAGCAAGCTGCGCATGGGATTCTCCTTTTCCGCAAAATACGGGCAGGGGCCGTAATCTAACAGCAGCGGCGCAAAACGCCAAGGTCGCACTGGCTTCATGTTGAGAGCAAATGATGTGTCCGATTCAGTAGCACGTAATCTGTCCGGTTTTGAGGTGAGAGAGGGAAGCACCTCGGAGCCGGGCACGATGGCTACAGGAGACCCGGACGATGAGATTCGAAGAGGCGTATGCAGGATGGCAGGCGGGGCGGTTACGTCGGGAGGAAGCGGCGCGGCTGCTTGGGGTGTGTGAGCGCAGCTTTCGGCGCTACATCGATCGGTACGAAGAAGCGGGGTTGGAAGGGCTGATTGACCGGCGCATGGTGCAGGTATCGGGGCGGTGCGCGCCGGTCGATGAGGTGCTGGAGGTGGTGGGGCTGTATCGGGGTCGCTACGCGGGCTGGAACGTGCGCCACTTTCACAGCTGGTACCTGCGTGCTCACGGTGGCACGCGCAGCTATAGCTGGGTGAAGAACACGCTGCAGGCAGCCGGCGCGGTGCAGCGGGCATCGGGGCGGAGCAAGCACCGCAAGCGCCGGGAACGGGCGCCGATGCGGGGCATGATGCTGCACCAGGACGGCTCGACCCACGAATGGGTGCCCAGCGTGCAGTGGGATCTGATCGTGACCCTGGACGATTGCCACCAGCGAACACACCTCGATGTTCTTCGTCGAAGAAGAGGGGAGCGCCTCGAGCTTTCACGGCATCGGTCAAACCATTGCCGCCAAGGGACTGTTTGCGGATGCTCTACACCGATCGGGCGAGTCATTACTTCCATACCCCCGAGGCCGGGGGCAAGGTGGATAAACAAGCGCTTACCCAAGTGGGCCGGCGCTGGCGCAGTTGGGCATCCAGCATCAGCCGGCCTATTCACCCGAGGCACGCGGGCGCTCGGAGCGGGCGTTTCGCACGCATCAGGCACGCTTGCCCAGGGAACTGGCGGTGGCGACATCGAGGCGGCCAATCGCTACCTCGAGTACGTCTACCGCCCGGCCTACAATGCCAAGTTCGCCGTGCCGGCGGCCGAGGCCGGCAGTGCCTACGTGCACTATATCGGTCCGGCGTTAGCCGACATCCTGTGCGAGCAGTTCGAGCGCACCGTCGGACGCGATAACTGCGTGAGCTTCGAGGGGTTCACGCTACGGATTCCCGCCGACCGCCATCGCCACCACTAGGTCAAAGCCAAGGTGCGGGTGCATCGGTATGTGGACGGCAGCCGCGCGATCTTTCACGGCCCACGCAAGCTCGCCCACTACGATACCGCGGGCAGGCTCATGACAGGGCAATCGAAACAGGCCGCCTGAGATGTCCGCCAGGCGCGGGAGCAGAAAAGCGGACAATCCCTTTGCTACAAAACCGGACAGTTCTATTCGCTCCTAACAGGTCGCACTGGCTTCCGTGGTCCCGCGCCGGTCAACCAGGGATTTCGGGTTCCTGTGCAAGAAAGGAGAGTGACGCATGAAAGTGAAAGCAGGTTTTGTTGGTCTGGGTGCCATGGGCGCGCCGATAGCGCGCAATCTGCTCGCGGCAGGATTCGCGATGCGCGTGCACAATCGGACGGTCGCGCGTGCGGCGCCGCTGGTTGCGTTGGGCGGGGAGCTCGCATCGAGCCCGGCCGATACCGTGGCATCTGACAGCGTCGTCGTGACCATGCTCGCCGACGACGCGGCGCTGAAGGAAGTGGTAACCGGCAAGGACGGAATTGGCGACAGGCTTGGCCGCGACGGCGTGCACGTCTCGATGAGTACGGTTGCGCCTGCCACTGCGCGCTCGCTTGCAGCGCTCCACTCCGAGCGCGGAACGGCGTACATCGCTGCGCCCGTTTTCGGCCGGCCCGAGGCGGCCGCGGCGAAGAAGCTGTGGGTGTGCGTTTCGGGTCCGGCCCCGGCGAAAGCACGCGTGCGCCCCCTGCTCGAAGCGGTCGGGCAGGGTATCCATGATTTCGGCGAGGAGCCGGGGGCCGCCAACGTGGTGAAGCTCGCGGGCAACTTCCTGATCATGTCGGCGATGGAGGCGATCGCCGAGGCGCAGACGCTGGCCGAGAAGCACGGCATCGACCGCGCGCAGCTGGCATCCTTCTTCGGCGAGACGATTTTCGGCTGCCCGATCTACCAGAACTACGGCCGCATCATCGCGAACAAAGTCTACGAGCCGGCGGGCTTCCGCCTCGCGCTCGGGCTGAAGGATACGAACCTGGTGCTCGATGCCGCGGAGGACGCGGAGGTGCCGATGCCGCTGGCGAGCCTGATGCGCGATCGCTTCCTGTCCGGCGTGGCGCGCGGCCGGGCCGCCATGGACTGGTCAGCCATCGCGCGCGCGGTCTCCGAGGAAGCGGGGATCGAGTGAAGCCGTTCCTCCGTCGACGGTCCAGCGGGACCCACCCGAGCATGTCACGATCGTCTCTCGCTCGTGTGTGTGCTGCCGCCTTTACCCTGCTCTGCGCGCAACTCACGATGGCGGCCGAGGCGGGCGGCGTCGACGGACTTGGCAAGGAAGACGGCGCGCGCCTCCTCGAACGATGCGAGCCGGCGCTGCGCATGCTCGCCGCGAACTCTTCCACCGGCCTCGACCGTGAGCAATACGCCGATGCGATGTCGTGTGTCGGCTTCGTCGACGGCTTCATCTGGGGCCATGGCTGGGCTTCGTGGCGCGAGAAGGCGGACATGTGGTATTGCCCGCCCGAGTACTTCTCCCACACGCAGGCGATACCGGTGCTGGTCGCTTACCTGCACGAGCATCCGGACCGGATGCACGACCGCGCGCACCTCTTGACGTTTCTCGCGTTCACGAACGCTTACCCCTGCGTGCCTTGACGCGGGGAATCGGCGTACGTCGGTCTCCACTGCGGTAGCGAGATCGTCACGCGAGCATGTCATACACCGACCGATCTAGCAGCCTGATGCAAAAAGACGGAATTCGATGAGAAGCGACATCGTTTTCATTTTCTTGGCCTTGGATGAGCAGTGTTGGGCTTCCCCACCGCTCTCATTTCTCGCTGTTGAAGGCTTTTCGAGTCCTACCGGCTTGCTCAGGACGCTACTATCCTGTCAGCGGCCGCAACCGCGCGAGCCGCAGCAGGTTGTACGCAGCGCCAACAAGATGGGCATGCAGCTGCACACGGCGCAGACCACGCGCCATCGTGCGGCGCAAGCCACCATAGGCTTTCATCCAGCCGAAGATCTCTTCGACACGCTTGCGCTTGCGTTGGCTCACCGTGTAACCCGCGTGGCGAGTTGTGCGCGCATCCAAGCCGGGCGTCTTGCGTGCGTCAATCATCGCAATATGCGGGGCGATCTTGCGGCGACGCAGATGCGCCACGAAATCCTTGCTGTGATAGCCCTTGTCCGCGCCCAAGGTGCTGGGGCGCACCCGCTTGCAGCGCTGCCGGTCGAGCATCGCCTTGGCCGCCGCGGTTTCGGTTTCCAGCGCTTCGGTGACTTTCAAGTCGACGCACAGGCCGTGGCGGTTCTCCATGAGCGCATGGCCGCCATAGCTGAGCTTCGACTCCTTGCCCTTGCTCTTGCGCATGAGCTTGGCGTCGGGGTCGGTGGCCGACGCGTGGGTCGCGTTGGCGCGCCGTTCGCCGCGGATATTGACCATGCCCTGATCGTCCGGGCCGCCAGCATCGGGGGGCCCGTCCTTGCGCCGCATACTCTTGGCGGTCGAGGCCCAAGCTTCGATCAGCGTGCCATCGACGGTAAAGTGCTCATCGCAGAGCAGGTCCAATTTGCGCGCTTCGCCCACCACCGCGTCGAAGAAGCGGCAGGCCAGCTTGCTTTCGACCAGCCGTTCACGCAGCCGAGAGAAATTCGACTGATCCAACCCGCGCTCCTCCAGGTTCATGTCCAGAAACCAGCGGAACAGAATGTTGTAATCGAGCATCTCGCAGAACAGCCGATCCGAACGCACCGAGTACAGTGCGATCAACAAACTGGCCTTGAGCAACCGCTCCGGCGGAATCGACGGCCGGCCGGTGATTGCGTACAGTTCATCGACCTCGCGGCTCAGCGACTTGAGCACCGTGTCGGCGTAGCCCTTGATCGACCGCAGCGGATGCGCCGCAGGTACCCGCGCCTCCGGCGAGAAGTAGCTAAACATCGATGCTTGAGGATCCAGTTGACCACGCATGCCGTTTCTCTCTCGCAGTCGGGCCTTGTTCACAAGGTAGTCGACAACCAAGAAATGTCCAGTTTTGCATCACGCTGCTAAGGAACGTCCGCACAACTGGGTGATTTTTTGGTCGCAGGCAGAAGAGGATGTTCGTTCATCGCGACCTGATCGGTTCTCGGGGTGATTTCGCAGCGGCATCGAGGCTTTCCTGCCTTGTTTTTCTACTACGGGCGGACTGCTCCAGTACCGTGTAGCGAACGAGAAAAATGTTGGCCAGCGCTGTGGTATGGAATGGCGACGATCCCTCGTGATGGTAGCAAGTCTGCGGTAAAGCGAGACCCCCACCCCTGAATCTGGTAGGGTTATGGCGTTCTATTGGATCTCCGCTAAAGAAACTGGGTTCCACCAGGACAGCTCATGCCAGCGATGACCGCCTCATCCTGGATCCCGAAAGGTGAATCTGGACGAAGATTAGCCGGAGAAATCGTGAGTCCCCTGACCTCCTACCGATCGATTTTTGCCCCTTCGACGTCCGCGCAGCGCGTCGCCGCCTTCGACGACTATCTCGTCTTTACTCGTGACCACTCTGGCGAACTGTTGGAAGAGGAAAAAACTCTTACCAAAAAGAGGGAAAAGCTCCAGTATTTTCAGCAGAATCCGGTGCGCCTCCACAAACCCTTCCCGAACCCGGAAGGCTTCTATCGAAATTACGTCAAGCTCAAGGACGATCCGGCCAACTTGGATCGAAAGACCCTGCTGATGACGTGCATCTACAAGTTTGCCCGCCACGAGTGGGTGGGAATTACCGGAGCGTGGGCCGCCACACCGGAATGGTCAGAATGCGAGTCCGTGACGGACCGAATCACTCGCTATCATCTGGCCGAGGAGTTCTGCCACATCCGGCTGTTTCACGAAATGTTCGTAACCCTCGGTTTGGACAAGATCGAGTGGGTATCGCTTGGACCCATAGGTAGAAAGATCTACGAGCTTTTCCCACGACTCCCTGACTCCGTGCTCAGCCCGCCGGCGTTCGTCACCGAGCTGATGGGCGTCACGTTCTACCGGCGGCTGGATTGCTTGCTGGACTCGGTGTTCGATGATGAGCCGGACGCGCGCAAGCGGATTCGCGAGCTGCTGCATGAGATCACCATTGATGAAGTTGCCCATGCCGGCCAGCGGCGCAACTACATGGGACCGCTTGGCACGAAAGTGTCACAGTGGATGATTCCGGTGCTGTTTCGCGCCTTTTTCCGCGATATTCCGGAGACCCGCATTCTGCTCGATGTAGAACAGATGATCCGCGATGCGCGCTCGTTCGACTACGGCCAGATCCCTGAGGAACTGCTCGCGGAGAGTTGGGCGCCAAGCTACTGTACGGTGAGGGCCTGAACCCAGGCACTTTTTTGCGCATTTCCTTCTCGGCGCCAGGTTAGGAAGCGGTGGGTCTTAAGGAGCTGTGCCAGTCCCCGCAACATTTCGCGGTGTTCCCCGCTCTAGACAAGAGAGACCCCCCGGCTCTGCCGGGGAGGCAGTAGCAGTTTGACAGATACGGGAGTCCATCGAGGAAACTCCCAATCGTGAGCCGCCAAGCACACGAAAAGGAGATCCAGGATGGACGAGTTCGAAAGCCTAAGCCATACGAAGTGGGAGTGCAAATACCATGTGGTGTTCATTCCGAAGTGCCGCAGGAAGGACGCTGTATGAGCAGCTGAGGCAGCATCTTGGGAGAGGTGTTCCGCAAGCTGGCGCAGCAGAAGGAGAGCCGGATCGAAGAAGGGCACCTGATGTCCGATCACGTGCACATGCTGATCTCGATTCCGCCGAAGTATGCGGTGTCGCAGGTGGTCGGGTATCATCAAGGGCAAGAGCGCGATTCATCTCGCGCGGGTGTATGGAGAGAGGAAGCGAAGCTTTGTGGGGCAGCATTTCTGGGCACGCGGGTACTTTGTCTCGACGGTGGGCCGAGACGAGGCGGTGATTCGGGAGTACATCCGCAATCAGGAGCAAGAGGACAAGCGACTTGGAGCAAATCAACCTGTGGCGCTGATCGGCCACCGACAGGTGGCCCAAGAGACTCGGGGCCGCGTTAGCGACCCCGGCATAGCCGCTTTGAGCGGCGTTCCTCGAAGCTCGCCGTGGGAATACAGGCAACCCTCCGCGGCTATCTCACAGGCCTCTCCATGCCAAGGACTTGAACCGGATCGATTTCGCCCGCATATTGGTTCTCGCCGAGTGATCCACAAAGCCGGTCAGTGTAAAAGTGGTTCTAACAACCTGTCCGCTGTAACGCGGCCTCTACGTTTTGGGTGTGAGTTGTGCTCGGTCGGCTCAATCGAAATCCCGCAAGGCCGATTCGCGTGCAGATGACAGCCAGGTGTTTCCTACCTGCCCTTCTGGTTTCGGCCAACTTGGGCGCTGCAGCTACCCTTTCAGGGCGCATGGTGGGCATCGCTGACGGTGACACGCTCACGGTTTTGGACGGTGCCAATGTGCAGCACAAGGTCCGCCTTTACGGATCGACGCGCCGGAGAAGAAATAGCCCTTCGGTAGCAGATCAAAACAGAATCTAGCGGCCATGGCATTCGCCAAGTACGCGGTTGTGGAGTGGACAAAGCCCGATCGCTACGTACGCATCGTCGGGAAGGTCATCGTTGACGTCGGGACATAGGGTGCAACAACTGCAAGCCGGCCTTGTGTGGTGGTATCGGCAGTACGCCCGACTGTAATGACTCAGCTGTTTCTGCTCAGGTCAGGCTGCTAACGCGAAGGTTGCCACAGGTGTTTTCATACCTAGTGCTTGATGCGGCCGGCGGTTGTTGTAAAAGCTTATCCAGTCGCCGATGACGCGGTTGGCCTGCCGCAGGGTCTCCGAAGCGCTGACGATGCACGCACTGCTCCGTCAGCGTTCGATGACCCGTTCCACCATGCCGTTTTGCTCCGGCTGTGCGGCGTAATGAATTCTTGACGGAGGCCGTAGTACGAACCAGTGCTGGGTAACTGCGACTGGTGGAGAACCAGGCCGTTGTCGCTTCGAAGAAGAAACGGTGTCGCCACGCGACCCCAGGTCCCATAGCGAGCGATAAGCGGCTGCTCTAGCAGCGTGATGCAAAAGGCATTGAATCGTTCCTCGGAAGCCGAGTCGAAAGCGCAGCGACGCGATTAACGGAGAACAAGGCATGCGCGGTCGAGTCGATCCGCAAGAATCGATGTTCAGCTACTTCTCGACCAGACTCGCGGGTGCCCGAAGACCACCCGCTTCGCCGGATCAAGCAGCACGCCGATGTGGTGCTCGCTTCGATGAACCCGAGTTCGATCGGATCTATGCCGAGATCGGCCGCCCGATCGATCCCGCCGGAGCGGCTGTTCGAAGGCGAGCCTGCTCATTGCGCTGTACTCGGTTCGCTCTGATCGGCTGTTCTGCGAGATGCTCCACTACAACCTGCTGTTTCGCTGGTTCCTGGACATGAGCCTGGACCAGCCGGGGCTGGACCAGTCGAACTTCTCGCGATTGCGCGAGCGGCTGGTCGGGCAGGACACCGCGCGCATCTTCTTCGACGCGGTGGTGGGCGAGGCGCGTTGCGCGGGGCTGCTCTCCGACGAGCATTTCACGGTCGATGGCACCCTGATCGAGGCCTGGGCGAGTCAGGAGCAGCTTCAAGCCCAAGGACGGCCCGCCCTCGGGCGGGGCTGGCTCGGACGGGATGGTCGACTTCCGCGGTCAGCGGCGCAGCAACGACACCCATGCCTCCACCACCGACACGGAGGCGAAGCTCGCGCGCAAGAGCAAGGACGCCTACCTCGTCGGCGCAGCCTACAACCTCTTGCGCATGAGTCGACTGTGCCCTAGCACAGGGTAGATCCGTCAGGAGAATCGAAAAATGGGCCTTTTGCATCACGAAGCCGCAGCAAGAACGCCCAATCCAGATCGCAACACCCGTCGGGCACTCCTTTGAACACTTAACCGCGATCGAAGGACGTCATTTCCTTAGCGGCTGCTCAGGGCCGATTACGCTGTCTTGGCCTTGCCCGAGCGTGACAGCTGCCATCCGAGCAACTCCCGCGTGTGGCAATCTATCACCAGCGCCAACGTCGCCCAGTGATCGCGACCGGCCCAGATGCGGCATAGGTCCGTCGGCATGGCTTGCACTCGCGGTCGAAAGCCGATCGGACGCTTCTTCACCTGCCAGCCCTTGAGCTGGAAGATCCGCTGCACCGTGTTCTTTTGAAGTCGAGCAAGTGCGCCACCGTCCGATAGCCAAGGTGGGATTTTTCTTCGATCATCGCCTTGATCGGCTCGGCGAATCGAGCGTCGACCTTTGGTATCGCTTTGGTCAGCCGGTAGTACATCGTTCGCCGTGGTACCGCGAACCACTCACACAGCTTGCCGATCGAGGAGACTCCCAATACCATCGGCTTTGAGTCCCTGGCAGATTGACCTGCCCAGGCTCTTCGGACCGGTCGTAACTTGAGAGAATGGCTCCCGCAACTGGCGAGGGGCCGATGAACAAAGCCCGTTTCACCGAAGAGCAAATGGTCGCTATCCTGCGCGAGGCTGACAAGACACCAGTGGCCCAAGTCGCAAAGAAGCACAAGATCAGCGAGCAGACCATCTACAACTGGCGCCGTCACTTCGGCGGCCTCCAGCCCGCCGACATCAAGCGCCTGCGCAACCTGGATGCCGAGAACGCGAAGCTAAAACGCATCCTTGCCGAGCGCGATCTGGAGATCGACACCCTCAAGGAGATCAACCGCCGAAAGTGGTGAGCTCGCAGGCGCGGCGCGAGCAGGTGCGTTCGGATGCGAACGTGGTCTCTCGAAGCGGCGTGCCTGCGAGCTGCTCAAGGTGGCGCGCTCGGCACTGGCCTACCGCTCGGTGCGCGCCGAGCGCGACGCACCGACGTTGACGGCCATGAAGCGCCTGGCCGCACAGTATCCGCGCTACGGTTATCAGCGCATTCGGATCTTCCTGCGCCGTGAGGGGCATCGCATGAGTCGGCACCGTGCACATCGCCTGTGGCGTCTGGCGGGACTGCAGCTACCGCGACGGCGGCCACGGCGTCGTGTGACAAGCTCCCGTCCTCGTCCGCTGCCGGCCTCGGGAGCGAACCACGTCTGGGCTTACGACTTCCTGTTCGACACCTGCGCCAATGGCCAGAGCCTGAAATGCCTCACCGTGATCGACGAGTTCACCCGTGAGTGCTTGGCGATTGACGTTGCGGGCAGCATCCGCTCCGACCGCGTGATCGAAGTGCTGACCCGACTGATCAGCGAGCATGGGGCGCCGCGCTTCCTGCGCTCCGACAACGGCCCTGAGTTCGTCAGCAAAGCGATCCTCGAATGGCTGGAGATCGCCGGTGTCCAGACGGCGCTGATCGACCCCGGCAAGCCTTGGCAGAACGGCGCTGACGAGAGCTTCAACGGTCGCTTCCCCGACGAATGTCTGAGCATCGAGTGGTTCCGCAGTCGTCGCGAGGCGAAGGTGATCATCGAGACCTGGCGTCAGCACTACAATGCCGTGCGCCCGCATTCGAGCCTCGACTATTTGACCCCGATCGAGTTCCGACAGCAATACGAGTTCATCAACCAGGGAGCCGTTCCCAAGTAACCAATGGTCCGAGGTTCCCTGGGCAGGTCACGATCTCATCGAACTCCAAGCGTGCGGATCGAGGCATATCACTAATCAGAGTGTCCGGCTGCGGACGATCCCCACCCCCACCCCCTCGATTACAAGTGCATCACGCTTCAGATCCACCATGATGGGCTTGAACGCGGGATTCTCGGGAACGAGCTGGACCTGGTTGCCCGAGCGCCGGAAGCGCTTAACCGTGACATCGTTGCCGAGCCGCGCCACCACGACCTGCCCGGAGCGTGCCTCGGTCGTGCGATGCACGGCGAGCAGGTCGCCTTCGACGATGCCAGCGTCGCGCATGCTCATCCCGCGCACCTTGAGCAGGTAATCGGCGCGCGGCTTGAAGAGGGCAGGATCGACCTGCCAGCGGCCTTCGATGTTCTGCTCGGCGAGGATCGGCGAGCCGGCGGCCACCCGGCCCACGAGCGGTAGGCCGAGGGATTCGACGAGCCGGATGCCGCGCGCCGTGCCGTCGAACATCTCGATGGCGCCCTTGCGTGCGAGGGCCCTCAGATGTTCCTCGGCGGCATTTGGCGACCGGAAGCCGAACGCCTGCGCGATCTCGGCACGGGTCGGCGGCACGCCGTTTACTTCGATCGATTCACGGATGAGACGCAGGATTTCCGCCTGCCTCGGGGTGAGCTCTTCCATGGATCAGATCTGAACGACGTAGGACGCGTGTGCGCTGTCGGCCACGCGGTGGGGGTTCGTGCCCCGCACCCCCGCAGGCATCGGCACCTTGCCAAATTTGGCGAGCCGCGCCTCGATCGCGATCTTGCTGCGGCCATGGGCGGCGGCGATATCTTCGATCGACGTGCCGCCATCGAAGCTGCTCGTCAGCCGGCCGTCTTCCTCCTTCGACCACGGCTTGCCGGCGTTTCCGGGCAGCGCTCGCGCGGACCGCTCGGGTTTCTTCTCGTTCGTCGCGGGAGCTTCGCTGATGGTGGCTCCCGACTCCAGCACCCGCACCGCGTGGAAGAGCGCCCGGATGATGTCGGGGCGCTGATAGGGGCTGTTGGGTGGAAAAGGCTTGCCTGTTTCCGGATCGTTCCCGTCGGATAGCAGCTTCAGAAACGTCTAGCGCCTTTGAATGGTCCATGATTGCCTCCTGGCTGAGGTTGAGCATGTCGTCGACGCGCCATCGAACAGAGGGCGGGCCGTCACTGTATTTGTAACTAGTACTGAATGAAAATGCAAGCGCCAGCCGACGATCGCGATATTCGACCAGGGATTTACGGATTGCGGCGTTGCAGGATCGAGGAGCGTGACTCGGAGACGGCCACGGCTTCGGGTAGACTGTACGGGCGTGGCAGCCGTCCACGGAATGCGCTCTAATCGGATTTTGCGCCGGCAGGCGCGCTGTTGTCCTGATTGAAGATGATGTCGAAGCCTATCACCGGTGTCCGGACCGTTCCGGCGCGATGGCGGACTGCCTTTGCGGCAATCGCCTGCGCCCTGTTGCTACTGGGAAGTTCCGCGGTGCTGGCCCAGCAGGACGACGCGAAGCGCATTCGCGACGAGCTGGTGCTGGTACAGCAGGAGCAGCAGTCCGTGTTTCAGCAGTTCCAGATGGTACGGGAGCTGCGGCATGGACTGGAAAGCCCTCCACCCCCGCCGCCCGCGTTGACCATGAACGATCCGAATCAGTCCTACAGCCAGTCTCCGCCGAACTATTACGACCAGGTGGCGGCGCAGCAGGACCGGGCCCAGAAGCTGATCTACTACGGCCAGGAGATGGACCGCCTCTTCGCGCAATATCAGGAGCTGGAAGGGCGCCGCAAGGCCTTGCTCGAAGATCTCAGCAGATTGCCCGGTCGACGCTAGCTGCTTGCCGGGGAGGCGATCGGGTTTACCGCTTCCTATAATGGATGACCCATCCGGGCTCGTTCGACAGGTCTTCCTCGTCCTGCCTCGGAGAGCCGGGAAAACTTCGGAGGGATCAGCATGGGTCGGAAGTACATCGATTGCCGTGAATATCCGAGCGAAACGAACTGCACCGTTACGCTCGCTGCCGACAGCGAAGAAGAACTCCTGGCGGCTGCAGTGCAGCACGCGGTGGCCGTTCACAAGCACGACGATACGCCGGAGTTCCGCCAGCAGCTGCGGCAGCTTTTCAAGGACGGCGCGCCGCCGCCCTGAGCGGGCTGTTTGAGGAAAAAAGCTTTGCGCCTACGGGTGGCAGTTGCGTGCTTTTGCTTTGAGGAATAACTTACCGGCTGGATAGTTATTTCCTCTCAAGCCGATGTCTCTCTCCTTTTTACCCTGTCAATTGTTCGAGGGCGTTTTGCCAACGCTGGCGCGCGCGGCATGGATTCTCGCGATGCTTGGCATCGCCGGTTGCTCGCAGCCGCGGCAGAATGCCTATCAAGGCTATGCAGAGGGCGAGTTCGTGCGGGTGGCCGTACCGTTTGCGGGGACTCTGACGAAACTGGGAGTCGCTCGTGGCGGGCAGGTGAAGACGGGCGACCAGCTCTTCGTGCTCGAGCAGGAAAACGAGGCCGCCAGCCGCATCGAAGCGGAGGATCGGGTCAAGCGCAGCGAGGCGCAGCTCGAGAACCTGAAGAAGGGCAGGCGGGTGCCCGAACTCGAGGCGATCGAGGCGCAGAAGGCCGAAGCTCAGGCGGCGCTGCGGCTCGCGGAGTCGCAGCTCAAACGGCAGGAGCGGCTCGCGGCATCGGGTTTCATCTCGAAGGACGCCCTCGACCAGTTTCGGAGCGCTGTCGCCCGCGAGCGTGCGCGGGTCGCCGAATACGAAGCGCAGCTCCAGACAGCGCGCCTCACCGCCCGCCAGGATGAGATCCGGGCTGCAGAGTTCGACGTTGCCGCCGCCCGTGCCGCCCTTGCCCAGGCGGACTGGCGGCTCGCGCAGAAATCCGTCGCGGCCCCCCAGGACGCGCTCGTGCACGACACCCTCTACGTCCAGGGCGAGTGGGTGCCGGCCGGATCCCCGGTGGTTTCGCTCCTCCCACCGCAGAACATCAAGGTCCGTTTCTTCGTGCCGGAGCGCGACTTGGGCCGAATCCGCGTGGGCGACAAGGTGCTGATCTCGTGCGACGGCTGCCCGCAGACGGTGACGGCGCCGATCACCTACGTTTCGCCGCAGGCCGAATACACGCCGCCTGTGATCTACAGCACAGAGACGCGGGCAAAGCTCGTGTTCCTCGTTGAAGCGCGCCCGGCGGCTGCGGAAGCGACCCTGCTTAAGCCGGGTCAGCCGGTCGACGTAAAACCACAGAACCCGTGAGCGCTCTGCCCCGCGAACACACCGACGACGTCATCGACGTGCGCGGCCTCAGCAAGAGCTTCCATGGCAGGCGCGTGGTGGAGGACTTCACGTTGCGCGTGCGTCGGGGAGAAATCTTTGGCTTTCTCGGACCGAACGGCAGCGGCAAGACGACGACTATCCGCATGCTCTGCGGACTGCTCACGCCGGATGCCGGCAGCGGAACCTGCCTCGGTCACGACATCGTGCGCGAGACGGCGGCGATCAAGCGCGAAGTCGGATATATGACGCAGAAGTTCGGCCTGTACGAAGACCTCACCATCCGTGAGAACCTCGACTTCATCGGCCGCCTGTACCGGATTCCGCAGCGTGCAGCGGCGGTGGAGCAGGCGGTCAGCCGGCTCGGATTGGAAAACCGGCAGCGCCAGCTGGCCGGCGAGCTATCGGGTGGCTGGAAGCAGCGGCTCGCCCTGGCGGCATGCCTGCTCCACAACCCCCAGCTGCTCCTTCTCGACGAGCCGACGGCGGGCGTCGACCCGAAGGCGCGGCGGGATTTCTGGGACCAGATCCATCAGCTCGCCGCGCAGGGGATGACCGTGCTGGTGAGCACCCATTACATGGACGAGGCGGAGCGCTGTCATAAGCTCGCCTATATCGCCTACGGCAGGCTGCTCGCGCAAGGCACGGCGCAGGAGATGGTAGAGCGGTCGGGCCTCGTTACGTGGTCCGTCGTGGGCAAGGAACCCGCGAAGCTCGCGGACGAGCTGCGCAGCCAGCCCGGTGTGACGATGGTCGTGCCGTTCGGCGCCACTCTTCACGTCAGCGGCACCGACGAAGCGCGCCTCGAAAAGAGCCTTCAATCCTACTTCGCGCGATCGGATCTCGCGTGGGAGCGCGCGGAGCCGGGACTCGAAGACGTCTTCATCAACCTGATGGACGCGGCTCGCGACAACTTCGAGTCATGAGCACCTATTTTTCTTGGGCGCGAATCGGCGCGATGCTCGCAAAGGAATTCATCCAGCTGCGTCGCGACCGGCTCACCTTCGCAATGATGGTCGGCATTCCGCTTATCCAGCTCGTGCTGTTCGGCTATGCGATCAATACGGACCCGAAGCATCTGCCGACCGCGGTGCTCTCCGCGGACCAGAGCACGTTCTCGCGCAGCTTCGTCCGGTCCCTCGAGAACAGCGGCTACTTCAAGATCGTGGAGGGCATCGACAGCGAAGCCGAGGCGAATCGCCTGCTCGCGATGGGCGACGTGCAGTTCGTCGTCAGCATTCCGGAAAACTTCTCGCGCAAATTGCAGCGGGGGGAGCGTCCGCTCGTGCTGGTGGAAGCCGACGCCACTGACCCGGCCGCCACCAGCAATGCGCTCGCGGCGCTGCTCAGTCTGAACCAGACAGCGCTCACCCGTGATCTCAACGGCAGTCTCGCGCAGCTGCAGAATCCGCCGGCGCCGTTCGAGGTGCGGGTCCAGCGCCGCTACAATCCGGAAGGCATCACCCAGTACAACATCGTGCCGGGACTCATGGGCGTGATCCTTACCATGACCATGGTCATGATGACCTCGATCGCAGTGACCCGCGAGCACGAGCGCGGCACGCTCGAGAACCTGCTCGCCACGCCGGTCAAGCCGACGGAAGTGATGCTCGGCAAGATCTTTCCGTACATCATCATCGGGTACGTCCAGGTCGCTCTGATCCTCGGCGCGGCGATTCTGCTCTTCCACGTTCCGTTCCTCGGCAGTCTCGCGCTCCTCTCGTTCGCGCTCATTCTCTTCATGGCCGCGCATCTCTCGGTGGGTTTCACCTTCTCCACCATCGCGAAGAATCAGATGCAGGCGATGCAGATGACCTTCTTCTTCTATCTGCCGTCGCTGCTCCTGTCGGGCTTCATGTTTCCGTTCCGCGGCATGCCAACCTGGGCGCAATGGGTCGGCGAAGTGTTTCCTCTCACCCACTTCCTGCGCATCGTCCGCGGCATTCTGCTCAAGGGAAACGGGTTCTCGGAAATCACACCGAATCTGTGGCCGATCGCGCTCTTTCTGCTGATTGTGGCGACGGTGGCGCTGAGCCGCTACCGCGAGACGCTGGACTGAAGCGCGCGATGACTTCGGCACGCATGAAATCGAATCCACGGTGGCTGCGTCGCAAGGACGAGCGTCCGCGCGAGCTGGTCGCCGCCGCGCTGCAGCTTTTCGTCGAGCGCGGCTTCGCGGCGACCCGCCTCGAGGACGTTGCCGCGCGCGCGGGCGTCAGCAAGGGGACGCTGTATCTCTATTTCGCGAGCAAGGAAGATCTCTTTCGCGCGGTGGTGCGGCGCGGACTGGTGGAATCGATCGAAATCGCCGAGCGGCAGGTGCGGGAGTTCCGCGGCGGATCGATCGAATTGCTCGATGCTCTGCTCCGCAGGCTGTGGGACGTGCTCGTGCGGTCTCCGTACAGTGGCATCCCCAAGCTCGTCATTGCCGAGGCGGGAAATTTTCCGGAGCTTGCGCGCTTCTATTTCGACGAAGTGATCTACCGCGGGTTACGGCTCGTCGCCACGGTCATCGAAGGCGGCATCGAGGCAGGTGAACTCTCGTCCGCCGACCTGCGTCACCTGCCTCGCGTCGCAGTCGCACCGATTGTCATGGCAGCGGTCTGGAAGCATTCGTTCGCTGCGCTGGAGGAGACCTCCCTGTGGGACGACGCATACCTGGAAACCCATCTGGCGACATTGTTCCGTGGCGTGGCGCGGAACCATCCCGACGGAGAAAATCGATCGTCGCATCCGTGACACAGTCAGCCATGCAGTACCGGCAACTGTCGCGGCTGACCGGCTTTGGAGTTTGCGACAAGATGCAGCAGGCAAATCGGTGTATGTTGCAAAGCTTGGAGCGATACGTCCGCCAACCGTTGCCTTTCCGAGTCCATGCGTCTCCACGGCTACGAATTCCCCGACGAACTCTACTATTCGGCTGCCCTGGATACGTGGGCACGCCCCGATGCGAATGGTTGGGTGACCATCGGTGTGACCTCGCTGGGCGTGGCGCTCGCAGGCGAGATCGTCGCTTTTCTGCCGAAGCCTGCGGGAGAGATGATCGAACAGGACCGATCGCTGGGAGCGATGGAACTCTTCAAGACAATTCTGCCGGTCAGGTCGCCAATCAGCGGAGCGATCATGGAGACGAACCGTCGGCTCGAATCGAGCTCTGGGACCATCAGTCGCGACCCCTACGGCGATGGGTGGCTGCTGCGCATGCTGGCCGCAGCATGGGATCGTGAGAGTGCCGGCTTGGTTTACGGCGATGCCGTGGCTGCGGCGCTGAAACAGGCGCTGGAGAACTATCGTGGCCTTGGCTACGATGTCTGAATTGCGCACTGGAGGCTCACCCGCGAGGCGGGTTTGCGGCGAGCGTCAGGAGGCTTGGCGTTATAGCTTTGCCAAGCGAGATCGGGTCGAACGAGACAACTGCCCCGGCTCAAAATGCAGCAATCGTGAGTTCGTAAGAGGATGAGGAGCCGGTTGAGGAACACTTGCACGGTGTAGGCACCGCCTGGGCGAGCCAATCACCAAAGCGACCACCGCGACTATGGTGTATCCGGCAGCGGGCGCGAGTATGCGCACGCATCGATTGCAGCGAAACGGCCAGCCATCCGGAGCTATCCGATATCCGGGGACCTCATACGAGGCTGACTCTTCCCAGCCCGAAAATCAACTAGGCAGGCCGCGAGCCCCGGCTCACTTTTACGCGCATTGCTGTACGATTGCTCACGTCTTCTCACGGAAGGAGCAATGTGCGATGAGCTTGATCGGATTTCTGATTATCGGCCTGATTGCCGGCTGGCTCGCGGGCAAGATCATGCGCGGCGGCGGATTCGGTTTGGTCGGCAACCTGATCGTGGGCGTGATCGGCGCGCTGATCGGTGGCTTCACGTTCGGGCTGCTGGGACTGAAGGCCGGCGGCTTCGTCGGCTCCCTCGTCACAGCAACCGTGGGCGCGGTGATCCTGCTCTGGCTGATCGGTGTACTGAAGTCGAAATAAGTCCTACGTCTTCTTCCGAACGAGCCGATACACAAAGAGGATTGCCATCGCTCCGAGAACGGAGCCGAGAATTCCGCCGCCGCCGCTGAACCCGAGATTCCCGGCAACGAAGGCGCCCACCCACGATCCGGCGATGCCGAGAATCATCGTCACCAATAGGCCGCCCGGGTCGGGCCCTGGCATCAGGAACTTCGCAATGGCCCCCACGATGAGTCCAACGACTGCTGCAATGAGTAGGTTCACGGCATCTCCTTGACGGCCCGGGTTACCAAGGCCTTGTGGCTACTGTATCTCAGGCTCGCCCCGGCAGCAGACTGCGGCCCGCATGTGACTGGTCAACTATTGCGAGATCAATTGGTCTGAACACTTGTCGAAAGCTTTCCCTACATCGAAATCCGCATGCGGCTCACGCTGATCACGCTGGTCTTGACGCTCCTGGTTACCGCGTGCTCCACGGTTCCCCAGGCGCTGCGGGCGGATAACCTTTCCACCGTCACACCCAGCATCGTGCGCGCAGGCGGCGGCGCGGGAATCGGCGATCGCGTGCGCTGGGGCGGCAGCGTGCTCGAGGTGAAGCCGGAAGCGCAGGAGACATGCATCACGATCCTGAGCCGCCCCCTCGATTCTTCCGCGCGCCCGATGTTCGTCGACGCGAACTTTGGTCGCTTCCTCGCCTGCGGCGCCGGCTTTTACGACCCGGCGGTGTTCGCGAAGGATCGCAGTGTCACTGTGCTGGGACGGGTCGAAGGGGTGATCGACGGCACGGCCGACGGTGCACCGTACCGCCTTCCGCGCGTGCACATCGAGACCCTTTTCCTGTGGCCTATCGTGGTCTATGGGCCGCCTTACTACTACAGTCCCTACTGGGGTCCGGCCTGGTACGGTCCGCCTTGGGGTCCTTACTGGTACGGGCCGGGTCCCTACTGGGGCTGGTAGTCGCGGAAGTGCAAAGCGGCGGCGACTTGCGGAGGGCCGCTTCGCCGCACATGCTTCGGGCGCAATGAAAGGCGTCTCACTGCTGAGGGCTTCCCTCTTTCTTCTGTCGATCATCCTCGCGGTCGTTCCGCACGCGCTTGCCGGAACGCCGGTGGGGTCTGCAGCCATCGCAAGCGCGCATCCGCTGGCAACCCGCGCGGGCGAAGAGATCCTCGCGGCAGGCGGCAACGCGTTCGACGCCGCGGTCGCGGTGAGCGCTGCGCTCGGTGTCGTCGAACCTTACAGCTCGGGCCTCGGCGGTGGCGGCTTCTGGCTTCTGCACCGCGCCCGCGATGGCATGGAAGTGGTAGTGGACGGCCGCGAGACGGCGCCGCTGCGGGCGACTGCGACCATGTATCTCGACGCGAATGGCAAACCCGTGCCCGACGCGACGCTGATCGGTGCGAAGGCGGCCGCAATTCCCGGCGCGCCGGCCGCCGTCACATGGATCGCCGCGCGCTATGGCAGGTTGCCGATGAGGCACACGCTGGCGCCGGCGATTCGCTATGCGCGGGAAGGATTTCTCGTGGATGCGCGCTATCTCGAGATGGCAAGCAGCCGGGAGTCGTTGCTCGAGCGTGATCCGGCGGCTGCAGCGATTTTTCTTGCCAACGGCGGCCGTCCGACGCCAGGTTTTCGCCTGCGCCAGCCCGCGCTCGCTGGCACGATCGAAGCGATCGCCAATCGGGGTCGCGGGGGCTTCTACGACGGGCCAGTTGCGTCGGAGTTGGTGCGAGCGGTTCAGGCGGCAGGCGGCATCTGGGCGCTCGAAGACCTGCGCCACTATCGCATCGAAGAGCGCGCGCCGCAGAAAATCCGCTATTTCGATGCGACCATCACCACGGCGCCGCTGCCGTCTGCGGCCGGGCTGACGCTGGCGCAGGCGTTGAACATCCTCCGCCACGTGCCTCTGGCAAGTGCCGACGCGCCCGAGCGTACGCATCTGATGGTCGAGGCGCTGCGGCGCGGCTATCAGGATCGCGCACGCTACCTGGGCGATCCGGCGTTCGTGACCGTGCCCGAGGAACGACTCGCCTCGGAGGCGTATGCGGCCGAGCGCGCGGCAGGCATCCATCGCGATCGTGCGACTTCAAGCAACGAGCTCGATCAGCATGCGTCCGCGAAGTCCGACGGAACCAACACGACCCACTTCTCGATCGTTGATGCCGAGGGCAATCGTGTCGCCGGCACGCTGACCATCAATACGCTGTTCGGCAGCGGTTTCGTCGCGGGCACGACCGGGGTCCTGCTCAACAACGAGATGGACGACTTTGCCATCGCGCCCGGCGTTCCCAACGCGTATGGCCTCGTCGGCAGCGACGCGAACGCGATCGCGCCGGGCAAACGTCCGCTGTCGTCCATGTCGCCCACCTTCGTCGAAGACGAGCGCGGCGTGCTCGTGCTCGGCACGCCGGGCGGCTCGCGCATCATCAGCGTGGTGCTGCTTGCGGCGCTCGATTACCTGCACAATCCGGACTGGACCTTGAAGGGCATGGTTGCGGCACCGCGCTTTCACCATCAATTCCTTCCCGACCGCATCGAGGTCGAGCCCGAGGGATTCTCCGCGGATTGGCGCGAGGCTCTGCAGCGGCGTGGCCACAGTGTCTCCATCGTGGACCGGCGCTGGGGCAACATGCAGGCGGTGTACGTGGAGCGCACGTCCGGCCGTGCGCAGGCAGCGTCCGATCCCCGGGGAGTGGCAGGCGAGATGGCTTGGTTCTGAAGGCTTGGCGGCCCGAGGAGGGCATTCTTTGGTTCTCAGCGAGCCGGGTCATTTGCGGTAGAATCCGAGCCGATTCCACCCGGGTCCGCGGTCGCGGGCGATTGCGCACGTCATGAAGATCACCTTTCTGGACTTCGAGCAGCCCATCGCCGAGTTGGAGGCGAAGATCGAGGAGCTGCGCTATGTCCAGGAAGACTCGGCCGTCGACATCTCCGAGGAGATCGCGCGCCTGCAGAAGAAGAGCCAGATCCTCACGAAGGAAATCTACGGCAAGCTGAGCGCGTGGCAGATCGCCCAAGTCGCACGCCACCCCGGCCGGCCGTACACCCTCGATTACATCCAGCGGCTCTTCACGGACTTCGAGGAACTCCATGGCGATCGCGCGTTCGCGGATGATCCGGCTATTATCGGCGGCCTTGCCCGCTTCAACGGGCAGTCGGTCGTGGTAATGGGGCACCAGAAGGGCCGGGACACGAAAGAGAAGATCCATCGCAACTTCGGTATGCCCAAGCCGGAGGGTTATCGCAAGGCGCTGCGGCTCATGAAGCTGGCCGAGAAGTTCGGCATGCCGGTGCTCACGTTCGTCGATACGCCGGGTGCGTATCCGGGCGTCGGGGCGGAGGAGCGCGGCCAGTCGGAAGCGATCGGCCGCAACCTGTTCGAGATGGCCCAGCTGCGCGTGCCCACGATCTGCACGGTGATTGGAGAAGGCGGATCCGGCGGCGCGCTGGCGATCGCGGTTGGTGACGTCGTGCAGATGCTTCAGTACTCGAGCTATTCGGTGATCTCGCCCGAAGGGTGCGCGTCGATCCTCTGGAAGAGCGCGGAACACGCGCCGGAAGCGGCCGAGGCGCTCGGTGTCACAGCGACCCGGCTGAAAACGCTCGGTCTCGTCGATCGCATCGTGCCGGAACCTCCCGGTGGCGCGCACCGCGACTACGAGGCCATGATGACGAGCATGAAGAAGGCGCTGTCGGAGTGTCTGCGGCAGGTGGACGCAATGCCCCTCAACGAGCTGATGGAAAACCGATTCGACAAGATCATGGCCTATGGCCGGTTCAAGGAAGTCGCGCCCAAGTGACTCCGCGACGCACCTCGAGCGCGACGTTGCCGCCCGGCTCGACTCGTACCTTCGACCCGGCACGCACGTAACAGTCGCGCTGAGCGGCGGGATCGATTCCGTCGTCCTGCTCGACTGCCTCACGCAGCTTTCCAATGAGCGTTCGTTCGACCTCGCGGCACTGCACGTCGATCACGGACTGAGTCCCAACGCGGGAGCGTGGGCGCAGTTCTGCGAAGATCTCTGTCGCACCCGAAACGTTCCCCTGACCATCGCGAAGGTGGATGTGAGGCTGGCGACCGGCGAGAGCCCGGAAGCTGCCGCGCGCCGGGCCCGCTACCAGGCGTTTCGACGGCATGTCTCGGGCACGCTCGTCTTGGCTCATCATCTCGACGATCAGGCCGAGACGCTGCTCCTGCAACTGCTGCGCGGTGCCGGCCCGCGTGGCGCGGCGGCGATGCCGGTCACGCGCCACGAAACGCCCGGAAGCGATCGCGCCGAGCCGTTCACCGTGGCGCGTCCGCTGCTCTCTGTGCCGCGGTCGAAGCTCGAGGCTTATGCGCGGGAAAGAGGATTGCAGTGGGTGGAGGACGAGAGCAACGCCGACACGGCACTCGATCGCAATTATCTGCGAATGCGCGTGCTGCCCCTGGTTGAAGCACGATTTCCCGGTTATCGGGAGGCGCTGGGCCGCTCCGCGGAACTGTTCGGCGAAGCGGCGTGGCTGCTCGACGAACTCGCCGTCCTCGACGGGGCGCACGGCGTTCAGGATGGCACACTGGATATCGAGACGCTGCGCGCTCTGCCCGAATCTCGCGCACGCAATCTTCTGCGCTGGTTTCTGCGGCAAAGCGGCGCGCAGGCGCCGAGCGCGAAGCGCCTCGCGGAGGCGGTGCGGCAGCTTGTCAGTGCCCGCGCGGGCCGGCGCGTGCGCATTGCCATTGGGTCTCGGGAACTGCATCGCCACGCAGGACGCGTGTATCTCGTGGACAGCACGCCGCAGACCGCCGCGGCGGTGATCTGGACTGGCGAAGCCGTGTTGTCCGCTCCGGGTGGGATAGGCACCCTGCATTTTTCCCGGGCGGACGGCGCCGGGGTTGCCGCCGCGCGCCTTGTCGGGCAGCACGTAGAGCTGCGGCTGCGCGCCGGCGGAGAGCGCATCCAGCCCGACTGCCGGCGTCCGCGCCGCACGCTCAAGAATCTGCTGCAGGAGGCTCGCGTCGCAACCTGGCAGCGCGCACGCATGCCGCTGTTGTTCTGCGACGGGGAGCTCGTCTGGGTGCCGGGGATTGGCATCGACTGCGCCTGGCAGGCGGCCGAGGGCGAATCGGGCATCCTGCCCGAATGGGACTATCCGCCGGGGCAAAGTGGCCGCGCGGGGACCGGCCCGTTACAATCGAATCCATGATGCTCGGCTCGGGAGGCGGCGTGCGCACGCTCGGAACAGGGATGAGGCTTTTCGCCGCAGGCTTCGCCATCGTCAGCCTGCTCGCTGTGGCACCGGTTGCGGCCCAGCAGCCGATCGTGGTCAGGTTCAGTCACGTCGTGGCGGAAGACACGCCGAAAGGCAAGGCGGCCGCGTACTTCAAGAAGCTTGCGGAGGAACGCACCGGCGGCAAGGTTCGCGTCGAGGTCTATCCGGGCAGTCAGCGCTACAACGACGATAACGAGCTGGAGGCGCTACGTCGGGGTGAGGTCGAGATGCTCGCCCCCTCCCTGGCCAAATTCGGTCCCCTTGGCGTTCAGGAGTTCGAGGTTTTCGATCTTCCCTATTTGTTCGACAGCTACGAGGAACTCCAGAAGGTGACGCAGGGTCCCATCGGCGCTTCGCTGCTCAAGCGCCTCGCCCCGAAGGGGATCGTCGGGCTTGCCTTCTGGGATAACGGCTTCAAGCAGATGAGCGCAAACAAGCCGCTGCGGAAGGTGGCCGACTTCCGGGGTCTCAAGATGCGCGTGCAGGCATCCAGCATTCTCGAGGCGCAAATGCGCACGCTGGGTGCGCTGCCGGAAGTGATCGCGTTTTCCGAAGTTCACCGTGCGCTGGAAACAAGAGCGGTGGACGGCACCGAGAACCCGCCGTCGAATTTTTTCACCCAGCGGCTGCAGGAAGTGCAGAAGTACATGACCGTTTCCGATCACGGTTACCTTGGCTACGCGGTGATCGCCAACAAGAAATTCTGGGATGCGCTGCCGCCCGAAGTCCGCGCGGGGCTCGAGGGTGCGATGAAGGAGGCAACCCGCTACGGAAACGAGATTGCGAAACAGGAGAACGAGAACGCGCTGGCGGCGATCAGGGCCGGCAAGACCGATGTGTTAACCCTGTCCGCGGCCGAAAAGGCAAGCTGGCAGAAGACGCTGTCCGCGGTTCACCGGAAGTTCGAGTCGAGGATCGGGCGGGATCTCCTGCACGCGATCTACAAAGAGACCGGCTTCCAGCCCTGAGCTACGCGCGCCCGCCCCCGCGCGTCCCGCAAAATCCCCGAGCGTCCGTGTTACAATTTTGAATTTGTTAAACTTTATTTACACTTCTATCGGAGTGAACGAGTGGGTGTCGAACGCACGCTCTCCATCATCAAGCCGGACGCGGTTGCAAAGAACGTGATCGGCAAGATTCTGTCGCGGTTCGAGTCCAACGGGCTCAGAATCGTCGCGGCGCGCATGATGCATCTTTCGCGGCAGCAGGCGGAAGGCTTTTACGCAGTGCACCGGGAGCGGCCGTTCTTCAAGGACCTGGTCGACTTCATGGTGTCCGGCCCGGTGCTGGTGCAGATTCTGGAGGGCGAGAACGCCATCCAGAAGAACCGCGACCTGATGGGTGCGACTGATCCGAAAAAAGCGGCGGCGGAAACGATCCGCGCCGATTTCGCGGACAGCATCGAGGCGAACGCCGTGCATGGCTCGGATGGCGCCGAAACCGCGAAAGCAGAAATTGCGTACTTCTTTCCGGCGCTTGAGGTCTTTTCCCGCTGACACGCGATTTTGCCGTGGCGACCAATCTTCTCGATTACAACGCTGCCGGGCTCGCGAGCCTGTGTGCGTCCCTCGGCGAGAAGCCCTTCCGCGCGCGCCAGCTTGAGCGCTGGATTCACCAAAGCGGCGAGGAGGACTTCGCGCGGATGACCGATCTTTCGAAGAGCTTCCGCGATCGGCTCGTGGGGTTTGCGGAAGTGCGGCCGCCCGCGCTTCTCTCGGAAAGCGTCGCCGCCGACGGCACGCGCAAGTGGCTCCTCTCGGTTGGGGCGGGCAACGCCATCGAGACTGTCTTCATTCCGGAGTCGGATCGCGGAACGCTCTGCGTCTCCAGTCAGGTGGGCTGCGCCCTCGCGTGCACGTTCTGCTCGACCGGCAAGCAGGGGTGGAACCGCGATCTTTCAGTCGCCGAAATCATCGGACAGCTGTGGTGGGCGAACCGCGCGCTGGGACCGACCGACCGGCACGGGCGGGCGATCACCAATGTGGTGATGATGGGCATGGGCGAACCGCTCCTCAACTTCGACAACGTCGTCACAGCTCTAGACCTCATGCTCGATGACAACGCCTACGGGCTGTCGCGGCGGCGCGTCACGGTGAGCACGTCGGGCATCGTCCCCGGCATCGACCGGCTGCGCGAGCGTTGTCCCGTCGCCCTCGCGGTATCCCTGCATGCGCCGAACGATACCCTGCGCGACGTGCTCGTACCGGTCAACCGCAAGTATCCGATCAGTGAACTGATGGCAGCGTGCCGTCGTTACCTCGAGGCGGCCCCGCGGGACTTCATCACCTTCGAGTACGTGATGCTCGACGGGGTGAACGATCGCGTCGACCACGCGCGGGAGCTCGTCTCGCTCACGCGGGATGTCCCCTGCAAGTTCAACCTGATTCCCTTCAACCCGTTTCCCGATTCGGATTATCGCCGCTCGCAGCCGGATGCCATTCGCCGCTTTCGCGACGTGCTGATGCAGGCGGAAATCGTGACCACCGTGCGCAGGACGCGCGGCGACGACATCGACGGCGCCTGCGGACAGCTCGCCGGCCAGGTCCAGCTTCGATCGCGCCGTGGCGCCGGGAATGCAACCGCAAGCGCCCCGTGAAGCGACTCGTTCTCCTGTTGTTGTTGTCCCTGGCGGCCTGCGCCACGCCGAAGCCGCCGTCCTCGCTCAATCCGCCGGAACCGGCACCGAAACCTGCCTCTCCCCAGGACCGTGCGCGCATCCACACCGAGCTCGCGTCCCTTTACTATAGTCGCAGCAATTTCGGCGTGGCGCTCCAGGAGAGCCAGGCGGCGCTCGAAGCCGATCCGAAATACGGCCCCGCGTTCAACATACTCGGCCTCGTGCAGATGGAACTGCGGGAAGATGCGGCGGCGGAACAGAGCTTCCAGCAGGCCCTCGCCATCAATCCGAACGATTCCGAGGCGAACAACAATTTCGGCTGGTTCCTGTGCAACCGCGGCCGCGAGCAGGCGTCGATCGCCTACTTTCTCGCGGCGGTAAAGAATCCGCTATACCGCACGCCGGAGCTTGCGCTGACCAATGCCGGGATCTGCTCACGCAAGATCGGCAACGACAAGGACGCCGAGGATTTCCTGCTGAAGGCGCTGCGCTTGCAGCCCGGACAGGCGCGCGCGCTGCAGGCTCTCGCCGAAATCTATTACGCCCGCGGCGACTACGCGGGCGCCAAACAGATGGTGACCCGGTATCTTGAGGTTGTGCAGCCGACGCCGGAAGTGCTCTGGCTCGGCGTGTTGTCCGCGCGGAAGGTCGGCGATCGCAGCGCAGAGGCGAACTACGGCACGCAGCTGCGGCGCCGCTTCCCGGATTCCAAAGAAGCGATCGCGTTGAAGAGCGGAAAGTACGAATGAATGAAACCGCGCCCACCGGCGGCACGGAGCCGTCTTTTTCCGAAGCTGATGTCACGACGATCGGCGCGAAGCTAGCAGCAGCGCGGCGCGCCCTGGACCTGTCGGTCGCGGATGTCGCGCGCCAGATCAAGCTGACGGTTCCACAGGTTCAAGCGCTCGAGGCGAACGATCTCGCGCGTCTGCCCAGGAGCCCGGTGATCGTAAAGGGGTTTCTGCGCAACTACGCGAAGCTCGTACACCTCGATCCCGACGTACTGCTGGGCAGCACGCACTCCGCGGCCAAGGCTGCGGGGCGAGGCGACGCCGCCGGCACGGTCGCCTACGCACCGCTCGATGCGCCGCACCGCTCCTGGGTGAAGCCATTCGTCGCGGTCGTGCTCGCCCTGGTCGCGGTCGTGGTCGGCTACGCTTCGTATACGAATCAGGATCTGCTGCGGTTTTTCAGGGCAGGGAGCGACGAGGCCGCTCCCGCAGCGGGACCGGCACCCAGGCATGCTGCGAAGAGTGCGCCGGCTGACGCTGCGAAAACGGCGACTGCCGTCGCGGACGCGCCAGCGCCCGCTTCGGCGTTCACGCCTGCCGCGGAACCCGCGCCCGCCCTCGTGACCAGCACGCCGTTGCGGCCAGATGCGCCGCCGACCGCAGCTGTCGCATCCGGACAGGGCATCGTTCGTCTGACGTTCTCCCGCGAATCCTGGGTCGAGATCAGGGATCGCGACGGGGTGCGCATCTTTTCGCAAACCAATCGGCCCGGCAGCGAGCAGTCGGTGCAGGGCATTCCGCCGCTGCAGCTCGTGGTCGGCAACGCAAGCGGCGTGAAGGTGGTGTGGAACGATCAGCCCGTGGATCTCGCACAGTACACGGCGAAAGCGGACATCGCCCGGTTCACCCTGGAGTGAGCGGCATGAACGATCTTACCCACGGAGCGGTTGCACGCCGCCGCAGCTGCGCGGTGCGCGTCGGCAGCGTCGTCATCGGCGGCGATGCACCGGTCGTCATCCAGTCGATGACCAACACCGATACCGCGGATGCCGAATCGACGGCGACGCAGATCTATGACCTCGCGCAGGCGGGCTCCGAGATCGTCCGCATCACCGTCAACACGGTCGAAGCAGCCCGGCAGGTTGCCGACATCCGGGAGCGGCTGGCGCGTCGCGGTTGTCACGTACCCTTGGTCGGAGATTTCCACTACAACGGTCACCGTCTGCTCACGCAGTTTCCCGATTGCGCGCAGGCGCTCGACAAATACCGGATCAATCCCGGCAACGTCGGCCACGGTGCCAAGCGCGACGAGCAATTCGCGACGCTGATCGAGATCGCATGCAGGCACGGGAAGGCGGTGCGGATCGGCGTGAACTGGGGCAGCCTCGACCAGGATCTGCTCGCGCGCATGATGGATGAGAACGCGCGTCTTCCCCAGCCTCTCGATGCGTCGGGCGTGATGCGCGAAGCGCTCATCGCCTCGGCGATCTCGAGCGCGCGGCGCGCCGAGACGCTTGGCCTTGCCCGCGACCGGATCGTGCTCTCGTGCAAGGTAAGCGGCGTGCAGGATCTGATCGCGGTGTATCGCTCTCTCGCGTCCCGGTGCGACTACGCACTGCACCTTGGCTTGACCGAGGCCGGCATGGGCTCGAAGGGCATCGTGGCGTCCACGGCTGCACTCTCCGTGCTCCTGCAGGAAGGGATCGGCGACACCATTCGCATCTCGCTCACGCCGGAGCCCGGCGGCGATCGAACGCGCGAGGTGATGGTGGGGCAGGAGATCCTGCAGACCATGGGACTGCGTTCCTTCACGCCGATGGTGGTAGCGTGTCCCGGCTGCGGACGCACCACGAGCACCTTCTTCCAGGAGCTGGCCGACAAGATCCAGAGCTTCCTGCGCCGGCAGATGCCCGTGTGGCGCGCCCGCTACCCCGGGGTCGAGACCATGACCGTTGCGGTGATGGGTTGCGTCGTGAACGGCCCCGGCGAGAGCAAGCACGCGAACATCGGCATCAGTCTGCCCGGTACCGGCGAGCAGCCTGCGGCCCCGGTTTTCGTGGATGGCGTCAAGACCGTTACCCTGCGCGGCGACACCATCGCCGAAGATTTTCACGCGCTCGTCGAGGACTACGTGCAGCGCACCTACGGCCACGCCGTGGAGCGTGCGCCGGTGGAAGAGCCAGCTGCCGCAGGCACGTCGAGTTAAACTGGGCGCGCTCGCCGGGCGCCACGGGGAGTCCCGGTCGACGTATAATTCGCGCCATTTTTCGCCCTGTCCCCCGTTTCCGTCCCTTCACCGATGAAATCCACTCTGCAGGCCGTGCGCGGCATGAACGATGTGCTGCCGCAAGACAGCCACGTGTGGCAGGGGTTCGAGGAGGCGGTGCGAGGGTGGCTCGCCGACTACGGCTACCGCGAGATCCGCTTGCCGCTGGTCGAGAAGACGGAGCTTTTTGTGCGCTCGATCGGCGAGGTCACGGACATCGTGGAGAAGGAGATGTACACCTTCGTCGATCAGCTGAACGGCGAGAGCCTCACGCTGCGCCCCGAAGCGACCGCGTCCTGCGTGCGCGCCGTCATCGAACACAATCTGCTGTATGCGGGCCCGCAGCGCCTGTGGTACCAGGGTCCGATGTTCCGGCACGAGCGTCCGCAAAAGGGGCGTTACCGCCAGTTTCACCAGGTAGGGGTCGAGGCCTTGGGATATCCTGGGCCGGACATCGACGCGGAGCACCTCATCATGCTCGCGCGGTTGTGGAAACGGATCGGCCTGCAGGACGTCGCGCTGCAGATCAACACGCTCGGCACGCACGCGGACCGGACCCGCCATCGTGCGCGACTGCGGGCGTATCTGCGAAGCCATTGGGGGGAGCTCGACGAAGAGCTGCAGCGTCGGTGCGAGCGCAATCCGCTGCGCGTGCTCGACAGCAAGGATCCCGCCCTCGCGCCGCTGATCGAGGCCGCGCCGCGTCTCATCGACGATCTCGATGAAGCGTCACTGCGTCACTTCGAGCAGTTGCAGACACTGTTGCGCCAAGCAGACATCGAGTATGAGATCGTGCCGCGCATGGTACGCGGACTCGACTACTACAATTTCACCGTGTTCGAATGGGTCACCGATCGCCTCGGTGCCCAGGGCACGGTCGCAGCGGGTGGGCGTTACGACGGACTGGTGGAGCAGGTCGGCGGCAAGCCTGCGCCGGCGTGCGGTTTCGCGCTCGGAGTCGAGCGCGTGCTGGCGCTCCTGGAGGAGCAGGGGATACGGTTCGATGCGCCGGCAGTGGATGCGTATGTCGTGCACGTTGGCGACTTGGCCGAACCGTTCGCCTGGACAGTTGCGGAACGCATGCGCGATGCCGGATTGCGGGTCGTCTTCCACTGCGGCGACGGGAGCTTCAAGAGTCAGATGAAAAAGGCCGATGCAAGCGGTGCGCGGTTCGCGGTCATCGTCGGCGACGACGAGGCGGCGGCGGAGCGGGCAAGCCTGAAGCCGCTGCGTGAACCGATGGTACAGGTGCAAGTCGAGATCGATGAGCTTTGCGGTCTCATCAAGGGTCACTAGAAAAGGTTTCGAAACGACGTCATGGCGATCTACGATCTCGAAGAGCAGGAGAAGCTGGATGCCCTCAAGGCCTGGTGGAAGGACAACCAGCGCACGGTCATCCTCGCCGTGATCGCGTTCGCGGTCACGCTCGCGGGCATCCAGGGCTGGCGCTACTACCAGAACAAGCGGGCGCTCGGCGCAGCGACGCTCTACGGACAGCTGCTGGAAGGCGTGCAGGCGAAGGATTCGAAGAAAGTGCAGGACGCCGCCGCAGCGATCATCAAGGATTACGGATCGAGCGGCTACGCCACGCTTGCCGCGCTCACCGCGGCGAAAGCGAACGTGGAGGCGGGCAACCTCGCCGCGGCGAAGGGCAACCTGAGCTGGGCAGCCGAGCATGCACCCGACGAGGCAAGCCGCGACATCGCGCGCCTGCGCCTTGCAGCAGTGCTGTTCGACGAGAAGCGCTACGAAGAAGCACTCGAAAAGCTCGCTGCCAAGCACATCGATTCCGTGGCGCCACTGTATGCGGAGATGAAAGGCGACATCCTCACAGCGCAGGGCAAGCTCGCGGAAGCGCGCGCAGCGTACAAGCAGGCGGTCGAAAAGCTGCCGCTCGGTAGCGAGTACAGCAATATCGTCCAGCTCAAGCTCGATTCGCTGGGAGAGGCCCGATGAGGAGGCGGCTCTCGAAGGCATGCCTGATCGCGGCTGCCGTCGCCGGCACCATCGCGTTGTCGGGCTGCCAGACGATCGGGGATTACTACGATTCGCTCTTCGGCAGCAAGGAAAAGGCCGCTAAGCTCGTCAACTTCGTGCCGACTGCGACGGTCAAGGTGCTGTGGGACGAGAGCGTGGGCGATTCGAAGCCCTTCATATTCTCGCCGGCACTGGACGATGGCATTGTCTACGCGGCCTCTGCGAAAGGTAACGTAACCGCATTCAGTGAGACCGGGCGCGAACTCTGGCGCAACGACACGAAGCGCCAGCTCTCGGGCGGTGTGAGCGCGGCGGACGGGTTCGTTCTCGTCGGCACCAACAAGGGCGAGGTGCTTGCGCTCAATGCACAGGGACAGGTGCGTTGGATTGCGCAGTTGAGCACGGAAGTGCTCGCGCCGCCCCAGTATGCCAACGGTTTCGTCATTGCACGCAGCGGCGATGGCCGAATCTACGGGCTCGATGCGAACGACGGCACGCGCAAATGGGTGTATCAGCGTTCGACCCCGGCGCTGACCGTCCGCAGCTTCGCCGGTGTGATCGTGGCGGGCGGAGCAGTGTTCGCCGGATTTCCGGGAGGCAAGCTCGTCGCGGTGAACGTGCAGAACGGCGTGCTCGGATGGGAGGGCACGGTCGCCCAGCCGCGCGGCGCGACCGAGCTCGAGCGGGTGGCCGATATCACCAGTGTCCCGGTCGTCGACGGAAGGCAGGTGTGCGCAGTCGCGTTCCAAGGGCGGCTTACGTGCTTCGATGGGGCGCGGGGCACGCCGCTCTGGGCGCGCGATATTTCCGCCATCGGCGGGCTTGCGATTTCCGGGAGCAGCATATTCGTCACCGACGATCGCGGCGCGGTGATCGCCCTCGACAAGAATTCCGGCAGCAGCCTGTGGAAGCAGGACAAGCTTGCCGACCGGCGGGTGACCGGTCCGCTGGTCTACGGCGAATACATCATCGTGGGTGACTTCGAAGGCTACGTGCACGTGCTGCACAAGGACGACGGCTCGTTTGCCGCACGCATCGCGACCGACAAGAGCGGCATCGCCACCAAGCCGATCGCGCTGGAGCGCGGCATTCTCGTGCAGACGCGCAAGGGCGGACTCTACGCCATCGACGTTCAATAGGGTTGCGCTGATCGTCACCTGTGGGTGACGACCGCGGCCGACATCCGACCTTCGTTACCCGATGCTGCCGACTCTGGTGCTGGTGGGGCGGCCCAACGTGGGCAAGTCCACCCTGTTCAATCGCTTGACGCGCAGCCGGGATGCGATCGTTGCGGACCTCCCGGGGCTTACGCGCGATCGTCAGTACGGGCATGGGCGCGTCGGCGACGACCCGTTTCTCGTGGTCGACACCGGTGGCTTCGAGCCGGATGCTGAAGCCGGCATTTTCTACCACATGGCGCAGCAGACGCTGCAGGCAATCGACGAAGCCGACGTTATCGTCTTCGTCGTCGATGCACGGCAGGGACTCACCCCTCACGACCGCATGATCGCGGAGCAACTGCGGCGCAGCGCGCGACGCATCGCGATCGCCGTGAACAAGTCCGAGGGTCTCGACCGGGAGCTGGCGTGCGCCGAGTTCCACGAGATCGGCCTCGGTGCTCCGATCGCAGTTTCCGCGGCTCATGGAGAGGGTGTTTCGGGACTCGTCGAAAGCGCTCTCGCCGGTCTGCAGTCAGTCCGGGAAGAAGATATCCCAGCGGAGGACGGGGGACGTCCGCGCATCGCGGTCGTGGGCCGGCCCAATGTCGGCAAGTCCACGCTGGTGAACGCGTTGCTCGGGGAGGATCGGGTCATCGCCTTCGACGAACCAGGCACCACGCGCGATTCGATCCACGTCGACTTCGAGCGCGACGGCCGTCGCTACACGCTCATCGATACCGCGGGGCTGCGTCGACGCGGTAAGGTCGACGGGGTGGCCGAGAAATTCTCGGTGGTGAAAACCCTGCAGTCGGTGGAGGACGCGAACGTGGTCATCCTCGTCCTCGACGCGACGGAGGGTGTCAGCGAACAGGATGCGCACATCGGCGGCTTCGTCGTCGAAGCGGGGCGAGCGCTCGTCGTCGCGGTGAACAAGTGGGATGCGTGCGACCCGCTGCAGCGGGAGCAGGTCAGGAAAGATCTGGAACGCAAACTCGGCTTCCTCGATTTTGCGCACTGGCATTTCGTGTCGGCGGTGAAGCGGACGGGCCTCGGCAACATGCTCGCGGCGGTCGACGCCGCGTATGCCGCAGCCATGAGCCGGCTGCCTACGCCGCAGCTCACGCGCGCACTGCAGGCGGCCGTGGCACGGCAGGAGCCGCCGCGCGCGGGGTTGATTCGACCCAAGCTGCGTTACGCGCACCAGGGCGGCATGAATCCGCCCATCATCGTCATTCACGGCAACGCGGTGGATCGGGTGCCCGCGAGCTATCGGCGCTACCTGGAACGGTTTTTCTGCGAGACTTTCGAATTGCGGGGAACGCCGTTGCGGATCGAGATGCGCAAGGGCGCCAATCCTTATGGCCAGCGTGCTCGCCGCAGCGGCTGACGATGCCGCGCGCGAAGGTGGCCGGTGGTATTCGGGGGGGTTTTCAAGTAGAGTGACCAGCCCCTCAACAAATTCAACTCTGGAGCAGAAATGAGCGGAAAAGGGCAAATGCTACAAGACCCGTTCCTCAATGCCTTGCGCAAAGAGCATATTCCGGTTTCGATTTACCTAGTGAACGGCATCAAGCTGCAGGGCCAGATCGAATCCTTCGATCAGTACGTCGTACTGCTCCGGAACACCGTGACGCAGATGGTGTACAAGCACGCCATATCGACCGTCGTTCCTTCTCGCCCGGTGAACCTGCAGGCGGCGGACCACCCTGACAACTGACAGGTTGTTGCAACACCCTTTCGGGCGCCGCGTTTGACACGAGAAGTGGTTGTTGATGCTTGAGCGTCCCGAAGGCGGTGGCGGTCCCGAGGCGGTGCTTGTCAGTCTCGACTTCGGTACCGGCGAGCATGCCGAAAGCCTGAGCGAGCTGCACGAGCTTGCGGTGAGCGCGGGTCTGCAGGTGGCGGGTGTCGTCGTGGGTCGCCGCGACCGTCCCGACGCCGCACTCTTCGCCGGAGCGGGCAAGGTCGAGGAGATCGCCCGTGCGGTCCACGATTCCGATGCGGCGCTTGTCGTGTTCGATCACGAGCTGAGCCCCGGCCAGGAGCGCAATCTCGAAAAGCGCCTCCAGTGTCGCGTGGTGGACCGTACCGCCCTCATCCTCGACATTTTCGCGCAGCGTGCCCGCAGCCACGAAGGCAAGCTGCAGGTCGAGCTCGCACAGCTCGAGCACCTCGCCACGCGGCTCGTGCGCGGCTGGTCGCACCTCGAACGACAGAAGGGCGGCATCGGTCTGAGAGGGCCGGGCGAAACGCAGCTGGAAACCGACCGCAGACTCCTCGGCAAGCGGGTGAAGGTGCTCAAGGACCGCCTCGCGGGGCTGAATCGGCAGCGGGAGACGCAGAGGCGCGCACGGCGGCGTAGCGCGGTCCTGTCGGTGTCCCTCGTCGGTTACACGAATGCGGGAAAGTCCACGCTGTTCAACGCCTTGACCCGCGCCCAGGCGTACGCAGCGGACCGGCTGTTTGCGACCCTCGACACGACGACGCGCCGCACTTACATGGAATCCGGCGCGGCCGTGGTGCTTTCGGACACGGTTGGTTTCATCCGCCATCTGCCCCACAGCCTGGTCGCGGCATTCCGGGCGACGCTGGAGGAAACCGCACAGGCTGACCTCCTGCTTCACGTGGTCGACGCCTCGAGCCCGCACCGCGATGCCCAGGTCCACGAGGTGAACAAAGTGCTCGTCGAGATCGGCGCGGGCGGGCGTCCCCAGGTTCAGGTGGGGAACAAGATCGATCTGATCGGGCTCGAGCCGACGGTGGAACGGGACGAGTGTGGTAAGATCACGCGCGTTTTCGCGAGTGCCCGCACCGGCGCGGGTCTCGGCGAGGTACGGCGCGCCCTCGATGAAGCGGCGGCCGCGTTGCCCGGGAACGTCGCCCTCGCTTAGCTGTCGTACTCCGCCATCGCAAGAGATCACCCTCTGCTTACCCCGGGCTCGACCCGCCCAAAAGCATTTGCGTTTATCAACTCAACCCCAAAACTGGAAGTCACGTGGCTCTCAATGATCCCAACTGGGGCCGCCGCAACAACGAAGGTCCTCCCGACCTCGATGAACTGTGGCGGAAATTCACCCAGAAGCTGAACAAGTTCCTCGGCGGCCGGAGCACGGGTGGCCCGAGTGAGCCTGCCGGCCCGTCCCTCTTCTCACGGCTGCCCGGCGGCGCGTGGTTGATCGTCGCTATCGCTGTCGCGGTCTGGCTCGCGAGCGGCTTCTATATTGTGGATGCGAGCCAGCGCGGCGTCGTGCTGCGCTTCGGCAAGTACCTCGAAACAACCCAGCCGGGCCTGCAATGGCACATCCCGTTCCCCGTGGAGAGCGCGGAGATCGTGAACGTCTCGCAGGTGCGCACGGTGGAGGTCGGCTATCGGGCGAACGTGAAAAGCAAAGTCCTGAAGGAATCGCTGATGCTGACCGATGACGAGAACATCATCGATCTGCAGTTCGCCGTGCAGTTTCTCGTGAAGAGCCCGGAAGACTTCCTCTTCAACAATCGCAATCCCGACGACGCCGTGATGCAGGCGGGGGAAACCGCCATCCGCGAGGTCGTCGGCAAGAACCGAATGGACTTCGTGCTTTACGAAGGCCGGGAGCAGGTCGCCGCATCGGTGCAGAAACTGCTGCAGGCCATTCTGGACCGATACCAGACGGGCATCGAGGTGAGCAAGGTGACCATGCAGAACGCACAGCCGCCGGAACAGGTGCAGGCCGCGTTCGACGACGCCGTGAAGGCGAGCCAGGATCGCGAGCGGCTCAAGAACGAGGGTCAGGCCTATGCCAACGACGTGATTCCCCGCGCGCGCGGGATGGCGTCACGCCTGATCCAGGAAGCGGAAGGCTATCGGCAGCGGGTCATTTCCTCCGCAGAGGGTGATGCGAGCCGCTTTCATCAGGTTCTGGTGGAGTATCAGAAGGCACCGGCGGTCACCCGTGACCGGATGTACCTCGACTCGATGCAGCAGATCTTCAGCAACGTGACCAAGGTTCTGGTCGATCAGAAAGGCGGCAACAACCTGCTGATGCTGCCTCTGGACAAGCTGCTCCAGATGTCGGGCGGTGGCGTGTCCGCAACCGATTCCGCGCCCAAGCCGCCCACGGTGCCCGAGGCAACTCCGCCAACGGACACGACGAATCGGTCGCGGGAAGCGTTCCGCGGACGCGAGCGGGAGAGCCGGCAATGATGCGCAACATGGGTTTGCTCGTCATCGCGGTCGTCGTCGCACTCATTGCCGTGAGCCTGTCGATGTTCACGGTTGATCAGCGTCAGAGCGCAATCGTGCTGCGCTTCGGCCAGATCATCACGGTCCAGACCAAGCCGGGTCTCTACTTCAAGATTCCGCTGCTCGACAACGTGCGCTTCTTCGACATGCGCATTCAGACCTTCGAGACGAGCGAGCCGGAGCGTTTCATCACCTCCGAGAAGAAGAACGTGCTCGTGGATTATTTCGTGAAATGGCGCATCTCCGACGTGAAGCAGTATTACATCAGTGTGGGCGGGGACGAAGCGCGCGCCCAGACGCGGCTGCTGCAGACCATCAACGACAGCCTGCGTGCCGAGTTCGGCAAGCGCACGATCCACGACGTTGTGTCCGGCGAGCGCGACAAGATCATGGATCTCATGCGCGACCGCGCCAACGAAGACGCGAAGAAGATCGGTGTCCAGGTGCTCGACGTGCGTCTGAAGCGCGTCGACCTTCCGCAGGACGTGAGCGAGTCCGTGTACCGCCGCATGGAGGCGGAGCGGAAGAAAGTCGCGAACGAATTGCGTTCGACCGGCGCAGCCGACTCGGAGAAGGTTCGCGCCGACGCCGACCGTCAGCGCGAGGTCATCCTCGCGGAAGCCTACGGCGAAGCGCAGAAGGTCAAGGGCGAGGGGGACGCCAAGGCATCCGCGATCTATGCGCGGGCGTTCGAGGAGAACCCGGAGTTCTATTCGTTCTATCGTAGCCTGGAAGCGTATCGGCAGAGCTTCAAGAACAAGAGCGACGTGCTGGTGCTCGATCCGAACACTGAGTTCTTCAAGTACTTCAGGAATCAGGGATCGTCCGGCAAGGCGCAGAAGTGAGCCGCGCCATGTCGCCCGCTGCCGCGTCCAGCATTCGCGGCTCGCCTGCTCGCATGCATCCGTAGTGCTGTTGGTGAATCGGGATGCACCGAACATGACGAGCACGCTGCTCACCGCGATGGCCCTCGTGCTCATCATCGAGGGTGCGCTTCCCTTTGTGTCCCCCGGTACCTGGAGAGAGGCGTTCCGGCGCATCATGGCGATGAGCGACGGACAGATCCGGTTCATCGGGCTCACTTCGATGCTCGCGGGTCTTCTGTTGCTTCTGCTGCTCCAGTGACCGTTTCGGCGCGACGAGTCTTTTTCCAGCTACCATCAGCCATGGACAACTGGCTTCTTCCGCAGCACATCGACGATATCCTGCCCGCTGAGGCCGAGCGCATCGAGGGCCTGCGCCGGACGCTGCTCGATCTCTTCCGTGCCCACGGATACGAGCTGGTGTCGCCGCCCATGATCGAGTACGTGGAATCCCTGCTCACGGGCAGCGGGCGCGATCTCGACCTCATCACCTTCAAGCTCGTCGACCAGATGTCCGGGCGGCTGCTCGGCGTGCGCGCCGACATCACACCGCAGGTGGCACGGATCGACGCGCACATCCTGAACCGCCCGGGAGTGACGCGCCTGTGCTATGCCGGCAGCGTCCTGCACGCGATGCCCGCGGGCACCGTGCGCCGACGCGAGCTGGTGCAGATCGGGGCGGAGATCTACGGCCACGGCGGGATCGAGAGCGACGTGGAAAGTCAGCGACTCATGCTGCAAGCCCTCAACAGCGCGGGCTGCATGTCGTTGCAACTCGATCTCGGCCACGTGGGCGTGTTCCGATCGCTGGTTCGACGGGGGGCGTGGGGCAGGAACTCGAGCTGGAACTCTTCCAGGCCCTCCAGGGAAAGGACGTGCCGGCGCTCCGCGATCTGGTCGCGCCGCTCGGGAGGAAAATTTCAGATGCGCTCCTGGCACTGGCCGAACTCAACGGCGGTGCGGAGACACTGCGTGAAGCGCGTAGCCGTCTGCCGGACTATCCGGAGATTCAGGCTGCACTCTCTGACCTGGATCGCGCCTGCGCGTCGCTCGCGCCGGAGTCCGTGCGCTGCTCGTTCGACCTGGGCGAACTGCGCGGTTACCACTATCACACGGGCATCGTGTTCGCCGCCTACGCCGACGGCTATGCCGATGCCATCGGCCGCGGCGGACGCTACGACGAGATCGGCCGCGCCTTCGGACGAGCCCGACCCGCCACCGGCTTCACCCTCGATCTGCGTGACATAGCGGGAATGATGGAAAGACCGCCTCGCGGGTTCGGCATCCTCGCCCCGCATTCGAGCGATGCTGCCCTGCGTGAGACAATGGGGCGGCTGCGGGCGGAGGGCGAGATCGTGATCGTAGATTTGCCCGGCCACGAGGTCGTGCGCAGTGAGTTGCGCACGGATCGCGAGCTTCGTCTCGTCGACGGCCGCTGGCAGGTTGTTCCACGCACGCTGCCAAATTAAGGACGACGCGAATTCGCGCAAGCTGAGGGACAGGCATGGCACGCAACGTGGTGGTCATCGGGAGCCAGTGGGGGGACGAAGGCAAGGGAAAAGTGGTCGACTGGCTGACGGACCACGCGCAGGGCGTGGTGCGTTTTCAGGGCGGTCACAATGCTGGCCATACCCTCGTCATCGGCGGTGCCAAGACCGTGCTTCATCTCATTCCATCGGGAATTCTGCGCGAGCGTGTGCGCTGTTACATCGGAAACGGCGTTGTGGTGTCGCCGCAGGCGCTGGTTCAGGAGATCGATACCTTGCAGGCAGCCGGCATCGACGTCATGCCGAGGCTCGCGGTGAGCGAGGCGTGCCCGCTGATCCTGCCTTGCCACACCGCGCTGGATCTCGCGCGCGAGGCGGCCAAGGGGGACGCAAAGATCGGAACCACCGGCCGCGGGATCGGGCCTGCCTACGAGGACAAGGTTGCACGGCGCGCCATACGGCTTCAGGACCTGTTCCATCGCGAACGCTTCGCGGCGAAACTCGGCGAGATGCTCGACTACCACAACTTTGCGCTGAAGCAATACTACGGCGTGCCGACGGTGGACTTCCAGCGCACGCTCGAGGACACGCTCGCGCTTGCCGCGCGTATCAAGCCGCTGGTCGGTGACGTGCCGCGCATGCTGTACGACGCGCAGCGTGCTGGCCGAAACTTGCTGTTCGAGGGGGCGCAGGGAACGCTGCTCGACATCGATCACGGTACATATCCCTTCGTCACGTCGAGCAACTGTGTTGCAGGTGCGGCGGCGGCGGGCAGCGGCGTCGGGCCGCGGGCGCTGCACTACATTTTAGGCATAACGAAGGCCTACACCACGCGGGTGGGTTCGGGGCCGTTCCCCACTGAGCTCTCGGACGCGACGGGGCGCCAGATTGCAACGCGGGGCAAGGAGTTCGGAGCCACCACGGGGCGCCCACGCCGCTGCGGCTGGTTCGACGCGGCCGCGCTCAAGCGCTCGATTCAGATCAATGGCATTTCGGGGCTGTGCGTGACGAAGCTCGACGTGCTGGATGGCTTCGAGACGCTTCGCATCGGGATCGGTTACCGCGTCGCCGGGGTCGATCTCGACATTCTGCCGGCCGGCGCGGAGGCGCTTGCCGAGTGCGAGCCGGTTTACGAGGAACTTCCCGGCTGGTCGGAGACCACGGTGGGCATCGACCGGTTCGATGCGCTGCCCATGACCGCCCAGCGCTATTTGAAACGCATCGAGGAGGTCTGCGGTGTTCCCGTTGACCTGATTTCCACCGGCCCCGACCGTGAGGAGACCATCGTCCTGCGCCACCCGTTCAAGGACTGAGTGAGGACCAAGGATCGAGCATCAAGGTCGTACCGGCGCATTGCGACCGTTATCCGGGTTGAGCATATACGCCGCCTGGTACTGGTGCACCTCCTTCAGACGGCGTCCCGGTTCCTCGCCGAGGGTCAGATCCGCTACGAGCTCCACGTTTCGCTGCCACAGCTTCGGATTGAGACCGAGATCGGCGGCATACTTCTGCAGCGTTTGGACCATCTCGGGCCCGACGTTGTACGCAGCGAGGGCGAGGTCGACGCTGGCGTCTGCATCCGCGCCGGATTCACGCGCAAAGTCGTCGCGCAGCTTGGCGAGATACCGAACTCCCGCACGGATGTTCTCGTCGGGTTTCTCGATGTCGGAAACACCGACGGCGGCGGCCATCTCCGGCGTGACCTGCATGATGCCGACCGCTCCGCTCGGGCCTTTGCGGGATTGATCGAAATCGGAATGCGCCGCCGCGTGTGCCATGACCAGGCGCCAGTCGAGGCCGCTCGCGCTGCTTTGCTTCTTGATCTGGTCGATGATCGAGCTTTGCTGGCGCTGATGTGGCCCGCTGTTGGGGTTCGTGATCCAGCGTGTGTCGCGGAAGTAGCGCTGGAAAAGCGTGCGATTCATGCTGCTGCGGGCGCCCTCGTAGCGCACGAAGTCGTCGAGGGCGGCGCGCAGTTCCCGGCTTTCGCGCCGGGTCGCCCAGGCGATGCTGCCGCCTTCGTTGAGAACGATGTCCAGCACCACGATGTTGGGAAGGATCTGAGACCACAATCGCGCCCGGTGCGAGTCTGCTACCGTATAGTCGACGATGCCGGCGTTCACCATTTCGAGAATGTCCTCCGACTCGAGGCTCGATTCCGGCTCGAGGATTTCGACGGGCTTGCGCCCCGTTTTCTTTTGCTCTGCGGCGAGTCGTCGCATGTGCTCGGCGTAGCTGCTGCCGCGTACGACCAGCACGCGCTCGCCAGCGAGATCATTGAGGGAGGTGATCGCCGGCGCGTTGCGGTTCATCACCACCGCCTCGTCGACGTTGGTAAGATAGGGCAGGGAGAAATTGACCTTTTCGGCGCGCGCCGGCGTGATCGTGAGATTTCCCGCTGCGATCTCGCCGCGCCCTTCGATCAGATCGGGCAGCAGGCGGTCGAAGTCCGTGATGACGAACTCGAAACGAATTGGCCGGTCGGTGCGATGCAGTCGCTGATTGAGGAAGCGCTCGAACGCGAGCAGATACTCGTACTCGAATCCCTTGGGCTGATTTTGACTGACGAAGAAATTGGTGCGATTGTAGTTGACGAGCACTCGTATGACTTCGACATCTTTCAGGGGAATCTTGTCGAATTGTCGATTGATGCTGCTGCGGAAATTGAGAAAAGAGCCGTCGGCGAGGGCGATGGAATCGACCGCGGAGAGTCCCGGTGCAGTCGACTCCTTCGTGGTCGGCGCGGTCGTCGGAGCCGGGGTGACCTGTTTGGCGTCGGTCTGGGATGCGTCACGTCCGCAGGCGGCAAGCGCAACCAAGGATGCAAGCGCGAGCCCGGTCAACGTGTTCCCTCGCCTCCCGTGACGCTGCGTCATCGCCGGCGCGCCCATCGTGGACTCGTGAGTTTTCCTCTAGCTGCGACTCGGTTGCGGCATAAGAGGCCGGGATTCTACTCCATCGTCCACGATGCGCTCGGCTCAAGGCTATGATCGAGACACTGGTGGGAATGCGAAGAACAATCACCGCACTCCGTCAGCCGGCTGGCGAGTTGATACGACGAGGGTGGAGGGCCAGAATCTATCTGGTGCCGAGAAGAGGACTCGAACCTCCACAGGGTTGCCCCCGCCAGGACCTGAACCTGGTGCGTCTACCAATTCCGCCATCTCGGCTTTCGGTCCCGAATTTTAGTTGAAACTGATTCCTTGTCAAATGACGAAGAAGACGCTGCGCGAGCAGGATCCCCACCTTCAGCGTGAAGAGCGACGGTATGGTCATGCGCTCCCCAGTCGCGAATTCATCATCGAGGTCCTTGAGGAGCAGGGCGCACCCCTTGCCCCCGAACGTCTGACGAAACTCCTCGGCATCCGCCGCAAGGAAGCGGAGCTTTTCTCGCGCCGTCTGTCTGCAATGGAGCGGGACGGCCAGATTCTCTTCAACCGCAAAGGCGACATTTGCATCGCGGGCAAGCTCGACCTCGTGGCAGGCCGTGTGCAGGGACATCCGGATGGCTTCGGATTTCTGATCCCCGACGAAGACAGCCCCGATATCGCGCTCGGCCCGGGTGAAATGCAGAAGGTACTGCACGGCGACCGGGTCATGGTTCGTCGCAGCGGCGTGGATCGGCGCGGCCGCCCCGAAGGCAAGATCGTAGAGATTCTCGAGCGGAGGAACACGCGCGTCGTCGGGCGGTTTCATGATGAGCACGGTGCGCTCTTCGTCGTTCCCGAAGACCGGCGCATCTCCCAGGACGTTCTGGTGCCGCCGGGAGCGGCCGGCGTTGCGCGCCCGGGCCAGATCGTTACCGTGGAGATCATCGAGCAGCCGAGCTTTCACGCCCGGCCGATCGGACGGGTGGTGGAAGTGCTGGGCAACTATGGCGACCCGGGCATGGAGATCGAGATCGCGTTGCGCAAGCACGCGCTACCTCACGACTTCTCGCCGGCAGTGGAGCGCGCGTCGCGGAAGTTCGCGCCCGAAGTGACCGAAGCGGACCGGGCGGGACGCATCGACCTGCGCGCGCTTCCCCTCGTGACCATCGACGGGGAGACGGCGCGCGATTTCGACGACGCGGTGTACTGCGAGCCGCGTGCAGAGGGCTTTCGGTTGATCGTCGCCATCGCCGACGTGAGTCACTACGTGCGCGACGGAGACGTCCTCGATGCGGAGGCGCGTGAGCGCGGCAACTCCGTCTACTTTCCGCGGCGGGTGATCCCGATGCTGCCGGAAGTGCTGTCGAACGGTCTGTGCTCGCTCAATCCGGGGGTGGACCGGTTGTGCATGGTGGCCGACATGGAGATCGATGGCGACGGTGCGGTCGTCGCATACAAGTTCTATCCGGCGGTGATGTATTCCCATGTGCGGCTTACCTACACCGAAGTCGCGGCCATGCTCGCGGATGCAGTCTCTCCCGCTGCCGAGCAGTATCGCGCGTTGCTGCCCCACGTGCAGATGCTGCATCGTCTTTTCAAAGTCTTCGCGCAGGCGCGCACGCGGCGCGGTGCGATTGACTTCGAGACGATGGAGACCCAGATTCTGTTCGACAGCCACGGCAAGATCGAGCGCATCGTGCCGGTCAAGCGCAACGATGCGCACCGGCTGATCGAAGAGTGCATGCTCGCGGCCAACGTTTCGGCCTCGGATTTTCTCCAGCGCCGTGAACATCCGGCGCTTTACCGTATTCACGAAGGACCGCCACCGGAGAAACTGGAACTCCTGCAGGAATTTCTCAAGGAATTCGGTCTGCACCTCACCGGCGGCGACGCGCCCAGGGCGAAGGACTACGCGAAGCTCCTCGGCCGCATCAAGGATCGACCCGACGCACAGCTGCTGCAGACCGTGATGCTGCGCTCCCTCTCGCAGGCTGTGTACAGTCCCGACAACGTCGGCCACTTCGGACTTGCGTTCGAAGCTTACACGCATTTCACCTCGCCCATTCGCCGTTACCCGGATCTGCTCGTTCATCGCGCGATCAAGGCGGCTCTGGAGGGCAAGATCTACTCCCCGGGCAATTGGGCTGAGCTCGGTCAGCGTTGCTCCGAAACCGAACGGCGGGCGGACGAAGCCACGCGCGACGTCACCAACTGGCTCAAGTGCTACTACATGCAGGACAAGATCAGCGACGCTTTCCAAGGAACGGTGAGTGCGGTGACCGAGTTTGGCATCTTCGTCGCCCTCGATGCGATATACGTTGAGGGACTCGTGCACATCTCGGAGCTGGGGGCCGACTATTTTCACTACGATCCCCCGCGCCACCAGCTGCTCGGTGAACGCACCGGCCAGCGTTTTCGCCTGGGTGACAGAATCCAGGTGCGGCTCGTGCGGGTCGATCTGGAACGCGGCCGCATCGACTTCGTCCTGGCGGGAGCGGAGGTCGAGAAACAGGGTGCGCAGCGAGCGGCGCGCCGCGGCGCGCCGCGGCGCTCACGCTGACGCCATTCAGGATCGAAAAGGAGAGTGCACCCGCGTGCCCGTTGAGCGACTGATTTTCGGTTTTCACGCGGTGCGAAGCTGCATTCGCCAGGACCCAGCCCAGGTGTCGGCCTTGTACGTCCTCGAGTCACGCCACGACCCGCGCATGCGTGATCTTCTCGAGGCGGCGACCGGTGCCGCGGTGCGGACCATGACCGTTCCCCGGGAACGCCTCGACCGGCTCGCCGGCACCGCCCGCCATCAGGGAGTGGTGGCAATGGTCAGCGGGGCCGTGCCCAGGGCGGATCTTGACGCGATCCTCGACGGGCTTTCCGAACCGGCGCTTCTCCTCGCCCTCGATGGTGTGCAGGATCCCCACAACCTCGGCGCATGCCTGCGCATCGCCGATGGTCTCGGCGCCCATGCGGTCATCGCACCGAAGGACCGCTCGGTGGGGATTACGCCCACGGTGACCAAGGTGGCGAGCGGTGCAGTCGAAACCGTGCCCTACGTGGCGGTGACCAACCTTGCGCGGACGCTGCGATCGCTGAAGGACCGCGGCATCCGGGTGGTCGGGGCGGATGCCGCGGGTGCGCGCACGCTGCACGACGCAGACGTGCGCGGGCCGGTGACATGGGTGCTCGGGGCTGAAGGCACGGGGCTGCGGCGGCTTAGCCGGGAAACCTGCGACGAGATTATACGCATCCCCTTGCTTGGTTCGGTTGCGAGTCTGAACGTGTCGGTCGCCTGTGGCATTTGCCTGTACGAGAGCCGCCGGCAACGCGCAGGCCACGAGCGAAGTGAAGATCGCCTTGTCCCAGGCGATAAGTCGCGGATATAATACGCGGTTTTCCGCCTTGCCCCACCACTTCTGCAGCGTGGGGGGCACAATCCACAAGGAGTCTGCATGCGACACTACGAAGTGGTTTTCATCGTGCATCCCGATCAAAGCGAGCAGGTGCCCGCGATGATCGAGCGTTATCGCACAATGGTTTCCAGCCGAAATGGCGCCATCCACCGGGTCGAGGACTGGGGGCGCCGGCAGATGACGTATCCGATCCAGAAGATGCACAAGGCTCACTACGTACTCATGAATATCGAGTGCGACCAGGAAACGCTACATGAGCTGGAGCACGCGTTCAAGTTCAATGATGCGGTGCTGCGCCACCTCGCCATGAAGATGACCGAAGCGGTGACCGCGCCTTCCCCCATGATGCGGGAAGAGAAGTCCCGCCCCGCTGCGCCGCCCGCGGAAGAGAGCCCGAAGGAAAGTACAGCGGCGGCCGCGTGAGCGGGCTCGCTGCGTGAACGAAGAAGCGAACTCTGTCCTCCTGATCGGCACCGTTTTCGAGATGGACGTTCTGCGCCACACACCAGCCGGCGTACCGATACTTCGTTTCTCCCTTCGGCACGCATCGTCGCAGATCGAAGCCGGGCACGCGCGTCTGGTGGAGTGCGAGGTGCCTGCGATCGCGTTAGGTGAACTCGCCACCACGCTCGCAGCGCGCCGCCCTGGGGACCGGGTGTCCGTCGCGGGCTTTCTCGCTGCCCGGGGTCACCGCAGCACGCAGCTTGTGCTGCACGCGACGCGGCTCGACGAATAGACGAACTCTTGCGGGGCGATGCCCTGCGCAAATATCAATCGAGGAAAATTCCATGGCATTCGGACGAGGACCTCGCTCCAAGAAGGACGCGAAGGGCAAGACCAAGGACACGGGCTATCGCGGACTCTTCAAGCGGCGCAAATTCTGCCGCTTCACCGCCGAGGGCGTGAAGGAAGTCGATTACAAGGATATAGAGGTGTTGAAGGAATTCATCGGCGAGAACGGAAAGATCATTCCCGCCCGCATCACCGGGACCAAAGCCCGCTACCAGCGGCAGCTCTCGACCGCGATCAAGCGCGCTCGTTTTCTCGCGCTGTTGCCGTACACGGACCTGCACTAAAAAGGGACAGACGATGCAGATCATCCTCCTGGAGAAGGTCGCCAACTTGGGCCAGCTCGGCGACATCGTGAAAGTGAAGGAAGGGTACGCGCGCAACTACCTCATCCCGACCGGGAAGGCCAAGCGGGCGACTCCGACCAACCTGGCAGAGTTCGACGCGAAGCGGACCGAACTCGAACGAGCGCAAGGCGAGATATTGAGCAGCGCCCAGGCGCAGGCAGCGAAGCTCGAAGGGCTGACGCTCCAGATCGCTCAGAAGGCTGGCGTGGACGGCAAGCTTTTCGGTTCCGTCACCAACTTCGATGTCGCCGAGGCGCTCGCTGCGCAGGGCTTCGAGGTTCCCCGTTCCGCGATCCGCATGCCTCAGGGCCCGCTCAAGCACGTCGGCGAACACCCGCTGAGCGTCGCGCTACACCCGGACGTCGCGGTCTCGCTCACAGTCGTGGTCGTTGCCGAAGCCTAATCCCGCGCTCGTCACGTTTCGATGGGAAACCGCCGTTCACGGCGGCTCCTTTCGCGCTAGAATTGCCAGCACAGGACAGCGCCTCCTGCCTGTCCGAATTTCGAAATCTCCCGTCAATCATGAGTGCCGTTCTGTCCCAGGCCGCGGTCGACGCTCGCGTTGAAGCCATCAAACTTCCGCCGCACTCGGTCGAGGCGGAACAGGCAGTGCTCGGCGGCATGCTGCTCGACAATCATGCGCTCGACAAGATTGCCGATGTGCTGTCGGAGAGTGATTTTTATCGGCACGATCATCGGCTCATCTATCGGCACATCTGCCGCCTTGTCGATAAGAGCAGGCCAGCGGATGTGGTGACTGTCGCCGACGCTCTCGACAGCTGCAAAGAGCTGGACGGAGTCGGCGGGCTCGCTTATCTCAGTGCACTTGCCCAGAGCACGCCCTCCAGCGCCAACATTCGACGTTACGGTGAGATCGTGCGCGAGCGCGCGATCATGCGCAGGCTGGCAGAGGTCGGCGCATCGATCACCGAATCCGCGTATGTGCCGGCGGGCCGGTCCGCTCAGGAGCTGCTGGACGATGCGGAAGCGAAGGTCTTCGACATCGCCGAAGCCGGTGCCCGCAGTCGACAGGGCTTCCAGGAACTTCCACCGCTCCTGACCGATGTGGTCGAGCGTATCGATCATCTCTACAACCAGGAAAATCCCAGTGACGTCACGGGCGTCGCCACCGGTTTCGCCGATCTTGACCGACAGACTTCGGGGCTGCAGCCGGGCGATCTCATCATCGTTGCAGGACGTCCCAGCATGGGCAAGACCGCGTTGGCCCTCAACATAGCTGAGTATGTCGCGCTCGAGTTGCAGCTTCCGGTCGGTGTGTTCAGCATGGAGATGTCGGGTTCACAGCTTGCCATGCGCCTGATCGGATCCGTCGGACGCCTCGATCAGCATAAGCTGCGTACCGGGCGCCTCGAGGACAGCGAATGGCGCCGGTTGACTCAGGCGGTGGGGCGTCTCAATGACGCGCAGATCTTTATCGACGAAACCGCTGCCCTCAATGCGTTGGAGCTGCGGGCCCGGGCGAGGCGCTTGGCCCGTCAGGTGGGCGGCCCGGGCCTCGGTCTCATTGTCATTGACTACTTGCAGCTCATGTCCGCATCGAGCGCCGGCGAGAACCGGGCAACGGAAATCTCGGAGATCTCGCGCTCGCTCAAGGCGCTCGCGAAGGAGCTGCGTGTTCCGGTGGTCGCGCTCTCCCAGTTGAATCGGAGCCTCGAGCAACGGCCCAACAAGCGTCCCGTCATGTCGGATCTACGGGAATCGGGAGCTATCGAGCAGGATGCCGATCTGATTCTCTTCATTTATCGGGATGAGGTCTACAACCCCGAAACCCCCGACAAGGGCATCGCCGAGATCATCATCGGCAAACAGCGCAATGGTCCCATAGGGACGGAGAAATTGACCTTTCTGCGTGAGTTCACCAGATTCGAGAACTACGCCTCGGCGGGTCGCTATTGATCGGGGTGGATTTGCTTGCTTGCGGGAAAACCGCAACGATGCGGGCCATTGCCGCCGAATCGCCTCGCTCAACGAAAAAGGCCAGCCGGAAAGCTAGCCTCAGCCTAGCTCAGTCGCCGCAGAACCATGAAGCCCGCGACACCGAGGCACGCAAGCAACATCGCAAAGCCGGACGGCTCTGAGGGAGCCGTTCCGCTTCGGCCAGCGGCCGAGCTTTCAGGATTTTCCCTGCCAGTCGGCTCCGATGGTGCGCGGAAGGCAGCGGCTCTTTCTTCCGCCTCGCTCTCCAGCAAGGGGATTGCACGCCCCACGCTCCGCGAGTCCACCTTGTCGGTCTCGATCGGAGAATTAGACGCGGACGCTATCCCCAATATACCCATCGCCGATGCCGCTGTGATCGTGCGGGACGCTGCATCGTTGTTGATCGCATCGATACGATGGGAAAGCTTGAATGGTTCGCTGCTGACGGAAGTGGTTGCCGTGACCAGCAGCAGCCTTGGTCCGGAACGATTGCCAACATGGTGCGCATGAAGGCTGCAGATTTTGCCCGTACCCGTCCCCCAACTGCACTTGTCTATCCGCGTCTTGAAGTCTGCGGTTCGCAGCGAGTGATCGGCAGCTCTGATGCCGACTTTGGAACCAGCCCGTTCGTGGCTCGCAATCCCGGACGCGGAGACGCGATCGAGACTCGCCGTCGAGCCGCTGCCCTCGCGCGGGGCAGCAGCCGAAACGATAGGACTCGCATAGGCAACAGTAATAACGGCGCCGCCTTGCGGCGCAACCGACGCGTCACTGGCCGTCGCCAAGCTCGAAATGAAGCAGGCGGCGACCGCAACCCCGTCGATTGTGATTCTCGACACGCACTTCATGCTTCCCCCGAAAACAACCATCGCCCGCACTCCGATTATCCTCAAGCCCTTGAGGGTCAGGCACAGAACGACTCACGGCAGCGGGTGTTTTTGGGTGCAAAAACATGTCACCCGCTCTGCCGCGTTCACGGCTTTTTCCGTGCAATTCAGAAATCTCACGGTTTGTAAGGTTTCAGCATAGAAAACGGGGGATGAATGGTCAACCACAACCGATAAGTGGCTATTTTCATTGGGGACGGGCGGCCCCGGTTGAGGCCCTTCTTTTCTGCGACGTAGAGAATACTACTTCACTGAACGTGAGTTGCTCTCTGGTGCGACGGGCTGAGTAAGTGCAGAATTCCGTAACCTTTATGGTGTCCAGCCGCCTTGTAGAGCAGATCAGCCAGCATGGAAAATCCATCCAGTCATCGTCGCACTCGAATTAGGACTGCGCTCGCTTTTGCGCTTGTCCTTGCGGCCTGCGCCTCGCCGCCAAAAGTCGAGAAACCCCCGGAACCGCAGGTACAACCCGAGCCGCCACCGCCCCCGCCTCCACCGCCGCCCGCCACGAAGGAAGAAAAGGCGCAGGCTGAGAGGCTGGTGGTAAAGGATGCGGTAAATGCGCTCCAGAACGGAGACGAAGCGGGTGCGCGGGCGCTTCTGGAACGAGCGCTGCGGCTCGATCCGAACAACGAGCTCGCGCGCAAATTGATGGAGCAGATCAACGCCGACGCTCAAAAAGAACTCGGGTCAGTCTTTTTCACCTACACCGTGCAGCGCGACGACTCGATATCCAAGCTGGCGCAACAGTATCTTGGAGACAGATACCGCTTCTACATCCTGGCGAAGTACAACAATATCGCCAATCCGAGCAAACTCGCCTCGGGGCAGACCATCCGCATCCCCGGCAACAAGCCGAAGACACCGCCACCCGTTCCCGCCACAAAGGCGGAGGTGCAAAAGCAACAGCCCGAACCCCCGAAGCAGCAGGAAGCGCAAAAGCTGGCGAAGGCTCCGGAAAACGCTGAGATTGTCGAGGCTGCGGCCAAACCCGCCAAACCGGAGGCCGAGCCGGAGAACACGCCGCGCAAGATTGCGGAGCGCATGGTCAGGGAAGGCAATGCCCAAAGGAGCGCCGGCAACCTTGAGGGTGCTTACGAAGCCTTTTCGGATGCCGCGCGCATCGATCCGGCAAATGCCGATGCTGCAAAGCAACGAGACGCCCTGCGCCGAGACCTGGTTGCGCGTTACGATCGGGAAGCGATTACCGCCTTTCAGCGCCAGAACCTGGATCTTGCCATCAAGAAGTGGGATCAGGTTTTGCGCCTCGATCCGGCGAATCAGAAAGCCAAGCTGGAGCGCGATCGCGCGGCGGATCTCAAAGCCCGCCTGGACAAGTTCGGAACCACCGACAAGCAGTAACGGCATTTGCGCAGCAACGGGAATACGTTCTCACTGCTGCGGGATGCGCTCGAGGTTACGCTGCACTTGGCGTGCCTCCCGCAGGCGCGCGGCTGCCTTGACGTTCCCGGGGTCGAAGCTGAGACTTTTTTCCCACTGCTTGATGGCCAACGCGATATCGTCGCGGTACGAGCGGATCCCTTTCTGGTAGTACTCCTCGCCAAGAACGCTGCGCAGCGCTTGAACGCGTGCTTCCCATCCCGGGGCTGCATCGCCGCGCAACTGAATGGCCTGCTCGTACAGCGGTAAGGCCTGCTCACGAGCTCCCTCCCGTTCCAGAGCCTGTCCACGCTCGAAAACGGCAGCGCCGATGCGCTGACGGGCGCTTTGATTGCCCGGGTTGGCTTCCACGAAGCGGCGAAGCTCCCGCAGCCCACCTGCCACGTCTCCGGCCTTGAACATCTCCAGACCTTGTTCGACATCGTAGCCATTCCCTGCTTCCGTTGTCGGTTGCGGTTGCGGCGCCGGGCGGGGCGCGCGGTTTTCCATCGCACCTTCTTCCTGCCTTGCCCGCGCTGCACGCTGAGCCTGGATGCCGGTGAGCTTCTGTTTCTCCATATCGCGCAGGGCCTTGGCGGCCTGCGCGTTGTTTGGATCGGCCGTCAGCACTTTCAGCATGGCCTGCGCTGCCCGCTCCGTTTCGCCGTTGCGCATCGCCGTCGTACCCGCCTGAAGCTGCTCCGTGACGATGCGGTTGATCGTCGCCTGGGTGGTCGCGAGCCCACGCCGGGAGGCTTCGTCGCGAGGGTCGAGGAGGGTGAGAATCTGCCACTGTGCCGAAGCAGCGGCGAGATCCCCCGACTGCTGATACTGCAGAGCAAGTTGCCGGTGCTGCGCTATCGTGCGCAGGACCTCCGGGCCGGCAGCCGACGACTGGGGCGCGGGCGGCCCGGGTTGGGCGCACGCCCCCATCAGGATCAGGCTACCCGACAACAACCAGTGTCGTGGGCACACGGTGCAGGCTCATCGGGGGGCGGTTCGGCTGAAGGTAATGAGCTTCGCCTTGAATGCATCCATGTCCTCGTTTCCGAAGATCATCGTCCGCCGCAGCATGAGCGGGTAAGAGAAAAAGGGATTGCCACCGGGTGTAACCGTGACGCCCAGACGGACGCCTGCGCGTCCCAGCTGATCGGTGACCGTCTCGTTCACATCACCGTAAGGAAAGGCGTAACTGACGGTGGCCAGGGCCAGCCGATCCTGAATCGCGCCGATTGGAACCTCGACCTCGCGGCGGATACGCTCACGATATTTTGTGTCGTTTTCGCCCGGCAGTCTGAGGGTAAGGTTGCTATGGGTCTTTGAATGGGGCTGGATCTCGATCAAGCCCGATCGCAGCATGTCCTGCATCTGGCTCCAGGTCATGGCATCGGCCGCCCCCACGAAGTCGGTGTAGAGGTAAACGGTGGCGGGAAATCCGAATTTCTTGAGGACCGGGTACGCGATCTCGTACGTCGAGCGATAGCCGTCATCGATGGTGATGACCACAGCCTTTCGGGGGAGAGGTTCCTTACCTTCCAGAAAGCTCATCAGCCGCGCAAGGGGAATGACTTGGTAGCCGTTGCGGGCGAGGAACTCCATTTGCGCTTCAAAGGCGGCGGGCGTGACCGTGAGTTTGCCTCGATTGCTCCCGAATCGGTGGTAACACAGGATTGGAATAGTCTGCAATCCGTTGATGTACACGCCCACGGGATTGCGGGGGCGCATCGGGATGATGATGTTTTGCCCTGGGTGCAGCTGCTCGATGCCGTTGAATTCCGCGATCCACCACGCCTTCTGTCCATCTCCCAGGTAGGCCTGCGCGAGCGATTGCATGTTGTCCCCGCTCGCCACCCGCACGATCGCGAAGTCTCGGTCGCGCGCGATGACCGGCCCCGCGTCACGAGCCGCCGGTGCGGCAGGCGGAGGGGTGGCACAGCCCGCAAGCGCGAGCACGACCAAGGTCAGGAGGAGTGTGGCACGCATGTCAAGCAGGGGGCGCCGGAGGCTGGGGCGACAGCTCGTGACGCTGCTGCAGTGCTTCCGCGGTGTGGTCGAAGGCGGCATAAAGCTCGCCGAACTCGTCCTTGCGGCTGTCGCTGATCCGGTAGTCGTAGCGCCCCTTTGCGAGCTCGGCGAGGGAGTTGCGCAGTACGCGTATTGGAACGGACAGGCGCTGGGCAAGAAGATAGCTACCCAGCGCCACCGCGACGCTGGTCACCAGGGTCAGAAGCCCGAGCAGCCAGAGCGAAAGATTGGCAACCCGTTTGAGAGGGGTTTCGAAGATACCCAGATGCACTTCGCCGATGCGCTTACCCTGAAACAGCACAGGCGCTGCGAAGTCCAGCACGTCCCGCCCATCCGCAAGACGATGGCTCTGCACCGCTACATCCTCGTCGTGGGTGGGGACAGGCGTGGCCGGCGGCGGCGTGTATTTTTCGCCGATCCGCGCCGGGCTGCTCGTGCCGCGTATCAGCCCCTGATGGTCGGTGACGACGATGTAATTGAAGTCCTGGCGGCCAATTGTTTCGGCAATGAAGACCTCGGTCGCAGCCCAGTCTTCCGAGAGCAGCGGCACCGCGTTCTGCGTCGCCATGAACTTCGCCATGGACGCGCCGTAGCTCATGACCTGCTCCATCATGGCCCGGTGCAGCTGTTTGTAGATGAACGCGGCGGTCACGGTCATGGTGACGGCGACGAGAGCGGCCATGAGCAGCGCCCAGCGCACTCGCATCGGAATCACCCGCGCGCGGCCCTTGGCGCTTTCGGTTTCGTCCATCTCCTTGGCTACGCCGGTGAGCGCCTGCGCCAGCTCCTCGCCGCTTTGGAAGCGCTTGTCGGGCTGTTTTCGCAGTGCCCGTTCGACGATTCGGCGCAGGCTGAGCGGCAGGTCGGGACGCAGCTTGTCGATCGAGGGGGCTTCGGTGCTTGTGATCTTGAAGGCGACGCTGATCAGGGTGTCGCCGTCGAAGGGTAGATGGCCTGTGAGCAACTGGTAGAGCACCACTCCCGCCGAGAAGAGGTCCGACCGCGAATCCACTTTCTGCCCTACCACCTGCTCGGGCGACATGTAGTGAGGAGTTCCGAGCACGTTGCCGACCTGGGTCTGCTGCGTGGTGTCGGTGTTGTCGATCCGGCAGATCCCGAAGTCGGCGACCTTCACCGTGTTCGTGTCCTTGACCAGCATGACGTTGGCCGGCTTCACGTCACGATGGACGATGCTCTTACGATGGGCGTAGTCCAGGGCGCGGGCGAGCTGGATCCCGATCTCGACCACCGTGCGTGCGGGGAGGAGTTCCTTTTCCTTCAGGATCTCCGCGAGGGTTGGTCCGTCAACCAGCTCCATGGCGATGTAGGGGTGGCCGTCTGCTTCTCCCACATCGAAAACGGTGACGATGTTCGGATGGGATAGCACGCCGGCACCCTTCGCCTCGCGCAGGAAGCGCAACCGGTACTCGCTGTCTCCCCGCAGCTGCGACTTGAGCAGCTTGATTGCGAGGGTACGATCGATCTCCGGGTCGAATGCCTTGAAGACCTTGGCCATGGCACCTTCACCAATGCCCTCGCGAATCTGATAGCGACCTACTTTTTCCATGGATCAGACTTTCTCCGGCGTAGGGTCTCCGCGCTCGCGCCTGACTTCTCATTTCGGCGGCAGTATGCCAGAAAGCAGGCGCGGCCTGTGCTTAGGGCGCGGGTGCGCCCGAACGGCCTCGTCGGGCCGGGTCCGCCGATGCCATAATCAAAGGACCGTGCGATCGAGGCGGATAAGTCTTTCCATCAAACAGCGCCGAGAAAGAGACGAGATCCCATGCTAAAGATCCAAGTGGTCAGCCAAAGTGGCCGCCCCCTGGCAAGGCCGGTGGAGGTCTGCCTCGACGAAAACGGTGGCACCATGGGTCGGCTCACAACAAACCACATCGTGTTGCCCGACCCCGAGCGACACGTCTCCCGGGTTCATGCCCGCATCGTGCATCGGTCTGATGGATATTTCATTCTGCATCAGGGTAGCAATCCGATACTGCTCAACGGAGCGACGCTACGCATAGGCGATCAGGCTCCCCTCAACCATGGCGATGAGTTGGCCGTGTGCACCTACCGATTGCGTGTGGCGGTGCCACCCTGCGAAGACGGTGCGACGGACGCACCGACCCCCTCCAATGCCGCCTCCTCGGCAGATGTGCAACCTTCCGCCGAGACTGAATCCCTCTCGGATGTGACTTCGATATTTGCGTCGTCGCCACACGTCGCCAAGCACCCCAAGTCCTTCGCGCCGAGGCCCAAGCCGGATTTCGCGCAGGAGCCAGCGACTCCCTCCGGCGCTGTCGATTTCGCCTTGGATGGACCGCCTCCGGCGGAGGACGCTATTGGGGCCGCGGCGCATTCCCCGGCCGAACTCTTCTTTTCCTGGGAAACGGACATGGATCTGTACCGGATGACACCCGCGAGGTCATTCGGAGCAGGCGATCTCGTCAACCGCGTTCCCGCTGAATCTGTGGTACAAGGGCGATGCGAGTCGTCGGATGCGGTTCGGCCTGCGGTGGTGGAAACGGCCGTCGCAGCTGCCGGCACCGGCCTCCATGCGGGCGAGGGGCGGCGCGATGTGCATGGCGACGCGGGAGCGAAGAGCGAGGCAAGGCCCACGCCGAAGGAGCAGAGTCATGCCGACACGAGTCTGCGCGCTGCCATCGATGAGGCACTGCGACGCTTCAGTCCCGAACAACTCGAGCAACGCCTGAAGCACAGGACCATGCTAGACAGCGTTCTCTCCATCAATCGCAAGGCGAAGTTGTGGGACCTCTTCACCCACATGTACGTGGAGATCGCCCTAGAAATCCAGGAGGATGTTCACAGGGTACTCGCAAGGGAGTCCCTGAAGCTCTGCGCCGGCAAGGGAAGCCTGCGCCACTTCAAGGAAGAGATCGGATCGTGACCGCAGGGGATTCAGCGCGCATCGACGCGCCGGACGTTGAGATCGCCGTGGTGTCGAAGCCCGGCGGCCGGACGGTGAACGAGGATGCCTGCGGCTACTGGACGTCGGACGCGTTCTGCTGCCAGGTGCTCTCCGATGGGGCGGGAGGTCACGGGTGCGGCGACGTGGCGTCAAAGGTGGTTGTGAGGACTGTCCTGCAGCGGTTCCGGGAAGCGCCGGGATGCTCGCGAGAGACGGTCCTTGGGCTGCTCCGCGAGGCGAATGCGACGGTGCTGCGGGAGCAGGGTGCAAGCACCGACCAGGCCGACATGCGTGCTACCGCCGCGATCCTCATCATAGACATTGCCAATTCGTGCGCGATCTGGGGTCACCTGGGGGATTCCCGCGTGTACTGCTTTCGCGAGGGCAGGATCGTCGTGCAGACGCGGGATCACAGCGTCGTCCAGTCGATGGTCGATGCGGGATTCCTGGAACCCAACAGCGTGCGCACCAGCCCGAAGCGCAGCGTACTCACGGCTGCCATGGGCAACTCCGAGGATTGCGATCCGGCAGTGCCCGACGCGCCGTTCACGCTCACGGGCGACGAAGTATTTCTCCTGTGCAGCGACGGTTTCTGGGAGTACATCGAAGAAGTAAAGATGGAAGAAGAGCTCGGCCGGGCGGCGGGTCCGGAGGCCTGGCTCAAAACGCTGGAGGAAGAACTCCAGCGCGGTGCGCGCCCCCATCACGACAACTACTCCGCCGTCGCGGTGTGGCTCAGGACGCAGACCGCAATCTTCTTCTGATCAACCGATCGGCCTCGCTTGTCGACCGTCTCGTAGTACAACTGCAGGAATCTGACGGTTAGAACGGCTTCCGGGCGTTATCTCCCGAGGAGCTTGTCGATCAGCTGTGCAGGTGCCTTCAGAGTCTGCTGGATCGCGTTCGCGCCCGACGGCTGCACCCTCCCTAGCGCTGCCTCGCAGGGCTTGGCTGCGAGGGCTCGGTCGTACAGGTTCGTCACCACAAGGGAAGCTCCCGCCGTCAGAACTGCTGCGCTGATATTGATCGCGGTGCGGGCCGAGCCGGCAGGATCGATACCGACGATCGGGTTGGCGAAGGTGCCTTGCACTCGCACCATGTCCGCAAGCGTGGCTTGGACGCTGAGTCCCAACCCTTCCCGCACCTTTGGATGAAACGCGAGATCCAGCGTCTCATCTCGCAGGTTCACCGCTCCGGTGGCGATGATGTTCACCTTGTCGGTCTGGACGCCGAGACCGCGGTCGATCACCGCAACCCCGTTACGTATCGGGAACCGCAGGACCGCACATTCGAGGTTGGTTTCCTTCTCGGTTTCGCGAAAGGGATTGAGCGTCTCCAGGAGCTGCGCCAAGGGGTCGCCGCCAAAGTCCCGCTTGTTCTTGGCAATGCGTCCCGGACCGACGACGATCCGCACATCGCCAGTCAGCGTGCCAGCGAGGTCGCGAACAGTCGCGCCCTCCCCGCTCAAAGTGATCGAAGCGTCTGTTTTCGCGCCACTTGCTACCTTTCGGGAACCGAGCAGTGCGAGGACCGCGGCGCCGTCCATGCCAACCATCTGAATTCGTGATGCGATCTGGTAGTGGCGATCCGCAGTGGCGCGGGCTTCCAGCACCACTCGGATGTTCCCTCCTTGCGCGCCGGTCATGGCAAGTGGGTCCACGATGAGGAGGCGCTCTCCCAGTAGTACTTCCACCGAAACGTTGCGTGCCACAATCTCCTGCTGGTGGTGCGTCAACCTTCCAATGCGCAAGTTGGTGCGGATTGCGGCGCCCTTGACCCCTGGCAACGACAACGGCGTGTCCGGTAACACCCGTCCCGACGCTCGGGTGTCTGCGGTTCCCGCAGTCGCGACATCCTGAAGGATATCCAAGGCATCCGCCGTGACCTCTACCCGCAGGTCCGGATCGGCTCCTGGCGGGCTGGTCCGAACAGAATTGCCGACGGTTACCCGAGCCCCGCCCGTTTTCGCTGCGAACACATTGCAAGACGCACCAACGACGAGGACGCAGAGAGCGAGAAGTTGCAGCGCGATATGTGCTGCCGGCTTCGCGCAGAACCCGCGACACTGCTGCGTTCTTGCTCCAGGCATCTCCTGCATCGCGCACCGTGGACGCGCACTTACATCGCGAGCTGCGCTTCGACGTCACCTTCGATCGCATCCGCTTTGGTGGTCGGCGCGTAGCGCTTGATCACCTTGCCGTCTCTCCCGACGAGAAACTTCGTGAAGTTCCATTTGATCGCTTCGCTACCCAGCAATCCTGGTTCCGCCGACTTGAGATAGGCATACAGTGGATGGGTGCCGGGGCCGTTCACCTCCACCTTGGAGAACAACGGAAAAGTCACATCGAATCGTGACGTGCAGAATTGCCTGATCTCCGCCTCACTGCCCGGTTCCTGTTTTCCGAACTGGTTGCAGGGGAAACCGAGCACGAGGAATCCTCTATCCGCGAATTTCCGGTGGAGCGCTTCGAGCCCCGCGTACTGTGGAGTGAAGCCGCACTCGCTTGCGACATTCACGATCAACAGCACTTTGCCACGATAGTCGCTCAGCGTCCGCTCCTCGCCACCGATGCCCAGCGCCTTGAAATCGTAAATGGTCGGTTCGGCCATGTCGTTACTCCTGTGGGCCCTCGTTGCCGCGCCGCGAAAATCCTGATCGGAATCCTCTGACAGCCTTTGGCTTCTTCGTCGGGTACGATAGCGCTGCATGAAACCCGATACACCAAGTGCTTCCCTCGCGCCGCAGCACGAGTTGGCCAGCGATGCCAGCGTATCCGCGCCGGTAGAATCCTCCCGCGGCCCGTTGTCCGCTCTTGGCCAACTCACATTTCTTTGGCGCTATGCAGCGCCTTACCGAAAACAGATAACCGCCGCTGCCGTTGCCCTCCTCGTGGCGGCCGCGTGCTTCCTCGTCGTTGGACAGGGGCTCAAGCGCGTCATCGATCAAGGTTTCGTTCAAGCCAACCCGGCGGCGCTCAATCACGCGCTTCTCGCTCTCATCGGTGTGATCATCGTGATGGCAACCGCGACCTACACCCGCTTCTACTTCGTGTCGTGGCTCGGAGAGCGCGTGATCGCCGACATGCGTCGCGACGTGTTCAATCATTTGCTCGGGCTTTCTCCGGGATTCTTCGAATCCACGCGCACCGGCGAGCTCATCTCGCGACTCACTGCCGATACCGCGCTCCTCGAAACGGTGATGGGCACGAGTGTCTCGATGGCCTTGCGCAATCTGGTACTCGGTGCCGGCAGCCTGGTCATGCTTTTCCTTACCAGCTGGAAGCTTACGCTCCTCGTACTGCTCGGTTTGCCGCTAGTCGTGGCACCGATCCTCCTCTTCGGACGCAAGGTGCGCAAGCTTTCCCGCGCAAGCCAGGACCGTGTTGCCGACCTTGGCGCCCACATCGACGAGACGCTGCACGAGATTCGCGTAGTGCAAGCGTACGTGCACGAAGACGCGGACCGTCGCCTCTTCGCCGCGCGCATCGAGGAAACATTCGGAACCGCCGTAAAGCGCATTCGCAGTCGCGCTGGACTCATCGCCGCCGTGATCGTGCTCGTATTCGCAGGCATCGCCGCAATTCTGTGGGTAGGGGGACACGACGTGCTGGCGGGGCGCATTACCGCCGGAGAATTGTCGGCCTTCCTGTTCTACGCGACGATGGTCGCGAGCGCAGCGGGTGCGATCAGCGAAGTCGTCGGAGATCTACAGCGCGGCGCCGGTGCCGCAGAGCGCCTTGTGGAGGTGTTGCAGACCGCACCACAGATCAGTGCGCCGACTCATCCCGTACCGCTTCCCGTCCCTGCGCAGGGCACGGTGGAATTCGAGCGGGTCACCTTCTTCTATCCATCGCGTCCGAAACAGCCTGCGTTGGACAACCTCTCGCTGGTGGTCCGGCCCGGTGAGAAGCTGGCACTCGTGGGGCCGTCGGGAGCCGGCAAGAGCACGATATTCCAACTGCTGCTGCGCTTCTACGATCCGCAGTCCGGCGTCGTGCGCCTCGACGGGGTGGCTTTGAAGAGCGCAGATCCTCTCGCTATCCGGAGCCGGATCGCACTCGTGCCCCAGGAGCCGGCAATCTTCGCCGAAAGTGTCGCCGAGAACGTGCGTTACGGGCGTCCTGATGCAACCGACGACGAACTACGCGCCGCTTGCGTTGCGGCGTTTGCCGACGAGTTCGTCACGCGTTTACCGCAAGGCTACAACACATATCTCGGCGAACGGGGAGTGCGCTTGTCGGGCGGGCAGAAGCAGCGGCTTGCCATCGCGCGGGCGGTGCTAGCGGACCGTCCCGTGCTGCTGCTCGATGAAGCGACGAGCGCGCTCGACTCGGAAAGCGAGCGCATGGTGCAAGCAGCCATGGAGGGATTGATGAAAGGTCGCACGACACTGATCATCGCGCATCGGCTCTCCACGGTAAAGCGCGTCGATCGCATTGCCGTCATCGATCACGGATGCCTCGCCGCGATCGGCACTCACGGCGAACTGGAGTCGACGAACCCGCTGTATGCAAGGCTCGCAGAGCTGCAATTCGGGTCGTAACTTACCTGTAACCAGCGTCTGCCGCGTGGATGCGCTGCGTGTTCGACGCAGCTAATTCACCTTCGTGGTCCGCCGGCTCAGTTGGCGAGCGCCAGCACTTCCACCTGTACGGGAGCGACCCCGCGCCTCAGCATCCCGAGCTCGACCGCAGCCGCACGGGACAGGTCGAGAATGCGACTTCCGAAGTTAGGGCCACGATCGTTGATGCGCACAATCACCCAGCGCTTGTTGCTGCGATTAGTGACTCTGACCGCTGTACCGATCGGGAGCGTAGGATGCGCGGCAGTCATCGCATCCTGGTTGTATGGCTCACCGCTCGCGGTTTTCAACCCGTGCAGGCTGTGATGGTAAAATGATGCGATTCCCGTCTGCACCGCCCCCACCGCGTTGAACAGCTTGAGCACCAGCGTGGCGGGGCGGACCAGCGCAGCAGTGCTGGTTTCTTGTACAGCTGCCGTGTCGGCTTGTGCGGGCGATGCGAAAGGTGTCACGAGGAACGCGATGGCAAACAGGCGAAGTTTATCTCGAACCGACATGAGCTTCTCCTTTCCGTTTGTTGCGGAAAGCCGGCCCACGACCGGCTCGATTGCATGCACATTATACTTTGCAGACGCGTTCTCGACATAGATGTCGCCAATAGGCGACAGACGGGAACTTTTAAGGGCATCTCGTGAGTGATTGTCTGTGCAAGCGAGTGATGTGCCACAACGTGTGTGGAGATATCGGCATAGAGGTGAGCGATCTTGTGGGTGTGACGAATTGCATGTGGGCAGGAATCACGTAAAAACGGTCTGCGCAGCCGGGCGAGTTTCCCGCAAATCGGCTATGCTTATTGCTCAGTACGCGATCCTCATTCATGCCTCTTCGCACCGTCACCGGAAGTCACGCCGAACCGCGCAAGGGCCGTGGCGCGACGCTCAACCCGGAAGGCCGATTCGAGTCGGTCACACGCGAACCGTACGACGACGGTTGGGATCAAGCGGACGAACAAACAGTGCCGCCGCGCACCGTTGTCACCGTCGAACGCGCGAAGTCGATCGTAACGCGCAACGACTCGCCCGATATTCCGTTTACGCAATCGATCAATCCATACCGCGGTTGCGAACACGGCTGCATATATTGCTACGCGCGGCCGAGCCATGCTTATCTCAATCTTTCGCCCGGGATCGACTTCGAGACGCGGATCTTCGCCAAGGTGAACGCTGCCGACCTGCTGCGGGCCGAGCTCGCGAAGCCAGGCTATCGTTGTGACTCCATCTCGCTTGGCACGAATACCGATCCCTATCAACCGATCGAGCGCGAATATCGGATCACACGTTCGATACTCGAGGTGCTGGCCGAGCATGATCATCCAGTCGCGATTGTGACCAAAAGCGCGACCGTGGAGCGGGATATTGATCTCCTCGCACCGATGGCGCAGAAGAATCTCGCACGAGTATTTCTTTCCATCTCGACCCTAGATCACGAAATATCGCGGCCGATGGAGCCGCGCACCTCCGCTCCGAAGCGACGTCTCGAAGCGATTCGGCGCCTGACCGCGGCGGGCATTCCCACCGGCGTGATCGTTGCCCCCGTGGTGCCGTTTCTGACCGACCACGATATCGAGAACGTGCTCGAAGCCGCAGTCGAGGCGGGTGCGACAAGTGCTGGCTACGTGCTGCTGCGGTTGCCCTTCGAGGTCAAGGACCTGTTCAAGGCGTGGCTGCGGGCGTATTTTCCGTTGAAGGCTGCGCACGTGATGAGCCGCATGCGCGAAATGCGCGAGGGGCGCGAGAACGATCCCGAATTCGGCAGCCGCATGAGAGGGTCGGGCCTTTTCGCAACCCTCCTCGCGAAGCGCTTCCAGGTTGCGTGCGGACAGCTGGGGCTCAATCAGGGTCGTGACGCGCTCGACACTTCGCTTTTTCGGCGGCCCGTCACGAGCCCACAGCTCGACTTGTTTTGACGTGGTGTTCACATCGCTCACGTCCGCTCTCTCCTCAGTCGCGCTTGTGTTGATCGCAGGTGCAAGCGTTGCGCTGGCAGAGGGCGCCTCGTTCAAGCAAGGTGAAGCGGCTTATGCCGCGGGTCAATTCTCGGAGGCCGCGAAGATCTGGCGGCCGCTCGCGGACAAGGGTGACCCGCAGGCACAGTACGCGATGGGCCTGCTTGCAAGACGGGGGCTGGGCGTGCTGCGAGATCCGGCGGAGGCGGCGGAGTGGTGGCGCAAGGCGGCGAACCAGGGGTTCGTCACGGCGCAATTCAATCTCGGCGTGCTGTATGAAAGCGGGGAGGGCGTGCGGCAGAGCTACGACGAAGCCCTCAAGTGGTATCGGCTTGCGGCGGAGCGTGGCGTTGCCGATGCGCAGTTCAATCTGGGATTGCTTTACGCAGCGGGTCGCGGAACGAAGCGTGACCTGAAGGAGGCGGCAGACTGGTACCGCAGGGCGGCGGAGCAAGGCGACGCCGCGGCTCAGTACACCTTGGACTTGCCTACGCGGCGGGAATGGGTGTGAAGGAGGATCGAGCCGAAGGGCTCGCGTGGCTGAGGAAATCCGCTGCCCAGGACTTCCAGCCCGCGAAGGATGCGCTGCTCCAACTCGCTGCGAAGCCTCCAGTGAGGAAGCCGTGAGTCACAAGGTATGTCTGGTCGTGAGCGACGACCTCGCCAGGTACGGGTTCCCGGGAGGGCATCCGTTCGGCGCGGACCGGCAAGCGGCGTTCCTGAGCGAAGCGCGTTCACGCCAGCTCGACGCGAGAGCGGAGGTGATCGGATCGCGGCCCGCAACCCGCGCCGAAATCGAACGCTTCCACACTTCCGACTACGTCGATCGTGTGCTGGTGAAATCGCAACAGGGTGTGGGTTACCTGGACTACGGCGATACGCCTGCCTACCCGGGGGTGTACGAAGCGTCGAGCCATGTCGTGGGCGCGGCGCTTACCGCGCTCGATGCCGTGATGGCGGGCGAGTGCCGGCGCACGTTTCAGCCGATCGGTGGATTGCATCATGCGCGCCGCGACCGCGCTGCGGGATTCTGCGTGTTCAACGATGTCGGCGTGGTGATCGACACACTGCGCTCGAAGTACGGTGTCGCGCGCATCGCTTACGTGGACATCGACGTTCATCACGGGGACGGACTGTATTATCCGTACGAGAGCGATCCGGATCTCATCTTCGCCGACGTGCATGAGGACGGTGATTTCCTCTACCCGGGCACCGGGCGTGCTCACGAAAAAGGCAAGGGTGCCGCTGCGGGCACCAAGCTGAACATCCCCATGGCGCCAGGCGCGAGCGATGCGGATTTCATGCAGGCGTGGAAAGAGGTCGAGGCGCACGTAGTGAAATTCAAACCGAACTTCTTCCTCCTTCAGTGCGGCGCCGACAGCCTCGCCGGTGACCCCATCGCACATCTGCGTTACTCCGCGGCGGCGCACGGCCATGCGGCAAGGCGAATGTGCGTTCTCGCGGATGAGTACGCCGGTGGCAGGCTGATGGCAACCGGCGGCGGCGGTTACAACCGGAAAAACATCGGTCTTGCATGGAGCGCGGTGCTCGAAGCGCTGATCGAAGCACCATAGATCCGCGCTTGACCGACGCTCGCGTTGCGGGTATCCGGATTGCACAACGATTGCATCGCGCGTCATCGTAGTGGGCACAGCCACTCTCTTTGCCAAAGCAGTGTTCATCGGGGTCATCATCGCCGCGGCGGTGGGGCCGATCTGGATGATCTGCTTCCGACGCGCTCTCGCGGATGGTTTCTGGCCGGGCTTCCTGTCGGGGCTGGGGGCGGCTGGTGCGGACGCGATCTACGCCGCGGTCGCCGCGTTTGGTCTGACATTCATCTCGGATTTTCTGATTGCGCATCGCGCGTGGTTCATGTTCGGTGCGTGCCTCTTCCTCGCGTGGCTCGGTGCGGGAATGTTGCGGGCTCGCCCAGTGCGCACACCTGCCGTCGTCCACGTAGCCGGGCTCGCGCAGGCGTGGAGCTCGACTCTCGTGCTCACGCTCGCGAATCCGATGACGATCCTTTCCTTTCTTGCGATCTTTGCGGGACTCGGACTGACGGGAGCACGCGATGCCTCGACCGCGGGATCCATCGTGTTCGGCGTCTTTCTCGGCTCCGCCTTGTGGTGGCTCTTCCTGTGCGCTCTGGCGGCGCGGATCGGGCCGCGGCTGGGCGATCAGACGTTCGTCTCGCTCAACCGCATCGCCGGCGTGCTCGTGATCGGATTCGCGCTTTATCAGGTTGGGCTCCTCGCAATCGGCTGATGGGCGCGTCAATGCAGGCGGGCAAGGCGCAGATGCTGCCAGGTCTCCAGCTTCTCGCGCATCCGGTGATAGTGAGAGCCGCGCCAGTAGACGCGTCCGCAGTGCGGGCACGCGGCGACGGGTTGATCGGAGCCGGCAGGCAGCCGGGGAAGGCTTGCCCGCTGAATACTGCTCGCGGGAGCGAGGAGAGCGTTGTCTACGAGGCAACGCGTGAACGCGCGCGCTAGCCAGTCCAATCCAAAGGTGTTCGCGAGCGTCTGCGCCTGTTCCTCGAGCGTCGAGTTGCGAAGGAGCATCACCACACCGACGGCGGCCTTGTGCTCGTGGATACGACGGTCGAGCGTCAGGAACCGACGTGCTTCCTCCTGGCACTGTCGGAGCAGGTCACGATCCCGTACACCGTCCCGGGCGAGAGTCGAATCGTAACCTGCCGCACGCAGGTAGCGGCACAGGCGCGCCAGCATCTCGTCGCACAGAAAGCGTTCCATCGGTTGCTTCTTCGGTGGAAATTATTCCCGCCTCTCCATTCCGACACAAGGCTGCGGTATGCACCACGGTAAGGCCGGAACCGATTCGAATGCACCATGGGACAGCGCGCTCGCTGGTTCAATTTTCGTGTTGTTCGGTAACAGGCTGAATTGACGACTTTTTCTTCGTGGCACAGGCGTTGCTAACGCGACCGGTCTGGGATACGTCTACAGCGTAGAAGGTATCGATCTTCAAGTGCCTGCCATCCTGGTGACCGGTATCATTCCGGTCGCGTCCCCCAGGGCGAGTCGGGTCAACCTGCTCAACCGAAAGGGACAGATGTTTGCGTGTTATATCAAGGAAATCGGTCGCGGAAGGGACAGCGCGCGCGACCTGTCGGAAGACGAAGCCTATCATCTCTTCGCCGCACTGCTGGACGGCGGTGTGCCGGAGGTCGAACTCGGCGCGATACTGATCGCCCTGCGCATGAAGGGCGAGTCGGCGTCCGAGATCATCGGCTTCGAGCGCGCGGCGGCAGAACGCGTGAGCAGGATCGACTTCGTCGGCGCGGTGCGTCCGGTTTCGATTCCCAGCTACAACGGCGCGCGCCACGCCCCGAACCTGCTGCCGCTGCTCGCATTGCTGCTTACACGCATGGGCATCCCCGTCTTGATCCACGGAGGACTGCACGGCGAGGGGCGCGTGGCGACGGTCTACATCCTGCGCGAGCTCGGTATCCTGCCGAGCGTCAGTCTGGCCCAGGCAAGATCCCAGCTGGAAAGCGAGGGACTTGCGTTTCTGCCCACCCAGGCGCTTTGCCCCGGACTTTCGTCGCTGCTTGCATTGCGCAGCCGGCTCGGGGTCCGCAACAGCGCCCACACCATCGTGAAGCTGATAAACCCCTTCGCGCGTGACAGCGTGCGCATGATCAGCGCGTCCCACCCCGACTATCTCGCGAGCATCCGCGACTATCTGCTCGCCACCTCCGGCCGCGCATTGCTCCTTAGGGCGACGGAGGGAGAGGCGTTCGCCAACCCGAAGCGTCGACCGCAGATCGACTACTTTGCGGAAGGCAGGCAGCAACTGCTCTTCGAGCGGGAGGTCGGTCCTCTCAAAGTGCCCAACGTGTCCGAAAGCATCGACGCTGTCTCGACCGCGACATGGATCCGGCGCGCTCTGGCAGGGGAGGTGCCCGTCCCGCTACCCCTTCTGCATCAACTCGCATGCTGCCTGTATGTCTCGGGATACAGCGAGGATATGCACCAGGCCAAAGCCATGGTGGCCGTCGCGGCCCGCGGCCTCTCCGCTGCCTGACGATCAGAACGTCCCTGTTCCTGAACATGGCAGGCGTGACCAGATAAGTCCGACTCCGCGGGATCACTAAACGCAGGCGCGGTGTCCGGGACGACGCGTTTGCCCCATTTCGCGCCGGTTCGGTAGAATCCAAAGTCCCCCACGCTTTATCCAAGAGGAGACACCGCAATGGTCCACGAGCTTCCCCCTTTGCCGTACGCCATGGACGCGCTCGCACCTCATATCTCGAAGGAGACGTTCGAGTACCACTACGGCAAGCATCACCAGGCCTATGTCACCAATCTCAACAACCTCATCAAGGGAACCGAGTTCGAGAACATGAGTCTAGAGGACATCATCAAGAAATCCTCCGGAGGCATCTTCAACAACTCTGCGCAGGTGTGGAACCACACCTTCTTCTGGCACAGCATGAAACCCGGTGGTGGCGGCAAGCCCTCCGGCGCGCTCGCCGCGGCGATCGACAAGAAATGGAGTTCGTTCGATGCGTTCAAAGAAGCGTTCACGAAGAGCGCGGTCGGCAACTTCGGCTCGGGCTGGACATGGCTCGTGAAGAAGGCAGACGGCTCGGTCGACCTTGCCAACACGAGCAACGCCGGCACGCCGATTACCGGAGCCGACAAGCCGCTGCTGACGATCGACGTCTGGGAGCACGCGTACTACATCGACTACCGCAACGCTCGGCCGAAATTCGTCGAGACGTTCCTGGGCAATCTTTGTAACTGGGACTTCGCCGGGAAGAATCTCGCTGGTTGAGATCACTGGCGCGAAAGGAACAACGGCCCGCTTCGGCGGGCCGTTTGCTTTTGGGGCATGTGCGGCATATAGACTATAAACGAATAACAATGTGACAATATAGTCTTTTTGACGATATTAGCCTTTCCTCTAGACTGCATTCGTTCATTGCCGTCAACAACGGCGACGGGCCGGAAACCTCGGAAGGATAAATGATGCCGGTACTCACGCTCGCGGGCAGCCCCGCACCGCACTCGCGCTCTTCACACCTGCTCGATCTGGCTGCGACGCAGTTGGCGGGACGGGGAGCGGCAGTCGATCAGGTGAACCTGCGGGAACTTCCGGCTCATGCGCTCATGCACCTCGACCATCGACATCCTGCCATCGAACGGGCGCTCGCGCAGGTCGCGAGCGCCTCTGCCCTTGTCGTCGCCACGCCCGTCTACAAGGCGGGCTGCAGCGGGCTCCTGAAGGCATTCCTCGATCTTCTGCCGCAGGACGGGCTGAAAGGCAAGGTGGTATTGCCGATTGCCACGGCTGGTACTCTCGCCCACGCGCTCGCGCTCGAATACGCGCTGAAGCCGGTTCTCTCTTCGCTCGGCGCGGGTTATGTGCTTGGTGGCATTTACGCCATCGACCAGCAGGTGCGATGGTCTCCGGAAGCGGGCCTGCAACTCGATTCTGAGATCTCCGAACGCCTCAACGACGGCCTGCAGCGCCTCACCGAAACCATGCGCCTGCTGGTGCGGCCCGCACAGTGGTCCTCCGACGCGGACCTTGTCCCAGCGGGGATCGAACCTCCTCTCGCCCGATGTTGGGGCTGACCCCCTCTTAGTGTTTCACGGGCGCGGGATGCGCCCCTCTGCAAGTTCCGATGAACCCCCGTCGTTCGGGCGGCTGGGAGAGGCCTCGCTCGCCTTCCCCGAGTTGACCCGACTCGACTACTTGACCTATCTGCTGGGAGTACAAACATGAACATGATCACTATCTCCTTCTCAAGACGGCGCGCGGTCGGGCTGCTGCTGGGTGCCGTGCTCACTACCTCCGCTCTTCCGGGCCGGGCCGAGAACCCCGCCGCGCCCGAGGACCTGCGCATCGGGTACCAGAAGTACGGCACCCTCATCATCCTCAAGGCCAAGGGCAATCTCGAGAAACGTCTCGCACCGCTGGGGGTGAGCGTGAAGTGGACCGAGTTCCCTGCGGGACCACAACTGCTCGAAGGCTTGAACGTCGGCAGCATCGACTTTGGCACCGTGGGCGAAGCCCCGCCCATCTTCGCTCAAGCAGCCGGCGCGAACCTGGTGTACGTCGCCAACGAGCCACCCGCGCCCGCAAGCGAGGCAATCCTGGTCCAGAAGGATTCACCGATCAGGAGCGTGTCCGACCTGAAGGGCAAGAGGGTCGCGCTCAACAAGGGCTCGAACGTTCATTACCTGCTCGTGAAGGTGCTGGAGAAGAACGGCCTCGCGTACAAGGATGTGGAGCCGGTGTTTCTGCCACCGGCCGATGCACGCGCGGCCTTCGAGCGCGGTAGCGTCGATGCGTGGGTGATCTGGGATCCATTTCTCGCCGCCGCCGAGAAGCAGATTGGCGCCCGCATCCTAGCCGATGGCCGCGGCGTGGTGAGCAATCATCAGTTCTACCTCGCTGCGCGGCCCTACGCCGAGCGCCGGCCCGATGTCGTCAATATAGTCATCGAGGAGCTCGCGAAGATCGACGAATGGGGCAAGCAGAATCCCAAGGAAGTGGTTGCGTACCTCGCGCCTGCGATCGGCATCGAGCCTGCCGCCGTCGATCTCGCGGTGGGTCGGTACGCCTACGGCGTGAAGCCGATCAGCGATCAGGTGGTGGCCGAGCAGCAGAAGATCGCCGACACCTTTTACGAGCTCAAGCTGATCCCGAAGAAGATCAGTATCAAGGAAGCGGTGTGGGAACCGGGTCGCGCGAAGGTCGCGCAGGAGAACCGCAAATGATCTACGGCCGATCCGTACGCCTTGCTTCGGCGGCGCTGGCGTGGGGGATCGGCCTCCTGCTGGCGGTCGGGCTCACGCCCGCCGCCGGGGCCGAGACCCACATCAAGCTCCGCATCGGCTTCCAGAAGAGCTCGCTGAACCTCATCGTGGTCAAGTCGCGCAGCACCCTCGACCGGCGCCTCGAGCCGCTGGGCGTTGCCGTAACGTGGACCGAGTTTCCGGCAGGTCCGCAGCTCCTGGAAGCGTTGAGCGTCGGCAGCGTGGACTTCGGGATGACCGGGGACACGCCCCCGATCTTCGCGCAGGCCGCGGGGACGAATCTGGTGTACGTGGGGAACGAGCCACCGAAGCCGGAAGCGTCCGCCATCGTCGTGAAGGAAAACTCGCCGGTTCGCTCGCTCGCTGATCTGCGCGGCAAGAAGGTCGCCTTTACGAAAGGTTCCAGCGCCCATTATCTCGTCGTCCGTGCCCTTGCCACAGCGGACATCGACTACAAGGACATCACGCCGGTGTACCTGACACCTGCAGAGGCGCGCGCGGCGTTCGAGACCGACAGCGTGGATGCGTGGGCGGTGTGGGATCCTTATCTCGCCGCGGCGGAAAAGTCGCTGCCGCTGCGTGCGCTCAAGACCGGCAAGGGGCTCGTCGCAAATCACACCTTCTACCTCGCGAACAAGAGCTACGCGGCGGAGCGGGCGGATGTCATCGCACTCGTGTTCGACGAACTGTCGCGCAACGAGCGATTCCTGCGCGAAAACCCGAAGGAAGTGGCGCGCATTCTCGCCGGTTATACGGGCCTCGACGTGCCGACCTTCGAGCGGGTGCTGGAGCGGCGGCCCAGCTTCCGCGTGAGCTATATAGAGTCGAGCGTCGCCGACGAACAGCAGACCATCGCGGACACGTTCCAGCGCCTCAACCTCATTCCGCGCCCCATCGTCGTCAAGGAGATCGTCTGGCGACCGGATGCCGCGCGAACGAGTAAACAAGTGAAGGCAGAGCAGCCATGAGTCAGCCTGACATTTTCTGGTTTCTGCCGACCCACGGCGACAGCCGCTACCTCGGAACATCGCGCGGCGCCCGGACGGTGGACTACGACTATCTCAAGCAGATCGCTGTTGCGGCGGATACCCTTGGCTACGACGGCGCGCTGATTCCCACCGGGCGCTCCTGCGAGGATCCGTGGGTGGCGGCGGCCAGCCTGATCGGTGCGACGCAACGGCTGCGCTTTCTCGTCGCGGTGCGTCCTGGATTGGTTGCGCCGAGCGTGGCCGCGCGCATGGCCGCCACCTTCGATCGGCTCTCCAACGGCCGGCTTCTCATCAACGTGGTGACCGGCGGCGACCCGGTCGAGCTTGCGGGCGATGGCCTCTTTCTCGATCACCGCGAGCGCTATGAAGCGACCGGACGAGTTCCTCAGCATCTGGCGCGCCATTCTGAGCGGCGAGACCGTAACGTACGCCGGAAAGCATCTGCGCGTCGAAGGCGCAAAGACGCTGTTTCCCCCGGTGCAGAAGCCCTGCCCGCCGCTGTATTTCGGCGGATCCTCGGAGGCAGCCCACGACCTCGCGGCGAGCAGGTAGCGGCGCGCATGCGCGAATACGCAGAGCTCGGCATCGACACCTTCGTGCTGTCAGGCTATCCGCATCTTGAGGAAGCCTACCGCTTCGCGGAGCTGGTGTTCCCGATGCTGTCCCGCGAGAGGCGTGAAGAGCGGAGCACGCATTCGTTGAGCGGTCCTTTCGGCGAGATCATCGCGAACACGTTCGTTCCAAACGCCGCGCAAAGTTGACTCGCAGTGCATGGGAACAGCAAACACATGCAAGCAGAGATAAAAGGAAGGAATTCAAGGAGAACTGTCATGGCGCAAGCCCATGCGACCTTACGAAATCATCGTGTCAAGGCGCGTCAGGCTGCGGATTGGCGCGCGCCGGTGCGGGGCGCCGATTCGATGGTCATCGAGCTTACCGAAGACGAGCGGAGCCGCATGATCGCCGGCCTCGCATTCTTCCGCAGCAGGAAGCTCGGCAGCCAGAGTAGCCCGTGGAGTCAGATGCGGGCTGCGGAAGCCGAGATTGACGCAGCTCTCAGGCGCTTTGCGACGCAGGTCGGCGCGCCACGATGAGTCGACTGCGCGGATCAACCCGCGCTGCGCGTAAGACTGATTAACGAAGGAGTGCATCATGAGTGAGCAAGTCATCGAAAGTACGTCACTGACGTCGTCCGCTGGAACACGGCGCGGCCTGTCGCTCAGCAATCTCGCGACCGGTTTTGTCGCGGGCGCGATAGCGGTGCTGCTTTTCCACCAGTCACTGCTGGCTTTGATTGCGGCGGTTGGCTTCGTCCCGGCGAAGGCATACGTGACCAACCCGACGGCACCGTTCGGCATACCTCAGGTTCTATCCACCGCGTTCTGGGGCGGTATATGGGGTGTCGTCTTCGCTTGGGTGCAATCGCGGTTTCCGCGCGGAGCCGGTTACTGGATTGCCGCGCTTGTCTTCGGCGCGATCTTTCCGTCGCTCGTCGCCTGGTTTGTCGCGGCACCGCTCAAGGGTCTGCCCATTGCGGCGGGAGGCGACGTCCATCGCATCGTCACCGCGCTGGCCGTCAACGGCGCCTGGGGAATCGGCACGGCACTCCTGTACTGGCTCGGGCGGGGTGGGTCGGGAGCGAAGTGGCGTCAGGCCTCTTGATCAGTAGAGGTTGCGTGCATGAGCAAGAAAGATCGAGCGAGCGCCCCACAGGCTGCGGTTGCCGTCACGGAGCTCTCCGCTCCCATGGGCGGACCGCGCCTCGCTGCGAGGCGCCGCTTCCTGCGTGGGAGCGCGGCTGCTGCCGGCGTGGCATTGGGCTCCGGGGCAGGCGGCGCGCTCCTCGCCAGGGCGGAACCGCTCGCGGTCCCGGGCAGCAACACGGCTTTGGGCAAGCCAATTCCGCCGACGGAGTATGGCCTGCCGTCGCGCCATGAAGCGCACGTGCTCAGGCGACGCACCGATGTCTTCGTCAACAAGCAGAACTTCTCCGACTGGAGCATGACGCCCCTTCAGCACCAGCAGGGCATCGTGACTCCCAACGGACTTTTCTTCGAGCGGCACCACGCCGGGGTGCCCGACATCGATCCGGATACCCATCGCTTGACCATTCACGGCATGGTGAAGCAACCACTGGAGTTCACCATGGATGACTTGGTGCGCTACCCGTCGGTATCCAGATTTCACTTCCTCGAGTGCTCGGGAAACACGCTGACCGACTGGTTGAAGGCCTCGTCCACAACGGTGCAGCAGACCCATGGGCTCCTGTCCAGCGCGCAGTGGACCGGCGTTCCCGTTTCCTGGCTGCTCGACGAAGCGGGGCTGCAGCCGGGAGCGAAGTGGGTGCTGTTCGAAGGTGCGGACGCCTCCGCCCACACGCGCTCGATCCCGATCGACAAGGCCCTCGAAGACGTCCTGCTCGTCTACGGTCAGAACGGCGAGCGGCTGCGTGCGGAAAACGGCTATCCGCTGCGCGTGTTCATCCCGGGATGGGAGGGCAACGTGAGCGTCAAGTGGCTGCGACGCATCAAGGTATCGGACCAGCCCTGGCACTTCCGCAGCGAAACCGCGCGGTACACGGACCCGTTGCCCGACGGCAAGTGGCGTCAGTTCAGCTTCGTCATGGAGTGCAAATCGGTGATCACGCGGCCGTCCGGCGGCATGCAGCTGCCAGGTCCGGGACTGTACGAAATTCAGGGGTTCGCGTGGTCTGGTAACGGCCGCATCAAGGCGGTGGACGTGACGCTGAATGATGGCAGGAGCTGGCAGCAGGCCACGCTGGAAGAACCGGTGCTGGACAAGTGCCTCACGCGCTTTCGCTTCCGCTGGAAATGGGACGGGAGTCCTGCAACGATCGCGAGCCGCGCCGTGGACAGTACCGGCTACGTTCAGCCGACGGTGCAGGATCTTGCCCAGCCGCGCGCCATTGCGGGATTTGTTCAGCACCACAACGGCATCTTCCCTTGGTCGGTAAGCGCGAGCGGGGACGTCAAGAATGCGATCGCTTGAGTTGGTCCGGGCGTTGGCGATCGTCTTGGCGGTCGCGGGCTGCGCAGCCGCGCAGAAATCACCGTCGCCCGCAAGGCCGCAGGATGCACACGGCAAGGCCGTTTCCGAGACGGATCTCGCGTTGTGGAACATCGACATCCGCACGCCCGACGGTGGGGGCTTGCCGCCGGGAAGCGGCACCGTCGCCGAAGGCCAACGCGTCTACGAGGCGAAGTGCCAGTCGTGCCATGGTCCCGACGCGAAGGGTGGACCGGTCTACGGTCCCATGGTGGGCGGTATCGGTTCTTTCAAGACGGAGAAGCGGGTGCTGACACCGGGAAGCATGTATCCCTACGCCCCGATCCTGTTCGACTACATCCGCCGCGCGATGCCCATGGACAGGCCGCAGTCGCTGACGCCAGACGAGGTCTATGCCGTTTCCGCCTACCTCCTCAATCTCAACGGCTTGATCCCCATGGGCGCGGTCATGGACGCGCGCAGGCTGGCGCAGGTGCAGATGCCAAACCGCAACGGCTTCGTCATCGACAATCGGCCAGACACCCGGGCAGTGCGCTGCATGACGGACTGCAAACCGATAAGGGCCACTCCATGAATCGGAAAACCCGTCTAGCGGGCTTGCGACATTTGGCGCCGTGGGTGGTACCGGCACTCCTTCTCGTATCGTGGCAGGCTGCCGCCCAGCTCGGGTGGCTGTCGACCCGCATCCTGCCTGCGCCGTGGGACGTGCTGAAGGCGGCGGTCGCCCTTGCCGTGTCGGGCGAACTGTGGAGCCACGTCTGGACCAGCACGTGGCGCGCGCTGACGGGTTTCGTCATTGGCGGCGGGCTCGGTCTCGTGCTCGGTCTGCTCACCGGATCGTTCACGAAGGCGGAGACACTGCTCGACAGCACGATTCAGATGATTCGCAACATTCCGCCGCTCGCTCTGATTCCACTTGTGATCCTCTGGTTCGGCATCGAGGAGAAGGCGAAGCTCTTTCTCGTTTCGCTCGGTGTCTTCTTTCCCCTCTACATCAACACGTTCCACGGTATCCGCTCGGTTGACAAGGGACTGATCGAGATGGGGCGCAGCTACGGCCTGTCCGGCTGGCAGCTCTACAAGGAAGTGATCCTGCCCGGCGCGCTGCCCTCGATTCTCGTCGGCGTGCGCTTTTCCCTCGGGCTTATGTGGGTGATCCTGATCGTGGCGGAAACGATCGCCGCGGATGCGGGCATCGGCTACATGACGATGAACGCGCGCGAGTTCCTGCAGACCGATGTGGTGCTGCTGGGGATTCTCCTCTATGCGCTCCTCGGCAAGCTTGCCGACTTGCTGGCGAAGGGGTTGGAGCGCTACTGGCTGCGGTGGCACCCCGGCTACCAGCCCGCGCCCTAGAACGGAGCCACGAGATGCAGACCACACCGATCGAACGCGCAGTGGTGCAGACCATCGCCTGCCGCGAACCTGCGCGCGGCATCGAGCTCGATGTTGCTCGGCTCCAGAAGGCCTACGGGGGGCGCCGCGTGCTCTGGGGGCTGGACCTGCATATTCGGCCAGGCGAATTCGTCGCCATCGTGGGCCGCAGCGGGTGCGGCAAGAGCACACTGCTGCGGCTCATTGCCGGGCTCGAAGCGAGCGATGGCGGAACCGTTGCGCTGGACGGCGTGATGCAAACCGCGCTCAATCCGGACACGCGGATCATGTTCCAGGAAGCACGGCTGCTTCCGTGGAAGCGTGTGCTGGACAACGTCGCGCTCGGCCTTCCACGGTCCGAGGCCGCTCATGCGCAAGCCGTGCTGGAGCAGGTGGGGCTTGGGGATCGGGGGAGCGAGTGGCCGGCAGTCTTGTCGGGCGGACAGCGTCAGCGGGTAGCGCTCGCACGCGCGCTCGTGCACGACCCGCGCCTGATGCTGCTGGACGAGCCTCTCGGCGCGCTCGATGCGCTCACGCGGATCGAGATGCAGCAACTGATCGAGGATCTCTGGCAGCAGCGCCGGTTCACCGCGCTGCTCGTGACCCACGACGTCGCGGAAGCGATCGCGTTGGCCGATCGCGTCATTCTCATCGAGGAAGGCCGCATCACGCTCGATGAGCCGATCCGGCTTCCCCGGCCCCGCGCGCGCGGAAATGCAGCGTTTGCGGCCATCGAGGATCGAGTGTTGCAGCGTGTCTTGCAACGTCCCGGCGCGCGTGCATGCGCCGAGGATGTGTCCCTTGCCATTCCCCTCGCCCGATGTAGGTGGGCGGTCTAAAGTTTCTGTCGTCCAACCCAACGAAAGGAGTAAGAAATGTCGATCGAAGCTATCAATGTACGCAATCAGTTCAAGGGAAGGATCAAGGAGATCGTCAGCGGAGATGTCGTCTCCGAAGTCGACGTAGAAACCCCGTCGGGCATCGTGACCTCGGTGATCACAACCCGCTCGGTCAAGGACCTCGGCCTGAAAATCGGTAGCGAGGTGGTGGCGCTGGTCAAGTCCACGGAGGTGTCTATCGCAAAGATTGCCTGAGCATCGTTCCCGCCCCCGCCCCCGCCCCCGCCCGGACCCGGCATCGGGAGCGCGGCGGGGGCGACACTGAGTCACCCGAAAAAGAGTAAGAGGACAGGCGTGTTACCTGTCAAGGAGCATCTCTCTATGTCCAGGCTTGAAGAGGCCGTTCCAGGCTACAGAGAACTCGTGATCGAACCCTATACGCCCCACATCGGCGGCGTCGTACAGGGTTTCGATCTGACGCAGATTCAGGAGAAAACCGTTCGGACCGAGTTGCGCAAGGCTCTGGTCGAGTTCCAGGTTCTGTTTTTCCGCAAACAGACTCTCACGCCGGACCAGCTGATCGATGTCGCACGCGTGTTCGGCGACCCCGACAAGGCCAAGGCATTCTTTCCGCGGCACGACACTCACCGGTTGATCGAAGTTCTGGAATCGCGGGAAGGCGGAAACCATTATGGCACCGACCAGTGGCACACCGACATTACCTTCGTTGCCAACCCGCCGACCGGGACCGTCCTTTATTCCCAGGTGGTGCCGGCCTCCGGCGGCGATACCGTCTGGGCCAGCGCGACGGCGGTCTACGACTCCCTGCCGCGTTCGCTGCAACAGTATCTCGAAGAACTCGAAGCGGCACACAGCTTCGAGCACAGTGGGTGGCCGCCATATTTCGCCCGGCAGCCTGATGGCGACGCGCTGTATCGCAGCGCCCGCAACGATCATCCGCCGGTTGTGCATCCGGTCATTCGCACGCATCCGCTCAGCGGCAGGAAGATCGTCTACGTGAGTCCGAACTTCACCGACCGCATCCAGGGGTTGTCGCGCCAGGAGAGCGATGCCCTGCTGGCTTTTCTCTTCGCGCGTTTCCAGCGGCCCGAGTTCCACGCCCGGCTGCGCTGGGAGAGCAATACCGTCGCTATTTGGGATAACCGGTCCACGCAGCACTACGGAGTGTCCGACTACGGCGCGCAGCACCGTCTGTTGCAGCGGGTGACTTTCGGTGAAGACAAGGCTTTCTGAACATCGTTGCCCGTCGTCAACCGGTGATCATGGCCCGTTAGATAGGGAACCTCGGCTTGAACCATTGGAATGAAGTATTGGTGTTGATCAAATCCACGGAGGTGTCTATCGCGTAACCTTTCCGAGTAGCCGTTCCGCCCCCGCCCCGATCCTCCTCCCTGGCAGTTCGCGCGCGGGCGACCGCGCGCTTTTTTTTGCGGCGGGCCCGCGGGCGACGCGCACGCGTTGCGTCCTGCAAACAAACCGGTGTCGGCTGACACGGCTCACCCATGCGGCGATACGCACTGGGCGCGTTGAATCGGCACACTCTGAGTCGTACACTCGCGTTTCGAAGGCGCGCTCTGGTTCCCGATACCGGATCGGACACGAGGAGACGAGAATGCAAGAGCGAGAGGTCGTATTGTGCCAGCCGGTTCGTACGGCGATCGGTGCTTACAACGGCAGTTTGAAAGCGGTCCCCGCAACCGGGCTGGGAGCTGTGGTCATTCGCGAAACAGTGCGGCGCTCCGGCATCGATCCCACGCGCGTCGGGACCGTTGTAATGGGCAATGTGGTCCAGGCCGGGAACCGCATGAACCCGGCGCGCCAAGCCGCAGTCAACGGAGGTGTCCCGATCGCCGTGCCGGCTCTGACAGTCAATCGTGTGTGCGGCTCCGGTGCGCAGGCGATCGCGTCGGCGGCACAGGAGGTGTGGCTCGGTTTGGTTGATGCCGCGATCGCCGGCGGCATGGAGAACATGGACCAGGCACCGTACCTCATGGGAGGTGGTCGCTGGGGTTACCGGATGGGCGATGCGCAGATCTACGACAGCATGCTTCGCGACGGGCTCAGCGACGCATTTTCCGGCGAGCACTCGGGTTGGCACACCGAGGACTTGGCCAAGCGCAGCAGTGTAACGCGCGAGGACCAGGATCGATGGGCGGAGCGTTCGCAGCAGCGCTTCGCAGCGGCGCAGAAGGCGGGACATTTCACGGCGGAAATCGTTGGGGTCGAGGTGAAGGGCAAGAAAGGTCCGCAGGTCTTCGATGCGGACGAAGCCAACCGGCCGGATACGACTCTGGAGGGGCTCGCCAAGCTGAAGCCCGCTTTTCGCAAGGACGGGACGATCACCGCAGGCAATTCGCCGGGACTCAACAGCGGTGCGGCGGCAGCGGTCGTTGCCGAGTGGCGGTTCGCGGAGCAAAGTGGTCTCAAACCCATAGCACGTCTGGTCGCTTACGGTGTTGCCGCGGTGGAGCCCGGACTGTTCGGCATCGGCCCGGTGCCTGCGGTGCGGCAGGTGCTGGCTCGCGCGCGCTGGAATCTGGGTGATGTCGAACGCGTGGAGATCAATGAGGCATTCGCGGTGGTGCCACTCGCTGTTCTGCGCGAGCTCGGTTGGCCGGAAGATATCGTCAACGTCGAAGGTGGTGCGATCGCGCATGGTCATCCCATCGGGGCGACGGGAGCAGTGTTGGCCACGCGGTTATTGCACTCGATGAAGCGCGACGGGCTCAAGCGAGGTATCGTGACACTGTGCATCGGCGGAGGCCAAGGGATCGCGCTCGCGCTTGAAGTGCTTTGACGACCGCTTGGACGGAGTATCTCCACTTTGGAAGCCGTGCCTTTGCGCTCAGTCTGCGGGTGTCCACGGCTGAGCGTGCGGCACGGCGGTTTAAGAATGCCGGTCTCAGGTCGAGCGAGCCACTTCCGAGGGCCAGCTCAGCAGTCTTCTCCAAGTGTGTGCGATAGCGCACAGACGCGTTTTGAGTGGCATGACAGGCTCTTGCGCCGCTCAAAACCTTGGGGAGTCCCAACCATGGTCCGCTACCATACAGCTAGTATCGAAGGTCACCAGATATTCTACCGGGAGGCCGGCGATCCTAACCATCCAGCCCTGCTGCTGCTACACGGCTTTCCGACCTCGTCGCACATGTTCCGTAACCTCATCCCGCGGCTTCAGGATCGCTTCCACCTCGTTGCCCCTGATCTTCCCGGCTTCGGATTTTCCGATGTGCCGGACCGCGCGCAGTTCAAGTACACTTTCGCTAACTTCGCCAGGATCATCGAAGCCTTCACCGACACGGTCGGTCTCAAGCGCTATTCCCTTTATGTCTTTGATTACGGCGCGCCGGTCGGCTTCCGTCTCGCTCTGGCGCGGCCGGAGCGCATCACGGCAATCATCTCGCAGAACGGCAACGCCTACGAAGAGGGGCTAAGCACGGGCTGGAACCCGATCCAGAAGTACTGGCGGGAACCGAACGCGATCAACCGAAAGGCAGTTCGCGGGTACTTCACGCCCGAGACGACCAAGTGGCAATATATGCACGGTGTCTCGGATAAGACGGCCGTCGCTCCAGACTCCTTTACCCTCGACTTTGCGTTGCTGCAAAGGCCGGGTATCCACGAGATCCAACTCGACCTCTTCCTCGACTATGCGAGCAATGTCGCCCTTTACCCGAAGTTCCAAGAATACTTCGCGACGAAGCGGCCGCCTCTACTTGCTGTTTGGGGCAAGAATGACCCCTTCTTTCTGCCGCAGGGCGCCGAGGCTTTTCGACGCCACAATCCCAATGCCGAAGTGCATTTCTACGACACCGGCCACTTCGCGCTCGAAACGCACGTCGATGAGATCGCGTACACGATGCGCAGCTTCCTCGCAAGGCAGTTTCTGGGCAGACCAGCGACAGGTAACCCCTTCTTGCAGTCGCTGGGGCAATCTGGTTTCTAGCGTGAGCTTTGTGTAACGGAAATCTGCAACGATGTTTGCCGAAGGAGTCAAATGCTTGGTAAACGCCGTTGTGGTGTCGAGCATTTGCATTTACGGAACGGCCGCTCCTGCGTTGGCGGTGGGTCCGAGCCAGACGGAGCTCGACCAATCGGCCAAGGCAACCGGCAGTTGGCTCATGACGAACAAGAGCTACGACGGGCATCGTTACGTCGACCTCAACCAGATGCGTCGGCTGGAGGTGGGATGTCCACCTATGCAGTGAATGGAAAACAGTATGTCGCCGCCGTATCCGGCCCGGTGTCGGCATTCTTCGGTGGTGGCAAGGGTATGGCGAAGCTGACTGTGCTCGCTTTGCCTTCGACTTGAGTTGCAGGACTGCCTCGACAGCACAGCTCGGCGCAGAATTTGGATAGAGGAGGAGTAGCCATGACCGCGCTAAACGTAAACGGAAAAGTCCGGCAGGCTGATGTCCCCGATGACATGCCTCTGCTGTGGGTCTTGCGCGATGTACTCGGCATGACCGGCACCAAGTTCGGCTGTGGTGCGGCGCTGTGCGGCGCCTGCACGATTCACGTCGACGGCAAGCCCGTGCGTTCCTGCATCACGCCGGTCGCGGCTGCAGTCGGCAAGCACATCACGACGATCGAGGCAATCGGCAATACCCCGGCGGGCAAGAAGATCCAGCAGTCCTGGCTCGAATTGGACGTTCCGCAGTGTGGCTATTGCCAGTCGGGGCAGATCATGAGTGCCAGCGCGTTGCTCGCTGCCAACCCGAAACCCAGCGATGCCGACATCGACAGCGCGATGGCGGGCAACATCTGTCGCTGCGGTACCTATCCGCGCATCCGAGCCGGCATCAAGCGCGCCGCGGGCGTGCCGGTAGCCAAGGCGTCCGATACGCCGATCGCGACGGAGGCCTGACATGGATCACTCGACCATCGCAGACCAAGCGACTGTATATTCGCGCCGCGATTTCCTCAGACTGACCGCGACCGCCGCGCTCGGCGGCGGCCTGCTGCTGGGCTTCGGCCTGCCGGCTCGCGCCGTGGTGAGCGACGAAAACAGCGCCGGCGCGCCTTTCGCGCCCAGCGCGTTTCTGCGCATCGACCGCACCGGCAAGGTCACCTTCGTGATGCCCTACATCGAAATGGGACAAGGAACCTACACCTCGATTCCGATGCTGATCGCGGAGGAACTGGAGGTCGACGTCGACAAGATCGTCATCGAACACGCACCAGCGGACAACAAACTCTACGCCAACCCCCTCATCGGCATTCAGATCACGGGTGGCTCGACGTCCATCCGCGCGAGTTGGGAACCGATGCGTCGCGCGGGCGCCACCGCGCGGGTCATGCTCGTGAGCGCGGCCGCCCAGCAATGGAAAGTCGATCCCGGTACGTGCCGGGCCGCGAACGGCGTCGTCGTGCATTCTCCTACAGGTCGCAAGCTCGCTTACGGTAAGCTCGTCGATACGGCGGCGAAGCTGCCGGTGCCCGAGAAAGTTGCGCTGAAGTCTCCGGCCGAATTCAAGCTCGTCGGCACGCCGCACCGGCGCCTGGACATCGCCGGCAAGGTGAACGGCAGCGCGAAGTTCGGCATCGATGCGAGGCTTCCGGGAATGAAGTTCGCCGTCGTTGCCATTTCACCGACCTTCGGCGGCAAGCTGGTCGCGGTCGACGAAGCGAAGGCAAAGGCGGTCGCCGGTGTCACGCAGGTCGTGCGCCTGGACGATGCGCTCGCGATCGTTGCGATTCACACCTGGGCGGCCAAGCAGGGGCTCGCTGCCGCCAATCCGCAGTGGGACGCGGGGCGGAACGCGAAGCTCTCGACCGCAGATGTGGTCAAGCAACTCGCCGCCGCCATGGACAAGCCCGGCGCGGTCGCCCGTCATGAAGGCGACGCGGCAGCCACTATCGCCAAGGCTGCGCAGAAGATGGAAGCCGTCTACGAGCAGCCGTTCCTGGCGCATGCAGTCCTGGAGCCCATGAACTGCACCGTGCATGTACAGAAAGATGGCTGCGACGTCTGGGTCGGCACGCAGATTTCCGGCGTCACGCAGGCAGTGGTGGCCAAGGTCACCGGCCTCAAGCCCGAGCAGGTGCGCATTCACAATCATCTCCTGGGTGGTGGATTCGGTCGTCGCCTCGAATTCGACGGCACCTTGCGCTCGGCGCAGATCGCGCGGCAGGTCGAGGGTCCGGTACAGGTGATCTACACGCGTGAGGAAGACATCCAGCACGACATGTATCGGCCGTACTACTACGACCGCATCAGCGCCGGCCTCGATGCGCAGGGCAAGCCCGTGGGCTGGTCGCATCGCATTGCCGGCTCGTCGATCATCGCGCGCTTTTTTCCCGCTGCCATGAAGAATGGCGTCGATCAGGACGCTGTCGAAATTGCCGCCGAGCCTGCTTACGCGGTAGGCGACATCCGCGTGGAGTGGTTCGCACAGGAGCCGCCCGGCATCCCGACAGCGTTTTGGCGCGGCGTGGGCGTGACGCGCGGAACCTTCGTCCTCGAAAGCTTCATCGACGAGCTGGCCGCGAACGCGAAGCAGGATCCGCTTGCTTACCGGGTGGCGCTGCTCGAGAAAAATCCGCGATCGAAAGCCGTGCTGCAGCTCGCCGCCGACAAGGCCGGTTGGGGGAAACCCCTGCCCGCTGGACAGGGCCGTGGCATCGCGTTGTGCACCGGCTTCGGAAGCTTCATCGCGCAAGTCGCCGAGGTGACCGTGGATAAGGACGGAACGGTGAAGCCGACACGCGTCGTGTGCGTCGTTGACTGCGGGCTCATGGTTAACCCGGACACGGTGCGCGCGCAGATGGAGAGCGGCATCATCTTCGGTCTGTCAGGCGTCTTGTACGGTGAGATCACGCTCAAGGACGGACGTGTGGAGCAGACCAACTTCGGCGACTATCGCGTGTTGCGCATGAACGAAGCGCCGCGAATCGAGGTGCATCTCATCAAGAGCTCGGAAGCTCCGGGCGGCATCGGCGAACCGGGAACGTCGTGCGTGATGCCGGCGCTGACCAATGCGGTCTATGCGGCAACCGGCAAGCGGATACGCAAGCTGCCGGTCGGAGAGCAGCTGGGTTCGGCTTGAGATCGCCCGGCCGCAATTCGAATCCTAACGTCCCCATTTCCCTTCGACCAAAGGAGAGCATGCATGAGCACGATCACCACCAAGGACGGCGTCGAGATCTTCTACAAGGACTGGGGCAAAGGCCAGCCTATCGTGTTCAGCCACGGCTGGCCGCTGTCGGCCGATGATTGGGACACGCAGATGCTGTTCTTCCTCAAACACGGCTATCGCGTCATCGCCCACGACCGACGCGGCCATGGCCGGTCCACCCAAATCGGTGGTGGCCATGATATGGATCATTACGCCGACGACCTCGCGGCGCTGACCGCACATCTCGACCTCAAGGAGGCGGTGCATGTCGGCCACTCGACCGGCGGCGGCGAAGTGGTGCACTACCTGGCGCGCCACGGCGAAAGCCGGGTCGCAAAAACGGCGATGATAAGCGCGGTGCCGCCGCTGATGGTCAAGACAGCAGCAAATCCGGGCGGACTGCCCAAGGACGTGTTTGACGGGCTCCAAGCGCAGCTCGCCGCCAACCGGGCGCAGTTCTATTACGATCTGCCAGCTGGACCGTTCTATGGCTACAACCGGCCTGGTGCGAAACTCTCTCAGGGCGTGATCTGGAACTGGTGGCGCCAGGGCATGATGGGAGGCGCCAAGGCGCACTATGACGGCATCGTCGCCTTCTCCCAGACCGACTTCACCGAAGACCTGAAGAAGATCACCGTGCCAGTCCTGGTGATGCATGGGGATGACGACCAGATCGTGCCTTATGCCGATTCGGCACCGCTGTCGGCAAAGTTGCTGAAGAACAGCACATTGAAAACCTACAAGGGGTTTCCGCACGGCATGCCCACGACTGAGGCCGACGCTATTAATGCCGACCTACTGACCTTCCTGAAGGCGTAACGCCACGGACCGAGGCAGCCCCGGAACGGAAAACGAGATGGCACCTACGCCCATGACCCATGCACGTTGGTCATTCCACCGGCGACAGCGAAGTGCAGCGTGCTGCGGACTGCGTCCGCTGACGATCCGGATCAGGGTACGAAACTTTGGAGAATCGAGATGAAGATCAATCGAATCGGGTCCGCTCAATGGCAGGGCGGCCTCAAGGACGGAAAGGGCGCGATCTCTACCGAGAGCGGCGCCTTGAAGAACTACCCGTATGGATTCGCCAGCCGTTTCGAAGGATTGCCGGGCACCAATCCGGAGGAACTGATCGGGGCCGCACACGCCGGCTGCTTTACCATGGCCCTATCGTTGATCCTGGGTGAAGCGAAGCTCACCGCAGAACGGATGGAAACCTCGGCGAAGGTCACGCTCGAGCAGGTGGAGGGCGGCTTTGCCATCACGGCTGTGCACTTGACGCTCAAGGCCAAGATCCCGGGCGCCGATCAGGCGACCTTCGAAAAACTGACCGGCATGGCGAAAGCGGGATGTCCAGTGTCCAAGCTGTCTCAAGACCGAGATCACCCTGGACGCCAGCCTCGTTTCCTGACGCGCCGAGCATTGGCGTGCAACGGGCCGGATGAGCACACAAGCCGCGGCGGGAGAACCATTTTCGTGGGACGCCTCATCACCATCGACACGCTGGACCGCCAGCACCATTTCCCGCCTACTGCGCCGAGCCGACCGGAACGTCGCGGGCCGCGATCATCGTGATCCAGGAAATCTTCGGACTGAACGCCGGCATTCGCAGCAAGAGCGACAAGTGGGCGGAGGTCGGGTATCTCGCCGTTGCGCCCGATCTCTACTGGCGGTTCCGATCCGGCATCGAGCTCGATCCGGATGTCCCGGAGCAGTTCCAGGAAGGACTGGACCTCTATCAGAGATTCGGTCAGGACCAGGGAATCGAGGACATCGACGCCACGATCCGCTTCATCCGCGCGAAGAAAAGGGTAAGCAAGGTCGGTTGCGTGGGGTATTGCCTGGGCGGTCGGCTCGCTTCATGACTGCTGCGCGCACCGATATCGATGCGTCCGTTGGCTATTACGGGGTAGGGATCGACGGATTGCTCGGCGAGAAGCAGGCCATTTCCCATCCCGTGCGCTTCACGTGCCGACCGATGACCAGCTCGTCAGCGCTGCGACGCAGAAGGCCATGCATCAGGGGCTCGACGATTACCCGAAGGTGACGATCTACGACTACCCGGGGTTGCACCACGGCTTTGCTGTAGCGAGCGGCAAGCGCCGCGACGAAAAAGCTGCGCAGCTCGCCGACGACCGCACGGCCGCGTTCTTCAAAGCACGCTTGGGATGATGCGCCCAATCAGCGCACGGCTTCGACCCCTACCGTGAAGATATAGCCCGCACCGCGTTCCGTCCGAAGCAGGCGAGCCTGATGGTGAGTGTTCCACGAGAACTCACCGATACCAATCCACGGAGGCGACGATGAGCAGCACGCAGATCAGCAGTGAACCCGGAACCCAAATCCCGAGCGCCGGGATGGTCGATATGAAACTCGAAGTGGTGGTGCTCGGTGTCTCCGACGTTGATCGCGCGAAGGCCTTCTACGAAAATCTCGGCTGGCGGCTCGACGCCGACTTCGCCACCGGAGAGGACTGGAGGGTGGTGCAGTTCACACCTCCCGGCTCGCAGTGCTCCATCCACTTCGGCAAGGGAATCGCGACGGTCGTGCCGGGCTCGGTTCAGGCACTGATGCTGGTCGTCCATGACATACATGCGGCACGCACCGAGCTGATCGACCGCGGGGTCGATGTGAGTGAGGTGTTCCATTTCGAGGGTGGCCGCCGTGTCACCGAGGCGAAAGCGCGCGTGCCGGGGCCCGATCCGGAAGGTCGCTCCTACCGCTCATATGTCTCATTCAGTGATCCAGACGGGAACGGCTGGCTGGTCCAAGAGATCAAGACGCGGCTTCCCGGACGGGTTTGACCGGGCCCGAACTAACGAGGACTCATCGTGGACGTCGCTTCGCACATTTCGCAAGCGGCAGCGTGCGCGACAGGCACCATCGTGTCATGGACCCGGTTCATCACTGCGGTGTAATGGCATGGCATGTCGATTGTCCTGTGCATCCGATTCAAGCGGGCATGCAATGGATCATTGCAAACGCGGGCATCGCCACCCGTAGCGGTGGGACTATGACCTCTAACTCCTGTGCTGGAGGGGTATCCGTCATGAAGAGCAAAAGCATGCTGACGATTGGGATGACGGTATTGCTCGCTGTCTTGGGCGGCGTTGCCATTTCCGCGCAGGACAAGTACACCCTGCAAGTTCCGAAATGGGCTCGCGTTCTCTGAGTTCAGGGGATACGAAACATGGTAGGTTGTCGCCGTGAGTCAGACTGAAGAGCTGATCGCTGTGATCCTCGCTAATCCCGTGATGATCGACGCCTACCGGGCCGGCATTCCCGGCAACGGCAAGCCTTTCCCCGACGGCTCCAAGATGGCGAAGATTCATTGGAAACCGAAGAGTGCGGACGCCCCTGCTCCGACGATTGTGCCAGACACCCTGCATGACGTTGATTTCATGGTGAGGGATAGCAAGAGATTTGCGGACGGCGGCGGATGGGGATACGCCGAGTTCGACTATGACCCCGCGTCCGACACGTTCACCCCCCTTGGGAGCGGCGCCAATTGCGGGCACGCGTGCCATACGATAGTGAAGGCAAAAGATTACGTGTTCACGGCGTACCCGAAACGGTGAACGGGGAGAGGATCGGCTTCGACGAAGATGCTGCGCTCCACACGGAAGGCGCTCGCCAATGATCCCTGCGCTTCGCACATGTTCGCAGACGGCAGCCCCGCTCGCCTTGCCTCGGCTTGGTGGCTTCTTGCGCAACAGCTTGTAGTTTAGGAGTGACGAGATGCGACCCGACATCGTTCCCGGCGCGGTCTTTCCCGACTACGACCTTCCCGACCACCGCGGCAAGCACCACACGCTCTCGGAGTTGCAGCAAGGCGATCCGCTGGTGCTGGTACTCTCCCGCGGAGGTTTCTGTCCGAAGGAAAGAAGGCAACACGAAGGGCTCCTGCAACTCCACCGCGAGATGCAGGTGGGCTACTGCCGTCTCGTGACCATCTCGACCGACAATCTGCTCGAGACGAATGAGTTCCGCTCTGGCGTCGGCGCCCACTGGACTTTTCTTTCGGACCCGGGCCGCAAACTGCAGAAGGATCTCGATATCGCGGAATACACCGACCCGCACCACAATCCGATGATCCCTCACACGCTGGTGCTCGAGCCTGGTCTGCGTGTCTACAAGATCTACAATGGCTACTGGTTCTTCGGCCGGCCAACGGTGGAGGAACTGCGCCTTGACCTGCGCGCTGTGCTGCAGCGCTGTCGTCCAGATTGGGACATCAGCAGCACGCAGCAGCGAGCAGCCTGGGCGAAGGACGAGAAGACGGGCTTCTATCCCTACGGCAAAACGCAGACGCAGGTGTTGGCCGATCAGGACTGATCCACTCGACGTGCATCGGAATGGAGCGTCCTTCGCACAGTGGCGAGAAGAGACTTCCGGAATGATAGTGAAGATGTCTGTCACTAGGTGCGCACTCGTGGAGTCGAGAGCTTAAATTACGCATATCCTTGTTCATCCTCGCCTTGTTCATCCCCGCCGGACCGATCCACGTGGCGAAGAACGTCGGTGGCGGCAATGGGTCGAGCTCGCCGCGTAACTCGTCAAAAAAAGAGAAACCGCTCGTCGTCTTGATGGTCAAGTGAGAAGGATCGGTCCATGACGCTCCAGAAACTGCAATACCCGACTCTGCGCGGCTTTCTCGCCGCTTCGGTAACCGCGCTTTCTGTCTGCCTGTTTGCGCTCGCGGCTCCTAACCACGCTCAGACCATGGCAACCTCCGACGCCGACGCGGTCGTTGTCGCGGCGGCGCCCGAGACGAGCCAGGCAGCCGAAGATCGCTCGATCCGTCCCTTCAGCGTCCAAGTACCCCAGGCCGCGCTCGATGACCTCCGCCGGCGCATTGCTGCCACGCGATGGCCCGATAAGGAAACCGTCGCCGATCAGTCGCAGGGTGCGCAGTTGGCGAAGCTGCAGGAGCTGGTTCGGTACTGGGGCAGCGGCTACGATTGGCGAAAGGTGGAAGCGAAACTGAACGGACTTCCGCAATTCGTCACGACGATCGACGGAGTCGACATTCATTTCATCCACCTCCGTTCTCGTCACAAGAATGCGCTCCCGGTGATCGTCACGCACGGATGGCCGGGATCCGTCATCGAACAACTCAAGATCATCGGTCCGCTCACGGATCCAACCGCGCACGGAGGTAGAGCCGAGGACGCTTTCGACATCGTCATCCCGTCCTTGCCCGGCTATGGCTTCTCCGGCAAGCCAACGGTCACCGGTTGGGACCCCGAACACATTGCGCGAGCCTGGGCGGAGCTGATGAAACGCCTCGGGTACAGCACGCTACGTCGCCCAAGAGCGGCGACTGGGGTGCCCCGATCTCCAGCGCGATGGCGCGCCAGGCGCCGGCAGGCTCGCCTCGGCATCCATCCGCGAGGTGATCACTTGCCTCGGCGACCGGTGCCGCCCGAGGTGGCCGCGGCGGGGTCGCCGGCGGCCCGCGCCGGCGGGACTCCCCGACCAGGAACGCGCGGTGTTCGAAGCGCTGAGCTCGCCACGAACGCGAAGAAAGGGAACTCCGCCTACTTCGTGACTGATGACCGCGCGGCCGCAGACGGTCGGCTACGGCGCGACGGATTCACCGGCCGGCCTTGCGGCGTGGATCCTTGTGCATCCAGGCTCCGGATATCGCGCATGGACGTATGGCGGCGATCCCCAACAGTCCCCGACGAAAGACGACGTGCTGGACGACATCACGCTGTACTGGCTGACGAACACCGCACCTCGTCAGCGCGGCTGTACTGGGAGAACGGCGCACGAGGCAGCGTCATCGTTGCGGCCGCGCAGAAGACCGGCGAGATCTCGCTCCCCGTCGCCATCACGGTATTTCCGGATGACGTCTATCGAGCCCCGGAGACATGGGCTCGGCGCGCCTATCCCAACCTGATTTACTTCCACGAGGTCGACCGGGGCGGACACTTCGCGGCGCTGGGAGCAGCCGGCAAGCTCTTCACCGGGCCTGAGCTCCGTGCCGCGTTTCGTCTCCCTCCGCCGATGAAACAAGAAAGGAGATTCACATGAAAACCACTGAATCATGGCAGCCGCCGGTTGGTCGCGGCAAGTCGGATCGTTCGAAGCGCTGCAGCCCTCAAGCGCAGGCGGCTCAGCCCAGGCGGCCCAAGTCACGCGACCGTCGATTTGCAGCGGCACGACCTGAGCATCCGCGGCCAGCTCGCGAGGCCCTGCTCGAGCGTCACCGGCTCGCGCATAGCGCCGGGCAAGCACTCGCGCCTCGCCTGTCGGTCACCTTGACGCTCCATCCAGGGCCGAGGAGATCAGCTGCTAACTGTCGGTCTCGAGGCGCTTGCTCGACGCTGATGTAGCTATCGACGCAGTCGAGCTTGATGCGGATCTCCGCCCAAGCCGCCCGGTGAGCAAGGTCAAGCCTGGCAGACGTGCCGGTTCGTCCCGGCCGGAACTCTCCCACCTGGCGAGGCAACGTCGCACGGGCTCCCGTGGCGCTGCAGCTCGCCCACGTATGTCGTCGAAAATACGGCCTTTAAGCCGCTCATCACGCTAGTCAAGTAAGCGCCTGGCGAGGTGACCCTAGTGGCGGAGGTGACAGCATGAGCGGCAAGCTGGAGCTCGCCGGACAGACCGTCGTTGTGATCGGCGGCAGCTCGGGCATCGGCCTCGAGACGGCCCGGCGCGCCCGCACCGAGGGAGCCGACGTGATCCTCACCGCGCGCGACCCGGTTCGCCTGCGCGGCGTCGGCCTCGAGCTCGAGGCCAGTATCGCCGCCTTCGACGCCACCGACTTCGAACGGCTCGGGAGGTTCTTCGACGAACTGCGTACGCCGATCGACCACGTGCTGGTCACGGGCCCAGGTCCCCACTACGCGCCGCTCGCGGAGTTCGACGTCGAAGAGGCACGCCGCGACGTCGACGCCCATCTCTTGCTGCCGCTGCAGGTCGCTCGGAACGCGGTGAGCAAGGTTCGCTCGGGAGGGACCCTGCTCTTCATGGGCGGCACCGGTGGCCGCCGCACGGCGGCGGGACTCGCGTTCGTCTCGGCTCTCACGGCCGCGCTTCCCGCCATGACGAAGAACCTCGCGCTCGAGCTCGCGCCCATCCGCGTGAACCTGATCGCGGCCGGCTTCGTCGACACGCCACTGTCGGCGGCGATCCTCGGCGACCAGCTGGACACGCGCCGCGAGCAGCTCCGCACGACGCTACCGATCCGACGCGTCGTGGGCCCGGCCGACATCGCCGCACTGGCCGTCCACCTCATGACGAACACGGCGGTCACGGGCGCGACCTTCGACATCGACGGCGGCCAGCAGCTTGTCGAGAGATGAGCCCCGCATTCACCGAAAGTTGGGGAGAGACCATGGCGAAAGTGACATACGACAAGCAGCTCACCGCACTTCTGGTGATCGACCCGTATAACGATTTCATTTCAGAGGGAGGCAAGGTATGGGATCGCATCAAGGCTGTGGCAGAAGCGAACGGTTGTGTTCCTCATATGTTGCAGGTTCTTAACGCGGCCCGGAAGGCGGGGCTTCGCGTCTTCTATGCGCTGCATCGTCGGTACCGCCCCGGCGACTACGGACCTGGAAGTACATCGCGCCCGTCCAGAAGGCAGCCTGGTCGAGCAAGGTCTTCGAATACGGAACGTGGGGCGGCGAGATCCGCAGCGAACTAGCGCCCCAACCGGGCGACATCGTAGCCCTCGAGCATTGGGGTTCGAGTGGCTTTGCCAACACCGATCTGGATCTGCAGCTCAAGAAGCACGGCATCCATCAGCTCATCGTCATGGGACTCATAGCACACACCTGTGTGGAGGCAACGGTTCGTTATGCGGCTGAGCTAGGTTACGAGGTCACGATGGTGAAGGACGCGACCGCGAGCTACTCGGATGGGCGTATGCACGCAGCTCTCGACGTCAATATGCCGAACTACGCCAGCGCCATTGTGAGCACCAATGAGATCGTCGCCTCGATCTCTTCTCTCTAACAGTTTGTTGAATTTATCCCCTGATAGTGTTTACGGAATCGGGGGGAGTACGTTGAGTAATGCGTCGTATAGATCGAAGGGGATGAGCGCGATGCGCGGAGCGGACGTAACCCAGGAAGGCTTGTTCGTTGTGAAGCAGACCTCGGATTACGTGCCGGCGGAGCATCCGCTGATCGCGATTCGAGAGATTCTCAATCCAGCGCTGCGCGACATGGACCGGCTGTTTGAGTCGATGTACGAAGAGCGTGGTCGGTACTCGGTGCCCCCGGAATGGCTGCTGCGTGGATTGGTGCTGCAAGCCTTGTATGGAATTCGGAGCGAACGGCTGTTGTGCGAGCAATTGGGTTACAACATGCTGTTCCGCTGGTTCGTCGGACTGGGCATGGAAGACTTGGCGTGGGATCACAGCACCTATACGCAAAATCGCGACCGGCTGATCGATCACGATGCGATCAAGACGTTGTTCGGGCGCGTGATGCAACAAGCGGAAGAAGCCAAGCTGCTCTCGTCCGAGCATTTCAGCGTGGACGGCACGCTGATACGTGCCTGGGCCTCGCTCAAGAGCTTCGTGCCGAAGGATGGGCCCCCGCCGAACAAGACTGGCAGCAAGAACAATCCGGAAGTGGAGTTCAAGGGCCAGAAACGCAGCAACGATACGCACGCCAGTACCACCGACGCGGATTCCCGGCTGTTCACCAAGTCGAAGAAAGCCCAGGCTCTGCCATCCTTCATGGGCCATGTGCTGATGGACAACCGCAGCAAGTTGGCCGTTGACACGCGACTGACGCTGGCCACGGGCACGGCCGAACGCGAGGCAGCCCTCGACATGTTGGCCAGTCTTCCCGGCGAGCAGCGCAAGACGGTGGGGGCGGACAAGAACTACGATACCGAGGACTTTGTCAGCGCCTGCCGTGAGCTCAACGTCACCCCTCATGTGGCACAAAATGCCTACGAGTACGACACCAAGACCGCACGGGCGAAGCGCGAAAGCCGGATCGACGGCCGCACGACCCGGCACGACGGCTATCGGGTCAGTCAGGTGACGCGCAAGCTGATCGAGACGTTGTTCGGTGATGGCAAGCAGCATGGCGCAACGATCCGTCAGGTCAAGCTGCGTGGCCAGCCGAAAGTCAGCGACGTGTTCACACTGTCCATGCTGGCGGTCAATTTGCGCCGGTTGCCGAAACTGTTCATAGCACAGGCGATCATGGGCGCGACCGGATAAACGGGAAAGGTGCGTCCGCATTTGCGGTTCGCGTGCAAATAGCGGCGCAAAACACCAACGCGGAAGCGCAAACCGCGAGAAACCTCGCACGGCTTCCTCTCCCATCTTGAAAATCTCGTTGCGATCCAATGCCCGCACCCAAATCATCGATAATTTCAACGAACTGCTAATCTGCCGTGGCAGTTCTGGATCTTGAAGGGGAACGGCTATGGTCGAGCCTATTGTTGTGCTTCACGGATCGGGTCCGCGTGCGATTCCGGTAAGGAATTCAGCTTGTCCGGGCCTAGTTCCTCCAGAGACGTTTTTTGTGGGCTGCCCAGGCCCGGAGAGCTTGCGGAGGCGCGTTGAATTTCCTATTTTTCGGAGGCGGGGTTGAATTTCCCCATCTTTGGATGTGCTGACACAACCCTGAAGGAGGTTCCATGAGCACGACGAAGGTCCGCAGCAACGATGCAAACGAGATCGCGAGCGTCAACAATATCGACATGAAGTTCGAGATCGTCGTCATCCCGGTCTCTGATGTCGACCGCGCGAAGGAGTTCTACGCGAGGCTCGGGTGGCGGCTCGACGCCGACTACGACAACGGCAAAGACTTTCGCGTGATTCAATTTACGCCGTCCGGCTCCGGGTGCTCGATCATCTTCGGCAAGAACGTGACCGCCGCGGCACCCGGCTCCGCGCAGGGCCTTTACCTGATCGTCTCAGACATCAAGGTCGCCCGCAAAGAGTTGCTCGCTCGCGGCGTCGAGATTAGCGAGGTCTTCCACGACGCTGGCGGCGTGTACGCTGGCCCGGACGAGCCCTACCTGTTTGGGCGGCTCCGAGTCGGCGGTCCGGATCCCGAGCATCGCAGCTACCGCTCGTTCGCCTCGTTCAGTGATCCGGACGGCAACGGCTGGCTGTTCCAGGAGATCACGACACGGCTGCCTGGTCGCATCGACCCCGCGACGACGACCTTCGCTTCGGCGAACGATCTGGCGAGCGCGCTTCGGCGTGCCGCGGCCGCCCACGGCGAGCACGAGAAGCGCATTGGCGCGGCAGACGCGAACTGGCCCGACTGGTACGCCGAATACATGGTGCGCGAGCAGGCCGGCGAAGAACTGCCTTCGTGAGCGACCACGACGTGCTGGCCAGCGGCACCTCGGACCAAGGACACGCCAGGATGCGATCCCGGCCGGGCCGACTACAGAGTTTTCGTGTCGTTCAGCGACCCCGATGGCAACGGCTCGCTCATCCAGAAAGCCAAGCAGCGTGCTCCGGGACGGTGACGTGTTCGCCGCCAGAGTACTTTGCCAACCGTGACGCTGAGAAGTATGTGCGCGTCCACCCGTACCGCCGAATCCAATAGGAGGGAAGGCAGAATGTCCGACGGAATCAATCACGATCGCCGCCGCCTTCTTGGCACTGCGGCCCTGACCATTGCTGCCACCCAGCTCGGCGTGTTCGGTTCTGCGAGAGCCCAATCCAGCACGGCAAATCCGGTACACCTGCCCGCGATCAAGCCGGGGACCAACACGTCGTTCGGATCATCACTGAAGCAGATCGATGCCGGCCTCCTGAATGTTGGCTACGCCGAAGCTGGCCCAGCCAAGGGTCCTCCGGTTATTCTTCTCCACGGCTGGCCCTACGACATTTACACCTACGTCGATGTCGCGCCATTGCTGGCGTCGGCCGGCTACAGGGTGATCGTGCCGTATCTGCGCGGCTATGGCACAACGCGCTTTCTTTCGAGCGATTCGTTCCGAAACGGCCAGCCGTCGGCGATCGCCGTCGATGTGGTCGCCTTGATGGATGCTCTCAAAATCGAGAAGGCGACCCTCGCCGGTTGTGATTGGGGAGCGCGGACCGTCAACATCATCGCCGCGCTTTGGCCGGAGCGCTGCAAGGCCATGGTGTCCGTGAGCGGTTATCTGATCGGCAGCCAGGAAGCCGGCAAGATGCCGTTGCCGCCGAAGGCCGAGCTCGAGTGGTGGTACCAGTTTTATTTCGCGACGGAACGCGGTCGGGCCGGCTACGACAAGTACCGGCGCGACTTTTCGAAGCTCATATGGCACCTCGCATCGCCGAAGTGGGACTTCGATGATGTCACGTTCGATCGCAGTGCAGCCGCCTTCAACAATCCGGATCACGTCAGCATCGTGATCCATAACTACCGGTGGCGGCTCGCATTGGCTGAAGGCGAGCCGAAATATGCCGAACTGGACAAGCGGCTTGCCGAATTTCCGGTCATCACCGTGCCCACCATTACCCTTGAAGGTGATGCCAATGGCGCGCCGCATCCCGACCCCAGTGCCTATGCGAAGAAATTCTCGGGCAAATATTCGCACCGGACTATCAACGGCGGGATCGGGCACAACCTTCCACAAGAAGCGCCGCAGGCCTTTGCCCAAGCAGTGATCGATGTCGACGGCTATTAACAGTTTGTTGAATTTATCCCCTGATAGTGTTTACGGAATCGGGGGGAGTACGTTGAGTAATGCGTCGTATAGATCGAAGGGGATGAGCGCGATGCGTGGAGCCGACGTAACCCAGGAAGGCTTGTTCGTTGTGAAGCAGACCTCGGATTACGTGCCGGCGGAGCATCCGCTGATCGCGATTCGAGAGATTCTCAATCCAGCGCTGCGCGACATGGACCGGCTGTTTGAGTCGATGTACGAAGAGCGTGGTCGGTACTCGGTGCCCCCGGAATGGCTGCTGCGTGGATTGGTGCTGCAAGCCTTGTATGGAATTCGGAGCGAACGGCTGTTGTGCGAGCAATTGGGTTACAACATGCTGTTCCGCTGGTTCGTCGGACTGGGCATGGAAGACTTGGCGTGGGATCACAGCACCTATACGCAAAATCGCGACCGGCTGATCGATCACGATGCGATCAAGACGTTGTTCGGGCGCGTGATGCAACAAGCGGAAGAAGCCAAGCTGCTCTCGTCCGAGCATTTCAGCGTGGACGGCACGCTGATACGCGCCTGGGCCTCGCTCAAGAGCTTCGTGCCGAAGGATGGGCCCCCGCCGAACAAGACTGGCAGCAAGAACAATCCGGAAGTGGAGTTCAAGGGCCAGAAACGCAGCAACGATACGCACGCCAGTACCACCGACGCGGATTCCCGGCTGTTCACCAAGTCGAAGAAAGCCCAGGCTCTGCCATCCTTCATGGGCCATGTGCTGATGGACAACCGCAGCAAGTTGGCCGTTGACACGCGACTGACGCTGGCCACGGGCACGGCCGAACGCGAGGCAGCCCTCGACATGTTGGCCAGTCTTCCCGGCGAGCAGCGCAAGACGGTGGGGGCGGACAAGAACTACGATACCGAGGACTTTGTCAGCGCCTGCCGTGAGCTCAACGTCACCCCTCATGTGGCACAAAATGCCTACGAGTACGACACCAAGACCGGCAAACGGGCGAAGCGCGAAAGCCGGATCGACGGCCGCACGACCCGGCACGACGGCTATCGGGTCAGTCAGGTGACGCGCAAGCTGATCGAGACGTTGTTCGGTGATGGCAAGCAGCATGGCGCAACGATCCGTCAGGTCAAGCTGCGTGGCCAGCCGAAAGTCAGCGACGTGTTCACACTGTCCATGCTGGCGGTCAATTTGCGCCGGTTGCCGAAACTGTTCATAGCACAGGCGATCATGGGCGCGACCGGATAAACGGGAAAGGTGCGTCCGCATTTGCGGTTCGCGTGCAAATAGCGGCGCAAAACACCAACGCGGAAGCGCAAACCGCGAGAAACCTCGCACGGCTTCCTCTCCCATCTTGAAAATCTCGTTGCGATCCAATGCCCGCACCCAAATCATCGATAATTTCAACGAACTGTTAATCGGCACTGGTCCAAAAGAGCTCAGGGGATTCACGATGAAAGCTAACCGCCTCTTGCTTGCAGCGATACTCGCCGGCGCAATCGGGGTTCCGAGCGAGACCTCGGCCGAGGGCAAGAGCGTGGTGCAGCAGATGACCCCTCCAACAATTCGCTTACCCATTGAAGGTGAGTTGCCTTCTCTCGGCGGCGCGACCGGGTGGCTCAATTCGCAGCCGTTGACGGCGGCCGGCCTCCGCGGAAAAGTCGTTCTCATCAACGTCTGGACCTATACCTGCATAAATTGGCTACGGACGCTCCCCTATGTCCGCGCATGGGCTGAGAAATACAAGGACCACGGTCTGGTCGTGATCGGCGTGCACTCGCCCGAGTTCGAATTCGAGAAAAACGTCGATAACGTTCGCCGAGCTGCGAAAGACATGAGGGTCGATTATCCGATCGCGATCGACAGTGAGCATGCGATATGGCGTGCTTTCAATAACCAGTATTGGCCGGCGCTCTATATCGTCGATGCGAAGGGCCAGATCCGCCATCATCATTTTGGTGAGGGTGAATACGAACAGTCGGAAAGGGTCATTCAGCAATTGCTGACCGAGGCCGGGAGCGGCGGCATCGGCCCTGAGTTGGTTTCAGTCGATGCCCGGGGCGCGGAAGCTGCCGCCGATTGGGACAGCTTGAGGTCTCCGGAAAACTATGTCGGCTATCAGCGCACCGAGAACTTTGCGTCTCCCGGCGGGGCAGTATTGGACAAGCCCCACGTCTATACTTCTCCCGCGCGGCTAAAACTCAATCATTGGGCCCTTGCGGGCGATTGGACGATTAGGAAACAGGCCACTTTGCTGAACAAGGCCAACGGGCGGATCGCATACTGCTTTCACGCCCGCGATCTTCATCTCGTCATGGGACCGGCGGCGCGAGGAACTTCCGTGCGGTTTCGCGTGCTCATCGATGGACAGCCGCCCGGCGCTGCTCACGGAATTGACGTTGACGATCAGGGTAACGGCATTGTTACCGAGCAGCGGCTCTATCAGCTGGTCCGACAATCGAAACCCATCGCTGATCGACAGTTCGAGATCGAGTTTCTCGATTCTGGCGTGGAGGCATTAGCGTTCACGTTCGGCTGATCTGTGCGCTTGGCTGATGGGAAACAGGGTGCCCGAGCTGGATTTGCGGTGCCGAACAGCACGGATAAGACGAGTTGGTGGTGGGCGAATCGGACGAAGGTACGACGACGCGAGCCACGCTACCCAAGGTAGTAAGATCAGCGCGCCGTCTCGACTTTCACCGTAAAGATGTAGCCGGCGCCGCGTTCGGTCTGTATCAGCTGCGCGTGCCTTCCGTCGCCGTCGATCTTCTTCCGGAGACGTTCCACCTGCAGAGTCGATGGAGATGTCAATCGCCGGTTCCGTAGCTCGCGTTTTCCGCGAACAGGTGCAGTGCGCCGCGCGGCTCGAACGATGTGTCGCCCGCCTGATAGCACCGACGCATCGCGTTCCGGGCGGTTCCCGGAACTTATCGGCCGGTCCGAAAAGCCGCGTGATACCGCGTGGCAACACGGTGCTCGCGCCGTCTTAGAATGTCCTGCTGCCAGGGCGACGACACACTCGATGGCGGTATCGGCGCCGATACGATGGCTGGAGGCGGAGGCAACGATCTCTACTACGTCGACAACGCGGGAGATACGGTCTCCGAGAAAGCTGGAGAAGGTACGGACTCGGTGTCTTCGAGCATCACATACACCCTCACTGCGAATGTCGAGAACCTCACGCTGACGGGGACTGCCGCCATCGACGGCACCGGCAATGAGCTCGCCAACGTGCTCACTGGCAACGATGCTGCGAATGTGCTCTCGGGACTGGCCGGCAACGACACCCTCAGTGGTGCCGGCGGCAACGATACCCTCGATGGTGGAGCCGGTGGGGACAAGATGGCCGGTGGGGCGGGCAACGATCTCTATCTGGTCGACAACACCGGCGACACGGCGACTGAGAACGCCTCCGCAGGCACGGACGAAGTTCGATCATCAGTCACCTTTACCCTGGGCGCAAACGTCGAGAACCTCACCCTGACGGGGACTGCCGCCATCAACGGCACCGGCAACGCGCTGGCCAATGTGCTGACTGGAAACAGCGCGGCAAACGTGCTCACCGGCGGCGCCGGCAACGACACCTACATCGTCGGTGGGGAGAACGGGGTGTTCGATAGTGTGGTGGAGAAAGCGGGCGAAGGTACCGATCTCGTGCAAAGTGCGGGCAGCTTCGCACTCCCAGCCAACGTCGAGAACCTCACCCTGATCGGCCGGACCGCCGGCATCGGCGACGGCAACGATCTCGCCAACACGCTTACCGGCAGCGAGGCCGACAACGTCCTGTCCGGATTCGGCGGCAACGACACCCTCTACGGCGGTGCCGGCAACGACATCCTCGACGGCGGAGGCGGGGCGAACACGCTGGCGGGCGGCGTTGGCGACGACATCTACCGGGTCTTAGACGCACGCGATGCGATCATCGAAGCCAGTGGGGAAGGTACCGACTTAGTGCAGTCGGCTGTCACCATTACCCTCGCGGCGAACGTGGAGAACCTGACCCTCACCGGCACTGCGGCAATCAACGGCAGCGGCAATGAATCGAACAATTCGATCGTGGGTAACGACGCTGCCAACGTGCTGTCGGGACTCGCTGGCAACGACACGCTGAGTGGCGGCGGCGGCAACGACACGCTCGATGGCGGCACCGGTGCCGATGCCATGGCAGGCGGGGTGGGCAACGACACCTATCTAGTCGACGATGCGGGCGATGCCATCACCGAGGCGAACGCAGCGGGCACGGACTCGGTGTCTTCGACCGTTACCTACACCCTCGGCGCGAACCTCGAGAACCTCACGCTCACCGGTGCGGTCAACATCAACGGCAGCGGCAACGAACTGGGCAACATCCTTACCGGCAACACCGGCAACAATGTGCTCACCGGCGCCGCGGGCAACGACATCGTCAACGGTGGCGCAGGATTCGACACCGCAGTTTTCAGCGGTGCGGTGGCGAGCTACCACTTCACCGAGAACGGCGCACAGGTCACCGTCAGCGGTCCGGACGGCACCGACACGCTCACGAGCATCGAACAACTGAGCTTCGGCAACCTCACCTTCTCGATCGCGGATCGCAGCCATTTCGACCCGCTCTTCTATCTCAACCAGAATCCCGACGTCGCGGGTGCCGCCGTCGATCCGCTCACTCACTACCAGCACTGGGGCTGGGCGGAAGGGCGCGATCCGAACCCAAGCGTGGATCTGGCCGCGGTCGACGGACTGGAGTACATCGCCTCCTACAGCGATCTGATCAATGCATTCGGAGCGAACAAAGACGCGGGCTATCAGCACTTCGCCACACAGGGGCTCTTCGAAGGGCGTACCACCAGCTTCGACGGTCTAGAGTACATCGCGTCCTACGGTGATCTCATCAAGGCCTTCGGGGCGAACACCGATGCCGGGGCAAGCCACTACATCGGACCGGGACACACAGAAGGTCGCACCACGAGCTTCGATGGACTCGAATACATCGCATCCTACGGCGATCTGATCCATGCCTTCGGCGCCAACACCGATGCCGGGGCAAGTCACTACATCGGACCGGGGCACACCGAGGGACGGCATGTCAGCTTTGACGGCCTGGAGTACATCGCCTCCTACGGCGATCTCATCAACGCCTTTCACAACCAGGTCACGGCGAGCCCGACTCCCGAGGACATCGGCGCCACGCACTACATCGGAAACGGCTACGCTGAGCATCGCGCTCCGGATCTGTTCGACGCGGCCCAATACCTCGCGAACTACGCTGACCTGCAGGCAGCATTCGGAACCGATGCCGAAGTAGCGACGCTGCACTACATTTCCTTTGGATACTTCGAGGGCAGGACGGATCATCACCTGACCTGATACGTTGAAAAGCGGTGCCAACGAGTGCCAGTCACGATCGCAGAGCGCTTCCGCGACCCGAACACGGAGGTCGCTAACGCGTCCCGCATCCGCTGCATCTGCGGATACGCCGATCTGCGAGCCGTCTTCGGAGGCGATACCGAGGCCGCGCCCATTCACCAACGGGGACTTCGAGGGACGCTTGGATTACCGGTTGGCCGATGTCGACCGCCCCGCACTGTCGGCGCTTACTTGCCGGAACGTCGCGCCTGCTTCGTCGCGACGGCGGGGTACTCCTGAATCACTCTTCCGAGCAGATCGTCCGCGAGCTCGACGAATTCCCCATCGCCCCCGCTTTCGATCAACCGGTCGATCCGCAGCGAGGCAAGCCCGTGCACCATCGCCCAGCAGCGCAATGTGAGACGCTCGAGTTCCTGGGATTCCTTTGCCGCGTTGGGCGCCATGCGCATGACGGCAGTGCGCAGTGTGTCGTATGCCTCAGCCGCCGCCGCTCCCAGCGCCGGGTACTTCGACTTGTCCACGCGCTGGGCTCCGAACATCAGGCGGTAGAGCTCAGGGTCGGCGACCGCGAAGCGCACGTAGGCACTGCCTAACGCACGCACCGCCGTTCTCGGTTGCCGGCGCGCTGCTCCTGACGCGGCTGCGGTCATGCTATCCCGTAGCCGCTCGAAACCCACCTGCGCCAACTGCGCGAGAAGCGCCTCGCGGTCCGCGAAGTGGCGGTACGCGGCCGACGGCGAGACACCAATCTCGTCGGCGAGCGCCCGCACGCTGAGACCCTCGGGGCCCACCGCACGCAATGCCGCGAGCGCGTGCTCGACCAGCGCATTGCGCAGGTCGCCGTGGTGGTACGCGCCGCGTGACTTCAGGGTCGACTTCCGTTCCATAGGATGAATTCTAGCTCATCGAAAAAAGAATGTGAATGGTGTTGACATTCATCTCGGTGCCATGCTTCAATGTAAGCGGTGACTACATAACTGGAGTCACCGGAACGCTTCGGATGCGCAACCCCTGGAACGGATCAGTGTCCGGGCGACTTGATCACACTACAACGAAACGGAGATCTCTCATGAAACCTCGCAACATTCTTGGAGTGAACGGTAAGGCATCGTTGAGCGCGCTAGCACTGGCTCTTTCCGCGCTGCCTGCATTGGCGGCGGAACCGGACGGGCACGCGTTCGTACGCGCCTCGATCCTCAATACTTGGGCATCCACCGCGGTCGCTTCGGAAACGGAAGGGAAGACGGACGGCCACGAGCGTGCTCGACTGGCTATCGTCGGAGCACCGAAGTCCGCGACCGGCCCGGCGGTGACGAACACCGCCCAAACCAAGGCGTTCGATGCTCACGATCGGGCGCGTCGCCTTCTGCTGGCGCAGCCGGCTAAGAGCCAGAGCGGACTGGGGGCAGTCAATCGCTCGGGATCGTGACCTGGCCGAAGCGGGCGGCGAATTGCCGCCCGCTCGGGCGGTTGGTAGGGGCATCGACATTTCGAATCCGCGTTGACCGGATCACGATGACAACAATTCAGAGGCGCAAGTCATGACCATTGTCGTCGTTGTCGCCGTTGCACTGGGCTTCGCGATCGGAATGGTTCTGATCTCGATGATCGTGGAAGCCATGCGGCCAGCTGTGGCGATTCCGGAGCGGCTCAACTGGGCCTCCGACATCGCCATTCGATACCAGACAGTCAACGGCAACCGGCTGCGGTACATCAAAACGGGTGACGGACCACCTCTCGTCCTTTTGCACACGTTGCGCACGCAGCTCGACCTCTTTCAGAAGATCATCCCTGCGCTGGCCAAGCGTTTCACGGTTTACGCCTTGGACTACCCCGGGCACGGTTATTCCGATATCCCCAATGTGGAGTATGAGCCCAAGCTGTTCGTCGACGCGGTCGCGGGGTTTCTCGAAGCGCTGGATATTCGCGATGCGACGCTCGCCAGCGTCTCCATCGGTAGCACGATCGCTTTGCTCCTCGCAGCTCAGCACCATCCTCGGGTGAAGCAAGTCGTTGCGATCAATCCCTATGATTACGCCAAGGGAAGCGGCGTGCGGCGAAGTTCACTCGTGGCGAATGTCGTGTGCGGCTTCGCGCTCGTTCCGGTGGTGGGTGAGACCGTCATGCGCCTGCGCAATCGGGTGGTCGAACGAGCGATCTTCAATGGTGGCGTCGCAGAAGCTTCTACCATTCCACCGCAACTTATGGAGGAGGTTCTTTCTCGCCGGATCGCGGACCGGACACTACGGGTCGTTTCTGAGCTTGCTGCGCAACGCCCACAAGTGGGACGAAGCACATACAGACTATGGGAATATCAACGTGCCCGTGTTGCTGGTGTACGGAGAGCATGACTGGTCGAGGCCCGGCGAACGCATGGCCACGCAACAGGACATTCCCGGCGTGACGATCGAGACGGTTCCCGGCGGAAATCATTTCTTGCCGCTCGATCGGCCTCGAGAGGTCGAGCGACTGATCGCCGGGTTCGCCGGTTAGGCTCTTTCTCTATCTCTGGTCGCGGCGAGCGCCGCTTCAGAAATCCAGCGGGACAGGAACGACTTCGACGGATACGTCCATCCGCTCGAACGCGTCGGGTGGACCTTCCCAGGTCCCGGTGAGGGGCATTGCCTGGTCCTGTTCCCGCGCGACGGCAACCGCGACATGCTCGGTGCCGACCTGCTTTTCGTTGGTGGGATCGAAGCCGCGCCAGCCGGCTCCCGGAATGTAAATCTCCGTCCACGCGTGCGTAGCACCGTGCTGGCCGTCGTTCATCTGGATATAGCCGCTCACGAACCGGGCGGCGAATCCCCAATGGCGCGCGGCCTCCATCATGAACACCGCGTAATCACGACACGAACCGCTGCCACGGGCCAAGGTCTCGCACGGCAGCTGAACTCCCGGATCTTCGCGCCGCGCATATTCGAACGATTCGTAGATGCGAGTGTTCAGCTTCTGCAGCAGCTCGAACGTTTCCATCAGTTGGCCGGGTCGATAGATGTCCGAAAGCCACTCGCGCAGCGCGGGTCCATCGTGCGGATAGCTCGGAAGCTGATAGCGGATCAGGTCGATCTTCTCGGTGAGGGCATATTCAAACGGGTAGAGCCTTGCCTCCGGATCGATGAGGTACTCGACCGGATTCTCATCGTAGAGATCGACATCCACCTCGCTCAACAACGACAACTCAGTGGACGGCTCGGTAAAGGAAAGAATCGCGATCGAATTGCCGTAGAACGTCCCGCAGCCAGTGCACGGTGGCGGAGGGAGCGATCTCGAGTCTGCTGGCGGCGATATGGACATCGTGACCCTCGCGCGGACGGAGCATCGCCCGGTGTCGATGGAAGACGACAGGCTCGCGGTACAGATACCGTGTGTGATGGGTGATGCGGATGCGTTTCACGGTCAGTCCTCGGCCGGCTTCGAAGCAAAGAGATTGAGCCCGAGTTGCTCGGAGAGAAATGCGCACGCAAGTCGGCCTTTCACGCTGTTTCCGGCCGCATCGAGCAGCGGAGCGAACGTGCCCAGCCCCCCCTTGCCGGGACTGACGGCCACGATTCCCCCGCTGACCCCGCTCTTGCCCGGCAGTCCCGTATCATAAAGCCAGTCGCCGGAGTTTTCGTAGAGACCCGCTGTCACCATGACGGCGAGGACGTGCTGGCAATGGACGGGATCGATGATCCTGTCCCTGGTGAGCGGATTTACGCCCCCGTTCGCAAGCGTCGCCGCCATGACGGCGAGGTCCTTTGCCGTGACGCTCAGAGCGCATTGTCTCGTGTAGATGTCGGTCGCTTCGAGGGGATCGAAGTAGATGCGCTGGTAGCTGTCTAGCAGCTTCGCGATGCCGCGGTTGCGCTGGTTGGCGCCGAGTTCAGACTCGTACACTTCGCGGTCGAGGGAAAGCGCGCGCCCCGCGAATCGCGAGAGACCTTCCTGAATGAACCGCCACTTGTGATCGGCAGTCGAGCCAGGCGCCAGGCTGGCCGCCGCAATCGCGCCCGCGTTGACCATCGGGTTCGTCGTGCCGTCGCTGGTGCGCTCGATGGCGATCACCGAATTGAACGGCAGGCCGGTGCTGTTCACGCCCAGCTTCGCGCGCGCCTCGTCCTCGCCGATGGCCTGGCAGATGAGGGCGAACACGAACGGCTTGGAGACGCTCTGAATCGAGAATTCGTATTCCGCATCTCCCGCCGAGTAGACGGAGCCCGACGTGCCGACCACGCATATCCCGAACAGCTCGCTCGGAACCCTCGTGAGCGCGGGGATGTAATCGGCGTTCTTTCCTTCGGCTACGGACTTGAAGCGCGCATGCGCTTCCTTCACCGCGTTCGCAACCTGCTCCCGGGCGGGGAGATGTCCGGTCGATACCGGCGAGGGCACTGACGACATGGCTTCTACTCGGCGGGAGCCTCAACCGAACCAGATCAGGAAGCGTCGGATGACGAGGGCGTTGCTGATGGACACGAAAAAGCCGGAAACCAGCGGAACGATGATGAAGGCCTCGTGTGCCTGGCCATACTTCTGGGCGACCGCGGTCATGTTCGCCAGCGCCGTTGGCGTTGCACCGAGCGTGATTCCTCCGAAGCCGGCGCAGATCACGGCCGCTTCGTAATCGCGTCCCATGCACGGGAAGACAACAAAAAGCGCGACCACAGTGGCCAGGAGAAACTGAGCGGCCAACAGGGCCAGGATTGGCCCGGCGAGGCTCGCAATCGTCCACAACTGGAGACTCATCAGCGACATCGCGAGGAAAGCCCCCAGCGAAACCTCGGAGATCAGCGCGAGGGAGCGGCTGCCAGCGGGCCAGGGAGCTTTCCTGAACAGGCGTGGGACGGCATTCGTGAGCAGGATGGCGCCGAACAGCGTGCAGACGAACAGCGGCAGATTGATTCCCGTCGCGGTCAACCCTTCCCGCAGCAGATTGCCGATGACGAGGCTCATGTTGAGCCAGAAAACGGTGCTGAGCAGGCTGAAATAGTCGATGTCCTCAGGCTTGGCATCGTACGCGATCCCGACGTCGGGTTGCTCGATGACCTTCGGTTGGAGTTGGTGACGAGTGATCAGGAAGTGCGCGATCGGACCACCCATCAGTGAGGACAGGACCAGACCGCACGTCGCGCAAGCGATGCCGATCTCCATCGCGTTGGCGATGCCGAATTCCTCGACGAAGGTCGGAGCCCACGCGATCGTGGTTCCGTGGCCGCCCAGGAGGGAAACCGAGCCGCCGAGCAGGCCGACCACCCGCTGCAGCCCCATGGCGGACGCTACCGCGATACCGGTGAGGTTCTGCAGGAACATGAACACCACGGTGAGCGCGACGAGAATCATCAGAGGGCGGCCGCCGGACCAAAGCGTCTTGAAATCGGAATTGAGACCGATGCCGGCGAAGAAATAGAGGAGCAGAAAATCCCGGGTCGTCAGGTCGAACGATATCTCCGTCCCCGTAAAGGTATGGAGCAGGGCGGTGAATACGCAGACCAGCAACCCGCTGCTGACGGGCTCCGGGATGTTGAAGTTCCGCAGGAAGGTGATCCTCCTGTTCAGCCACTTGCCGAACCCGAGCACCAGGATGGCGAGATTGAGGGTCATGAAGCTGTCGACGTGCATAGGCGCTCTCGTCACCCTGGCAACAAGTGATACCCAGGAAGCCTCTTCCGGGCGATCGGAGCGGCACGGCCGATCCGGACACGCGCATTATAGAAACGAAACGTCCGACGCGATCATTCGGCGCGCAGGTAACGATATCGGCAGCGATGTCCTCCGGACGCCCTGCGCCAGATGACCACGGGCGAGCGCGTCGACGCATGCGTTGCTTACAGCACCAGTTCCCAGTAGCCGACGTTCGAGCCATTGGCCGAATTTCCAGCCGATCTCCCTGAACTGGCCTACCTTCTGAAAACCCAGCACTTTCGTGCAGCGCGACGCTCGCAGGGTTCGGCAACGCAATTCCGCCAACGGTGCAGTGGACGCCCCGAGTCCGGAGTTCCGCGATCAGGGCTCGATACAACTCCGACCCGATCCCTCGACCGGTGAATGCCGGTGCAACATACACCGTGCTCTCGACAGAGTAACGATACGCGAACCGCACCCTCCAGGGCGTCGCGTACGCGTAGCCGACAATCGACCCCTGCTGTTCGGAGACGAGCCAGGGCGGTTGCAACACGACATCGCGAATGCGCTGCGCCATGTCGGCTTCGGGAACCGGCAGTTCCTCGAACGTGATCACCGTGTCCTGAACGTAGTGGTTGTATATCTCGCAGATCCGCGAGGCATCGGAGGGGCGACAGTATCGAATCATGACCAATATCGGATCGGAGAAAAAACCGTGTGCGCGCTTCAGGAGGTGCGAATTTCGGGCACCTCGACGATGTGTCGCGAACCAGCAGGCGGAGGGTTTTCCACCGCGCGCGCGAGGGCGTCGACCATCTGTGTCAGGGTGACCAGGCCAAGCCGCGATGCGTCGGCACGCCACCACGGAACCAGGGATGCAAGCGTGTAGAAGGGAATAAGAGCGAGCGGCCACCGGTGGCCGGGGCCGAGCACGTACCACGGCCGTAGTATCGTTGTAGTGAGGTTCGCCTCTGCGATGGCTTTCTCGCCCGCTGCGCGGACCGCAACGTAAGCGCGCATGACCGGTGCAGGCTGCGCGACGCTCACGTAGACGAAGTGCGAAATCGCAGCATGGCGGGCTGCCGCGACCGAAGCGCGTACCGAGGCGAGGTCGACGCGCACGAACTCCTCGGCCTTGGAGGGACTCGGATGCGGTGTCCCGACAAGGTGAACCAGCGTGTCGCCAGGACGGAGCGCGGGCGCGAAGGAGTCGGCATCGAGCGCATTTCCTACGAACGCGGTCGCACCGTCAGGAACCCGATGCGCGGACCCTGAGCGGGCGAGCACGCGAACTTTGTGTCCCCGCGCGGTCAGCGCCGTGACGAGTCGGCAACCGATGTAGCCCGTACCGCCCGTGACGACGACCGTCACGCGTCTGCGTCATACGGCCAAGCATTTCCCGTCTCAAGCAGCACCGCCGCCACCCGTTAGCCGCCACTGCCGTAGGGGCGGGTCATGACTTCGAGGAGATGGCCGTCGGGGTCGTCGAAATACATCCTGCGTCCGCCGTCGCTCTGGTCGATGTCGCCCACCCGGTGCTTGCCCGGGTCGGCCCAATGCTGGAGCCCTTTGCCACCAATGCGCGCGAAGACCTGGTCGAATTCGTCTTCGCCGATCAGAAAGGCATAGTGCTGCAAGGCGATCTTGCCGTCTTTCTCGTAGTAGTCGAGCGAGACGCTGTTGTCGAGTGCGACGACGAGCATCGGGCCGAATGGGGTAGGGCTGGGCAGACCAAGAATTTCTGTGAGAAACGCCGCCGACTTGTACTTGTCGCGACACCAGACGATGGTGTGGTTCAGCTGTACGCTCATGTTGCGGTCTCGCTTCGGAAACAGACTGCTAGTGGGCGCGCTTCAATACCACCTCTGCCGAGCCACCGCTCGACGCAGCGGTGCTCCACCGCAGTTCGTCCCCCGTGAGAACGACTGGACGTTTCTGCTCGGTCCCGTTCCAGTTTGGGAACGTGCTCGTTTCGATGTGGAAGGTAATGGTCTTGCCAACCTCGTCGACGGTGTACCGACCGAAGTGAGCAATCGTTCCTTGCACAACGGCCCTTATACTCCTCCGGCGTCCCCTCCATGCGATTGTTGGACGCAAACCTGGGCTGGCCGGGGCGTGCGGTCAGCAACACGTAGCGGCCATTGCTCTCGAAGATCGCGAGTCCCTGCGGATTGGAACCGAACATCGGCACCCGGCTCCCATCCGGGCGTATCGCATCGACCGATACGTACGTCCACGTTCCGATGAGTTGCTCTTGCAGCGTCTTTTGCTGGGCGAGCGCGTTACCAGAGGGCCAAGCGACTCCCAGAATCAACAGCGTCATCGTGGTCAATACGAGTGTACGCAATTGGCTCATGATGTCTCCTTCGTGGTTTGTGAGCGGAAGTCTAACGTGTCACCCATCGTTAGTGCGCGACCAGCGCGTGTCCGCACGCGTTACACGAGCTTGCCCGAGATCGGTCGAGGCGCGCTTTCATCGACGGGACATCCAGCGGCTCGCGATCCACGAGGGGACTTCGCCTATCTCACGCAGCACGGCTGTTGCCCTGGAAAAATTGTGGCGGTTGGACAGGGTGGTCGGTATGGCAACGCATGCAATTTCCGCTGCCGTCGCCGCAACCACCCCGTGTTCGGTATCCTCGATCGCAATGCACTCTAACGGCAGAAGACCCAGACGCTCCACGGCGAGCAGATAGCAGTCCGGTGCTGGTTTGCTGCGATGTACGTCGTCGCTCGAGACCACCGTTTCGAAGAATTCGCTCAGACCATGCTCTCTGAGAGTGGAGCGGACTCCGCTGGTTCCTGCACCGGTGACGATCGCGAGGCGTACTCCATGACTGTGAAGCTGGACCAGCGTCTCGCGAACACCCGGCATGAGTGGGAACCCATCGCGGTCGAGGAAGGCCTGTATGCTCGCGATCTTTTCTTCCGCGAGGACGCTGGGATCCTCGTTCAGAGTGAAGCGCGACACCATGTCCACAGCGTTTGCGGCCGTCGGCACTCCAGCGTAGCTGGTTTGGTATTGCTCCTCGGTAAGATGCACGCCGTGGCGGCTCAGAATCTCCCGCCAGAGTCGAAAATCGTGGGTTCCGAGTCGACAAGGGTTCCGTCATGATCGAAGAGGACGGCTTTGATCGACATGAACAGATATGCGTAAAGCGAAAGTCAGAAGACTGGTTGCGAGAGGGGTGAACAGCGTCTTTCTGTGCAACCCGGTCGGTGCCTGCTGAGCATGGCGGTCCTGCCGTCAGGGTTGCATCCCCGGGGCATTCCTCGAATTGCGGCAGTGCATCCGCGATCTCGTACCAGATTGCCTTGGACCCCACCAAAACATGCTCGCCCGGACGCGCACCCGGATCACCGTCGACTGTGCCCACCACCACCTCGCCGACTGCTCCGGAATGAGTGCTGACGAGCGGGGACCCGCACGTCTTACAAAAGCACCTCTTTCTGCCCGGCGAGGACTCGTACTCTTGGATGAAGCTCTCGCCCGACGTCCACCGGAACTGGTGCGGAGCGATGATACCCCACGTCGCGAACGCGGCGTCGTGAGACTTCCTGCAGATCGAACAGTGGCAGTTGCCCATCGCTTTGAACGAGCCGGCGATCTCGTAGCTCACGGCTCCGAACAGACAGTTGCCCCTTATCGCCATTTCGTTCTCCTGCAGGATGATCTACCCGTGAGACGTTCGAGGTAACCGGTCTGTCCGTGCGCGAAACTGCTCGCCGGCGTGTCCCGTTGATACGAGGTTAGGCCGCGATCGCGACGATTGCAAAGCGTCCCTTGTCACGTCCCGCCGTCGGAAGTTCCAGGAACTCAGAGTGCGCGATCTCGAACCCTGCTTCCCGAAGAAAGCCGAGCGCCTTCTCCGGAGGATGAGAGTCGTAGAAGAATTCGTGACCGAACATGCTGTCTGTGAAGGCAGGGTGATCCGAGCCCCCGACCGTGAGCAGGAAGCGGCTGTGCGGCCTCAGCGCACCGCGCACCCGTTTGAAGATTCCCAGGTGCCGCTCTCTCGGTATGTGAAAGACCGAGTCCCACGCGATCGCGGCATGGAATCCGCCGACCGGGACGTACTGCTCGATCGTTGCCTCGACCCATTCGCCTCGTGGAAGCCGCCGTCGCGCAAGTTCGAGCATGCACAAGGACCGATCGATGCCCGTCACCCGGTACCCGAGATTCAGAGCGCGCTCGGCGATGGGCCGTCCGGTTCCGCACCCGAGATCGAGAATTCTGGAACCGGGAGGAGCGACGCCGAGCACGAGTTCGAGGAGCCGTCGCTCTGGCTCGGACAACGAGACGCGAACGGCATCCCATTCACGGGCAATCGCGTCGTACCCGAGAGGGTGCACCGTGGGGCCTAAACGATAGACGGAATGGTGGGACGGAGTCGCTGACTTGTGAAAGCGGTCGGCGAGATACTGACCCAACTCTTCTTCGGAGAAAAAACCGGGAACTGCGAAGTCCGCCTTGCGGCGCTTGCCGTCGGTGCCGAGAAGATACGCCGACTAGGCCCCTGGGTTCCGGAGATCGCCACGAGCTGTCCGAAGACGTTGAAGCGATGTTCGGGCATTGGGGGTTTCATTTCGGCACTAGGCCCTTGATGGTCATGTAGGTGCCCACCAGCAACATGGCAACGAAGAACCACTGGCGAAACGCGATAGGGTCCATGCGGTTACGCACTGCCTGACCGACAAACATGCCACCTAGCGCCGGAACAATCGCCGCCAGGGAAGCCAGAACCAACTCGCGGGAGAAGCTTCCCGATGCCCCCAGCGCGATTGCGAGAGCAACGGTAGAGACGGTGAACGACAAGCCGAGGGCCTGAATGAGTTCGTCCTTCGACAGGCCTAGCGCGCTGAGGTAAGGCACCGCCGGCACGACGAAGACGCCGGTCGCGCCGGTCAGCACGCCGGTTATGCCGCCAATCAGCGGCGAGAGCCGCGGTTCGAGGCGGCGCGGCACGGAGAGCTTCGGCAGAAACAACCCTATGAGCGCATAGACGGCCAGCACCGTGCCGAGCGCAACCGACGGCCACCGCGAACCCGAGGTCAGGAACCGAATCCCGACGGCGGTACCAACGCAGACGAAAAGCATCATCACCGCGAAGCGCCTGGTTATAGAACTGGTGGCGGGACCGGCGAAGTACTGCCAGACATTGGTGACGAGAGACGGCACGACCAGCAGGGCCGCAGCCTGAACCGGCGGCATGACGAGGGCGAGGGTACCCATTGCCACCGTGGGCAAACCCATGCCGACGACGCCCTTCACCCAGCCCGCAAGCAGGAACGTGGCAGTGGCGACGGCAAGAATGTCGAGTGGCGGCATGGTGAATCCCGATATGTGAACCGAGAGGGGCGCAGAACGCAGCGCGGCGAAAGCGCGATGCTTGCCGAACGAAGTGGCTGGAACATGCTCGCAGGGCTACCATTGCCGACGGCTAACTCACGGAGGGAGAAGTGAAGAGGTTTCTGGCAGTCATGCTTGTCTGTTGCCCGCTGCTTGCGTCGGCGCAAACGATCGCGGTAAGAGTCGGCGTGTGGGAGATGACACACAAGGGCTCCATGTTTCCGCGGCCGTTGGTCGAGAAGGAATGTATCACCAAGGCCGATCTCGAACAGCTCACAAAAGGACCCGACGACGACGAGTGTAAATTCGTCAAGCCGCCGACCATAACCGCGAACAAGTGGTCTGCGGACAAACAATGTCCGGACGGGCGGACCGTGCGAGCGGAGTTCGTGGCGGAGAGCACGGAGCGGATGGTTGGTTGGGTTGTGAGCAGCGCTCCGAAGGGCCCGAGCGTTCGACTGGACGTGACCGGTCGGTGGCTAGGCGCAAGCTGTGCGGGCATCAAGTGATGGCAGGTTTCACGCGTCACGCACGGTGCGGGAACCGAACAGGAACGGAAAGCACGCATTGGGTGCTTCGCGCTCCGCATCACGTCTTCGTGGCGCGCTACCCAGCTTGCCTATAGTTCCGATAAATATCGAGCACCCAACTAAAGAAACGTCTTGTCTTGTGCTCATCACGCAACGCGCACACCTGCACCGGGAGAGCGGCGCAAATCTCCGCGTCTGATTTGCCGGGCGCGCAATACGGTGACAACAACGCGCATGCGGTAAGATCAGCCCTCGAAAAGCAATTCCCCACGAGGAACCGGCGTTCCTTCAATGCACCGTCCAGCTTCTCCAATGCCGCCACGAACCGCCCTTCGGATTGCTTAGCCGATTCGGCATCTATATTCATCCGCTGCATCATCGCAGTACGAACCTTGGGAAAAATGATTGCAAATAACGGTCGCCCGTACCAGGGTGCTCCCTCAAGCAGGAATTTCAGGGCTCGATCGCGATCAGGAAGCGTGTGACAGTAAAACCATAGCCTGAGCGGAACGCCAATCTCCGCATCGAGGTACTCTTCCCATCTCAACGCCTCTTCAGCTTCCCGAGGGTCATGCGGTATTAGAGGGCGATCGGGAAGTCTTTCGTCCAGGAACGTGATGATTGACGTGGAGTCCTGAACGACGGTTCCGTTATCGACCAGGATCGGGAGGCAACTTTTAGGCGCCAGTTTTCTGGCGACCTTCACATGCAAGCCAGGCACTAGGTTCTTGCGTATGTGGGGAAGACCCTTGTAGTCAAGTGCCCAGCGTGCCTTCTCGCAGAAGTGTGAACACTGGAACTGATAGAGCGTGGTCATGTGACACCCCGATTCTCCGAAGACCGGCCTGCGCCCAACGTCGGGTTCGGCGTCACCATACCGATAAGCCGATGATTGAGATACATCATGCGCGCGTAGCCTCGCCGAAGGAAAGTTCATTGCCACTAGGATCGGTGACCCTGAAGTCCCTCATTCCGTAGGGAGGTCTGCGGGCACTACCGCAACCTTGGCGCCGGTGGCGATGATTTGGTTGTAGTACGCGTCGACGCCGGTCATCTGAAAGTACACCTTCGAAATCGATCTCCCTCCCTCGGATGAGTGGGACAGATCCACTTCGACTCGATCGCGGCAGACGCTAGCTAGGCGGGTAGGCTCTCCCCATATCCATTCGACGTGAAACCCGAGAACCCTTTCGTAGTATTCGAGCGCTTCGGAGAGATCATCGACCGAGAGAATCGGAACTGCGGCCTGTAACACCGCTGGCTTGATCTCGGACAGTACTGTTTCTCGTCGACAACACCTACGATCCGACGTGCGACGCCCAACGTTGGGGCTGAGGCGGGCCGACGAGCGAAGCGAGGACGCAACCCAATAGCTGAATCGCTGTTGGGCGTTCCCCACGAGCCCCGGGTTAGCCAGATGCCGCGCCACTTTGAGCGCCCATCAGTTTTAGGCGACTGTGACTGCGATTTACCGCAATGAGTCCAATGATCCCATCCATGTAACGGTTCACGGCGTCAAACAATTCATGGAGCCTTACGGACTGTGCACCCGTATCAGTTTCCTTCGGGTAGAGGTGCAAGATCGACATCGTGGCACCCTCCGCGGCCGTTCCGGTTCCTCTGAATATGCGTAGATTGTGTTGATGAGTTATCTGCTTGTCTCGGAACTCAATGAGGTGCTCTCGCAGGTAAGTCAACGTTTCGTCCAGTCCTGGCGGTAAAGCCAAGCTTTTCGCAGTCACGTAGGCGGATAGGTGTTTCAAAAGCTTGTCATGAGAGACTAGCGAAATCCCACGTGCTTGCCCGAAGTACATCTCTACGAAGATCGCGATGCGATCTAAGAGGATTTTCGCGAACAAATAGAACGCTTCGATCTCCAGATGTGCCAACCTACAGAGCCGGTCGCCCTCTGAGACGAGGGCATCTCCTTCGCACTCAGCTTTCCGGTCTTCGCCTCCTTCAGGGATTCACGTATGGAAGCGTTGAACGTCTCAAAGTTAGCATTCAGTGCCTGGCTGGCTGCTTCATACCTTCCCAAGATCACCACGAGATAATCGTAGTATTGCGAGACTATCTCACCCCCGAAGGCAAATCGATTGTTATCGTCCGTCGCGTAGAGTTCGCGCTCGCTCTGCACGAAGGATATCCACTGATTCATCTGGCTAACGTGATGTATACATCCGAAGTGACGCATTTAATTGCGTCACCCGGTTTGCGATCCGACGACTGGTGGTTGAAATCATGAGCTTGCGCGAGAATACTGTGACTAAGGCCACCTTGTAGCCAGCATGTGCGTCAACCAGCATGTTGGACTTCCGGCCCGCCGATCCCGAACGCAAGCCTGGGCTGCTAGAGCAGCTGGGCGAGGCATCTACTACAAGCATTATAGCGACCACACCGAGCAGGCGTATCTCCATTGGGTACGGCGCTTCATTCTATTCTCCGGGAAACGGCACCCACCAACCCTGGGAGAAGGCAAGGCTATGCGATCGATCAGTTTCTTCAGCGTGGACGCGAAGCTTCCGAGCAGCATCCGGCGCGCAAAGGAAATTGGCAGCAGCTTCATCTGGCCATAGTCGTAGGGCTTATAGCGCACCCTCTGTCGCTTTCCCAATCAATACGCACGGAATATGCACCAGTACCCAAGTGAAGGTCGGATTTGTTCGACAGCTTTCCCGTGTGAGCTGAGCGGCAGCCGAGCGAAGCAAGGGCACCCAAAGGTGCAGCTTTTCGTCGGTTCGAGCGAGGGTCAGGGGCGATGTTGGAAGCACTATCTCCAATCTCAAAACGCCCCAATCGGCGACGCGGGTGCATGCGATGGGTCGGCGGCATATCAAGCCAGCCCACCGTTCGATCCTATGTTCTGGGCGGAAATCCAGCCGGCTTCGTCACTCGCCAGGAAAACGACGAGGTTGGCGATATCATCCGGTTCGCCTATTCGTCCGAGCGCGGCCATCGCCGACATTCGCTGGATGTCTGCGTCACTTTTCCCCTCGGTGAACAGGGCGGTATTGGTAGGGCCGGGCGAGACGACGTTGACCGTAATGCCACGTTGCCCAACCTCCTTGGCAAAAATGCGAGTCATTTGCTCGACAGCCGCTTTGCTCGCACAGTAGCTCGCGTAAGTCGGCAACAAGAGCCGGGTGGTCGTAGAGGAGAAATTGATGATTCGTCCGCCGTCCTCTAAACGCCGCGATGCTTCTCGAAGTGTATTGAACGTACCTTTGACGTTTACGGCGATAAGCCGATCGAATTCTTCGTCCGTGGTTTGTTCAATCCGCTTGTACAGAATGATTCCGGCATTGTTGACTAGGATATCAACGCGACGGAATCGCTCGATGGCCGCATCGAAAATGCTGCGGACGTTTGCCGGTTCGCTGACGTCGCCTTGAATGGCAAAGGCATCTCCGCCAGCCGTTTTGATGGACTGTACGACCTGTTCGGCGGCAACCCGCTGGCCAGCGTAATTCACAACAATCTTTGCGCCAGCCTGCGCTAACCGGATGGCTATTCGCGCACCAATACCTCGGGAGGCACCCGTCACAATTGCTACCTTGCCATTGAGTGAAGGCATAATTTGTCTCCTGTTTCACGCACCGCCTAGCATGGCAAATAAACTGCGCGATGGAAGCACAGCGAATATTGTGTCAGGTTGATGGGTCCGCAGAGCACCTTGGCGACCGCGCTTGCAAGGCCAATTTCCACCGGTGAAGTCCTGCACCAAGAGAGGCCGAAGGCGGTTACTGACTCACCATCAAAGAGGCTGTCACTGACGAAGCGCTCTCGGGAGGTTGGCCTGGAGCAATCGCCGAGGATAGATGCCCAGCACTTCATGGCAGGAGACCCGCGTGGCCTAACTCAGAGGAAGGCCCATAAAAGTCGCTTTGCAAAGCGACGACGGTTGTACACAGCAGTACTCATCGAGCTTACCCGCTTCGATTCAGCGGCTTGTTTCGATCGAGGGCACCGCAGAGCGTCATTGTAAGTCCACCTTGCCGGGAGTCGCCATGGCTCGGAGCTTACCCAAGCTGGGCGACCAGTTGCGTGATCAATTCGCGTCAAGCACTAAAGCATCCGGACCGAGGAAGCCTATCTCGACTGGGTGCACCGCTTCACCCTCCAACACCACAAGCACCGCCCGAAGGACATGGGGCCGGGTGAAGTAAAGGCTTTTCTGACCCGCCTGGCGGTTCAAGGGCGGCTTCCCGTCTCGACTTGGATTTCGGGCGGCTTGAAGTTCTGCCCCTCTGCCGAGTTTGGCTCCTGCGCGAGACGGCGCGTCCCGGTAAACTCTCCGGACTTCGTGCTCCTGCGCCATGACCGACCTTTCCTCCCTCTTCTCCGCCACCGGGCCGCTTGCCTCAGCAGTTCCCGGCTATCGTCCCCGCGCGCAGCAGATCGAGATGGCGGAAGCGGTCGAGCGCGCGATCGAGTCCCACGGCGTGCTCGTTGCCGAGGCCGGTACCGGCACCGGCAAGACCTTCGCGTACCTCGTTCCCGCTCTGATCGCAGGCGGCAAGGTGATCATCTCGACCGGCACCAAGACGCTGCAGGACCAGCTCTTCACGAAGGACCTGCCCATGGTGCGCGATGCGCTCAAGGTACCGGTCACCGTCGCGCTGTTGAAGGGGCGCGCGAACTACGTCTGCCTTCACTACCTCGAACGCGCGAAGTCCGAAGGCCGTTTCGCGAGCCGCGACGATGCACGCCACCTGCCGGTGATTTCGCGCTTCTCGCGCACGAGCCGAAGCGGCGACAAGGCGGAATGCTCAGGCGTGCCGGACAACGCGGGCATCTGGTCCTGGGTCACGTCGACGCGGGACAACTGTCTCGGCTCCGAGTGCTCGCATTACCGGGAATGCTTCGTGATGGAGGCGCGCCGGCGCGCGATGGCGGCCGATGTGGTGGTGGTGAACCACCATCTGTTCTTCGCCGACGTGATGCTGCGCGACGAGGGGACAGCGGAACTGCTGCCCGCCTGCAACACCGTGATCTTCGACGAGGCGCACCAATTGCCGGAGACCGCAAGTCTCTTCTTCGGCGAGAGCGTGTCGACTTCGCAGGTGATCGAGCTTGCGCGCGACAGCCGCCTGGAGGGCGTGGCAAGCGCGCCAGAATTCTCTCCTCACATCAACACGGCTGCGCAGCCCCTCGATAAAGCGGCTCGCGATCTTCGTCTCGCGTTCGGAAAGCAGGAAGGGCGGCTGTCATTTTCAGTTATAGAGAACGACGAGCGTTTCTTCGCCGCGCTGACAGGCGTCCAAGAGAAGCTGCAAGCATTGCGGACGCTCCTGGAGTCGCAAGCAGAGCGCAGCGATGGCTTCGAGCGCTGCCTGCTTCGTGCGGCGGAGATCGCCGCGCGCATCGAGCGCTGGCGGGCTGGTTTCGACGGTGACTACGTGCGCTGGATCGAGCTCTTCTCGCATTCTCTACAGCTGAACGCGACGCCGCTTTCGATCGCGGAGGTGTTCAAGCGTCAGCTCGAAGGGCATCCGCGCGCCTGGGTCTTCACCTCGGCCACGCTTTCGGTGCGGGGCGACTTCCACCACTACACCGACGACATGGGGCTCGCGGATGGCGCGACGGTCGTGTGGGACAGCCCCTTCGACTATGCAGGAAAGGCGCTGCTCTACGTGCCCGAGGGCATGCCCGAGCCGAACAGCGAAGGCTACACGCAGGCGGTCGTGGCGCGCGCGCTGCCGGTGATCCGCGCCGCGGGTGGACGCACGTTCTGCTTGTTCACTTCGCTGCGCGCGATGCGTGCCGCGGAGAACATGCTCAAGGATGCATTCGAGCGCGACGGACTTGACTTCCCGATTCTCATGCAGGGCGACGGACCCAAGAACGAATTGCTGACGCGCTTTCGCAGGCTAGGCAACGCAGTGCTGCTCGGCAGTCAGACGTTCTGGGAAGGCGTGGATGTGCGTGGGCCGGCGCTTTCGCTCGTCGTGATCGACCGCCTGCCGTTTGCGCCGCCGGACGATCCGGTGCTGGCGGCACGCATCGACTGGCTAAACCGCAACGGGCGCAATGCGTTCATGGAGTATCAAGTGCCCGAGGCGGTGATCACGCTCAAGCAGGGAGCGGGGCGGTTGATCCGCGACGAAACCGATCGCGGCGTACTGATGATCTGCGATCCGCGGCTGATCTCGAAGCCTTATGGAAAGCGCATCTGGCAGAGTCTGCCGCCGATGAAGCGAACCCGGAACGAAGAAGAAGCAGTGGCGTTCTTCGAGCCGACGCAGGCAACGTCTCAGGCGTCCTGAGCGGTCGTGGTGGCCTTCGCCGCACGGCGCGCTTCTGCCGTCGAGAGACGCAACTCACGGATCTCGAGGCGGACCAGTCGAATGTGTTCTTTCAAGGTGTACAGCTGATCCGCGTACGAGAGGGGCACACTGATCTGCGCGACCGCGTGATCGATGCGGTCGAGCCGCTCGAGCAGCGCGGGAACCCGCTCGGGCGGTGGATGCGCTGCCACCTCCTGCTCGAGGAATTTGAGCTCGCCGTACCAGCGATACACACGCGAGCGGATACGCCATGCGTAAAGCGGCGGCACGAGTTTCATCAGGGGCAGGACGATCGCAACGAGCGGGAGCACCAGTACCCACAATCGCTCGACGAGGTTGGCGAGCCAGAATGGCAGATATCGGTAGAGGAATGGTGTGCCGGACTGATAGAAGCGCTGGGCCTGGTCGGAGAGCGGAAAATCCGTGTCGAGCGCCGACGGAAACTGACCCTGCCGCTGAAACCAGCCAGGCCCGCTGTGCACCGTCTTCATCGCACTGAGCAGCAGGTAGGCGAGGGCAGGGTGGAGATCTTCCGTGGAGACGATGTTCGCGGTCGGCGCAACGAGCGACACATTGCGGGAAGGAATATTGGACACGAAGTCAACAGTGCTTCGCGGAAGCGTGAGCTGGTGCAGGAACGGAAAGCGCAGCAGGTAGGCAGGGGCGTTGTCGAGATTGAGCAGCGCAACGCCAGGCACAGCGAGGAGTTCCTGGACCACTGCTGACTCCGGTGCCGCCACGATGAAGGCCGCGTCGACCGCGTCGCTTCTGAGGCCGTCTGCAGCTTCTTGCGCGGAGAGATAAAGCAACTGTGTCGGCGGGAGCGCCACGCCGTTGACGGCGAGGATCTGAAGCGCCAGCGCCCGGGTGCCGCTGCCGTCTGGGCCGACTGCGATGCGCTTGCCGCGCAGTTCCGCAACATCGCGAATCTTCATGCTCTTTCGCAGGAATATCCAGATCGGCTCGTAGTAGATGCTGCCGAGCGAGAAGATGCGAGAACTGTTCACGGAGGAGCCGGAGCCCCCCTGCGCGAATCCGACCTCCACGCCAGAGTCCGGATTCATGAGGACAGCGAGGTTGTCGAGGGCGCCAGGCGAGGTGCGGATGTTGAGTGCGACGCCGTCGCGCGCGAGAATCTCGCGGTATCGCTTTGCGAAGTTGTAGTAGGCACCGCCTTCGGCCCCGGTGACAATGGTGAGACTGCGTGGCGGTGCGGGCTGGACGAACTTGAATGCAATCCAGAACGCGACGGCGATCAAAAGAAGCGCCGGCCCGAGGGAGAGCAGCAGATCGCGCAATGAGAATTCGCGCAGCCTGCGACGGCGGCGGGGCTTGAGGGGAGCGTCTTCGTTCGGCATGGAAATGGCGACCTGACGCGGGCTGATTATACGTGCTTCGCCGAGCGGCGGAGCCGCATCGGGAGATCCGGCACATGGGTTACGCAATCGTCATCCACGGCGGGGCGGGCGCGTGGGAAGCGCAGTGGCATGCAGCGGCCCTGGCCGGCGTGCGTGCGGCCACGGGCGTGGGGCTGGGCGTGCTCGCGCGAGGCGGAGCCGCGCTGGATGCCGTGGTCGCAGCGGTCGTCCTGCTGGAGGACGATCCACACTTCAACGCGGGGACCGGCTCGTGCCTCAACCTCGATGGCGACGCGGAGATGGACGCGCAGGTCATGGACGGCCAGAGTCTGCGCGCGGGAGCGGTCGCAGCCGTCCGGCGCGTGCGCAATCCCGTGCTCGTCGCGCGCGAGGTGATGGATCGAACCGGTCATGTGCTGCTCGCCGGTGAAGGCGCACTGCGCTTCGCGCGAGCCCTGGGTTTCGACGACTACGATCCAGTGACGGAGCGTTCGCGGGAACGCTGGCGCGCGCGGCGCGAGGAACTGCGCGATGACCCGTGGAGAATGGTCGCGCGGGATGTATCCCTCGACCGCGATTCAGCTTCACCGGGTGGAACCGTGGGCGCTGTCGCCGTGGATGCGGGCGGACGGTTCGCGGCAGCGACCTCCACCGGAGGGCTGACGCTCAAGCTACCGGGACGCGTCGGCGATACGCCGGTGCCGGGAGCCGGCAACTACGCGACGCCTTTCGCGGCGGCGTCGGCGACCGGGCACGGAGAGCTGATGCTGCGCACGCTCGCGACCAAGCGCGTCTGCGACTGGGTCGAACGTGGTTTCGATGCGCAGAAGGCAGTCGGGGCAGTTCTCGATGAGATGGCGAGTTGCGTGGGCGCAGAAGGCGGGCTCATCGCCGTTGGGCCTGACGGGAGCGTGGGCATCGCGCACCGCACCGCCGCGATGCCGTTCGCGTACGCGCGCGAAGAGCATCCGGAAATCATCTGCGCGATTGCGCGGTAAAGCACGCTCACTCGAGTGCGTTATCGAACCATTGAACGATGGCGTCGCCGAACAGGGTCCAGAGCAACCAGAGCAGGCCGATCCAAATCACGATGATGACCGCGGCAGCGATGTAATTGCGCGGCTTGTGCCCGTGCTCATGCAGGAACGCGTCGGCGCGTGCGTGGCACTCGTCGAGCACGGGCTGCGGTATCAGCTTGAAGATCACGTACACCGCGCCAGGCAGCAGGATGAACTCGTCGAGGTAACCTGCGATCGGAATGAAATCGGGGATGAGGTCGATCGGGCTGAAGGCGTAGCCGACGACGACGATGGCGAGGAACTTCGCCACGAGCGGTGTTTGCGGATGGCGATAGGCGAACCAGAGCGCGAGCAGATTGCGCTTGAGCTTGCGTACCCACAGCAGCACCCGCGGATTTATTTTCATCCGGCAGGTTCGGCCCAGAGATCGTGGGCGTCGGACTTCACGATGCGTACCTGCGCGAAATCCCCAACCTTCAGCGTGCGAGCTTTCGAGATGTGCACCACGCCGTCGATTTCGGGAGCGTCGGCGGCGGAGCGCGCAATCGCCTTGCTGCCATCGACCTCGTCGACGAGCACGTTAAGGAATTTGCCGACCTTCGACTGCAGCCGCTCGGCGCTGATACGTTCCTGCAGCGCCATGAAGCGATGGCGCCGCTCTTCCTTCACAGCCTCGGGTATGTGGTCAGGAAGCTCGTTCGCTTTGGCGCCGTCGACCGGCGAGTAGGCGAAGCAGCCCACGCGATCGAGCTGCGCTTCTTCGAGAAACGCGAGCAGCGCTTCGAACTCGGCCTCGGTTTCGCCGGGAAAGCCGACGATGAAAGTGCTGCGGATCGTGATCTCTGGACAGATCGCGCGCCATGCGCGGATGCGCGCCAGGTTGTTCTCGACGCTCGCCGGTCGCTTCATCAGCTTGAGGATGCGCGGGCTTGCGTGCTGGAACGGAACGTCGAGGTACGGCAGCAGTCTGCCTTCCGCCATCAACGGAATGACCTCATCCACGTGCGGATAGGGATAGACATAATGGAGACGTACCCACGCCCCGAGATCGGTGAGCGCCCGCGCAAGCTGCGTCATGCGCGTCCTGATCGGACGGCCGCTCCAGAAACCGGTGCGGAACATCACGTCGACGCCGTAGGCGCTCGTATCCTGGGAGATGACGAGCAGTTCCTTCACACCTGCCCGCACGAGGTTCTCGGCCTCGTTCATGACATCGCCGATGGGACGACTCACGAGCTTGCCGCGCATCGACGGGATGATGCAGAAGGTGCAGCGGTGATTGCACCCTTCCGCGATCTTGACGTAAGCGTAATGCTTCGGCGTGAGCTTGATTCCCTGGGGCGGGATCAGGCTGGTGAACGGGTCGTGGGGCTGCGGCAGGTGAGCGTGGATGGCAGCCATCACCTCGTCGGTCGGCTGCGGACCGGTGACTGCCAGCACCTGCGGGTGCGCCTCGCGGACGACGTTTCCCTTTGCTCCCAGACAGCCAGTGACGATGACGCGCCCGTTTTCGGCGAGCGCCTCGCCGATGGCATCCAGGGATTCTTCCACCGCCGCGTCGATGAAGCCGCAGGTGTTGACCACTACGAGGTCGGCTGCCTCGTAGGTGGGCGATACGAGGTAACCCTCGGAGCGCAGTCGGGTCAGGATGCGTTCGGAGTCGACGAGCGCCTTGGGGCAGCCAAGAGAAACGAACCCGACCTTTGGAGGCACGGCGGACACCGGGAAACGGGACGGACGCCGACAGTCCGCCGGCGGATGATCAGCTCTTGGCGCTACCTTTCTTGTCTTCGGGCGACGCTTGCGAAGCAGCGTCCTGTCCCGACGTCAAACCGGGAAAGGTGAAGCTACCAAACAGATTGCGAGTCTGGCGCTGAAGCTGTTCCTGCATCTCGAGGAACATGTTCGCGCTCTGCTCGAGATAACTGCCCATGAAGTTCTGGATCGTCGGGCCCTGCATCTTCATGAACTGAGTCCAGGCATCCGGCGAGAGCATCGGGTTCTCTCCGTACATGGAACGGGACTGTTCCTGCAGACGATTCTGCAGATCCATGAAGGTCTGGATGTTCTTTTCGAGATAGCTGCCCATCATCCCCTGCATGGCGTGGCCGTAGAAGCGGATGATCTGCGAGAGCATGTCGCTCGAAAACATCGGCACGCCGTCGCTTTCTTCCTCGATGATGATCTGGAGGAGAATGCTGCGCGTGAGATCTTCACTCGTTTTTGCATCGATGACCTTGAAGTCGGTGTTCTCGAGCACCAGTCGCTTCACGTCTGCGAGCGTGATGTAGCTGCTCGTTGCGGTATCGTACAGCCGGCGATTGGGGTATTTCTTGATCAAACGGACGCTCTCTGCTGCCTCGGCCATTGGGCTCTCTCTTTCCTGAAAAAAGTCCACCGCGGACGCTGGTGGACATTGCGCTCATGCGACAATTATAACCTTCTGAGAGATCAAAGCTAAATGATACCTATGCTGCGGCGCACTAAGCCCGGTTGACAAAGCCGAAAAGAAATCTATAATGTCGTTGTGCAGCGCAACAAAGAAGGGCGCTGCGGTTGTTCCCGTCCACCCGAGAGGAGAGTTAAAAAATGTTCAAGACCCCCGAAGACTTCGCCGGTTTCGGCAAGAGCAGCCTGGATACTGCCCTCAAGTTCGCGCAGATTTCCATGGAGAGCGCCGAGCGCATGATGAAGCTTCAACTCGACGCGGCTCGCAGCTCGTTCGAGGAGAACAGCAAGACCGCAAAGGCGCTGGCCGAAGCCAAGGATCCGCAGCAGCTGATGAACCTGCGTGCGAAGCTCGCCGAGCAAAGCGTCGAGAAGGTTCTCAGCTATTCGAAGAGCGTGTACGACGTCGCATCCGCGGCGCAGTCGGAACTGTCCAAGCTGATGGAGCACGCTATGACCTCCCACAGCAAAGAAGTCATGGAGGCCATGGAGAAGGTGATCAAGGCGACTCCGGGTGGCGCTTCGGAAGCGGCATCGGCTGCCTTCAAAACCGCCATGTCGGCGACGCAGACCGCCATGGAGAACATGACGAAGGCAGCGCACCAGGTGACTCAGATGGCGGACTCGTCGATCCGTGCAGCCACCCAGGCGACAGCGGAAGCGGCCAAGGCCGCGGCGAAGAAACCCGCCGGCAAGTAACGCCACCTTCAGAGTTCGCCTTCTTCTCCCGGACGAACTCCCCTGAAATGAAAAAAGCCCCCGCGACACGGCGAGGGCTTTTTCTTATGGTCAGGCTACCGCGTCTATCCTCTATCCTGCTAGTACCGCGTCTTCACGTAGCTTCCGGGCGCGGGTTCGATCTCCTTGTAGGTGCGATTACCGAGCTTTTTCGGCGCGGACACCTCGCTTCCGGAATGCTTCGCGAGCCATGCTGACCAGCGGGTCCACCAGCTTCCGGGCACGTGTTCGGCGCTCGCGAACCACTCGTCGTAGGTTTCCGGCAGCTTGCCCTTGCCGACCCAGTAATTGCGCTTGTTCTTGGACGCCGGGTTGATCACGCCGGCGATGTGGCCGCTCGCGGCAAGCACGAATTCGACTTCCTCGGACCCGAGCAGCCGCGCGCTGATGTACGCGGAATGCCAGGGAACGATGTGGTCCTCGCGCGCCGCGAGGGCAAACGTGGGGACGGTGATGTTGCGGAGGTTCACCTTTTCACCCAGGATCGTGAGCTTGTTCGGCACGCGCAGGTTGTTCTCCCAATACATGTTGCGCACGTACCAGGCGTACAGGGTGCCCGGCAGGTTGGAGCCGTCGCTGTTCCAGTACAGGAGATCGAAGGCCTCGGGGGACTTGCCCTTCAGGTAATTGTTCACGACGTAGAACCATACCAGCTCGTTCGCGCGCAGGCTGGCGAAGGTTGCCGCGAGCTCCGAGCCCTGCACGAGGCCGCCCTGCGCGAAGTCCTGCTCGCGCTTGTTGACGTATGCCTCGTCCACGTACACGCTGATTTCGCCGACGTCCGTGAAATCGAGCATAGTCGTGAGCAGGGTCAGGCTGTTCACGCGCTTGTCGCCGCGGGCAGCGAGCACGGCAAGCGCCGAGGCGAGCATGGTGCCCCCGACGCAGAATCCGAGCACGTTCGCTTTTTCCGAGCCGGAGATGTCGAGCACCGCCTCCAGCGCCTTGAACACCCCGTGTTCGATGTAGTCCTCCCAAGTGAGCGCCCCCATGTCTGCCGGGACATTGCGCCAGGACACGAGGAACGTGTTGAAGCCCTGGTCGACCGCGTATTTGACGAACGAGTTTTCCGGTTGCAGATCGAGGATGTAGTACTTGTTGATGAAGGGCGGAACCATGAGAAACGGGGTCTCGCGCACCTTCTCCTGGGTCGGCTGGTAGTGGATGAGCTGGAAAATGTCGTTCTGGAAGACGACCGATCCTGGTGTCAGCGCGAGGTTCTTGCCGACCTCGAAGGCGGACTCGTCCACCATCGAGATCCGTCCTTTCTCGATGTCGTCCGCGATGTTCTTGAGGCCCTTGGCTAAACTCTCACCGTTCGTTTCCATCGCGAGCCTGAGCGCTTCGGGGTTGGACGCAGGGAAGTTCGCCGGCGAGAAGGCGTCGACCATCTGCTTGGTGAAGAACTTGAGCTTTTTCTTGCTGTGGGGCTCGAGCTTGGCGGTATCGGCCAGCTCCGCGAGCCACTTCGCGTTGAGGAGGTAGGACTGCTTCAGAAAATCGAAATACGGGACTTCCTTCCACTCGGGGGCGTGGAAGCGGCGGTCCCCCTTCTCCGGCGCGACCAGGGGCTCGACCTCCTGACCCGCGGCACGTTGCAGGGCGTTGGTCCAAAGCTGACTCTGCATCTTGGCGTAGCGCTTCTGCAGCTCCCCGAGCTGCTCGGCATCATGCATAACCCCCGCCGTCAGAGACTGGATCAGCTCGTTCCCCTCCAGTTTCTGGTCGGGCGAGAACTTCTTCAGGAACTCCTTGGCAAGCTTCTGATTTGCCTCGGTGATCGACTGCATCAGGTTGAAGGCGTTGGCGGTGCTGTCGGTTGGCGCATCCATGTTTTCGACCTTCCTTTGGTTTGCCGGGAATCCGGGCATGAGTGGGGATTGGCGATTCTGAAATTGCCCTTTGCCCATGTCAAGCAAAGTCATCGGTCATGTACATCGTTGCCATAGGCTGGCTCTATGTGGTGCTTCTGATGGCCTTCTCGGCGAAGACCGTGGGGTCGGGATTGCTCACGTTCCTCCTCTTCGGGGCGTTGCCGTTGGGAATGCTGATCGTCTTGAGTGGCGGAAGCAAGCGCAGCCGGCGCAAGCGACGCGAAGGCATCGAAAAGGCCAATGCCGCCGCGGAGGATGAAGAGCGGACCGGTCAGTGACCGTTGAAAAGCGCGCCAGCGAGCCAGATTGACCCGACGCCGAGCCCGATCAGCGCGAGCTGCTGCACCGTGGCCTTGAGTTCGGGGCGCTTGTGCAGCCCGGGGATGAGGTCGGCCACGGAGACATAGAGCATGCTCGCCGCCGCGATGCCGAGGAGCGGCGGCACGAGTCCCTGCAGCCGGCTCAGGGCGAAATACGCGAGCAGGCCTCCGACCAGCGTCGCGAGGCTGGAAAGAAGGTTGAAGGCGATCGCCTGGGAGCGGGTGTAGCCGCTGTGGAGCAGAATCAGGAAATCGCCCACCTCCTGCGGGATTTCGTGGGCGATCATGGCGAGCGCGGTCACGATGCCCAGCTGGATATCGGCAACGAAGGCCGCGGCGATGAGGACGCCGTCGACGAAGTTGTGCACCGTGTCGCCGATCAGGATCATGAGACCGCTGCGTCCGTGATCGTGATCGACGGCGATGGCGCCGTGGCCCTCGCAGACATCTTCGTGGCAATGACGCCACAGCACCAGCTTCTCGAGGGTGAAGAAGGTCAGGATCCCGCCGAGCACGACGGCGCCCATGGGAGTGCCGTCCGCGCGGGCGAAGGCTTCCGGAAGCAGATTGAGAAATACCGCACCGAGCAGCGCGCCGATCGCGTAGCTGATGAGCAACGGGACATGTCTCGGCTGCGCGGAGAGTGCAACGAGCGCCGCGAGAGCGCAGCTCAGCGTCCCACCCACCAGGGAGGCGCCGATGATCCAGGAAAGGGCGGTCATGGCACGGCTCGGTGAAAAGGTCCGCGATTATAGCGGGCCTTCTGCTTCGAGCCAGATGAGCGAGGCCATGCGACCGGTGATTCCGTCCCGCCGATAGGAAAAAAAACGCTCCGGTTCGCTATAGGTGCAGAACTGCCCTCCGAAGACGCGCGTGATCCCGAGCCGCGCCAGGCGCAAACGCCCCAGAGCGTAGAGATCGGCGAGCCACTTGCCCGGAACCCCGGGCGCGAACGCTGCCGCGGCGGCGGCGTCCGCGGCGACGAACGCCTCGCGGACTTCATTCCCCACCTCGAAAGCGGACGGTCCGATCGCAGGTCCCAGGTACGCAACGAGGTGCTCGGGCTGGACCCGCAACGCGGCGACGCTCCGTTCGATCACTCCGGCCGCGAGCCCGCGCCATCCGGCGTGGGCGATCGCGACCGCGGTGCCGCCGTCATCTGCGAGCAGCACCGGCAGGCAATCCGCCGTCATCACGACCAGAACTTCGCCCGGCTCGCGGGCGATCGCTGCGTCGGCTTCGCATCCCGGGCGATCCGTGGCTGCGTGCGCGACCCGTGTGCCATGTACCTGTCTGAGCCAGAGCGGAGGGCGCGGCACGTGCGCTGCGACACGGGCGCGATTCTCCGCGACCGCCACGGGATCGTCGCCCACTCGATCACCCAGGTTCAAGCTCTCGAAAGCGCCGCGGCTGACGCCTCCCGCGCGGGTAGTGATGAGCGCGCGCACGCGCGCGGGCGCCGGCCAGTCGGGCACCATGAACGGTGTTGGCTCGGTCACTGGCTGTCAGCGCGGAGCGCGGCGAGTAGCGCCACCATGTCGACCGGCAGCGACGCGGTCCAGCGCACGGGGGCACCGGTAGCGGGATGCACGAAGCCGAGGGCTTCGGCATGTAGAGCCTGACGGCGAAAGCTGCGCACCTCGTCTGGAAGGGAGGAAACCGGCGCACCGCCGCGATAGACCGGATCGCCCACCAGCGGATGTCCGATCGAATGCATATGTACGCGGATCTGATGGGTGCGCCCGGTGTCGAGGGCGAGATGCAGGAGCGCGGTGTTGCGCATCCGGTCGAGCACCCGGTAGTGGGTGCGGGCGGGTTTGCCGCTCGCGACGACTGCCATACGCGTACGGCTCACCGGATGGCGGCCGATCGGGGCTTCGACGGTTCCGTCGCGCTCGACCACGCCGTGGACGATGGCAAGATATTCACGCTTCACGGTGCGTGCCTGGAGCTGGCGCACGAGGCTGACCTGCGCAGGGATCGTTTTCGCGACCACCATGAGTCCGCTCGTGTCCTTGTCGAGCCGATGCACGATGCCGGAGCGGGGTACGTTCGCGGTTTCGGGCGCGTGCCGGAGCACGGCATTCCGCAGCGTACCGCACGGGTTGCCGCTGCCGGGATGCACTACCAGCCCGGCCGGCTTGTCGACGACGAGGAGTGCCGCGTCCTCGTACACGACATCGAGCGGGATGTCTTCGGGAAGCGTGCCCTGAACCTCGGCAAGCGCCTCCGTCATGATTCGCAGTTCGTCCGCATTCCACACCTTGTCGCGGGGCGCGAGCGGGACGTGGTTGCGGGTGACGCGGCCGCGCCGCATCCATTCTTGCAGCCGGTTGCGCGAATGATCGGGAAGCAGGCGGGCCAGTGCCACGTCGGCCCGCAACCCGGCGCAGGCGAGGGGAATCACGACGGTGAGCGGTTTGGCCTCGTCGCCGTTTACGCTATAATTTTGTGCAACCAAGGGCGCCGCCACTGGTCGTAGTCCCGGTCTTACTGCCTGGTCACCGTGATGCTCCATAGTGTATTCCCTGCCCGAACGCTGCTCCTAACGCTCGTCGTCGTACTCGTCGCCGGCTGCGGACTGCTGCCCGAGAAATACGACGAGACCAAGGGTTGGTCTGCGCAGAAACTCTACTCCGAGGCGCGCAGCGAACTCGCCGACGGCAGCTACGAAAAAGCGATCAAGCTGTACGAAACCCTGGAGTCGCGCTATCCCTACGGCCGCTACGCCCAGCAGTCCCAGCTCGATGTCGCCTATGCCTACTACAAGAGCGCGCAGTCGGCCTCCTCGGTTGCCGCGTGCGACCGCTTCATCAAGCTGCACCCGAACCATGCCGCGGTAGACTACGCCTACTATCTGAAGGGACTCGCAAACTTCACCGAAGACCTCGGGTTCCTCGGGAACATCAGCGGTCAGGACATGACCGAGCGCGACCCGAGGGCGCTGCTCGAATCCTACGACGCGTTTCGCGACCTCGTCACCCGCTTTCCGAACAGCAAGTACACCCCCGACGCGATCGCGCGCATGAACTATCTGCTGAATGCGCTCGCCTCCCACGAAGTCGCCGTCGCCCGCTATTACTACAAGCGCGGCGCCTACGTCGCAGCCGCGAACCGTGGACAGAACGCGCTGACGCGCTATCCGCGCGCACCGGCGAACGAGGAAGCGCTGGTCATAATGGCGATGAGCTACGACAAGCTCGGCCTGCTCAACCTGCGCGACGACGCCGAGCGGGTTCTCGTGAAGAATTTCCCCGAGACCCGATACACGATGGGAAGCAATCCATACAAGCAGTGGTGGCAGATCTGGAACATCGAGTAACGCCGCGAGCCTGACTTTCCCGTCGAGCTTCAGGCGTTCAGGCCGAGTTCTTCCCGCAGCAGCATCGCCACTTCCTCCGCGCGCCGCACCTCCACCAGGAGGCGCATGCTGGACAGACCCGCCGGCCCGAATACCGGGAACACGCTGGCGAGATGTTCGTTGGCGATCACGTAAGTTACGCCTTCCCTCTCCAGGATCATCTTGATCATCGCCACCTCCTGCAGGTCGGCCGGGCGATAGATCTCCGTCAGCGGTGCGTTCATCGGCGTGCGTTCGGTCAGCCGAGCGCGAGGGCGACCACACCGACCGTCATCAACGCGGCGGCGATGCCGCGGCGGCGTGCATCCCCTTCCGAGAGCAGCCGCGCGCCGAGGAAAGCGGCGATCAGGATGCTTACCTCCCGTGCTGGCGCGACGTAGCTAACGAGCGTGAACTGCATCGCAGTCAGCACGAGTATGTAGGACAGGGGACAGAGCACTGCCACGATGAAGAGCGCGCGCCGGTGATCCCGCCACGCCGCGCGTACCGCATCGGCCCGGTTTCTCAGCAGCGGCGTCATCAATGCCACGCGGCCGATGTTGGTCATCCAGTCCTGCAGGAGGGGCGGAGTCATCAGCAGGGCGACCGCTGTTTTGTCAACGATAGTATATGCCGCGATCGTGATCCCCGTTGCCAGGGCGATCAGCACCGCATGCTCGATGCCCTTTTTCCTGAGCGCCCGTGGGTCGCCCGTGAGGATCAGTCCGCCGGCGCTGATCAGCACCGCTCCGCCGATGGCGAGCGGCGGCGGCCGCTCTCCGAGCAGCAGGATAGCCACTCCCACGGTGAGGAGCGGACCGGTCGCGCGGGCGATGGGATAAACGAGCGAGAGATCGCCGTGTCGGTAGCCGCGGTCGAGCAAGAGGTAGTAGAGGGTATGCAGGGCAGCACTGGCGAAAATCGCCGCAAAATTCTGCCAGCCGAATACGGGTCGGGCGACTAGGAAAACGCCGATGGCGATCGGCAGATAGATCAAGGCAGAGATGGCGGCGAACAGCCAGACGAAGCCGAAACCACCGCCCGAGCGTTTGAGGACGTAATTCCAGCCGGCATGAGCGAACGCCGCGACGAGCACCAGCGCCAGCGCGGCGGCTGTCATGACTTGCGCGTCACGCTGCTTGCGGCGTACGGCCGCAAGCGCGTATCACTCTGCATCGAACCCTGCGGTTTCGATCGCCTTGGTGATCTGCATGCTGCTTGCCACGGACGCCTCATAGCGCACCGTCGCTTCCCCCCGCTCAAGGGACACGTCGACGCTCGCGACGCCCGGCAAGTCCTGCACGACGCGCCTTACGCTCGCCACGCACCCCCCACACGTCATGCCGCCGACTTTGATTTTGAGGGTTTCCATTCGATCCGATGCCGCGTCTCCGTTGGCCCAAACCCGATCTTACAGGGAGCACCCGACCTCGCGGAAGCGTGCGAGAAGTGAACGCTTAGAATACGCCCAGCGAATGCGCCATCAGCGCTGCGCCGACCAGAACGCAGATTACGCCGACGCCGGCACGCAGAGGTCGAGGGCTCACGGCGTGAACGATCTTCACACCAAGATAGACGCCGACGATCTCGAACACGGTCACCAGTGCGCCGAGCGCGAAATCGATCGAGCCGTAGCGCAGATTGCCCACCGTTCCGGAGACTGCTGCAACGATCTGAAGCACCTGACTCGCGCCGATGGTGGCGAGAGTGGGAAATCCGAACAGCATCATCATCGGGACCGACAGGGCCGGACCGCCCACGCCGGTGAGACCGGAGCCGAAACCCGCGACCGCCCCGATGCCTAGCAGCAGGGCCCGTCGGGACCGCGGCCGGCCGTGCAGGGCCGCCTCTGTCTTCGCACGGTAGGTGCAGAGCGTATAGATGCCCGCGAAGATGATTAGCGACGACAGGATCAGGGCGAGGAGTGATCCGTCCATCCTAGAATTCGCCCACGCGCCGACGAATCCGAACGAGGCGGCGCCGATGCATACCGGCATGGTGATCGTCCAGGCAATGCTGCCGCGCCGCTGGAACAGGACGGTGCCGACGATTCCCGTGAAGATGAAGGTGATGAGGGCAGTTGCCATGGCCTCGTGAATCGAGAGACCGGCAAGAAACTGCAGCGCGGGGATCAGCAGGATTCCGCCGACGCCGATGGCGCCGATCAACATTCCGACGCCGAGGGAAACCACCAATAACCAGATCATCGCGAACGCGGGCGTCGGCTGTCCGTTCTGTCGTGCGCGCCCTCGCCCCTGTCAAGGCATGTACTGGCCACCGTTCACCTCGATGATCTGACCGGTGACGTAGCTGCTCAGGCTGTCGGAGGCAAGGTAGAGAAACGCGCCGACGCATTCGTCCGCCACGCCCAGCCGACCCATTGGAATCGTTGCCTGCATCGCATCGAGCTGCTGCGGCGTCGAATACTTGTCGTGAAACGGCGTGGTGATCACGCCCGGCGAGACGGCGTTGACGCGAATGTGGTCCTTGGCGAGTTCCTTCGCCAGACCGCGAGTGACTGTGCTGATGAACCCTTTGGCGCCGGCGTAAAGGCTCGCACCGGGACCGCCACCGTGGCGGGCGGCAACGGACGTGACGTTGATGATGCCGCCGCCGCCTTGCCTGCGAAAATGCGGCACCGCTTCACGGATGGCGATGATTGCCGATCGCGCGTTGATATTCATCACGTCGGCGAACAGTTCGTCGGTCACTTGCTCGATCGGACAGCGGGTGACGAGACCGCCAGCGTTGTTGATGAGCACGTCGATGCGCCCGAAAGCCGCCACCGTTTCCGCCACGATGTTCGCGATGGCGATTCCGTCCTTGACGTCGCCGCTCACCAGCAGCGCCTTGCCTCCCGCTTTCTCCACGTCGATGGCAACCGCTTCCGCTTCCGCCTTGCTGCGGTTGTAATGCACCGCGACGCGCGATCCCTGCGCCCCGAAGGCTCGGGCGACCGCGGCGCCGATCCCGGTGCTGGCGCCTGTGATCAACACCGCCTTGTCCTGCAGATCGTCGATGATCATCTGACTGCTCTTCAACGGGCGATGGGCGAAAACGGGGCGCGCGAAAGCGAAGCCGCCTCTTCACGGCATCAGTCGAAAAACGTGACGCGTCCAGTGCTGATTTCGTTCATCGCCGAAACGATGCGAAGCTGCTTTTTCTCCACCAGTTCCCGGATCACCTTGCTCTTCGCGGTGAGATCCTTCGCGGCGATCTTCGCGTTTGCATCCGCGACGGCCTGGACGTAAGTCTTGTTCTTCGAATTGTGGTCGCCGGAAACGCCCTTCGAAGCCGCGATCGCGGGATTGAAGTGCTGCAGCATGGCGGTCAGATTGCCGAGCTTCGCACCGTCCACCGCGCCCTTGATCGCTCCGCACTCGCTGTGACCGAGGACCACGATGAGCGGAGTTCCCGCGAGCTTGGTCGCGAACTCGAGACTCCCGACGATATCGAGATTCACGAAATTGCCGGCCACGCGTGCGCAGAACATGTCGCCGATCTGCTGATCGAACACGATCTCCGGCGGCACCCGGGAGTCGATGCAGCCGACCACCGCGGCGAACGGAGCCTGACCCGACGCGGTTTCGCGGACCTGCGCCATGAGGTCGCAGTTCACCGTCTTGCCGGTTACGAAGCGCTCATTGCCTTCTTTCAGCATGCGCAAGGCGTCGTCCGGACTGGTCGCCTTCTGGCGCTCGCGGGTGAAGACAGCGCATTCGGTCGCGGCGGCGCGCGCGCCTGTACTCAGGGTTGCCGCCAGGAGCGGCAAGGTGCTTACGAAATGACGGCGTGTAATCATGGGTACTCTCTCCGCTTTGTGGTGGTATCGGGGACGTCGCTCGACCGTATGGTGCATCCCATCCGTATGATACCGGCCGCAATGGCAGCCGGGGTTCAGTACGTATAGAACATGCGCTGAATTTCCTTCGTGTCGTTCGTCTTCGTCAGCGCAAGCATCAGCAGGATGCGCGCTTTCTGGGGAAGAAGCGTATCGGAGACGACGAAATCGAGTTCGTCGTCGTTCGCCTCGCCGTTGCGGACCACGACGCCGTTGCCCACCCGCGAGCTGCGCACGATGATGATGCCCTTCTTGCGCGCTTCCACGAGCGCGGGCTTGACCTGTGCGGCCACGCTGCCATCGCCGACACCCGCGTGGATGATGCCCTTGTCGCCTGCCGCGACGAACGCATCGATCGGAATCCGGTTCATGTTCGCGTAGCCGTAGACGATGTCCACGGCCGGGAGCGCGTCCAGGTTCATCACGTCGAACTCGGTATCCGCGGTGTGCTTCCGCACTGGCTGACGGTAGAAGCGCGGCTTCCCTCCGATCATGTAGCCGAGATAACCGAGATCGTAGGACCGAAACGTGTCCAGGGTCGTGGTGGTGGTTTTGGTAACGTCCCGCGCGTCGCTGATCTGATCGTTGAGGCAGATCATCACGCCCCTTCCCACCGCTTCCTTGCTCGCAGCGAGTCCGACGCCGTTGTAGATGTTGAACGGTCCGTCCGCGCTCATAGCCGTCGAAGGCCGCATGGCGCCGACCAGCACAACGGGTTTTTTGCTCTTCACCACGAGGTCGAGAAAGTACGCCGTTTCCTCCATCGTGTCGCTGCCGTGGGTGATCACGATGCCGTCCACGTCCGGCTGCGCGAGGAGCGTGTTGACGCGTTTGGCGAGTTTGAGCCAGACATCGTTGGTCATGCTTTCGCTCGCGACCTGGGCGACTTGCTCGCCGCGCACGTTGGCGATTTTCTTGAGGTCGGGCACCGCCTCGAGAAGCTGATCGACCCCGACTTTCGCCGCGGTGTAGCCGGTGGTCTGCGTGGCAGTGCCCGCAGTGCCAGCGATAGTGCCGCCGGTGGCGAGGATGACGACGTTGGCGAGCTTGTTCGGTGCGGCATCCTCCCTGGCCTCGGCAACTCCGATGAACAGCACGCAGGCAATCGGGGCTACGACATGACGAAACCACTTGCTGGATTGCATGATGAGCTCCTGCTGTGTTGGGGATTTGGACCCTTATTAACTTGGCCGGTTGCTGAGGCTTACGCATTTGCGCGCCAGTATCTCCGTGGGGTCGAGGAGCGCAATACTTCTTCCCACCACTTCGAATTCATCGGTCTGCGAAAGCACGAGGGGCAACTCGGTGCAGCCGAGTATGGCCACCTCCGCACCGCGCCGGACCACGTGCTCGAGCGCGTACAGCAGCTCCGCCTTGCATTCTCCTTCCGTGTAGCCGGCTTTCACACCCCGCTCACCGTAGATCGCGTTCATCACTCTCTTCTGGTTTTCGTCGTCCGGCACGACCAGCTGGATGCCGGCCTTCTCCGCTACGTCGTGATAGACGCGGCTACTCACGGTACCCGATGTGGCGAGCAGGCCGACACGCGTCCTTTCTGGATAGTGACGCGTGATGTACTGAATTGTCTCGTACAGCATGTTGACGATGGGAATGCCTAGATAGGGCTGGATGCGCTCGACGAAGGCATGGGCCGTGTTGCACGGAATCGCGATGACGTTGGCGTCGCTGGCTTCCAGCTTCTTGCAGGATGCGTACATCGCGACCGTGGGATCGGCGCCTTCGCTGATCAGGTTCTCGGTGCGATCGGGAATCTGCGGGTTGTGCTCGACCACGAGCTTGATGTGGTCCTGGTCGCGTCCCGCGGGCGTGTTGCGTACGATCTTTCCGATGAAGTCGACCGTTGCCGCCGGGCCCACACCACCGAGGATGCCGACCTTGAAGGCTTTCGCAAATGCGCCTCCTTGGTAGCCAAGCGCGTACTGCACGTAGACCTGGTTGGAATCGATGATCGGCACGCGGCGCTCGCTGAGGGCATCGAGCACGATCGGAATCTCCGTGAACCCGGGAACGATGACGTCTGCGCCCTGGTCGACCAGGTTGCGGCACGCCTGGTCAAGCAGTTCGATGGACCGGCCGTCCAGGCGCCCCGCCTTGATGCCTTCCGATCCGTAGATCGCCTCCATCAGGCAACACTGCTGCAAATCTCGCGGAGGATAGATCAGCTCCCAGGCCGGCGGCTCGAAGTACCGCTCGAACAGCCGTTTGCCTCGAACGTAGCTCGAAGTCAGCACGCCCAGGCGGCGCAGCGCCGGATGCTTGCGCTCCATGTGAGTTCGCAGCGCCGCCGTGATGTCGACCACCGGCAGCTTGATTTCCGGCTTTAGCTCGTCCAGGAAAGTGTGACTGATGAAGCAGGGCAGAATGACCGCGTCGACCTGTCTCTGCTCGAAGCGCTTGATCGTGTCGAACACGTAGAGCTTGCGGGCATTGGCGCTGGCGTTCTCCGAGCCCGCTGCCTCGCCCTCTTCGAATGGATGCTGCTCGAAGACGAGGTCGAGGTGCTCCCTGCCGCTTTGCGTCGGCGACGCCTTCACGAGCTTGAAGAAAATATCGGCGCCTCCCAGGGCACCGAGACCTCCGATGATGCCGAAGCGTCGCTTGCGACCCATGCCGTCGACCCGGACCGGCGCTCGGGGTGCGAACCGATAGCGCTCGTCAGTGGGAAGGCAGCCCAAGCACGCGGAAGGTTTCCTCGAGTTGCGCGCTCATGGGAAGATTGAGGCGCGCGCCGGAAGGTAGCCGCTTCAGGAACCACTTGTCGTAGATCCAGATGATCTCGCCGCTCTCGGCGAGCCTGTGGAACGCGCGATCCACGGCCTGGGCAAGCAGCGGATCATCCTTTCGATAGGAGATTCCGTAGGGGTCGTAGGACAGGAAGTCACCGACCACGCGATATCGATCTGCCGTCTTCGTGTCGGCGATCATGGCGTAGAGCAGCACGTCGTCGTTCGCAAAGGCGTCTGCCTTGCCGGACGTGAAGAGATCGAACGACTCACGGTGATCGCCACCCTCGACGAAATTGATGCCGAGCTTCTGGCGGTCGGAGATCGCGCGCATCGCGGCAGCGTTGGTGGTGCCCCGGGTTACGGCGACCGTCTTGCCATTCAAGTCCCGCAGAGATTTGATGGTCCCGTCCTTCCTCACGAGCAGCTTGGTTCCCGTCACGAAGATCGTCGGCGAGAACGCGACCTCCTTGCGTCGCGCCTGGTTGTCCGTCGAAGAGCCGCATTCGAGGTCGATCTCGCCCGCAGCAAGCAGCGCGAAGCGGTTCTCGGGCGTGACCGGGCGATACTCGGTCTTCAGTTCCATTCCGCCGAGCTCGTCCACGATCTCTTCGACGATCGCATTGCAAAGATCGACCGAATAACCGATGGCCTGCCCCTTCGCATCGAGAAAGGCGAACGGCACGGACTTCTCGCGGTGCCCGACCTTGACGACTCCCGTTTCCTTGACCTTCCTCAGGGTGCCGGTCAACTGGTCCGGCGTGAACGGTGTGCTCTCCTGAGCCACCGCCGCGAGCGCGATGCACATCGTCAGCATGCACGCGGCGGCGCTTCGATACATGATCCCGAACATGAGAAACCTCCTCGTCGCAGGACAGTGGGGAACGCCACCACCCCTCGCGGGCGATGGCGTTCCGTGTCTCATGATCAGGCCTTGGCACCGGCCAGGGGCACAGGCTCCAGCATGTCCTCCTCGTCGGCTCCCCTGGTCTCGCCGAGCTGGCCTTCCCACTTCGCGACCACGGCGGTGGCGATGCCGTTGCCGATGACGTTGGTCACGGTGCGGCCCATGTCGAGAATCTGGTCGATGCCCATGATGAGGAGCAGACCCGCTTCGGGCAGGTTGAACATCGGCAGCGTTGCGGCCACCACCACGAGCGACGCCCGTGGCACGCCCGCGATGCCCTTGCTCGTGAGCATCATGACGAGCAGCAGCGTGATCTGCTGTCCGAAGGACATGTGAATGCCATACGACTGCGCGATGAAGAGCGCAGCGAAGGCCTGGTACATCATGGAGCCGTCAAGGTTGAAGGAATAGCCGAGGGGCAGTACGAAGCCGGTGATGCTGTCCTTGACCCCGAACTTCTCGAGCTGCTCCATCGTCTTCGGATAGGCTGCTTCGCTGCTGGCGGTCGAGAAGGCCAGCATCATCGGCTCGCGTAGCAGCTTCAACAGCGTGAACACTCTGGGCCCGATGAACAGGAACCCTGCCCCAACCAACACGGCCCAGAGCACCACGAGCCCGAGGTAGAAGCCGCCGATGAACTTGCCGTAGGTGATCAGCACACCGAGGCCCTGCACGGTGATGACTGCGGCGATGGCGGCGAAAACGGCGATCGGCGCGAAGCGCATCACGAAGTCCGTGATCTTCAGCACCACGTGCACGGTTTCCTCGATCACTGTCACCAGCGTCGCGGCCGCGCCTTTCTTGAGCGCCGTGATGGCGAATCCGAAGAAGACCGAGAACACCAGGATCTGCAGGATCTCGTTATTGGCCATCGCCTCGAACGCGCTCTTCGGGAAGACGTGGGTGATGAAATCCCTGAAGTTGATCGCGGAGGTCTTGAGATTCGTGGAAGCACCCACATCCGGAAGCGGCAGGTTCATCGCCTCGCCCGGACGCAGAATGTTCACCATGATCATGCCCAGGGACAGCGAAATGAGCGATGCGGTGATGAACCAGCTCAGCGCCTTCACCCCGATGCGGCCGACAGCCTTCGCATCCCCCATCCCGGCGATTCCAGCCACCAGGGTGGAGAACACCAGAGGTGCGATGATCATCTTGATCATCCGGAGGAAGATCTCCGTGAGGATCGAGAAATAGCCCGCGATCTCCTTCGCGACCTTGGGGTCCGGCGCCATGGTGTTGCAGACGTAGCCGACGACGATGCCGAGGACCATGCCGATCATGATCCAGGCAGTTAGCGAGATCCTGGGTTTCATCGATTTCTCCTCCTTGTTTTGGTTGTCGTCGGTGTCGCGCTCCGCGGGACGAGACATCCCGGTCGTCGCCCGTGCTCCCCTTAAGTGGATCTGCACCAACTCCGGCAGCGTAGACTTCCGCCGACGTCATTGCAAGACGCGGTGCAACGGGCCACGGCGCCCGCGGCTGATGCGCCACAGCTGCACGCAGCGGTTACCGCTGGTCGGTGTGAGATGGAGCAGACCATTCCCCAGAACGGGGCAAATTTACCCCGGCTCGCGCTATCGCCCGGGAGTTCTCCACGTCAAGTAAATAATTCCTCCTCCCCCAGGTAAGAAATTCTAGAGAACCCGTCGTTGTGCGCGGCTGTACCGTCCACTGATCCCGTTGGAACGCCGCCTGGAATCCCCGTACGCGCGCGACTCTAGGCCCTTTTGCACCTTGCGGCCTCGCGCTTGTGGCGTGCAGATGTGGTGTGGACCGGCGTTTGCGGGTCAACAACCATGAGAGCGCGAATGCTCCACATTCTCGGGAGGACATGATGGCGAAGTGCGAGGTCTGCGGAAACGATCATTACCTGTCGTTCGAGGTGGTCACGGGTGACGAGCGCCACGTGTTCGACAGCTTCGAATGCGCCATCCACCGGTTGGCGCCTGAATGCGTACATTGCGGATGCAAGATCATCGGCCATGGTGTCGAAGCCCGCGGTGGGTTGTATTGTTGCGTCCACTGTGCGCGGCACGTCGCACTGGAATCGGTGCATCCCGCATGAGTGGCCGGCCCTTCGACGTCAGGGGACGCCCTGGTTTGGCCGGCGCTCTGTGCGCGCTGGTGTTCCTGTGCGCTTGTGGCGACGAATTCGATGCGCCGCCTGACGCGCGGCCAGCGGGTGCTACGAGTGCACGAGGCCGTATCGCAGCGTTGCCGAGCTTCGATATTCTCGTTGCGCGCGCGGCGCCCGCGGTCGTCAACGTTATCGCAACCGGTGCTCCGGAGGATGAGGCCGACGCATTCGATCCCGACCTCGAGCGCAATCCGCATCTCGATTTCTTCCGACGTTTCCTGCCGCAAGGGCCGGAGAGCGACGGACCCTCATTGCACGGGACCGTGCTGGGCTCCGGGTTCGTCATCTCTCCTGATGGCTATGTCCTTACCAGCGCACACCTGGTGGCGGGCGGCGCGGAAGTCGTCGTGCGGTTGCCGGAAACGGAGCGCGAGCTTGCGGCCGAAGTCGTGGGGATCGATCGTCGCACCGATGTCGCATTGCTCAAGGTCGACGGGCGTGATCTACCCGTGGTCAAGCTCGGCCGTTCCGACAGACTGCGTGCAGGCGACTGGGTGGCGGCGATCGGCTCCCCATTCGGGTTCAGCAACACGATCACCGCCGGCATCGTCGGCGCGACGCAACGCACGCTTCCCGACGAATCTTTCGTTCCCTTCATCCAGACCGACGTAGCGGTCAACCCAGGCAATTCCGGTGGTCCGCTCCTCAACCTCGACGGCGAGGTGGTCGGCATCAATTCGATGATCTATAGCCGCACGGGCGGCTACATGGGCGTTTCGTTTGCGGTACCCATTGAGGTGGCGATGGAAGTGAGCGAAGAGCTGCGTCGAGAAGGACACGTAACCCGGGGGCGCGTCGGGCTCCAACTCCAGGAGCTCACGGAGAAGCTGGCTGACTCGTTCAGAGCACCCGCGGGACGCGGTGTGCTTGTGGCCGCGGTGGAACCAGGAGGGTCGGCGGACCGCGCGGGTGTGCAAGCGGGAGACGTGTTGCTGGAATACGCAGGAACGCCCGTGCTCGGCGTCGAGCACACGCTGCAACTGGTCGCGAAGAGCCGGCCTGGGGACAAGGCGACATTGCAGATCTGGCACAACGGTGAACGCCGCAAGGTCGACGTGACCGTGGACGCGGCTCCAGCGGAAACGCCGTCCCGTGCCCGGTCGGCGCGGGGGAGCGACCCATCGCAGTTCCGGCTGGTCGTGACCGAGCTGCCGGTTTCACGGCGCCGGCAACTGCAGATCGATTACGGTCTGGTCGTCGAAAGTGTTCGGGGAGTGGCGGCGGCGACCGGATTGCAGCGCGGTGACATCATCGTCACCCTCAACCAGACGCCGATCACAAGTCGCACGCAGTTCGACGAGCTGCTGGCCGGACAGGGAGCGGGCGCGACGGTGGCGTTGCGCGTATTGCGTGGCCTGTCTGCGGTGTACGTCCCGGTTATGCTTTCCGGGTAAGGGTGCAGCGTTTCGCGAGGCTTCAGCATCGCGAAACGCTGCGAGTCGACTCACTTGCGGAGACTTCCATGACAAGAGTTCACGATCACTCGCATTTGGCTGCAATACCCGCAGAACCCAAGCGCGTGCGCCGCGCAAAGCCTGCTCATTTGCCTCACGAGCGGGACGAAAAGCCCGAAACCGGGCCCGTCACGGTGCGGCCGGAGATCGGCCAGGCGGCGGACGACATCGCGCACGGTCTTGTCGACACCGACAGGAGACAGGACGCTGGAGAAATATTCAAGCGCGCCCGCGCAGGAGGCTTGCCACGGCGACGACTGTCGAGACTCCTGCGGCGCAGGCGCTAGTGAACTCCGCAAAACCGTCGCGGCGGCGCGCCTCGGGATAGACGTTCCTTCGTCGTCAAATCCGCGCGGGACTTCGCGGCTGGAACGCGCTTGCGGCCGCAGAACACACGGCTTACCTTTGGTGCCCGAGTGGCATTCTCCAGAGCCAGGCAGGTGAAGCGCTGCTTGGCAAACTCGGCAAGGCGGTTGGGCGGTTGGGCGTGCAGAGTCCCGTGCGTATGGATAGTGGCGAACGCCGTGTCATTCGTGAATTCTCGCCCGCACGTCTTTGAGCCGCGCGAGGTTGTTCACGACGGTCGGGACGTGCTCGAGTCCTTCGAGATAGTCGTAGACGTACGCCAGGACCGCGTAGATGGCGCCGGCCGTGAAGTTCGGTGACTGCGTGAAGTCGATCAGGATGAAGACGAGCGCACCGATGGTTGCGAGCTCGGTCGAGGCCCACGTCCAGGATTCGGTGTCGGAGAGCTTCACGCGCCACCGCCGCAACAGCGCGAAGTGTCGGCTGATGCGACGGCGAGTTCCAGATTTGAGGTCGTCCACCTCGCGCTCGATCTGGTTGTTGATTCCCTGATTCAAGCGCAGCGCCTTGCGCCAGTACCATGCGTTGATTAGTCCCGTCGGAAGCAGGACGACCATCGCGATCGTGCCGGCATCGACATCGAAGACGAACAGCATGACGAGCGAGCCCACGATCGCCAGGACGTTCTGGAAGATCGCCGGCACTTCCCTTTCGAAAAAGCTGACGATATCGCGGACCATCTCGACGCGTGCCGAAACGGTGCTGATGCTGTGGCCCTGCTCCTGCTGCACCTCGATGATGTGCGTGGCGATCTGCGCGTACAGCCCCATGAACACTCGCGTATCGACGCGCTGGCGGGTGAACGAGAGCGCGAGGTGAATCAGCCAGACGCCGACCAGCCCGGTCAATCCGGTGAACTCACGCTTGAGGAGACCGTCGACCGCATATCCGGTGAGGGCAGGATAGGCGAGTGTGCACAAGTTTTCGAGGACCGTGAGGCTATAGGTGCCGGCGACCGCGATTCGTTTTGCCCGCAGGAGGCTCGAGATACTGACGGTTGTCACGTGGCGGATCGAGTCGCAATGAGTTGGTCAATACCTTACATGTAACTGTCACGGCCCACCACACGACAGCGGCAGTCATGCAGGTCTTGAATTAGGCCCTTGGTTCTATGGTTCTCGAACGAAAATTGAACTATGAATAATGAGCCCCCGCAATTTTCTTTCGGGGAGAGGAGAGAGGTCCATGGCTACTATGAAGGTTCGTGTTTCCGTCGCCGGCAGCGAACGCGCTCCGCTGCCCGGCGCCAAGTTGATCGGTGCAGTCAATCCACAGGAAAAGGTTGTCATCACCATGCTCGTGCGTCGGCGGTCCAGCGGAAAGGCGCTGGCCGCGAAGGCGGTTCAGCTCGGCAGCAGGACAGTCGCCAAGCGCAGCTACATGAGCCGCGAAGCGTTCGAGTCCGCTCACGGCGCCGACCCCAAGGACATCAAGGCGGTCGAGAAATTCGCCAAGGACAATGACTTGGCGGTCGTCGAATCGAGCGCCGCGCAGCGCCGGGTCGTGCTGAGCGGCAGCGTCGCGGCGGTGAGCAAGGCATTCGGCGTCTACCTTGCGCGTTACCAGCAAGGGAGCCGAAGCTACCGGGGACGCACGGGCAGCGTTCACGTTCCCGAGGAGCTCGCGCAGATCGTCGAAGGGGTGTTCGGCCTGGACAACCGGCCTCAGGCGCATGCCCATTTCCGCATGCGTCCGCAGCCTGAGGGTATCGTGCAGCCGCGCGCCGCCAACGGCACTTTCACGCCGCCGGAAATAGCCGCCCTGTACGACTTTCCGGCGGGAACTGATGGTCGCGGCCAATGCATAGGCATCATCGAGCTGGGCGGCGGCTACCGGAAGGCAGACCTGAAGAACTACTTCAAGCAGCTCGGTATTCCCCTACCCAAGGTGTACAGCAAATCGGTGGACGGCGCGAAGAACAAGCCGACCGGCAATGCCAACAGTGCGGATGGCGAAGTTGTCCTGGATATCGAAGTGGCGGGTGCCGTCGCGCCGAAAGCCAAGGTCGTGGTCTATTTCGCGCCCAATACCGACGCCGGTTTTCTGGATGCGATTAGCACGGCGATCCACGACAAACTCAACAAGCCCTCGGTGATCTCCATTAGCTGGGGAGCGTCCGAATCCAATTGGACGACGCAAGCCATGCAGGCGATGGATCAGGTCTTCCAGGATGCGGCCGCGCTCGGCGTCACGGTCTGCTGCGCCGCCGGAGACGACGGCTCGCGTGACGACGTGCAGGACGGGAAGCTTCACACCGATTTCCCGGCCTCCAGCCCGTTTGCCCTGGCGTGCGGGGGAACGCGGCTCGCTGGCACCGGCAGCTCGATCAGCAGCGAGGATGTCTGGAACGATCGGCCCAGTGGAGGCGCCACGGGCGGGGGCGTGAGCGACTTCTTCCCGCTTCCGACCTGGCAGAAGAGCGCCAAGATTCCGCGGTCGGCCAACCCTGGCCATCACGTCGGGCGTGGTGTCCCCGACGTTTGCGGCGACGCCGACCCGAATACCGGCTACCAGATTCTGGTCGATGGACAGCACGCAACCTTCGGCGGGACCAGCGCCGTCGCGCCGCTGTGGGCAGGGCTGATCGCGCGGATGAACCAGCAGCTCGGCAAGCCGGTCGGTTATCTCAATCCCGCCCTCTACCAGATGCCTGCGAGCGCAGGCGCTTTGCGCGACATCGTGAGCGGGAACAACAACGTGTCCAGCACCGTCGGTCCCTATCCGGCGCGCAAAGGCTGGGACGCGTGCTGCGGTCTGGGCAGTCCGGTCGGGAGCAAGCTGGCGGCTACGCTTTGATCCATCGCTGATCCGACCGGGTCGGGGGCACGGCTCCGGTTTGGAGTGCGTGCCCCTATTTCGATTTGCCCCCGGTCAGCCTGCGATATTCCGCCATGTGCCGGATCGCTTCCCGCGGCCTTTTGAGCTCTCTGCACAACAGCGCCAGGTTGTAGTGGCAATCGGCCAGTTCGGGATCGCCGTGCAGCGCTGCTTCGTACGCTTCCACTGCTTCGTCCTTGCGCTGCAGATCATCGAGCAGAACACCGAGGTTGTACTGGAGTGCAGGGTCGTTGCCGCAAGCCGCGAACGCCTCCCGGTACACGCGCTCGGCCTCGTCCAGCCGCTTGGACTCGTGCAGGAGTGATCCCAGGTTGATGTAGGCGTTGAGGAGCATGGGGTCCGCCGCGATGGCGCGCTCGTATGCTTCCAGCGCGGCCCCGCGATCCTCGCTTTCCAGTGCGGCACCCCGTGCGAACCAGTCCTCCGCGGCCGGTGCTGGCCGCGCATCCTTGCGTTCGATCACGCTGAGAGAGCCGTCGGCGGGGTCGCCCTCGAATGCGAGCAGGTATTGCCCCGAATCCGCTTGCCAGAGGTCCCCTCCTTCCTTGACGACCACACGATCGGCGACCGCAGCGATGCTGAGTCCGGAGAGCGGCATGGTCTCGGGAAGATGGCGGCGCAGTTCCTTCATCGACCGGGTGATCCGTCGGCGCGGGACCTTCGCCGCGGCGAGCGCCTGCGCAGTGCGCAGCACGATCAGATCCTGAAAGGAGAACAGCAACGCGTTGCGCGGGCCGCGCGCCGGGGACACGAACCCGGCGTTGACCAGAGCGCGGATCGTGCTCCGCGGCAGGCGCAGCAGTTTCTCGACGTTGCGCACGCCGTACTGGTGCATGGGGCGGGCGGACCGCTTGCGTTCGCTGGTGCTACTTCTTGGCGGCTTTGCGCGCGACGGGTTCGGCCTGCTGGACGCGCTTGGGCGGTTTGCGAGTTTCCGGCTGTTTCGACGCCTTGACCGGAGCAGGCGTCTTCTTCTCGAGGCTGGCGCGCAGCGCTTCCATGAGGTCGATGACCTGCGCGCCGCCTTCCGGCGCCTCGGTCATCGTGATTTCCTGGCCTTCGACTTTCTTCTCCACGGCCGCCTCGATGCGCGTGCGCACTTCGTCAGTGTATGCGCTCGGGTCGAATGTGTCGGAAGCCTGCTGCTCGATCAACTGCTGTGCAAGCTTGAGCTCGGCGGGTTTCACGTCCGTCTTCGGGATATCGATGTCCTTGATCGACCGGACTTCGCCAGCATAGAGAAGCTGCTGCATGACGAGTCCGTCCTCGACCGGGCGGATCATCACGATGTATTGCTTCCCGCGCGCTGCCCAGCGTCCTAGTGCGCAGCGGTTTGACTCGCGCAGGGCCTTCGTCAGCAGCGCGTAGGGCTTGGCGCCGCCCTTGTCCGGGGCGAGGTAGTAGGCCTTGTCGAAATACACGGGGTCGATCGATTCGATGGGGACGAATTCCGTAATGTCTGCGGTGTGCGTGCCCGTTTCCTCCAGCGCCTTCAACTCCTCGGGCGAGAACATCACGTACCGGTCCTTCGCAAATTCGTAGCCCTTCACCATCTCGTCCCGGGGCACGATTACGTCTTCCTTCACGCAGACATACTGCTGCTTGAGGCGCGAACCGCAGGTCTTGTGCAGCAGGTTGAAGGAGATCGCACGGCTCGCTTCGGTGGCCGAATAGAGCTTCACCGGAATCGACACGAGACCGAACGAAATCGTCAACGACGCAATCGATCGAGCAGCCATGCGCACACCTCCTGTGGGTCGTCAAACCTTCGCGCGTTCGAGCGCGCGCTCAATACTCTGCTTGCGGATCAAGGCGTCGCGCCAGCGATCGCCATGGTCTGTCAGACGCTGCGCGACGTTCGTGATCCTGAAGTCGAGCGGGTGCGCCTTCGCCAGTTCTTCCCACGTGAGCGGCATCGACACCGGTGCGCCCGCCACCCCTCTGGGCGAATAGGCGACGTTTAGCGTCTTGCCGCGAACGTTCATATTATAGTCCATGAAGATTTTGCCGGTTCGCTTCGGCACGCTCCACTCCATGGTGATGACCTTCGGATGCTGGCGCAAGAGGTGGCGCCCGACGAGCTCGGAGACATGCCGCGCCGCATCGAAGTCGAGGGTGCGCTTGATCGGCACGAAGACATGCAGTCCCGTCTTGCCCGACGTCTCTGACGATGGCTTCGAGCTTCATGCCGAGCAGCAACTCGCGTAGCCAGAACGCCACTTCCTTGCCCTTCTCGAAGGCGACCGTGTTCAGCTCCGGCTCCGCACCCTTCGGTTCCTTCCCCGAATAAATGTACGGATCAATGTCGAACACGACATAGTCCGGATAGTTGAGCACCGAGCTCTCCAGCGCGGTGAGCGAACTTGCGTAATCGGTGCCGTTGCTCCGCGCATCGGGACCGGTCTTCGCGCGCGAATGCCACACGTGAAACTCGAGCGTCCCCGACTGAGCAAGCCACAGCAGTGTCGGCAGGTTGTTGCACAGCAGATAGTCGTGGCGCTCGTCCTTGTGCTCCGAGAAGACGGTGATGGTCTCAGCGAACTCCGGCCGCTCCTGTTCCCAGTGCTTCTGGAAGAAACGCTGACCGTCGATGCCTTCCGGCATGCGGATCATAGTGAGCGGGCGGTCCGCAAGGTGCGGCAGGATGAAAGGGGATACCTCGGCGAAGTACCGCAGCAGGTCGCGCTTGGTGAGCGCTTTCTGCCTGAACGCGGGATCGGCTGGCCAGTAGACCCGGTCGAGATTGGTGAGTCGAATCTGGTGACTGCCGACCGCCAGCGTGAAGGAGGTCTTCTTGTTTTCCAGCTGTCGCACGATATCGTCGATCTCTGCGTTCGGGCTTGGTGATGCGGTCACCTGCGGCGTGCGGCTGGACGTTCGAACGCTGCGCGCTCTTCGGATCGATATCGTCACGCAATCGCAGGAAGACGGGGGCACGAAGACTGCCATCGTCGGTCCAGTTCTGGAACTGGACTTCGGCGACGACCTGCGGCTCGACCCAGGTCGTCGGAGCGTTGACTTCGGGCTTTTCGGCGAACGGGCGCGTGCTTCTTTTCAGCGGCTCGAGCCGGGCTTTTACCTGCGCCAGCGCCTTGTTGTCGAACCCCGATCCGACGTGCGACGCGAAGTGGAGCTTGTCGCCTTTCCAGTATCCGACCAGCAACGCGCCGAGCGGCTCGCGCGATCCCTTGCCCCTGGTGTAGCCGCCTATGACGAACTCCGCACTGTTCGTGGGCTTGATTTTCAGCCACGAAGCCGAGCGCCGGCCAGCTTCGTACTTGCTGTCCCTGCGCTTTCCGATCACACCCTCGAAGCCGCTGGCGAGGGCTGCCCGGTGCAGCTCGAGCCCGTCCTCCGACGCGTGCACAAGCTGCGCGAGCGGCGAAGGCAGCAGGCATTGTGCGAGATACCGTCGCCGGTCCGTGTAGGGCCACCCGCGCAGATCGACCCCCGCGAAGTAAAGGAGATCGAAGCAATAGAAGACGACTGGGATGTTCTGGTCGGCTGCGGCGATTTCCCGGTCCGTCTTCAGCTGAACGCGATTCTGCAGCGTGCCGAACGACGGCTTGCCGCTCGCATCGAACGCCACGATTTCTCCGTCGAGGATCATGCCGCTGACGGATTGATTACGCAGCTCCGCGCACAATCTGGGAAATACCGCGGCGAACTCCAAGCCTCGCCGGGAACGCAGCTTCACGCCTGTTTCGTCGATGAAGGCGAGCACCCGATAGCCGTCAAGCTTGGGTTCCCACATCCAGTCCGCGTGGTTGAACGGAGCGTCGCCCAATTCGGCCTGCATCGGTGCGAGCTTTGCAGGCATGGCTTCGAGTTCCCCCGTCGGAACGAGTCGGGATGCGGGAATGCGATGCACCGGATGTGCCTTGAGATCCTCCACCGTCATCCCGCAGAGCACGGAGCGATTCTGCGCGGTGATGTCGGTCTTCTGCGCGTAACGATCCTTGTGCTTGATGAGGAACCAGTTCTTCTTGTCCGAGCTACGGACGAGCGCAAACGAGCCTTTCACCTTTTCGCCGCGGAGCAGGAAACTGAGCTTGCCCTTGTCGAGACCTTCCCGGACCCGCCGTTGGGCCTCGGTCCGATCGTGGAACCAGAACTCGTGTCCTTCGTCTGGAGAATGGACGCCGCAATCCCAGACGATCACCTCACCCGCGCCGTACTGCCCTGGCGGGATGACGCCCTCGAACGACCCGTAGTCGTACGGGTGATCTTCTGTCTGCACGGCGAGGCGTTTTTCGCTAGGATCGAGGGACGGTCCCTTGGGAACCGCCCAAGACTTGAGCACGCCGTCGCACTCGAGGCGAAAGTCGTAGTGCAGGCGGCGCGCGGAGTGTTGCTGAACGACGAAGAGGAGGGGTCCGGTGCGCGTTTCGATCGCGGCAGGAGCCGGTTCCGGGGTGGCCTCGAACGTCCGTTTGGCGGAGTATTCGCCAAGCGGCATCGGCGCTGCGGCGCGACGCGGCTGTGCGCGCTTGGCCCTAGACGAAGGAGTCGCCACAGAGGGTTCCTCAGCAAAGCGAAACGCGCGGGGTCACGGGGAAATCCGGGAGTGTAGACGATGGAGATGTTAGCGGGAACGAGTGGCTTTTCCTATAAGGAATGGCTCGGTCACTTCTACCCGGAGAAGCTGCCCGCCAGCGAGATGCTGCGCTTCTACGCCGGGCATTTCTCGACGGTCGAGATCAACAACACCTTCTACCGCATGCCGGCCGAGTCGATGCTCACCCGCTGGGCAGACGAGGTGCCCGAACATTTCGAGTTCACCCTCAAGGCGCCGCGCCGCATCACCCACGAGAAGCGTCTTGTCGAAGCGGAACCGGATGTGACCGAGTTCGTGCGGCGAGCGGGTACCTTGGGCGAGCGGCTCGGTGTGCTGCTGTTTCAGTTGCCGCCGTACCTGAGAAAGGATGTCGCGCGGCTGCGGGTATTTCTCGCGCTGCTGCCTCCGGACAAACGCTTCGCTTTCGAGTTTCGGCATGACTCATGGCAGGACGAAGAGATATACGAGGCGCTTCGAGCGCACCGCGCAATGCTTTGCGTCACCGACACCGACGAAGGGGATACGCCCTTCGTTGCAACTTCCGATCACGGCTACGTCCGGTTGCGGCGGACCCACTACGACGACGCCGAGCTGCGCGCCTGGGTCGAGCGCATCGCCGCGCAGTCCCTGGATCGTACTTACGTCTACTTCATGCACGAGGACGAGGCCTTGGGGACTGGATTCGCGCGAAGGTTGACCGATATCTGGCGCAATGTCAGCGATTCGGGGTGAGAATGGCTCCGTCGCCGAAACGTGTCTGCTGAAGTCCGCTTTACAAGTCGAGTCTCGCCGAGCACTCCCAATAGTATAAAAGGAGAGAGCAATGAAGAACCACCTCAAGGAGCTGCTGCGATCGGGCAAGCCGGCGATCGGCATGCTGCTGCAATTGCCAAATGCCTCGGTGGTCGAGATCCTGGCCCAGTCCGGTTTCGATTGGTTGTTGATCGACTCAGAGCACGGTCCGATCGACGTTGAGACACTGCACGCGATGATTCGCGCCACGGCCGGCACGAACACGACGCCTGTCGTGCGAGTCGCGCGCAATCTCGACTGGCTCGCGAAGCGCGTGCTGGATATCGGCGCGCTCGGTGTCATGATGCCCGCGGTGAACAGCGCGCAGGAAGCGCTCGAAGCGGTCCACGCTGTGCGCTATCCCCCCGACGGCATTCGAGGCTTTGGCCCGACCTTCGCAGCGCTGCGCTGGGGTCTGGCCGGTGCCGACTATGTCAAGCAGGCCAACGACGAGGTGATGGCGATCGTCCAGATCGAGCACATCGACGCGGTCGAGTGCATCGAGGAGATTCTCGCCGTGCCCGGTCTCGATCTGCCCCTCATCGGTCCCTATGACCTGTCCGGCTCGATGGGGCTCCTGGGGCAAGTACAGCATCCCAGGGTTCAGGAAGCGATCGAGCGCGTACTCGCGGCGGGCAAGAAGGCAAATCTGCCGGTGGGAATCTTTGGGATTACGGCGGAAGAGGTCAACACCTACCTCGATGCGGGTTTCAAGGCAATTCTGGTCGGAGTCGACGCGGCGTTGCTCGCTTCCGCTGCTAGACAGCTTCTGGATCAGATCAGACGCTAGCTCAGACATTGTTACGCGTCGACCCAAGATGTCCGGATGAAAATGCTCCAGATCAAGGTCAAGCCTAATTGCGCGTCCGCGCCTTAAAATCCATCGCTCCGATTTTACGCAGCGCATTTCGGTGGACGATGCATAGTGTGATTCGACGCGACGTGAATCGAATTCTTACGAGAAGCTTTCCGACTCTTGCGCGAATGACATTTTGTTGCTTGACGCGATCAGTCATTGTGGAGGACGCTTTCAATCGACGCTCGCGACGCACCGCGACCGAAACTCGCCGTGCTTCAGAAGGATTCCTTTTCGGAAAATGTCGCGCAGAGAAGTTGGAACGATAACGCAGATGCATGGCGCGCCGTTCGACACCATGACACGGATCTCCATACGCCGTTCCGTGGCCGCGCAGCGCGGCCGTTTCTACCAAGAGGAGTGACACCATGGCTTCCAGTACTCGCAAGATCCAGCGCTACGGCTGGATACCAGATCTTCCCGACTATCGCGACCACATGTATGCAGCTCCGGTGACGGCGCTCGCAAAACCGCCACCGAAAGTGGATCTGCGCAGGAAGTGTCCTCCGGTCTACGATCAGGGGCAGCTTGGAAGCTGCACTGCGAACGCCATCGCGGCGGCCCTGCAATTCGACCGCATGAAGCAGAAGCTGAAGCCGAAGTTCGTTCCTTCGCGCCTCTTCATCTACTACAACGAGCGGGTGATGGAAGGCACCGTGAGCACCGACAGCGGTGCCCAGATCCGCGACGGGATCAAGAGCGTCGCGCAACAAGGCGATTGTCCCGAGAAGGAGTGGCCGTACGACATCGCCAAGTTCGCGGTGAAGCCGTCCGCGAAGTGTTACCAACACGCGCTGAAGTACAAGGCGGTGACCTATCAAAGACTGGTGCAGACTCTGTCACAGCTCAAAGGCTGCATCGCCTCCGGCTTTCCGTTCGTGTACGGCTTTACCGTGTACGACAGTTTTGAGAGCGACGCCGTCGCCAAGACCGGCGTCGTTCCCATGCCGCAGCCAAAGGAGAAGGTGCTCGGCGGGCACGCGGTACTGGCGGTGGGCTACGACGACACGCAGCAGCGCTTCATCGTGCGCAACTCCTGGGGCAGAAAATGGGGCATCAAGGGTTACTTCACGATGCCGTACTCGTATCTCACGGACGAGAATCTCGCCGACGACATCTGGACGGTTCGGTTGGTGGCCGCTTAGGCAGGCGCGTACGGTCGATAACGGTCGGTGCGATGGACGATGTGGAACACGTGATCGGTTAGGCAGAACGAGTGGATGCGATCCCTCGCGATGCAGTTGCCGGTCGCGCTCCGGTAGCAACCCGTGAGGCGCCGGCGCATTTCATCCGCTGAGCGCGGCGGTGCCGGGTCAGTGGCGCGTCTGACCCACTTCACGCAGCACCGGCCGGTGTCCTGCGAGGCGTGCGGCGAAATCCCGCGCCGGCAGCGGGTGCGCGAACAGGAATCCCTGCCACTCATCGCAATGGCGATCGCGCAGGAACGCGAGCTGGCCTTCGGTTTCGACCCCTTCCGCAATCACCTTGATGCCCATGCCGTGGGCCATGGAGATCACCGCCTGGGTGATCGCGGCATCGTTCGGGTCCGTGGTGATGCCGCGCACGAAGCTCTGGTCTATTTTCACCTCGTCGATCGGGAACCGCTTGATGTGCGTGAGCGATGAGAACCCAGTGCCGAAATCGTCGATCGAGATGTGAATCCCGAGCGTCTTGAGATCGCCCAGTATCACTTGCAGTCGTTCGATATCGTGCAGGACGGCGGTTTCGATGATCTCGAGCGTGATGCGAGCCGGATCCACGCGACTTTCGCGCAGCACGTTCTCGACCGTGCTCACCATGCCGGTCCGCAGGATCTGGCGCGGCGAGACGTTGATTGCGACGTTGATGCTGAGTCCCTGCTCGGACCATGTACGGGCCTGCACACACGCTTCCGTCATCGCCCACAATCCGATCTCGTCGATGAGACCGCACTCCTCCGCGATCGACAGAAAGCTGGCAGGATGCAGCAGCCCCCGCTTCGGATTGCGCCAGCGGATGAGCGACTCGGCGCCGGTTACGCGGCCGCTCGAAAGATCGATCTGCGGCTGGTAGTAGAGGTCAAACTCATGGCGCTTCACCGCGTAGCGCATGGCGTTCTCGAGGGCGAGATGCTCGCGGGTGGAGTGGTTCATTTCCTCGGAGTAGAAGCGGAAACCGTTCGGCGCCTGCCGCTTCACCCGGTACATCGTCGCGTCGGCATTTTTGAGCAGCGTTTCCCCATCGGTCGCATCGCGCGGGTAGAGCGCAATTCCGATGCTCGCCGTGAGGAAGACCTCCTCTTCCTGATAGAAGAACGGCTCGGCGATTCGCGCGAGAATCTTCCGTGCGATGCCGACGATGATTTCCTCCCGCTCGAGGTCATCCATCACGATGACGAACTCGTCGCCGCCCCAGCGCGCGATGGTGTCACCCGAGCGCCCGACGGCCAGCAGGCGCTGCGCCATCTGCTTCAGCACCTCGTCGCCACCCGAATGCCCCAGCGAATCGTTGATACGCTTGAAGCCATCGAGATCGACGAAGAGGACGGCGAGGAGTTGGTTGTTGCGCGATGCGTGGGTGATCGCCAGATTCACGCGATCGATGAGGAGCAGTCGGTTGGGCAGGCTGGTGAGGTGATCGTGCATCGCGAGGTGCGACAGTTTCTGCGTGAGCTGAACCATAGGGGTCACATCGGTGAGCGCGAGCACCATGCCGTCGGCGCGGCCCCTCGCGTCGGATACGTGAGTAACCGTGAGCTGCACCGAACGGGTGACGCTTGTCCTGTCGCGCAGCGCGAATTGCGTGGAGCGGCGCTCGGAATCGTCGCGGGCGCGGCGCCGGCGCAGAATCCTGTTCACCTGCATCAGGTCCACGGGACCGGCCGGCTCGAACACCTCCCGGAAATCGCGCTCGCGCGCGCCCTCCAGCGCGACGCCGCTCAGGCGCTCGGCAACCGGGTTCATGTAGCGGATCCGTCCGTCGGCATCGGTTCTGATGACGGCGTCGCCCACGGAGTTGAGCGTCGCACGGTCGCTCTCCAGTTGCAGCAGGATTGCCCTTCGGGTCGCCCCGAGCCGGCGCCAGCTCCAGAGCAGATAACCGAGCGCGAGCGCCGCGAGTGCGGGCGCCGGCGCAATCCAGATTCCCAGTCTCACCAGCGCCAGGGAGAGGAAAAAGATCGAAGCCAGCGCGAGCGTGCAGACCAGCAGTGCAGCCGGAGGTTCGAGCTTGCGATAGGCGAAGAGGGGCAGGAACGCGAGTGCGATCACACCGAGGAGGCGCGGTGTCGCGTCGATGCGCTCGATCCATGTCTTGCCGAGCAGCGCACCCAGCACGTTGGCCTCGAACTCCACGCCGGACATGGGCTGCGACTTGCCCGACAGGGGCGTGGCGAGAGCGGGAGCGAGGCCGATCGCCGTGGGACCGACGAGGACGAACTTGTGGCGCAGAAGGGCCGCCGTCCCATCGTCGTCCAGAACATCGACGTACGAAAGGGTGCGGTAGGTGCCGGTCGGTCCGCTGAAGGGCACGAGGATATAGCGCTCTCCCACCCAGGTCCCGGAGTTGACGGTGATGTTGCGCGCGCGGGGTTCGCCGGGAAGATTCGCGTCGCCTCCGTCTCCGGTCTGAGCGGTCGCGAGCGCGAACGAAGGCCACACAGGCGCTCCGAGGCCCGCATGCAGAAACGTTCCGCGCGCCACGCCGTCCAGGTCCAACGGAGTGTCCACGTGACCGAGCCGGGCGGCAGCGCTCGAGAGGGAAGGGATCGGCTGGACCTCACCGAGCGGACCGCCTTCGCTCAAGCGCGCCGGGGCCACGGGCAGGACCACCCGTCCGCTCGCGGCCAGTGCACCAGCCAGCTCCAGATCCGCCGCCCGATCAGGCGTTTCCGGCTCGGCGAACAGGATGTCGAGTGCGATGCTCTGTGCGCCATACCGGGTTGCCCGATCGACCAGCCGGGCGTGGGTCTGGCGCGACCAGGGCCAGCGTCCGAGGTATTGAAGGCTTCTCTCGTCGATCGCGACGATCACTACGTCATCCTGAGGCGGCGGCGCGAAGCTGCGTACCGCGACGTCGTAGATGAGGTTGTCGACGCGTCCGAGTGCATCGGTGTAGAGAGCGGCGCCGGCGACGACGAGCACGAGCAATCCTACCAGGGCGGTTTCACCTTCGGACAGGGTGCGCGGTCGAAGGCGCGTCACGGCACTCACATCGCCAGGAAGGGGATCAGAAGAGGGATGAGAAGCGGCCACCAGGGACGGGGCTTGTCCGGGATCTCGATGCGCTGCGGCGCCTCGAACGGTCCCTCGAAGCCGTCGACATCGATGGTCCTCACGCGGATGAAGTAACTGCCGCCCTTCGGTCGCGCAATCGTGACCCGGGCTTCGCTGGTCCGCGCGTCCAGAAGACATGCGTCGAACGCCGGGGTTTGCGCCAACTGCGCCTGGAACTGCTGCCCAGGCAGTCCCGCTCGCCACCGGAGCGTCAATTGCTCTTCGTCGAGCTCCGGCGCATCCAGTACCGGTCCCGGCGGCGCGCGTCGAAATTCCTGGCGATCGCTGAACGGGCCCACGCCTTCCCGGTCGTCGATCGCGGCAACGCGCCATGAATACCTGCCCGGCTCCAGCGGCTGCGGCGCGGTGAAGCTCGTCGTCGCCACTTCGGCCTCGTCGACGACGAGTTGCTCGAACCTCTCGTCGCGCGCGATCTGCAGATGATAGCGGCTGGTCTCCACGCTCCCGGTCCATTGCAGAGTGGGCTGCGCATCGGCCACGGCGCCCCCGGCCGGCGGTGCGATCACGATCGGCGGTTCGGGGCGGGCGTTGACGACGAATGCCACGGTGGCGTGCGCGCCTTCGATGCCCTGCGCGTCGATGCCTCGAAGGCGCATTACGTACGCGCCGTCCGGCAGGTTCGGCCCGCGTACGATGTTCGTATCGGACGTGCCCTCGAACAGCAGCGCGGCAAAGTTCGTGTCCGGCGCGATCTGCATTCGATAGCCGTGCGCGCCGGCGAGCGGCGACGGCTGGAATGCGAGCGGCACCCGCTCGAACAGCCGGGGCACATTTTCCGCGGGCGGACGCGGCAGCAGCGCGATCGGCGCGGACGGCGCAGCGCTTCCGCGCGCAACGGTGCCGAACCCTTCCGGTAGATCGACCGCAGCTGCGGCGGTCTCGACCTTCACTCTCCCTTCCAGCACTTCGGCGCGCGTCTCCGTTCCCTGCACATTGACGCGGTAACTTGTCCCGCGAACCGCAGTGAGAGCCGACGGCGTCGTGCTTTCGAACCGGCTCGGCGCTGCTGTCTTTGGCGTGACGAGGTTTTCCGAACTGCCGCGTTCGAGGTGGACACGGGTGCGGAAGAAATCCGTGTTCTCGAACTGCACAAGCTCGGTCAACCGCAGCAGACTGCCGGCGCGCAGCAGGATGCGCGATCGGTCGCCGAACTCGATGGTGGCGCTCCCGTCGGCGGCCGTTTCAAGCGCATCCCCGCTTTTGAGTTGCAGGCCGGGGACCACGGGGTGTCTGCTATCGCCTCTCAGCAGCACCGCATCGCCCTGCACTGCCACCACGCGGCCGCTTGCAGGCCGTGCACGCAACCAGTCGACGGGTATCCGAAGGCGTGTGCCGGGCGGAATCCGCAGGGGATTCTCGATCCGGTTTAGTTTCTGGAGCAAGGGCCAATACTCGAATCCGTCCAGATATCTCTCCGTGAGGTTCCACGGGTTGTCGCCGGCGACGACACTGTATATCCACTCATCTTCCCCGGCGAGGCACGACTGCCCCACGAAGATCGCGAGCATCAGCGGTGCAATCACCAGGAGGACCTTCGATGATCGCCTTCCTGCCGACCTCGAGCACTCCGCGGCGGTCAAGATCGCCGTCATCACAGCGAGTCGCGAGGGAATCTACGCGAGGTGGATCACCGGACAGACCGGAAATAGAGTCAAGGCGTCCCCCGCGTGTGCTCCAGTGCTACTCTGGGGTGCGGTGTGAATTCTCCAGCCAGCGCACCCTGCTGGCGACCAGCCGCCGCCCGCACTCGTTCCTCGCGCTTCACCCGGGTCACAGCGGCGGATCTGACCGATCAACCTGACCGGCGCGCGCTGCCCTATGCTAAGCTCGTGAAAATCTTGAATGGCGGTATGGTTGCAGACTCTTCCGTACCGATGGCTTACAGACGAGCTACTGCGAAATCTACCGATCGGGCAGGTTCGCAAATCTGCCGAGGCGCAACGCCCGCGGATGTCTTCGCAGTCAGACCCCTTCCCGCAGCGGACCAGTTCGCGAACCACGCGTTCCGCGCGTCGCGGAGCCTGTCACGAACACGTCTTGCGTGCGTCGCTCATTCGTCTTCGTGCCGGACCGCTTCGCCTTCGATGACGCGGCCTCCGGGCGGCCGTTCGCGCAGCTGACGGCGCAGCTCCCGAGTATTCCACCAGACGTAGCCGAAGATAAGCAGAGCTACCACTGTTACCACCGCAACCAGAATCAGCGAAAACATCGCGCCAACGACGAGCAGGATTGCCGCGGCCGCGAATGCGATCACCTTCGTGAAGAAGCCGGTGGCGCGTCCCTCTGGAGGTGCACCCCGGTCATCGAGCCTGAATCGGGTGTTCATCCTTGTCCCTTGTTCCAATGCATCTCACCCCGCTGCTACGCCAGCGCGTGATCGGTCCTGCCCTCGAAGTAGCCGTTAGTGATGTAGTGAAGAGTGGCTGCGTGCAGATCGCCGTGGAAAGCTGCCTGCAGGTCGGCATAGTTCGCAAGGTACTGCGCGGGTTGGAAGAGGTTCGTAGTGCGATGCTCGGCGTAGCCGTTGTCCACATAGTGCAAGGCGCCGAACGTCCGGATCGGGATCGGTTGCCATCTCGCCGTGGAAGGCGCTGACGAGGTCGCCGTAGGACGCAATGTACTCGAGACCGTCGAACGTCGTGTGGCGACCTTCGAAGCGGCCGAACTGGATGTAGTGGCCCGCACCCACCTCCGCATCGTCACCGAAAGCGCCGATGAGATCGCCATATGAGGCGATGTATTCGAGGCCGTCGAACGTCACCGTACGGCCTTCCGCGTAACCGCTGTTCACGAAATGATCGAACCCTTTCGCCGGGTTGGCGCCGAAGGCTGCCATCAGGTCGGTGTAGGAAGCAATGTATTCGAGCGGGGTGTCGATGAGGTGCGCTGTCCCGTCGGCGAACTGGGCGACTTCGACGTGCGTCAGGTGGTCCGTGCCCTCGGCCGCGGAAGAAACGGTCGCACTGTTCTGCCAGGCCAGCGAATAGGCGGAGCGCGCTCCGCCGTAGCTTGCCGTATCCGTTGCCCGAGCCTCCATCGAGCGCGTCGTCTCCCGGACCTCCGATCAGCACGTCGTTTCCGTCGCCGCCGGATAGACGATTGGCGACGCCGTTGCCGATCAGGGTGTCGCTCCCGTTGCCGCCGATGGCGTTTTCGATGGTGACCGTGCTGTAGATGGACACGGTGAGCGGACTCAGGGTTCCATCGCTGTATCGGATCGGCTGTCCCAGGCTGCTCCACTGATCGGGACGAAGGTCGATCACTCCAGGACTGTTGGCGTTGTAAACGATCGTGTCGTTCCCGCCGGCATCCCAGATGGTTTGAAAATACCTTCCGGTATCGGCAAAGATGTAGACGTCGTTCCCCGCGTGATAGGAGAGGTTCGGACCGTAAAGATATTGCGCCGCCGCGATGTCGAATCGCATGGGCGCGGTCGGATAGATGCTCATCTGCCCGTCGTCGAGCAGCCCCGGTTTCTCGCTGTAGCTCATTTGCGTATAGCTGAGGCTGTCGAACTCGGCCGGCAGCGTCGCACCCGATACGCCGGCACCCGCGAACGGATGCTTGAGACCGATCGCGTGTCCGAGTTCGTGCACCAGCACTTCGAACCCCAGCGAGCCCGGGGAGAGATCGCTGAGGTACGTCTGCCGGTCATTGACGTTCAGCCAGACATCCCCGCTCAACGCGGTTGAACCCGGGAGATACGTGGACGCGAGTACGTTTGCGCTGGAGAACGCGCCGGAAAAGCCAACCCGGATGTCACCGACGGTCGCGGCAGTGTCGAGGGTCTGCACGAAGGAGAGGTTTGCCACACTCGCCCACGCCTGCAGGGCGGTACCAAATGCTGCCTGCTCGGCGGCGTTCAAAGGCGCGAAGGAGGTCCAGGGCTGCTGGCTCGAAGAGCTGCCGTAGCCTGTGGAGCGGTCAATGGACCAGCGGGCCCCGTTGTCAGGGAAGCTGTAAGTGACGGCCGCACCGGTTCCTGCGACGCCACCCCACTTGGTTCCGAAGAGGAGGCTGTCTGTCAGCGCATTTCCGGAAAGCGCAACCGAAGACACCGCACCCCAGCTGGAAGGCGTAGGCAAGGCTTTTCCTTTTCTGACCCCGGGCCGCTCCTACCAGACGGTTGGGCACGGGTGGACGCTCGTGGTTTGATGCCGTTCAAGCGTAACGCGGACAGCTTCAGAAGTCACCGTGAGTCGGGCTCGAAGCGACGCCTACCTCGGCGGTTCGGGTTGCCTCGCACCGTCAGGGCGGTGCAAGCCCAGCTTCGGCAGGGACGCGCGACATTGCTAGGTACCTCGGACTAGGTCCTCTGGCGGATTTGCTCCCGGCAAACGCCGCAATATCATTTGATCACACCATGGCCTTCTGGAAACGACAGAAATCCAGGGCGTTTCGATGAGCAGGATCACAAGCATCACCGTAACGGTCAAGACGGCGAGCGCTATGAGATGGAGATGCTTTCCTGCTATCTACTCGAAGATGCCACGCGTAAGGGTTTGCCCATGATCTTGAGAATCCACGGTTCAGCAACGCACGTTTCCCTTCAGAGAAAGCGCATGCGCTCACAAGCCGCATCGCGGCACGGAGTATCGAATCTCAGCGTCCTGTCTCGGCCCCTGCTTGCGGTGAGTTCATTGCTTCTACTGGGCGGCTGCTACACGGTGAACAGCCTCGTCGATGCGGTGGACGAAGATCCCGGAAACGGCGTATGCGCGCGTGCGCTCACGCCGGCTGAAGCGCGAGGCGGCGAACCTGTGAACCGCTGTACGCTGCGGGCAGCAGTGATGGAAGCGAACGCCAACTCCTGGCGTTCCGTCATCACAGTCCCCGCCGCGACGTACCACCTTGATCTCCCCGTCGCGGAAGGTGGGGGGCGATTGGTGATCACCAGGAGCATGCGGATTCAGGGGGAAGGTGCGGCTACCACGATTGTCGATCAGGACGTCTCGGACGCCGTGCTGCACGTGCAGGGCGGTTCCAACGTGGAGATCAATCTCCTGACGGTGCAAGGGGGTGATTCCTCCGCAGGAGGAGGCATTCGTATCGACGCGGGCACCGTGGAACTGGAAGACCTCGTCGTGCGGAACAACAACGGATTTACCGGCGGAGGCGGTATGGCGATTTCGGAAGGAGCGGTGGTGCGGATGCGCCGCAGCACCGTGACCGCAAACGCGGCTGTCGGGGCCTTCGGCGGCGGCATTTGGAACACAGGCGAGTTATGGGTCTATGACTCGACGGTGAGCAACAACGATTCGAACCGCGCCGGGGGCATCCGCAACAGTGGCAACATGAACCTGCGCAATGTCACGGTGAGCGGTAACACCGTGCACTCGCCGGAAGCCGGGGTGGGAGGCATCTCCCAGAACGGATTCGCCGTGCTGAACAACGTGACCGTCACGAACAACACGGGAAGAGGCAACAACCTCGGATCGTTTCGAGGCGGTGGAATCCAGACCTCCGTGGGTGAACTCACGGTGATGAAGAACAGTATCGTCGCGGGGAATCATGGCGACGGTGGACCGGACGATTGCGTCGGCGAGCTTACCGCGGACAGCAAGTACAATCTGATCGGCAACTCGACCGATTGCACGATCACCAGTTTCGTGAGCACCTACCTGCTCGACGTGCCGCACAACCTTGGAGGGTTGACCAGCAATGGAGGGCCGACCTTCACGCACCTGCCGCTCAGCGCTAGCGCCGCGCGCGATGCGGCCTACCAATTCCCGCCACCCGCCGCGGACGCTTGCGAGTTTCGCGATCAGCGCGGCGTCCCGCGTCCGCAAGGCACAGGCCAGTGCGATATGGGCGCGGTGGAGTACACCTCGTCGAGTTCTTTCGTGACCGGCTTCATGCTGGTAAATGCTGCCAGCGACTCCGATATCCGTCCGCTGCGCAACGATGACACGCTGTTCCTGGGCAGTTTGCCGCCGGAGTTGTCGATCCGTGCGATAGCAAGCGGTTCCCCTGGCAGTGTCGTGTTCGGGGTCGATGCCGATCCGGCTTTTAGAATCGAGAACGTCGCGCCCTATTCACTGGCAGGCGACGCGTCGGGGGACTATGCGCCCGTGTCACTAGCTTCAGGCGCCCACACGCTCACCGCGACGCCCTATGCGGGCGCGGGAGGCACGGCGGCAGCGGGTGGCGCGATGGTGGTGAAGTTCACGGTGGTATCAGGTGGGGAGTGAACGGCCGGTGCTCTCGTGGAATTGGTTCAGATCATTTGCGGTCGGCGATGGGTTCGCCTTGGATGCCGCGTCGGTTCTGGCATTCTTAGCCACGTCCAGTTCGCTTTATTCAAGAAACTTGGCTCGGTGAACCTCACGACTAACATACTGCGGTAATGCAGCGAGGCTAGAGTCTTCTCCGCGGTCTACAAGGTCGAAGCCAAAAGCAGCAGAGGAGGTACTCGATGAACAGGTTTTTCGTCGCAGCATCAGCGGCTATCTCCGGGTTGCGGCCACCCGCGCGCTTCGCCGATTTCCAGTTTGGTGCCGAGGAACTGGAGGACACCGTCGCGGCGATCATCGCCTCGGCCGAGTTCGATCTTCCCGGCGAGTGGGGGCAGCCGGATTTCGAGGACGACAACGAAGCCGAAGCGGACGAGGACGACGAAACTGGACCCCGATCGTGGGAGCATCACCGGCCGCGATGATCGCGCTACCGCATCGCGGCGCTAGGGTTGTTTCGTAAACTTCTGCACGCGTTTGCCGGTGTCGACTTCACCCGCGTAAAGATTGCCCCGGGAATCGATCGCAAGGTCGTGTACCCAGTGAAACTCGCCGGCGTAGCGGCCCGGTCGCCCAAAACTGCTGACGACCGCACCGGTGTCCCGGTTGAGGATTAAAGCACCTGATTGTTGCGTCCGTCGGCGAGAACTATCCAGCGCTGGTCCGGATCCCGAGAAAGTACGATGTCCCACACCGAACCGTTCGCGGCGGTGCGCGGCTCGACCGCGAACTCCTTGACGTAGGTGCCGTCTTTGCGAAAGATTTGCACCCGGTCGTTGATGCGATCGCACACGTAAAGCGTTCCGTCCCGCGACAGGCGCACGCAGTGCACGGGGTTACCGAACTGCTGCAACTGTTCGGCGGTCGGTGGCGCCGCGCGGCGCAGGTCCGGCTTGTCGGCGTCTGCCGACGGCTTGCCGTACGCGCCCAAGTGCCGCTTGTAGGTGCCCGTGTCAGCGTCGAAGACAATCACGCGCCGATTGTAGTATCCGTCGGCGACGTAGACTTCGTTCGCTGCGACATCGACCTCGACGCCCGCAGCTCTGCCCAGCCTGGTCGTGTCCGAGTTGCCGGTCTGCGCACCTACCTTCCCGATCTGCAGCACGAAGTTTCCGTCGCGGGTGAACTTGAGGATCTGTCCGTCGTTGTCACCGTTTCCGGTGATCGATACGAAGCCCTTGGCGTCGACGTAAATGCCGTGCTCGTTCTCCGGCTAGCTGTAGCCAGGACCCGGTCCGCCCCAGGCCTTCAACAGGTTGCCCTCTGCGTCGAAGACCAGCACCGGCGGCGCCGCGACGCAGCACTTCGAGTGCGGAGGCTTCTGAGCTGCCCCGGCCTCGTCTTCGGTCAGGCTGCTAGGGCACGCTTGTCTTCCGTGCTGGTAATGACATTAGGGTCTTCGGGAAGTCGTGTGGGTGATTTGAGGGGGTAAACATAGCTGGAAGCGGCATGGATATTGGCTTTCAGGCGTTACGAAGGGTGCGCGAAATGGGCATCATGTTCGGATGCCCAATTCAGCGAAGCGAGCGCGGCGGCTGTGGGACGCATACGCGTTCCGCGGCTTTCGTCCGCAACCCACGGTGCGCGGCGTGTTCGGTGATCCGAAGGCGCGCGTCATCAGCCTTGTGCGGCGCTCAAAAAAACGACCTGCGGCTGCTGTGCCCGCGTGCAGTCGGGCTGGTACGACCGGCGTGTGCGCCGCGTTCGCGATCTGTCGAGCGGCGACGCGCGTGTCTACCTGGAGTTCGAGGTCCGGCGTGTGCAGTGCAAGCGTTGCGGCACAGTGAAGCGCGAACGGCTCGATTTCCTGGCCGACAACCCGTTCTATACCAAGCGCTTTGCCCACTACGTGGGGCGACGCTGCCGCTCGGCGACGATCAAGGACTTGGCCCTGGAACTCAACCTCGACTGGGGCACGGTGAAGACCCTGGAGAAGCAGTACATGGCGGCGCAGTTGGCCAAGGCTGGCACGCCTGGGCCGAAGGCCATAGGCATCGACGAGATCTCCATCCGCAGGGGCCATACCTATCGAATCGTGGTGAGCGACCTGATCCGCGGACGGCCGATCTGGTTCGGCGGCGAGGACCGGTCCGAGGCGAGTATGGCGCAGTTCTACGACTGGCTGGGCGAGAAGAAGGCGCGCGGCATCCGCTTGGCGGTGATGGATATGTGGAAGCCGTTTCGCAACGCGACCGCAGCGCATGCGCCGCAGACGGCGATCCTGTTCGACAAGTTCCACATCATGCGCCACCTGGGCGAGGCGCTCGACAATGTACGAAAGAGCGAGTACGCGCGGCTCTCTGGTCGAGACCGGCGCTACATCAAGGGCCAGAAGTACACGCTGCTCTCGCGCCGCGAGAACCTCACGATGGAGGGCCGAAAATCGCTCAAGATGCTGCTGGCGGCGAACAAGCGATTGAACACGGCCTACCTCCTCAAGGAGTCCTTCGGCCAACTCTGGGACTACGAGCGAGAAGGCTGGGCGCGGCGCTTCTTCGAGAACTGGCGCGCGAGCCTGAATTGGCAGCGGCTCAAACCGTACGAGAAATTCGCGCAGATGATCGATCGGCATTGGGATGGTATCGCTGCTTATTGCCTGCCCGAGAACAAGGTGTCACTCGGATTCGTCGAGGGCTTGAACAACAAGATTCGTGTCCTCCAGCGCCGCGCATACGGACTGCGCGACCAGGAGTACCTGCGACTCAAGATACTGACCTGCATGCTGCCGGCCCTCTAAAGTGCACCGAATTCACCCACTCGATTTCCTGAAGAGCCTGACATTATTTGCGAGACTGTCGAATCGATCATAGGCCCCAGCCTGGATGTAATGGACGAGTGCACGACTGCCAACTTGGATCGCAGAGGTCATGTCCTGATGCTGAAGGTCTTTAAACAGTACTTCCAACTGCTTCGCGAACGTGAGCCAGATGGACGTCTAGGGGTAAGATCTCCCCGCTCTTTTGGATGCTCGTCCATCCAGATGCAAATGCGCTCCCGGACGAATTCGTGACAGATGAAATCTGGAAACCCATCAACTAGCCCGACCTGGTCCTCCGTGACTAGACCCGTTGCCACCAGCTGTCGCACCAGCGGGACGGACTCGATGCGAGGCACCAAGTCTGTACATATCTTTTGAAGCAGATCAAGGGTTACTGGCTCGTTCGCAATCGCGATGACCCACAACAATCGTCGGGCCTCTCTGCTGGAAGCGCAGATGAGCTGGTCTACCGACGTCGCGAAGGCATCTTCCAGATACGCCAGTTCGGCTGCATCTCCGGGACTGCTAGCAAACAGCGCGGGGAGTTGGGAGAAGCCCTTTATATTCTCCAGCGCATCGAGCGTTTGCAGAAGCTGAGTCCGCAGGTTCGGGGACGCCGTGAGCCGGGCAAGGCGGGCCATTAGCAGCGGATGAAATCGACTGGCGTCTAGCAGTCGAAGCGCGAGAGTACGCTCCGCCAAATCGCTACCAAAGATCATCTTGCTCAGGCCGGAATGTTCCCGCAGATAAAGTGCGGCCTCACCCGCTGGCAGCGTACCAAGTATGCAATTGCAGGACACCTTAGCGAGCGCTGCGAGCGGGCGCCGACAGGTGAGGAGGATGCGTGAGGGCGTCCCAATCAGTTCCGTCGCGAGTCGGGCCAGACAGTAATCCCACGCCGGGTCTTGGCACGTCCAGAGCGGATGCGGACTTCCCTGTTCGGCTTGTGCCTTAAGATTGGTTTCAAAGTTATCGAGGACCAACAAGATTGCTTCGTCCCGTAGCGCACGGATGAGGTTGCGCGTCAGACGCTCTAGCCTCTGCTCGCCGGTAAACTCCGCGTCTGCAGCGCGATAGACCGCATCGGCAGGGTGCTTCTTCACATGTTCGTGATAGTGGCCCCGTTCGGCATTGAGCGTCAGATGGATATCACGTAGTGTGACCTCAAAACCGATAGCGCTTGGCTTAAACTGGTAAAGGAGGACCCAGTCGAAGCGTGATTCCCAGAGCGCAAGCGCCTCGGCGGCGAGCGCCGTTTTCCCCATGCCGCCGAGGCCAGTAACGACAGCCACAGGCTTAACCCCCGTTCCCCTTGGCGCGCCAATGAAGCTGGCACCCAGAAAAGTCAGCTCCCAAGTCCGGCCGACGAAGTGCTCGTGTGCCGCCGTTGTCAAATCGGCGATTTGGTGGAGGCGGCGATTGCGGATCTGGAGGCTAGGGCTGCGGCCTTCATGCAACGTGAGTCTGGAATCCTCCTCACCGTAGAGGATGGGCGTCGCATGATCACACGCCGCATAGCAGTCGGATGGGTGTTTCCTGGGATCCGTCAGCGAGTTACGCGCCATTGCGAGAGCTGCGGCGGTGGTCTTTGGCTTTGAGTGAGCCAACAGGGCTCGGTAGAACTCGATTCCCAGGTCGCGCGCGTAGTCATCCCCGACCGCGTACCGCATGGCAACCACAGACGGCACACTACCTTGAAGCAGCGCGTGTGCGGTACCGGTATAGCCGGGATTCTCCTCAAGCGAGATGGCTTTCGTCTCCGTGATGGGCGCACGGTTCGCGCGCGTCCGTTCACCCTGCGCAATGGCGAGCACATCGTTCCAGTCCTCGACGTGCAATATGTCGCCAGAGTGGCAAGCGCTCAGGAAGAAGAGACGTGGGATGAAGCCACCGGCCTTAATGAAGAGATCCAGCAGTTCCCTTCCAGAGATAGGGTCGCTGGTCCCGCTAGGTGTGGCAAGTTCGAGGAGATTCACGTGTCCGTGACCGCTCCAATGGACGACGTGATAGCCGCCATTTTCCTTGACCTGTGCTTCTAGCCGCTCCCGAGTTACTCCGTGCGTTAGGAAGTCAGCCACCACCCGGCGCTGCGGGTATATCTCCTCCTCAAATAGCTTTTGTAGCGCACGCCTCTCCATCCGCATTGCCAAGGGATGTGAGCCCCGTGACTCGGCGAAGATGAATAGCACACGCAAGCACTCGTTCTTGGCCAGATCACCAAGCGTCGTGGCTGGCGCGTTCGTGCCATGCACTACTCTGAGTAACAGGTTGCGTTCGCTGAGTGTGGGTTTGTCGTGGTCCGGACGGGCAATTTCCCAGGGTATGCGGGCTAGAGCAGCCGCGAGGTGATCATGCTCTTGAGTTGCTCCGGGCAACTGAATACGAAGGGTACGCTGCGCTTCGGATTCCCAGAGCCTCCGGCAAATCTCTGATCCCAGGACATCCTCAGCGACACAGACGCCGATCTCAGCGACGCCCGCTGCTTCCTGCGTCGGCTCAACGTAGTGGTCGACGTAGTTTCGCAGGTCGAAGAGCCCGTGCTGGCGCGAAACCGGGATCGCTTTGAAATCCGTCTGCCTGAAAGCGAGCTGCGAACCATCTGCGTCCAGGAGGCGAAGCTCAGCGGTCCGGCTGGGGTAATCGGTTGTGATGATCAGATCGAAGTCAGATGCCATGGCGCGCAAGCGACGGAAGGAAACCGTTGTTCTATTACGATAAACTGGCGTCAGATCTATGCAATTCTACAGTAGCTATCTGACCTCCAACTGGGCGAAGCGAGGGACATCAGGTAATGAGGATTCGGACACAGTGGCCCAAATTTGAGAACAATCGTCCGCGATGATTTGAAGGCGGGCCAAATGCTGTGAGTCGTATGCACGGACTTCTCAAGCGCGTGGTGAACGCCGAGCGGCACGAGGCCGCAGCGCTCCTCTGGTCGTTCGTCTATTTCTTCTGCCTGCTGTGCGGCTACTACATCCTGCGCCCGGTGCGGGACGAGATGGGCATCCAGGCCGGTGTCGATCAGTTGCAGTGGCTGTTCACTGCGACCTTCGTGAGCATGCTCGCGGTGGTACCGCTTTTCGGCTGGCTGACATCGCGATTGCCGCGGCGTCGGCTGCTGCCCCTCGTTTACCTCTTCTTCGCGGTCAACCTGCTGCTCTTCTGGGCCGCGCTGCGCGGTGGTGTACCGGCAGCGCAGGTGGCGAAGGTCTTTTTTGTGTGGGTCAGCGTTTTCAACCTGTTTGTCGTGTCGGTGTTCTGGAGCTTCATGGCCGATCTCTACACGACCGCGCAGGCAAAACGGCTGTACGGCTTTATCTCAGCTGGGGGCACCAGCGGTGCGGTCGCTGGTCCCTTCATCACCGCGTCGCTCGCGACGGTGCTTGGGCCTACGAATCTGCTGCTGATCTCGGCGGGATTTCTGGGGGCTGCCGTGCTCTGCATCCAGCGTCTCGGCGCGTGGGCAATGCGGCGCGAGGCTGAGCCGCGCGCCGTGCGGGAAAGCGGCGACGAAGCGCCCATTGGCGGCAGCATCTGGGCCGGGCTCACGACCGTGCTCCGCTCGCCTTACCTGCTCGGCATCTGCGTGTACCTCATGTGCTACACCGTGCTCTCGACGCTGCTCTACTTCCACCAGGCGCACCTCGTGAAGGAAGCGGTCCCGGACCCGGCCGAGCGCACCGCGCTGTTCGCGAAGCTGGACCTCACCGTGAATCTTCTCACCCTCGTGGTCCAGGTCTTTGTGTTCGGCCGCCTCTCCAGGCTGCTGAACACGACTTTCATGCTCATGTTGATGCCGCTCCTTTCCGTCATCGGATTCTTCGTGCTGGGAGCGTATCCGACGCTCATGGTGCTGATCGCGTTCGGCGTGATGCGCCGGGCAGGGGAGTTCGCGCTCTCCAAACCGACGCGCGAGACGCTCTTCAACATCCTTTCCCGCGAAGAGAAGTACAAGTCCAAGAACTTCATCGACACCGTCGTCTATCGCGGCGGCGACACGCTCTCCGGGTGGGTGTCGGCGGGGCTGCGTGCACTAGGGGTGTCGTTCTCGGGCGTGTCCTACGTGGGCATGCTGATCGCCCTCCTTTGGGTGGGCATGGCGCTTTATCTCGGACGCCGGCACGACGGGCTCGAACGCATGCGCGAGCATGCGATACTGGAAGCAACGCGCTAGCTGTCCGGCACTGCGGCATAATTAACGGCTCGGCTTCGCAATGGAGAATGCAGTCCATGAGCACCAACATTTTCATCCAGGTCGGGGATATCCCGGGCGAATCGCACGACAGCAGGCACCGGAACGAGATCGAGGTGATGTCGTGGGCCTGGGGATTGTCCCATCCCGCGCCGGTCGCGGGTGGAAACGACTCCGCGCGGGCGGCTTTCCAAAACCTGATGTTTACGCACCGAATCGACAGAGCGTCCCCGGGATTGATGCTCGCCTGCGCGTCGGGAACGCACTTCGAGCATGCGCGCCTCACCATTCGCAACACGGGAACCACGACGCCCCAGGAATTCCTGTTGATCGAGATGGCGGACGTTCTGGTCACCAGCGTCGAAAACTCGGGAACGACCGAGGCGGGAGGCCTGGTCGAGCACGTGACCCTCGACTTCGCACAGGTGGACTTCGAGTACAAGACCCAGAAGCCGGATGGATCGTTCAACGACGGTGTGCACTTCAAATGGGATCTGCACACCAACGGTCCTCTTTGACGGTGGATTCCCACCGCATCTCCAGGCGCAGTGCGCTGAAGCAAGTTGCAGTGGCGGGCGTGGCGACCGCGCTCGGTGGGAAACGCGCGTCGGGCGCATCTACTCCCCTGCTGCAGCGCAGGATTCCGAGTTCCGGTGAGCTGTTGCCGGTGATCGGACTTGGCACCTATCGCACGTTCGACGTCGATGCATCGTCCCCGGAACGTGCAGCGCTGGAGGAAGTGCTGCGGCTCTTCGTTCAGGCGGGCGGCAAGGTGGTGGACAGTTCACCCATGTACGGAAAGGCGGAAGGCGTGGTCGGCGATCTGGCCGCCGATCTGGGCGTGACGAAGGAGCTTTTCCTGGCAACCAAGGTCTGGACGACGGGACGCGATGCCGGTATTCGCCAGATGGAAGCATCGTTCCGCCTGCTGCGCACCGACCGCATCGATCTCATGCAGGTGCACAATCTCCTCGACCTCGACACGCATCTACGCACGCTTCGGGAATGGAAGGCGTCAGGACGGATTCGCTACATCGGGATCACGCACTATCATGAAGGTGCCTATGGCGACCTCGCGCGGCTGATCGCGACCGGCGGTTGCGATTTCGTCCAGCTCAATTATTCGATCGCCGAACGCGAGGCCGAGCGCAAGGTTCTGCCGCTTGCCAAGGAGCATGGCGTCGCGGTGATCGTGAACCGCCCCTTCGCGCAGGGCGATCTTTTTTCCCGGGTGCGCGACAAGCCACTGCCGCCATGGTCGGCGGACATCGACTGCGCGAGCTGGGGCCAGTTCTTCCTCAAGTACGTGCTGGCCAATCCTGCGGTGACGTGCGTCATTCCCGCCACGAACAAGCCGAAGCATCTGGTGGACAACATGGGTGCAGGAGGCGGGCGCCTCCCCGACGAGGCGCAGCGCCGGCGCATGGTGCAGGTCTTCGAATCGCTTTGAAACGCTGCGCATGAGAGCGGGTGCGGCGTTCCTACTGGCAATCCTCTGTCCGCTCGCCGTGGCGAGTGCCAATGCCGCGGAATCCCTCGTCGTCGGATCGAAGCGCTTCACGGAATCCTACATTCTCGGCGAGATCGTCGCGCGGGTGGCGGGCGAACATGGGCAGGTCCGTTACCGGCCCGGCCTCGGCAACACCGGCATCGTCTTCGCCGCCCTCGAAGCGGGCAGCATCGATATCTATCCCGATTACATCGGCACGCTCGCGGCCGAAATCCTGAAGCTGGACGCAGGCGCGTCTCTCGCCGAGATCGATCGTCGCCTCGCGGTCATGGGACTCGGCGTTGGCGTGCCGCTCGGGTTCGAGAACGGCTACGCGCTTGCAATGCAGGAGGACCGCGCACAGGCGCTCGGTATCCGCAAACTCTCCGACCTTACCCACCATCCCGAACTGCGTCTCGGGTTGTCGCAGGAGTTCATCGCCCGTGCAGACGGCTGGGCTGCACTGAAGCGGGCGTATGGGTTGACACCGGTGACGCCGACGGGCATCGACCACGGGCTCGCGTATGAGGCGATGGGGAACGGCAGCATCGACGTGATGGATGTCTATTCCACGGACGCTAAGCTCGAACGCTTCCGGCTGAAGACCCTCGAAGACGATCGCCGCGCTTTTCCGCGTTACGACGCCGTGCTGGTGTTCCGACGCGACGTTGCGCAGCGGTTTCCCGATGCCTGGCAGGCAATCTCCCGCCTCGAGGGGCGCATCGACGCGGCGACAATGGTGCGCATGAACGCGGCCGTCGAACTCGAAGGCAGGACGTTTGCCGCGGCGGCGGAAGAGTTTCTCCCGGGTGGAAGGGCGATCTCGTCGAGCGGCAAGCGCGGAAGCTTTCGCGACGTGCTCTTCGACGGCGATTTCTGGCGCCTCACGCGCGAGCATCTGGTACTCGTGTTTGTCTCGCTCGCGGTGTCGGTGCTGATCGGCATTCCGCTCGGCGTGCTCGCGGCAAAGCGTCCGACGCTGGGGCAGGCCGTGCTTGCGGGCGTGGGCGTGGTCCAGACGGTGCCCTCGATTGCGCTGCTCGCATTCCTCATCGCGGCGCTTGGAACGATCGGCACCTTGCCGGCGCTCGTGGCGCTCGCGCTCTATGCGTTGCTGCCGATCGTGCGCAACACACACGCCGGCGTTGCCGGCATTCGCCCCGGATTGAAGCAGGCGGCGCTCGCGCTGGGGCTTTCGAGTCGCGACCGGCTTCTCTCGATCGAGCTGCCACTCGCGGCGCCGTCGATCATGGCCGGCATCAAGACCTCTGCCGTGATCAACGTCGGCACCGCGACCATCGCGGCGTTCATCGGCGCGGGCGGCTATGGCGAGCGCATCGTCCAGGGTCTCGCGCTCAACGATCGCACCTTGCTGCTCGCCGGTGCGATTCCCGCAGCGGCGCTCGCGCTCCTGCTGCAGGGCGCGTTCGATCTGGCGGAGCGACGCCTGTTTCCACGGATCGCGTCGGGAACCTAGATGACGAACCGAGGGGGCTTGCGCAACGAAGTTGGCAAAGCGAAGCGGTGCGGTTAGCATAGCGCCCATGCTCGTTCGATTCGACAGCAAGGTCGGGCGCGTCACGATGTTCGGCGACGTGGCCGTCCATTTCCTCAAGATGATGGGCCACAGCGGAACGGTTCCGGGTGCGCTCCTCGCGGCGGATGTTCCCGCGGCGCTGCAGAAGCTGGAAAAGGCACTCCAGAATCCGCCGGCACTTCCGCCGTCGCCGCAGGACAGACTTGACGATAGCGGCGGGGACGATGGCAGCGAGCCGCCCGTGTCCCTGAGCCAGAGGGCGTTCCCGCTGGTTCAACTCCTCAAGGACGCAGCGGCGCAGAAGGTCGACGTCATGTGGAAGCGGGAAGGTTCGGCGTCGATGCAATTCTGACCGCATCCATCCGACCGCCTGCTTTGGGCAGGCATTTGCTGGACGTTCTTCCCCGTCAACCCTGACGGCGATCGCGCGTTAGTCGCACCCCATGGTTAGACTCCTTCCACTTCTCTTCTTCATCGGCCTCTGCTTCTGGCTGGCCGCATTCGTGTCCCGCGTTCCGCGGGGAGATCGAACCTATCGTCCGCAGCGGCGCTGGCCGGACTGGTTCGGCACTCCTTCGAAATCTACGGGACAAGGCACCGTGCACATCGTCCGTCGCTCGGAGCTGGCGGGCCTGCGCGATGCCTATTCGAGCGCGCCGATCGATGCGGGACAGCCTCTCGTCCGGTGTGGGAACTGTCTTTCGGTGTACCACGCCGACAGCTTCGCGGTGCTCCAGCGGGAGAACGGCGGCAGCTGCGTGATCTGCCACAGCACCGACCTCGGCCCCGTGCGCCTCGCGGACGCCTGACCGCTCCTGGCGTTGTCCCCCATTGCCGGTGGACCCTGACCGCTACCTCCGTCACTCTCTAATCGACTGGTTCTCGCAGGATGCAGTGCGTGCTGCGCGCATCGCTGTCATTGGAGCCGGTGCCGTCGGGAACGAGGTGGTCAAGAATCTCGTGCTGCTTGGGGTGGGCGCAATCGATGTCTACGACTTCGATCGGGTCGAGGTTCACAATCTCACGCGCAGCATCTTCCTGCGAGAGAGCGACGTGGGAGCTCCGAAGGTCGACGCCGTGGTCGCGCGCGCACGCGAAGTCGACGCTTCGGTCGAGCTGTGCGGCATCGAGGGGGATTTCTGGCAGACGCTCAGCCTTTCGCGGCTTCGACGCTATGGCTGCGTGGTCTGCGGAGTCGACAACTTCGAAGCGCGCCTGCGGCTTAACCAGATGTGCCTGATCGCGGGCGTCGATCTCGTGAATGCGGGCATCGACAGCCGCTATGCAACCGTGGAGACCTTTCCCTTTTCCGGCGCCGCGATCCCGTCATGCTACGAATGTCACCTTCCGCACTCCGCCTACCAGCGCATTGCCGAGCGCTATTCCTGCGGTTGGCTCAGAAAAGCGGCGTGGGCGGAGCGCAAGGTGCCGACGACGGCCATCACTGCCAGCATCGCCGGTGCGTTCGCCGCCTCGGTGGCGCTGCGGCTCGGTGCGGAACCTACCGGCACTTCCCGGCGGATTTTTCTGGACACGATCTCCGGCGCGAGCACCGTGTCGGAACTGGGCCGCCAGCCTGAGTGCGTCGGCTGCGGCATGTTCGCGGAACGGTTGCGCACGCTGGCCGTGGGCAACGATTGGGCACGGCAGTTGTCAGAGCTTGCGGGATCGCCGGCGCAGGCTACGGCGGTCACCCTGCGGCTCAGCGATCCGATCATCATCGACTACGTTTGCGCGCAGTGCGGCGACGCCACGAGGGCAGGGTGGTATGTGAACCGTCGCGCTGCGGAATTCGACGACAGCATTACGCTCTGTCCAGTTTGCAACCAGCGTGCGGTGCGCGTCGCGATGCAGGACGAGTTCACGTTTGCGACGCTCTCCGAGTGCTTCTCCACGATGGCTCCGCCGGTGAAGTACGCTCTCGCCGCGGTAGGCAGCGAGTGGCTTTGTCTCGATTTCGAGGAGGATTGAAATGGCAGAAGACCTGAAGCTCTTGGTGCGCACCGCCGACCAGACCCGGAAAGCGGAGCTCACCCTCGACGGCGGCAGCACGGGCAACGCAATCATCCAGGCGGCCGTAGACAATTGGGCATTGCCGGCGGATACGGACTACACGCTCGTGAACACCAACACCGGTCGCGCGGTCGCTCCGGGCGAGTCCCTCGCGAAAAGCGGCGTCAAGCCGGGCGACGTACTCGAGGTGCAGCCCGTGCTCGTCGCGGGCTGAGCACCCCTCGCTTCATCCCGACCCGGCGTTGGTCATGGCGAGTGCCGTACGGGTGAGCGCGGACATCGATCGCCTGCGGGTGCTTGCGGCCAGCGCGCACGGAAAGATCGCTCTCGTCGCGCTGGCCAGCCCCGGGTCGCCGCGCTTTGTGCTCGATCTCGGTTATGCGACTGCGGGCTCTTCGAGCTACCCGGCGGATCGACGTACCACGACGCGACTCGTGATCGATCTCCCGGCGCGCTATCCCTTCATGGCGCCGGCCGCGACCATTACCACACCGATCTTCCATCCCAACGTGTTTCCGTCGGGGCTCGTATGCCTCGGTACGAAATGGCTCGCGAGCGAGGGCATGGACCTCTTCGTGCGCCGCATCGCGCAGCTCATCACCTTCGACCCGCTCATCGTCAACGTCCATTCGGTCGCTCATCCCGCCGCGCTCGCGTGGTATCGCCAGGCACTTTCCCGCCACCCGCAGGCGTTTCCGACCGAGCCCGTGGCGCAGGCGCTGCGCGACACCGAACACCTGCAGGTCCCGGGGAGCGATTCGACCGTGGGGGACGCGGATCGCGTGATCCGCGCTTGTCCGCATTGCGGTGCGCGCATGCGCCTGCCGGCTTCACGCCGCGGCACGGTCCGCTGCCCGAAGTGCGCGCGCGATTTCGAGGCCACGACATGATCGAATGGCGGGAGCAGAAGATCGAACTGCCTCTGCGCCCGATTGAGACTCTCTACCAGAGTTTGTCCACCGGTGACGCGCAGCGGATGGAATCATGGGGTGCGGCCGGACTCGTGATCCTCGTGGACGGAGCGGTGCGCGATCGGGTCGAGGAACAACTCGCCGCGAGCGATGACGAGCAGGGAGGATTGCTCATCGGCGCAGTCTTCACGAACGACGCTGGCGGACTCGCGGCTGTGCATGTCAGTGCGAGCGTCCCGGCGATGGAATTCTCCAGCTCCGGCACCTCGCTGCGCATGGGGCCGCAGGTCTGGACCCACGCGCGCGAAGCGCTGCAAGAAGACGAGCTGATCGTCGGCTGGTACCACAGTCACCCGGGGCTGACCGCCTTCTTCAGCGACACCGACCGCAAAACCCAACGGGCATTCTTTCCCCATCCGTTCAGCATCGGCTGGGTGCGCGATCCGATCGCCGCCCACGAGCGCTGGTTTGCGGGCGCGGAATCGGTTGAAGTGCCTGCGGCGCGCGTGCTCACGACAGCGTCGGAGATGTTCGGTGCGCCGCGTCCCGCGGCGTAGCGCTACTCGGGCTTCTTTCCGGTCAGCGTCCGCCGCACTTCGCGCAGCATTTCCTTGACCTTGCGGGCGTTCTCCGGGCCCATGCGGATGAGGAGCTTCTCGCCTGCCGACAGCGCCTCCATCTGCGGGTCGGAGAACTGATACAGCACGCGTGGCTGCACCAGCATGACCGGTCCGTTCGCGCCCGGCGCTTCGAGCAAATGGTCGATGACCTCGATCAGGCGATCGTTGAAGTACCCGTTGGGATAACCGAGTTCTTGATACGCCTGTTGAAACAGCGGGTAGAGTCGCACGTAGGCCGCGACGACCGTCTTGGGATTGACGGATTGCGCGAGACGTACGTAAGGCGTGTAGCGCGCGTAATTCTGGGGACTGAGAACCACGCTGCCCTCTTTGCCCGTGGTCAGGAATTGTCCTGCCGGAGGTTTGACGGGGATGAGTCGCTGCGCGACTTCCTTGCGCGGCAGATTGTCGATCGTCGCGACGATGTGGCGGACGATGTCGTTCGGGAAGAACAAGCGCTCGAACGCTTCGCGACCGTAGAGTCCGGTCAAAGCCTCCGTCGCTACCGGGTCGCTCTCGTCCAGTGCGGACGGCTTTGCAGGCTCACTCTCTGATCCCGCGCCACTTTCCTCACCGAGTTCCCCGCGGGCAATTTCGATCGGGTGGAGGATTTCCGGTCCGGCAGGAGCAACGGGAGCCGATGCAGGCGGCGCCTCGGCTTGGGGCTCGGCTTTCGGTTGCTCAGGGAGCGCAACGGGCGGCACCTGCTTCTGCCACCACAGGATGACCGCTGCCGCGATCGCGAGCAACGCAACGAGAAAAACCAGCCAGCGGGTTGTCTTGCTCATCGGGAAATCAGGAAGGATGGCCGCGAGGCGCGGCCATGAGCGTCATTAGAATGATCCGGGATTCGCGGGAAGGCCGCCCGCCCGTGCATCAGATCCAACTCACCTCTTGTAACTCCATGGCGCCATGTTGGACATCGCCCGCTTTCCGGGCGGTCTGCCGTTGCCCGTCACTTGGGATGAGGCACGATCCGCATGTAGGGCTTGGGAGCCTTCCAGCCCTGTGGGAATTTCTGCTTCGCTTCCTCGTCGGAAACGGAGCCGGCGATGATTACGTCCTCGCCGTGCTTCCAGTTCACCGGCGTTGCCACCTTGTGCTTCGCTGTGAGTTGGATCGAGTCGAGCAGCCGCAGCACTTCGTCGAAGTTGCGGCCGCTCGTCATCGGGTAGGTCAGCATCGCCTTGACCTTCTTGTCCGGACCGATCAGAAACACCGAACGGACCGTCATGTTGTCGGCCGGTGTCCGGCCCTCAGACGTGGTTCCCGCGCCCGCAGGCAGCATGTCGTAGAGCTTCGCGATGCTGAGATCCGGGTCGCCGATCATCGGGTAGTTCGGCGCATGCCCCATCGTTTCCTCGATGTCCTTCGACCACTTCTCGTGGCTGCTCACGGGGTCCACGCTGAGCCCGATGATCTTGGTGTTGCGCTTGTCGAACTCCGGCTTCAGCTTGGCCAAATAGCCCAGTTCCGTGGTGCACACCGGGGTGAAATCCTTCGGATGCGAGAACAGGATCGCCCAGCCGTCTCCGATCCAGTCGTGGAAGTGAACCTCTCCTTGCGTCGTGTTTGCCGTGAAGTCTGGTGCTGTGTCGCCAATACGCAGTGACATTGATAACTCCTTGTGCGCGATGAAGGGATATGGAGGGGGTGGTCTTTTCAGCAATACGACACCTGAGAGCCCGACCCTGCATTGTCAGGCTCGCGTCGACTCTTTGGTCGCTCCAAGCCGTCGAAACCTGTAATTTTACTCCTCACCCACCCTTGGTGGACAGGTTCGGGAAGGAGGAGTTCGGTGTCAGCCTTGGGCTGCGTCCGCGTCAAGTTCGGGGTAGCGCCGAAAGATCCCCAACTGGTTGAAAGGGATGCGGCGGTCCGAGGCGAGATACGCGGCGATGCGAGGCCGCTTCGCCACGCGATCGTGCAATGCGACGAGCCCCGGGCACTCTGCCTCCGCGCGTGTCATCGCTTTCGGGAATGCATAGCGCAGTCCGGCGATCACCTGGAACATCGAAAGATCCACGTAAGAAAGTCTGCCGCCGGCTAGGTGCCCACCGCGTCTGGGATTGCGCTCCAGCACCCGCTGGAAATAGCCGAGGAACTTCGGCAGGCGCTCGCAGAGAAAGTCGGTCGCACGGCGCTTCGCTTCGGGCTTCTGGTCCTCGTAGTACAGGTTGCCCGCGATCGGGTGATGCGTATCGTGGATCTCCACGACGAAGTCCGCAAGGGTGAGCTGCAGCTGGTGCGTCCAGAGCCGCTGCTCTTCCGCTCGTGGCGCAAGGCCGAGCCGCGGACCCAGGAAAAGGAGAATGTTGGCCGTTTGCCCGATCATGCGATTGCCCGCCTTCAGAAACGGAGACGCAAAGGGTGGGCGTTCGATAGAGCTGTCTTCGAGCAGGCGCATCAAAGCGGGGACGCCCATGCCACGTTGTGCCGGCATGCGGGCCACGTCCAGGTAGTCGGCACCGGCTTCCTCCAGGGCGAGCCGTACGAATTCACCGCGGCCTTGGATGTCCGGCCAATAGTAGAGCTCGTAACGCATGGATCGTCCCCTGCCAGTGTCCTAGCCGAACGGGCGGACGCCGATCAGCCAGCCGTGGAGCCAGAAACCGAAAATCACCCAGGCCGCCAGTCCGACCACGATCGCGACCGCGTCGCGTGCCGGCGATCCGGGCGGATAACGCGTCCCCGCCGCGCGATCGCGGCGCCGTGCCGACGCGAAGTCGACCACCGACCAGAGGAGGAAGGAGCCGAAGAGCAGCACGTCCGCGAAGGTGCCGTTGGCGATCAGGTGCGCGAAAGCCCAGATCTTCACGCCCAGCACCATGGGGTGCCCCACGGCGGCCTTGATGCGCGTGCCGGGTACGTTTCCCGCCACGATCAGGATGAAGGCCGGCACGGTCAGCAACGCGGCGAGCTGGCGCGTCCAGACGGGCGGGCTCCAGATCACCACCGGTTCGGCGCGGGCGAGCCCGTATCCCCAGATGATCAGCGCGAAACCCGCGAGCGAGACGAGGGAGTAAAGCCCCTTCCATTTTGCTTCGCCCAAGCGCCCGATTTGCCGCGAGCGCCAACCGTCCCCGACGATGCGCACCGAATGCACGCCGAGGAATACAACGAGGCCGAGAATGAGTGCGGTCATGGCAATGGGGTTGTGCGGCCGGCTCGGCACCGCTCCGATCGGGGCGTGGCGCCTTGACTCTTGGGAAACGTTGACGTTGCCATTCTAATGCCGCGCGGCTGGCGCTGCAGAAGCGAAACGGATCGATCCAAGCGCGCCGGCCGCCGTTGCGTACGCACCCCCATTTCTAGGGTATGCTCATCTCATCGACGCCCTGCAAGGTACGCTCGGTGAGCCACAAGCACGAGCAGTTGATTCGCGCTATCTTCCGGGACCCCGTCAGCGGAAACATCCAATGGCGAGAGGTCGAGTCGCTGCTGCATCACCTGGGCGCGGACATGGAATCGTTGCCGGGCGCGCGCGTCCGGGCTCGCCTGAACGGTGTCGAGGGCATCCTGCACCGTCCCCATCACGGAAGCTCGCTGCGCCGGCAGGACATCCAGCATCTGCGGGAATATCTCGCCCACGCGCGGATCACCCCCTCGCTATACGAGACCGGGCGCAAGGGATAGCGACGCGCCGGGCGGAAGGTCCCGTGGGGGCGTGGACATCCGTGGTAACGTTCATTTCTGTTTTGCGACGCCAGGGCGTTGACGAAGGAGAGCAGGGATGGGAAAGCTGGGGGAAAACAGCTACGGCGACGATTTCGCCGAGGTGTACGACGAACTCTACGCGGACCGGGATGATCCCCGTGCCGTCAGCGAGGTTCTCGCAGCACTGGCGGGCAACGGACCGGTTCTGGAGTTCGGAATCGGTACCGGGCGCCTCGCGCTGCCATTGTCCGAGCGCGGTCTGAAGGTGTATGGGATCGACAACTCCCAGAAGATGCTCTTACGGCTGAAAGCGAAACCCGGGGCGGAGCAGATCGTCGCCGTCCACGGCGACTGTGTCGAGGATCTGGTGGAACGGGAGGGTTTCTTCTCTCTGGTATTTTTTGCCTTCAGCACGATATTCCAGTTTCTCTCGCAGGAAATCCAGGTTCAGTGCTTCAGGAATGCTGCGCGCCACCTGCGACCGGGTGGAGTGTTCGTCGTCGAGACCTTCATTCACGATCGCAGCCGCTGGCGCGACGAGCAGGAGGTTTCAGTGGTGAACGTCGCGCAGGACTTTGCATCCGTTCGGGTTGGGCTGCTCGATCCGGCAAGCCAGATCATCAACACGCAGCGGATGGACTTCACCCCCAACGGGGTCAGCTTCCTGCCAAACAAGATACGCTTCATCTATCCGTCCGAAATGGATCTGATGGCGCGTCTGGCCGGCTTCAGGATGCGCGAACGGTGGAGTGACTGGACCGGCGAGCCGTTCACGTCGAAAAGCGGGACGCAGGTCGTGGTCTACGAAAAGGTGAGCGAAGGCGCCGCGTAACCGGATCCTCCAGCCGGGCTCGGAAACCGTTCGCCAGCTGCGCTTCTTCAGGCGCCGAAACGCCTCCAGCGGCTCCGGGTCGCCCCCGTCCCGCTGCTATAATCCCTGCCGATTCTTGCCGCCGCGCGCCGATCGCCGGCGGCTTCGCTTTTTTTGCGTGCAGAGCCAATGCTTGCTGCGCATCCGACACGATGAACGACATTTCTCTCGCTGCCGACTTGACGGAAGACGTTTCCCGGCGCCGCACCTTCGCCATTATTTCCCACCCGGACGCGGGCAAGACGACCCTCACCGAGAAGTTGCTGCTCTTCGGTGGCGCGATCCAGATGGCGGGCACAGTCAAGGCGCGCAAGAGCGCGCGTCACGCCACCTCCGACTGGATGGAGGTGGAAAAGCAGCGCGGCATCTCGGTCACGAGCTCCGTGATGCAGTTCGAGTACGGCGGCCACACGATCAATCTGCTCGACACGCCCGGCCACGAAGATTTCTCCGAGGATACCTACCGTGTGCTGACGGCCGTGGACGCGGCGGTGATGGTGATCGACGCCGCGAAAGGCGTCGAGGTGCAGACGATCAAGCTGCTGGAAGTGTGCCGACTGCGTGCGACGCCGATCATCACTTTCGTGAACAAGCTGGACCGCGAAGTGCGGGAGCCGCTGGCGCTGCTCGAAGAAATCGAGTCGGTGCTGAAGATCGACTGCGCGCCGATCAGCTGGCCGATCGGCATGGGCAAGAGCTTCCGTGGCGTCTTCGATCTGCGGCGCGATCGCCTGGTCCGCTTCACGGCAGGAGAGGAACGGCTGAGCGACGACTCCGAACTGATCGAGGGTCTCGACAATCCGCGCCTCGATGCGCTCTTTCCTGCTGAGATGGCCGCGCTGCGCCACGACGTGGAGCTGATCCGGAATGCGAGTCATCCATTCGACCTTGAGGAGTTCCTCGCCGGCCGGCAGTCACCCGTGTTTTTCGGGTCGGGCATCAACAATTTTGGTGTGCAGGAAATTCTGCAGGCACTGGTCGAATGGGCACCGCAGCCACAGCCGCGGGATGGCGGCGAGCGCATGGTGCAGCCCGGCGAAACGGCGTTTACCGGCTTCGTGTTCAAGATCCAGGCGAACATGGACCCGAAACATCGCGATCGCATCGCGTTCCTCCGCGTGTGCTCGGGCCGGTATCAGCCGGGCATGAAGGTGCGTCATCTGCGCACGGCGCGCGAGATGAAGCTCGCCAACGCGCTCACCTTCATGGCGAACGAGCGTGTCGCCAGCGCGGACGCGGTCGCCGGAGACATCATCGGCATCCACAACCACGGGCAGTTGCAGATAGGCGATACGCTGAGCGAAGGAGAGCCGCTCGGCTTCAAGGGGATTCCGTACTTCGCGCCGGAGCTGTTTCGTCTTGCGCGCGCACGCGACCCGTTCAAGGCCAAGCAACTGCATAAGGGTCTGCAGGAACTCGGCGAGGAGGGCGCGATCCAGGTGTTCGAGTCGATGGTCGGCAACGCCCTGCTGCTGGGCGCGGTGGGGCCGCTGCAGTTCGAGATCGTGGCGCAGCGACTCGCGACCGAATACCGGGTGGACGCGATCTATGATCCGGCCAACATCTCCACCGCGCGCTGGCTCACCTTTCCCGACGACAACACGCGACGGACCTTCGAGCAGGAGCAGACCGCGGCCATGGCGATGGACGTGGACGAGAACCCCGTGTTCCTGGCAACCAACAAGTACAACCTCGAGGTGACGATGGAGCGCTGGCCGCAGGTCGGCTTCCATGCAACCCGCGAGCACGGGCAACGGCTCGCGCACCCGTAAGGGCGGCGCAACCCGGCCGGGAGGCCGGGAGCTGTACGCCGCGTTCACAACGGGTACCATGCGCCCATGACCGACGAATCTCTGGGCCTTGTGCGTCCATCCTCGAAAAAGGAGCTCTTCGTCGCGTTCACCCTGCTCGCGCTCCAGGGTTTCGGCGGAGTGCTCGCCGTCACGCAGCGCGTGCTGTGCGAGCAAAAGCGCTGGCTCACGCGCGAGCAATTCCTGGAACTGCTGGCGATCGGACAGGTGCTGCCCGGCCCCAACGTGTGCAATGTGTCGTTGATGGTCGGCGATCGCTTCTTCGGCTGGCGCGGCGCCTTCGCGGCGCTGGCCGGGATCATGGCAGTGCCGCTGGTTCTCGTGCTCTCAGCGGCCGCGCTGTACGCGGAATTCGCACGGATCCCCGCGGTCTCCGGCGCGCTGACGGGCATGGGCGCGGTCGCCGCTGGGTTGATCGTGGGAACGGCGCTGAAGCTCTCGTCCGCGCTGCGCCGCAATCCGATGGGCCCGGCGACCTGCGTCGGATTGATTGCGCTGACGTTCACAGGCATCGCATTGCTCCGCTGGCCGCTCGTATGGGTGTTGCTCGGGCTGGGCGCGGTTTCCTGTTTCTACGCGTGGACGCGACTGAGAACCGCTCCCTCGCAGACGGAAGCACCATAGCCGCTCCATGCAGCCTCCGGTCGACCTCCTCTCCCTGTTCCTGCACTTCCTGCTGCTGTCGCTGCTTTCGGTCGGCGGCGCGATCGCGGTGGCCCCCGACATGCATCGCGTCATGGTCCACGAGATGGGCGTGCTGACCGACGCGCAGTTCAATTCCTCGATCGCGCTCGCCCAGGCCCTGCCAGGCCCAAACGTTCTGTTCGTCGCGGTGATGGGTTACCAGGCTGCCGGGCTGAAGGGCGCCGCCGCGACGCTGGCCGGTATCATGCTGCCGTCCACGACCCTCGCATTCGCGGCCGCGCGCTGGGGGCATGCGCGGCAGCACTGGCGCGCGGTACGGGCGTTCAAGGCCGGTATGACGCCGCTCGTGATCGGCCTTATGTTCTCCACCGGCTGGATTCTCGCCACGGCCGCTCCCGGCTGGCGCCATCTGGTTCTCACCGTCGCTGCGGGGGTGCTGGTGTGGCGAACGCGAATCCACCTGCTGGTGATGATTGCAGTGGGCGGAATTCTCGGCGCGCTGGGATGGATATGAATACTGGCGGAACGAGAGCGTCCGACTGCGATCTTTACCGCCTCACTCGAACGCGTTTCCCACGATGGATTCGATGCGCGCGGTGACCTCATCCGTGAGCTTGGGTGCCACGTCCAGCGCCTTGAGGTTCTCCGACAGCTGCCGCGGATGCGACGCTCCGAGAATGACGGTGCTCACGTTCGGATTGCGCGTACACCAGGCGATGGCGAGTTGCGCGAGGGTGCAGCCCAGGTCATTGGCGACCGTTTCGAGACCGGCGACGATCCGGTTGCGAACCGGGTCGACGAGACTTTCGCGCAGGAAGCCATAGTTCGCCACCGTGGCGCGCGAACCCTTCGGGATGCCTGCCCGGTATTTGCCCGTCAGCACACCGCTCGCCAGCGGACTCCACGTGGTGAGGCCGAGCCCGATGTCGGCACAGAGCGCCGCGTATTCCTGCTCGACGCGCTTGCGGTGGAAAAGGTTGTATTGCGGCTGCTCGGTCACCGGTTTGTGCAGGTGGTGTCTGTCGGCGATTTGCCACGCTGCGCGGATCTGCTCGGCTGGCCACTCGCTCGTTCCCCAGTAGAGCGCCTTGCCGCGGGCGATGATGTCGTGCATCGTGCCCACCGTTTCTTCGAGTGGCGTGTTGGGGTCGGCGCGGTGGCAGTAGACGATATCCACGTAGTCGAGTTGCAGGCGCTTGAGCGAACCGTCGATCGCGTACAGAAGGTACTTCCGGTTGAGCGTGTTCTTCTCGTTGGGACCGTCGCCCATGCCCCAGTAGAACTTGGTCGAGATCGCGTACTTCATGCGCGACCAGCGTAACTCTTTCAGCACGGTGCCCATGATCTCTTCGCTGCTGCCGTTCGCGTACACCTCGGCGTTGTCGAAGAAGTTGATGCCGGCATCAAACGCGGTGGCCATCAGCTCGCGCGCGGCACGCATGTCCAGCTGGTTGCTGTAGGTCACCCACGAGCCGAAGGAGAGGGCGCTGAGTTGCAGGCCGGAGCGGCCGAGGCGGCGGTAGTTCATGGTGAACGAGATAAAATTGAAGCGACTTCGGGGATGCTAGCACACCACTGGCGACTGCAGTCGGCGGTTCAGCGCCCACGCAGTTGAGCGATTCAGGCGGCGGTTCGGATGCTCGCAGCGGTGAGCCGGATGGCGAACTCGGAATCCCGATGGCACGTCAGAATCAGGTGATCCATAGCGCGGGTCATCGCCACGTAGAGAAGACGTGCCTCCTCCCTGGGGTCGTCGTTCGCGTGGGGCATGAAGCCCAGACCGGGCACCGCGACCAGCGGAAACTCCAGGCCCTTGCTGCTGTGCATGGTCATCACCTTGACGCTATCCTCGGCCGGCCGGAAGTGCCGCCTTGACTCATCGTCACTCAGCCACTCCACCGGCACGTTCGCGGCGCGCAGGCTGCGCACGACTTCCTCTCCGATGAAATGCGCGCGATACACGATGGCCATCTCTTTCCAGGGCGCCCCGTGTTCGTGCAAGGTGCGAAGTTGATCCGCAAGGTAGTTCGCCTCGCTCTTCAGGTTCGGGAGTCTCATGAGTTGCGGCACGGGTCCGTGGCGCCCGGCGCTTTCCGGTGCGATGAGCGGAATGCCATCTTCGTCTGCGTCCTCCGGACTGAGGATCTCCCTGGCAAACGCCTGCGCGACACCGAGCACTTCGGCAGTATTGCGGTAGTTGAGGCGGAGGATTGTGGTGCGTCCTTGGGCCTTGATGCCGACGCTCGCGAAGCTGAACTTGCGCCGCGGGCCCCGGCCGTAAATGGACTGCACGTCGTCATAGAGGACGAGCAACGATCTTGTCTCGGGGTCCACCATCTGGGTCACGAGTTTGAGCCACTCGGGCCTGAAGTCGTGTCCTTCGTCGATCATCACCGCGCCGTACTGGCCCGCGGGAATCTGGCCTCGCTCCACGTTGTCAATTACTTTCTGGACCAACTGGTCGAAGAATTCCGGACCGCGCGGCGGCTTTGCCACGTGGTAGGTCCTGAGCTGGTCCGAACACCAGCCGTGGAAGTTGCGCACGCTCACCTGTTCGCTGAGACCCTTCTCTTCGATGATCTGGGTGAGCTTCGCCGCGAGGGTGACGTTGTAGCACAGCACGAGAATCGGTTTCCGCAACGCCTTGGCGAGATGCAGGCAGCGGTAGCCGAGAATCAGCGTCTTGCCCGAGCCGGCCACGCCATGGATGACCCGGTGCCCTTCGCCGAGGCTGCGGGCAAGCTGCTCCTGCTGTATGTCCATCACGCGGACGAGGTCGGGGACCGTGCCGGTTATGGAAGTTTCGGGTACTGGTTCCTCCAACAACGAGAGTTGGTCGGGGTTGATTCGGATTTCCGGAAAGAGGTGCCAGCGTATACGGTCGAACTGCGGGAGGGTGAGAGTGTGCCGAAACCTGACGGTGAACATTGCCCACAACCGCTTCTGAAAGGCTTCCGGATCCACCGTTTCAGTCATCTCGTCTTCGCATATCACCCGCTCCGGGTCGATGACCTGGCCCAGTTCCGCCCGTTCGAATTGCCTGCGGGAGATGCGCGTGAATACCACGCCGTGGCCGTAGGGAAAAAGCAGGTTGCCTGCGTGCCTGTCGCCTTCCGCCACCGTCAGCAGCGGGTCGCGCTCGAGTAGCTTTACCACACCGAATGCGTACTGTCGCGCCTGCTCGAGTGGATTCGGCTTGCCGACGAGCCCATCGCTGGTAAGGAGACGGACCTCGGCGCGCGTTGCCTGCTTCATGTGCTCGAGCCGCCAGTCCTTGACTTCGAGAATCAGCAGCCCGCGCGTCGGGTGGACGATGACGAAGTCGCGATGCAGCTGGCGCGGGCCAAGGGGCACGTCGTACCAGCAGAGATAATCGTCCTCGAGCTTGCCCTGGAGCCGGACGGCGAAGCGCCGCTCCCCCGCGGTCATGCGGTACGAGCGTTGCCATGTGGAGGTACCAGCTGCGGGGAAACCCCGGCCGAGGCAAGACACATGCCGCGCACGATCGCGATTGTGATCTCCCAGCCAGCTGTTACTGTTGTGCTAGCATCCCGGCCTGCAACCCTGCCTTGGACGTGGAGTGCTCATCGCGGAGAACCTTCTGGTCGTCTAGCGATGCCCAATCCTGAACGGCGTCTCGGCGCGTCCTTTCAAGTGTGGCTTGCGATGCGCGGTTTGGATCTATTCGCATGACCTCATTCCTCGACGCCTATTGCGAGCGCACCGGTCCCGGTCTGTGGGGCGAGCCGTTCAATGCCCTCACGAATTTCGCCTTCATCGTTGCCGCCGTGATGGCGCTGCGACTCTGGCGCCGCCATCCGGGACTCGATGTTCGCAACGGCTGGGACCTGCTTCTCCTCATTGCACTGCTCTTCGCCATCGGCATCGGCAGCGCGCTCTGGCACACCTTCGCTACGCGTTGGGCGATGTCTGCCGATACGATTCCGATCCTGCTTTTCATCAGTGTCTTCCTGCTCAGTTTCCTCGTTCGTCTCGCGAGACTGCGATGGATTGGTACGATCGCGTTCTTCATGCTGTTCCAGATCGTAAATCGCGGCGTGAAGGCGCAGTTTCCGCCAGAGTTCCTCAACGGCTCGATCTTCTATTTACCCACCTGGGCGACACTGCTGATCATGACTGCGTTGCTTGCGGTGAAGCGGCATCCGACGGTGCGCAGCTTTGCGCTCGCGGGTGGCTTGTTCACCGTCTCGCTGTTCTTTCGCACGGTCGACGAGCGAATCTGCGATGCCTTCCCCATCGGCACTCATTTTCTGTGGCATGTCTGCAATGCGATCGTGCTGTATCTGCTTCTTGCCGCGCTGATTCGCGAGGCAGGCAGGCTCCGCGGCGCGCTTTCGATGTAGACCTCGACAGCGCGCGGAGACTAGTCCGCTGAACCAGATGAATCGCACCTGATGCGGCGACGTGGGTCGGCATACTTCCACTTCAGTGGTGCGGCATTTTTGTTGTACTGACGGATGTATCGCGTGAGTTTCTTGTCCAGGTCTTTGACGCTGGTGAACACACCCCGGGTGATGACGTCGCGCTGGATGCGGGCGAACCAGTTCTCGACTTGGTTAAGCCAAGAGGAGTAGGTGGGCGTGAAATGCATCGTCACGTTCGAATGCTCGGCCAGGAACGACTGAACCGCAGGGGTCTTGTGGCTGCTGACGTTGTCGCAGATGACGTGGATTTCCTGTCCAAAGGGTTGGTTGCTCACCACATCGGTGAGAAAGCCGACGAACTGTGCGCTGGTGTGGCGCGCAGCGGTCTTGCCGAGCACTTCGCCGGTGGCCGTGTTCAACGCCGCGAACAGGCTCAACGTGCCGTTGCGCTTGTACTCGAAGCCGTGACTCTCGGCCCGCCCACGCGACAGTGGCAACATGCGGTCCTTGCGATCGAGGGCCTGGATGGCGGTCTTTTCGTCCACGCAGAACACCGCCGCGTGCGTCGGAGGATTCAGATACAGCGCGATCACGTCGGCCGCCTTGGTCTCGAAGTCCGGATCGGTGGAGACCATGTGCCGCTCGAGCCGGTGAGGCTGGAGGTCGTGCTTGCGCCAGATGCGCTGCACGGTCATGAACGGCAGGCCCAGTTGGGCGGCGAGCTTGCGGCTGCTCCAGTGCGTAGAGCCGTCCTTGGGCTTGCGCTTGAGCGTGTAGTCGAGCACCCGCGCTTCCAGCCGTGCCAAATCGCTTCGCGGTGCCCGACCCGGATGACGAGCATACAGCCCCGCCAGGCGATCGGCGGTAAAGCGCGTCTTCCACGTCGAGATGAAACGCGAGTCGCAGCGCAACTCACTCATGATCGCCTCGCGCGAGGCCCCTTCATCGAGCAACAGGATCAGTCGCGCGCGCCGCACTTGACCCACGGCCATCGTGCGGCTGCGCTGCCTGCTCATCAATTCCCGCCGCTCGGCTTCGCTCAGATTCATCTTTCCCATGCACCTACGAACAGGTGCATATTCATTGGTTCAATCGACTAGCGCGTTACGAGGACTGCGCAAACCTCCCAAAACGGGAGACTTCGTGCGGGATTTCCATCGCGCCGTCCGTCGGTCGCCTCGGTCCGTCTGTCTTTGCGGGCCGGCCTATACTTGCGGATCGAAGGGGACCAAAGTTTCCCTGCGCCCCACGCGCCGGGCGCCCTTCGGACTTAAAGGAACCGTTGGAGTAACCATCCATGGCGACTATCGTTGGCACGGCTCGGGACGATGTGTTGATCGGTACGCCCGCGGATGACCTGATCTTCGGTCTGGCAGGAAACGACATACTGGCCGGAGGGGCCGGGAACGACTTGCTGGACGGCGGACTTGGCGCCGACTACATGCGGGGTGGTTCGGGCAACGACACGTATCGCGTGGACAGTCCGGGCGACCGCGTGCTCGAGGGTGGGACTCCGCTTGCCCTGACCCGCGTCTCTACTGCTGCTGACGGCACTCAGGCCAACGACACGAACTTCAACCCCGCCATTTCTGCGGACGGTCGCTTCGTGGTGTTCGGAAGCCTCGCGGGGAATCTCGTGCCGGGCGTCACGAACATCGTGCAGGACGTCTTCGTGAAGGATCTTCAGACCGGCGCGATCCTCACCGCCTCGACCTCCGCGAGCGGTGTTCAGGGCAACGATACGAGTGCGGACCCGACGATCACCGCGGACGGGCATTTCGTCGCATTCTCGAGCAACGCCACGAACCTGGTAGCGGGCGACTCGAATTTCGTCTCCGATGTGTTCGTGAAGGACCTGGCGAGCGGCGCAATCGTGAGGGCATCGACGAGCGCGAGCGGTGTCGAGGGCAACAACTCCAGTTTCGATGCGGCGATTTCGGCGGCCGGGCGCTTCGTCGCATTCACCAGCTTCGCGTTCAACCTGACGCCTGGAGATCGGAACACTGCGACGGATGTCTATGTAAAGGATCTGCAGACGGGCGCTGTGGTCATGGCGTCCTCCGATAGCAGTGGTATCTCGTCGGTCGGTGGCAGCGCGCAGCCCACGATTTCCGGTGACGGTCAACTCGTTGCGTTCGGCAGCAATGCTTTCGATCTCGTTCCCGGATTCAACGGTGCGGTGACCGGCATCCTGCTGAAGAATTTGTCGTCGGGCGCGGTTACCCTGATGTCGACAGCGTCTGACGGAACGCAAGCCAACAACTCGAGCTTCGGGCCCTCGATTTCGACGGACGGCCACTTCCTCGCCTTCGGCAGCCTGGCTTCCAACCTCGTTGCCAACGACACCAACGCCGCATCCGATATTTTCGTCAAAGATTTGCAGACCGGCACTGTAGTGCGCGCTTCCACCGCCGCCGACGGTTCCGAGGCGAACAACGTCAGCGACCTCGCGCTGATTTCGCCGGACGGGCATTTCGTCGTGTTCCGAAGCCTGGCCTCAAACCTGGTCCCCGACGATACCAATGCCGCCGCAGACATTTTTGTCAAGGATCTCGTCACTGGAGCGATCGAGCGGATATCCGTCGGTGCAAATGGTCAGCAGGCCAATGCCGACAGCTTCGGCGCCGCGATTTCCGCTGACGCCAGCGTGGTTGCATTCCTCAGCAGCGCGTCCAATCTGTTGTCGGGAGAGTCCAACGTCGTGCCCGACGTATTCGCCGCTTCTCCTTCGCTCACGTCGGGCGGCGGCGTGGATACGGTGGAGTCGGTCATCCCGTTCGTCCTGCCTGCGAACGTCGAGAATCTCACCCTGGTCGGCACGGCCGACATCAGCGGGACGGGTAACGCGCTTGCGAACATCCTGGCTGGCAACTCCGGCAACAACGCCTTGTTTGGTGCTCCCGGCGACGATGGTCTTTTCGGAGGTGCTGGGAACGACAACTTGAATGGCGGCGATGGCGTCGACTACGCGAGCTATCTCGGCCCGCGCTCGCACTATGGGGTGCTGATCAACAACGGTCAGGTGGTGGTAGGCAGTGTCGCCGAAGGTCTGGATCGCCTCACGTCGATCGAATCGCTCCACTTTGCCGATCAGGTGGTGCCGATAGCGGGCGCTGCAGATGGTGCGCTCGAGTACATCGCATCCTATCCGGACCTCACCGGTGCTTTCGGAGCAAACGCGGCCGCTGGCTTCCAGCATTTCATCTCGACCGGTTACGCCGAGGGGCGAACCGTCAGCTTCGATGGCCTGGAATACATCGCCTCCTACTCCGACCTCATAAACGCGTTCGGGGTCAACGCTGACCTGGGGGCGAGCCACTACATCCAGAACGGACGGTTCGAAGGTCGGACGACGACCTTTGATGGACTGGAATACATCGCCTCCTACGGGGATTTGATCAATGCGTTCGGCGCGAATGCCGACGCGGGTGCGACCCACTACATTGGACCGGGGCACACCGAGGGACGTCACATCACTTTCGACGGTCTGGAGTACATCGCTTCGTACGGCGATCTGATTGTCGCCTTCAGCGCGAACGCCGATGCCGGGGCAGAGCATTACATCGATTTCGGTTTTTCCGAGCATCGAACAGCGCGCTTCGACGCAGCGCAGTACCTCGCCAACTACGCGGACTTGCAGGCAGCTTTCCACGGTGATCTGCACGCCGCCACCGTTCACTACATCACCAATGGTTACTTCGAGGGCAGGACCGACCACCCGCTGACGTGACAAGGGCGGCGCACCACAACCACTCTGTTCACCCGCTTTCTTGTTCAGGACCATCGCTCTGAAACTGTTATGACGCGGGTTTCCGGCGCACCCTCCGCTTTTCAACGACAACACACGAACTTCGCGATTCTGGAGAACTCCCATGGCACATCTCATCGGCACGGCAAACGACGACTCCCTGCCCGGCACCGCGGGCAATGACCTCATCGAAGGGCTTGCGGGCAACGATTTCCTGCAGGGCGATCTCGATCCCTTCACTTGGGGTAACGACGTCCTTTACGGCGGGGACGGCAACGATGTCCTGGAAGGCTGGGGAGGCGACGACACGCTGTACGGAGGAGGTGGGGACGACGACATGAATGGCGATTTCGCCTTCAGGTTCCCCGGGGGCAACGACACGCTCTACGGCGGCGACGGCAACGACAGGATCGACGGCGGGATCGGCGCCGATCTGATGTACGGAGGTGCGGGCAACGATACCTACTACGTAGGCAACTCGGGGGACGTGGTCATCGAGGCGCCTAATGAAGGAACGGACGTGGTGCGCTCGGAGGTTAGCTTCGTCCTCGGGCCGAACATTGAGAACCTCGTCCTGGCGGAGCGCTTCGAGTTCGACACGCAGGCCATCGACGGGACCGGCAACGACCTCGCCAACGTTCTCGTCGGCCAAGGCGGCAACAATGTGCTCAAGGGCCTAGGCGGCAACGACACCTTGATTGGGGGAGGGGGCGACGACACGCTCGATGGGGGCGACGGGTTCGACACGGCTCTCTTCACGCCCCGGTCGGAAGCTATCACTTCGCCGAGAACGGCGCGCAAGTCACCGTCAGCGGTCCGGACGGCACCGATACGCTGACCAACATCGAGCAATTGAGCTTCGGCAACCTCGCCTTCTCGATCGCCGACCGCAGCCATTTCGATCCCCTCACCTATCTGGATCAGAACCCCGATGTGGCCGCCGCCGCGATCGATCCCCTCACGCATTACCGGAACTGGGGCTCGCAAGAGGGGCGCGATCCGAACTCCAATGTGCACCTGGCCGCGGTGGACGGACTGGAATACATCGCTTCCTATGGTGACCTGATAGCCGCGTTCGGGACGAACCAGGCTGCGGGCTATCAGCACTTCGCGACACAGGGGTTGTTCGAAGGCCGTACCACCACTTTCGATGGTCTGTAGTACATCGCTTCCTACGGCGATCTGGTCAATGCGTTCCACACCCAAGTCGGGGCGACAGCGGATCCCGACATCGGTGCCACGCACTACATCGGCAATGGCTACGCCGAGCATCGGGCTCCTGATCTGTTCGACGCGGCGCAGTACCTCGCGAACTACGCCGACCTGCAGGCAGCCTTCGGCCCCAACACCGAGGCAGCCACCCTGCACTACATCACCAGCGGATACTTCGAGGGAAGAACCGATCACGCTACCGCCTGACGAGGCAAATCTCGATCGGCGTTAAACAGGGCTGGGACGTTGACGGGGATCGCACGCGGGGCACAGAAGCTGCTTTTTGAGCGGGTTCTCGCAAAACCCCGAAGCACCTTCCCGTGACCGCCACTCCTCCGACTCCGTTGCGCCTCCTCGACATCCTGTGGGGAGCGAACTTCATCGGCCCTCTCGTTTACGCGGCTTTGGCGTTCCTGTTTGGTGCGAACCAGGGGCAAGTGGGGCATGTGCTTTCGGCACTCCCATACCTGCTCGGTGCAGTCGTGATGGGCACCGCCGTTGCCGCGCACATCCTGTGGCGGCGCTGGTTGCCGGCGGACCTGCCCATGCATCGCGCGCTCGCGCGCGCCTCCGATTTGCCGATCCTGCGCGTGCGACTCGTCCAAGTCTGGGCGCTCGACTCGCTGGCCGCCGTGTTTGGACTGGCGCTCGCGTTCATCGGATTTCCCAAGGACATCTGGATCTGGTTCATGTTCGTCTCGGCCGCGCTTCTTTTCCTGCACCATCCCTCGCATCTGCACCTCACGCAGGGCGCGGTCTGAGCGCTGGCCTTTCCTCGCGGGCGTTTCGGCGGGATACATTGGATATGCTGGATCGGTCTCCAAGCCATGGAAGCGCCGAACCGCAGCCCGCGCTAGCTCGATAGCGAATCCCGTTCAATGACGAGTTCGTGGCATCCCGTCGCAGCATCGAACCTGCGTGTAAAACGATGTGTGTTGCTCACCCCGATAACGATCTCCGCGGTCGTGTGCACGGTACAGCCGGCGAGCACATGGCCGCCGAACACCGCGCCGTTTTCGTCGGCGAGCGCAGCGTGCAGATGACAGCCATCGGGCGCAAGCGTGCCGGAAAGCGCGATGATTTCGAAGCATCCGTGGGGCAAAGGGGACGCCTCCGTTCGCCCCGCATACCGCACTGCGGCGCGTCGCAGGCTACCCACGCCGGTGATCACGAACGCTGCGGAGAATCCGCGCTCGCGAATGAACCCTTCGAGCGCCAGGCGCAGATCCGCGCCGGGCGTAAGACGCAGCACTTCGATATCCATGGCTGTAGACAAGCCTAGCATGGTTGCCCGTCGATCGAGTCGGAGCGAAAGCGCCGGATCATTCGAACGCCGAACCCCCCGCCGCCTGGCGACCGATGCGCCGATCGGGGGCCCAGACCGGTGAGCCTCGGATAAAATGCGCACTCGTCCTGTCCTATTCCACGATGATCCAGTTCCGCAACCTCACTCTCGCCCGCGGCCCCCGGCGCCTGTTCGAAGAGGCTTCGCTCCAGATCCATCCGGGCTGGCGCGTCGGTCTTGTCGGCGCGAACGGCGCTGGCAAGTCGAGCTTGTTCGCGCTCCTGCGCGGTGAGCTTCAGCCCGATCTGGGCGACTGCGAAATTCCGTCGCAGTGGAGCATCGCTTCGGTCGCCCAGGAGACTCCGGCCCTGTCGACACAGGCACTCGATTTCGCGCTCGACGGCGATGCCGAGTTCCGCAGCATAGAGCGCGCGCTGACCTTCGCGGAAGACACCCACGATGGGCATCGCGTCGGTGAGTTGCACGCGCGACTGCAGGAGATCGACGGCTACAGCGCGCCGGCGCGCGCGGCGGCGCTGCTTGCGGGACTGGGTTTCGAAGTGGATGACCTGACGCGGCCCGTGTCCGATTTCTCCGGGGGCTGGCGCATGCGGCTCAACCTGGCGCAGGCGTTGATGAGCCGCTCCGACCTCCTACTGCTCGACGAGCCCACCAACCACCTGGACCTCAACGCAGTCATGTGGCTGGAACATTGGCTCACGGAATATCGCGGAACGCTCATCCTTATCTCCCACGATCGGGATTTGCTCGACGCTTGCGCGACCCATGTTGCGCACATCCACGGACGGAGGCTCGTCCTCTACACGGGGAACTATTCCGCGTTCGAGGCACAGCGCGCCGCGCAGCTCGCCGCGCAGCAGGCCATGTTCGATAAGCAACAACGGGAGATTGCGCACCTCGAGCGCTACATCGAGCGCTTCCGCGCGAAGGCGACCAAGGCGCGCCAGGCCCAAAGTCGCCTCAAAGCCCTCGATCGCATGGAGCGCATCGCCGCCGCGCACGTGGATGCGCCGTTCGATTTTTCGTTTCCGGCACCGGTGCGCTCGCCCGATCCGCTGCTCGCCCTTGTCGGCGTGTCTGGGGGTTACGCGGATCGCCGCGTGCTCGATGGCGTCAAGCTGACGTTGCGTCCCGGCGCGCGGCTGGGTCTGCTGGGCGCGAATGGCGCCGGCAAATCGACGTTGATCAAGCTCCTCGGGGGCGAGCTGCCGCCGCTCTCCGGCCGTCGTCTGGAAGGCAGGGGCCTCGCCATCGGTTACTTCGCGCAGCACCAGCTCGAGCAACTGCGGACGGAGGAGTCGCCGCTGTGGCACGTGCAGCGCATCGAACCCGAGGCGCGCGAGCAGGACCTGCGGGACTATCTCGGTGGCTTCGATTTCCGGGGCGCCATGGCCGAATCGCCGATCGCGCGGTTCTCCGGAGGCGAGAAATCCCGGCTCGCGCTCGCCCTGCTCGTGCGACGGCGCCCGAATCTGCTTTTGCTCGACGAGCCCACCAACCATCTCGACCTCGAGATGCGCCACGCACTCACGAAGGCGCTGGCGGAATACGAGGGGAGCCTCGTGGTTGTATCCCATGACCGCGCGCTCTTAAGGACTGTGTGCGACGGTTTCGTGCTGGTGGCGGATGGTCGCGCGGCAGACTTCGAGGGTGATCTGGACGACTATCTTGCATGGCTGGATGCGCGCCGTGCCGCCGCGAACGCGGGCGACGCGGAGGTGAGCGGAAAGGCAGCGCGCAAGCAGGCGCGCGAGAAGGCCGCGAGCGATCGCCAGGTTAAGCTCGAACGCCGGCGGCCACTGCTCAAGGAAGCGGAGCGCCTGGAAATGGAGCTGGAGCAATGGCAGGAGGAGCAGCGCGCAATCGAGTCGAGTCTTGCCGATCCCACGCTCTATGCCGGGGGCGACGTGGCGAAGCTGCGCGAAGTCGCGAAGCGACAGGACGAGGTGACACGGATGCTGGAGCAAACGGAGGAACGCTGGCTCCAGATCCATGCCGAGCTGGAGGAGATCGGAGAAGTCTAGCGAAGGCGGCAGTGCCGTAAGCGCCCGTCGCTTCACAACCCAAGCTTGCGCGGCTAAAACGGGTGGTACTGGTACAACCACGTCTCCGATAATACCTGTTCGCCGTTCCTCAGAAAGAGACGCATCTCGACCGGCTCGGATCCATCCACAGTAAGGTCGAATTGCGCGCGCCAGTGGCCGGGCACGTCGTTCGGTACGGCTTCGGTGAAGACGTAGGAGAAGCTCCCGCGCGAAGCCCAGAGCACCGCCTCCGGCTTGACACCCGATGGCAGGTTTTCCAGCGGACCGCCCTTGAATTCCACCATGAATTTGCGCACACCCTGCGGACGCGGAAGGCCGGGTTGACCACCTTTGCCGAGTCGCGTCGCGACAACGCGCGCGAGCGGTGTGGGTGACGGCTCGTCCGCGGCCCACACCAACCGATACTTGAAAGTGAAACTCTGACCCGCTCTGGCCGGCTCCGCCGGCACCCAGATGGCGACGATGTTGTCGTGAATCTCGTCGTCGGTGCGAATCTCGATGAGCTGGATCGCGCCCTTGCCCCAATCATTGAGAGGTTCGATCCAGAGACTCGGCCGCCGCTCGTAGTACACACCGTCCTCATAGTGATCGAACACCCGGTCCCGCTGCAGCAGCCCGAAGCCGCGCGGATCCTTGTCCGTGAACGAAGAGACCATGGTGCGCGGCGGATTGTTGAGGGGGCGCCAGATGCGTTCGCCTGTTCCGGTCCAGATGGCGAGTCCGTCGGAGTCGTGCACTTCGGGACGCCAGTCGATCGCCGTTGCCTTTGCGGTCTCCGAAAACCAGAACATCGACGTGAGGGGAGCGATCCCGAAACGCGTCACGTCCCGTCTCAGAAACAATCGCTGCTCGATCTCCATCACGACCTTGTCGGTGCGTATCATCACGAAGCGGAAGGCACCGGTGACGCTCGGGCCATCGAGGAGCGCGTAGACGGTCACGCTGTCGCCGTTTTCCTTCGGCGTTTCGATGTAGACGTGAGTGAAATCGGGAAACTCCTCGGGACCGGTCGGCACCGCCGGATCGATCGCTACGCCTCGCGCGGAGAGTCCGTACTGGTAGAGCTCGCCGATCGCGCGGAAGTACGATGCGCCGAGGAACGCGACCCAGTCGTTCTTCTTCCAGTCGAGCTTGCCGTCGCGCTCCTCCTGGAAGCGGAAGCCGGCGAAGCCCGCGTTCGGCGGCAGTTTGCGGGCGATGGAATCGGCGGGCATGTCGAAGTAACCCGGCTCGTAGATCACCTCGCGCGCCTGCCTGCCCTCCACCACGTACATGCGCACCGGCTTCTGAAAGAATTGGCCAAGGTGGAAGAAGGTCACGGGAAAGCGGCCCGGTCCGTCGGCGAAGAGCGCGAGCTCGGGTCTGAAGCGGATCTGTCCGTGTGCCTGATAGTCGATCTGGCTCAGAATCGTCGACGAAGGGCTCGCGGGCGGCGAATACGCGTGTGCTGCGAGATCCTTCGCACGGGCGACGAGATTGTCGAAGTCGAAAGCCTGTGCGCGGCCGAAGACGAGCTTCGTTGCACCCTTGCCGGCCTGCTGGGAGAAGGTCCAGGGCGCGGCGCTCGTGAGCACGGCGCAGAGAGACGAGCGCACGAAAAGGCGACGTGTTGGCATGAGTTCGTGGATGTCAGGTTGCGGGCGGGCGGACGTCACCGAACCCGGGAGCGTCCGGAGCGCGCCGGCAGGGCCGAGGTTCGATCACTCCGGTTTCGGCAGCATGATCTTGCGCGGCCCCAGCAGCTCCTCGTCGACGTTGACCTTCTTCGCGAGAAACATCGCGGAATCCAGCTTGTAGCAGCTGCGTGCCCGATAGAACTTCAGCGCGCGCTCGTTGTTCTCGGCCACCTCGAGCACGATGTGCGTACAGCCGCGCAGACGTGCCGCATGCTCGATCTGCTCGAAGATGTACGAGCCGACCCGCAATCCGTGATAGTCGGGGTGCACGGCAAGCTCCTCGACGAACAACGGCCGCATGCCGCGCTTCTCGAAATAGCGGTGGTTCATCCAGTTGTCCGAGCCGACGATCTCGTAAGCGAACTCCGCATAGCCGACCAGCTCGTATTTCTCGCCCTTCTTCAACTCGAACACGAGCTGCTCGATTCCCTCTTCCTCATAGATCTCGAAGAAGTGCTTCTTGAGGCGCGGCCGCTGATACTCGACGGTCTCGCGGTTCACGTCGCGAAAGACACGCTTGAGGAACTCCCAAACCCGGTTGAGATCGCGACGATGGATGCGGCGCACCCGGAGCTCGAGCTCCATGGCGTCGTTCGGGTGCGGCTCGGCGATGGGTTCGATGTCGGGCATGGTGACGTGGGCGGGATTATAGCGCTGCCCTTCCGGTGGGAGGCGAGCCGCTCCCGGCTCATCTCCCGGTTCAACCGACGGACAGTTTGCGGACGAGCGCCCGGTGGACGAACGAAATTGCCCGGCCGGGGTGACGGGCCGCGCGCGCGGCTTTCTGGAGCGTCTTCCTGGCTCCCAGCAGCAGACGGAAGCTGCCGACCGGCCTGTTGATCGGCCAATCGAGCAGCTCCGGCCATTCCCGCGAAATGATGTCGCGCGCGAGCAGGTCATTCGAATTGCGATAGGACGCGGGCAACGTCAACATCCGTTCGACCGCGCGGCGATGGCAAACCGGAAACATCGTGAATCCCGGGTCGCACTCGGCATAGGGCCACACCCCGGCCCAGCAACCGATACGCTGCTCCAGAAAGAACAGATCCACCGTCTGAAGCACGGTCTCAGCGGGCACCGTCGCGAGCCAGGCACGCATCCGCGAGAGGGCCGCGTCTTCGGGCGGACACCCGCATTCCTTCAGCAATTGCTCCGGATGGACGACTGCAGTGCCGGCAAACCGCCGGCGCATGTAAAAATTCGATCCGAGCTCGGCACCGTTTCCGATCAACATGGCGTGCCCGCCCGGCAGGTGCCTGACCCCCGTGGACGATCGCAAGCCGCGCGTTTCTCCCGTGCTGTAACTGATGCGAAACATCCACTCCTTCAGATCGTTCTCCGCCGCCGCTTCCATGGGAACGGTCCGATGCTTCAGCCCGAGACGCCTTGCGATGCGGCGTGCCGTGTCGCAGTCGATGGCGGCGCTCTCGTCCCCGATCTCAATCGTGATCGGCTCCAGGCGGTTGGCAAGATCCTTCGCACACGCCAGCAGAACCCGCGAGTCCTTGCCAGCCGTCAGGTAGAGGTAAGCGGGCGTCGCCGCGACGGTGGCCGCCATCTGCCTCTTGATGATTGCCGTGATCTCGGCAATTGCCTCGCCTGCGGATTCCGTCTCGGACAGCGGCTGCCGCGGCCAGTGTCGGATAGCTTGCCACCGGGACAGGTCCAGATAGTGGTTGGGCAACAGGCGCTCGATTCCGAAGCGGGGTGTGAGGCCCAGCGGATACATGCCGTCCGTATGGGGGATCCCAATTAACTTCGCCAGCTCGGTTCGGTCGCGGGTGTGCTCGTCGCGGGGAATCACGTTCGGGGTGGAGGCGATCACCCGTTGCCGCGTGCAGTAGACAGCGGACAGCGACCCGAACGGATCGAGGTAAAGCCGCGGCTGCTGGGCATCGATGAGGACGACGGCGAACCGGCCCCCGAACGAGTAGATGAGCTCTTCCATAGCCGCGCCGGATTCGAGCGTCCGATCCGGCACCGCAAGGGCCTCGCCGTCGGCCAGCATTCGCCCCGTCTCGCTGATGGGGTAACCGAGGACCCAGCCGACGGGAACGTGTCCGGATCGTACCAGCCGGATGGCGGGCAGCAACCGATGCCGGCCCAGGAACCAGCTGCCGATCGCTTCGACGACCCACCCTGCCGGCGCCAGACTTCTGCCGCCACTCAAGACGAACTGTGCGACCAGCCGCGATCCTTCGCCCGCCGATATCGGTTCCGGTCCCGGGATGGTCACGGCGCGCCCGAACTCGACTTTCATCCGTGACCTCCCGTCGATTGCAGTGGGCTGCACCCATTCCCGCGGGACCGGTGCAGCCCTTTGCCGCAATGCAGCGGGCAAATCGACATACTTTTCATGGCCCTTTGATGAACCGTTCGGCGGCGTTCGCCGAGGAATTTTTTGGGGGAGGATCAACCAGCAGGTCCGTCCGCCCGAACGGGCGAGCGAGGGGGGAGGTCGCCGCCGTCTTCCGGGCGGCGTGGAGCCTTAAACCGGAGTTGGTCAGGCGCCTGTGGGTAGCAAGGCGCGCACCCGCTCCAGCGTGTCGGCCTCGTGGATGGTCTTGTCGCGGCGCAGTCGGGCGATGCGCGGGAAGCGCACCGCAATGCCGGCCTTGTGGCGCGGACTGCGCTGAATGCCTTCGAACGCGAGCTCGCACACGACCTCGGGCCTTACCGTGCGCACCGGCCCGAACTTCTCGACCGTATTGCGGCGGACGAAGGCGTCGACCTCACGGATCTCCGCGTCGCTGAGTCCCGAGTAGGCCTTCGCAAACGGCACGAGCGTGTTGCCGTCCCACACTCCGAATGTGTAATCGGTGTACAGGCTTGCGCGGCGGCCGTGTCCGCGCTGGGCATGGATGAGCACTGCATCCACCGTGTAGGGATCGATCTTCCATTTCCACCAGTCGCCGCGGGTCCGGCCGACGCCATAGGCGGAGCCCAAACGCTTCAGCATGAGTCCTTCGACGAGTCGTTGCCGGCTTTCGTCGCGCATTCGGGCGAGTGTCTCCCAGTCGTTCGCAACGACGACCTCGGATACCCGAAGGGAGGAGTCGGGAGAGAATTCGCGGGCGAGCGCATCGAGCTGTGCTCTACGCTCTCGCAACCCTCTCCCGTATGTCGCGGGCACGCCACTCCAAGAGATCGAAGGCGAGAAATACCACGGGCGCGTCCTGCAACGACTTTCTGCCGGGCGATTTGCGACCGAGGCGCTTCTGCAGCAGATTGAACGGCGCCACACGGGTGTCCTTCCAGGCCAGCACTTCCCCGTCCAGCACGGTGCCAGCGGGCAGCGCGGACGCTGCCGCAACGATCTCCGGAAAGGTGTCGCTCACGAGCTCGTCGCCCCGTGACCAGAGTAGCGTGTCCGTGCCGCGGCGCACGATCTGGCAGCGAATGCCGTCCCACTTCCACTCCGCCTGCCAGTCGCGTATCTCTCCCAGAGTGTGCGGCTCGTCCTGCAGCGGATGCGAGAGGAAGAACGGATAGGGGCGGGTGGACTGCGCGGGTTCGGCATCGTGCGCAAGGAGTGCCGCGTAGAACGATGCGGATGGCCACCACTCGCCGGCGAGCCGATGCGCAATCTCCTGCGTCGTGACGCCGCTCGTGCGCGCCAGCGCGCGGACCACGAGTTGTGTGGACACGCCGACGCGGAAGCTGCCGGTGATGAGCTTGTTCCACACGAGCCGGGCGGTCCAGTCCAGCTCGTCCCAGGCGGCGCGCAGGCGCGCACGGCGCTCTTCCTCGGGCAGCTCGGGGAGCGGGAGGAGACGCTGTTCGATCCATTCATGCAACGACCCGTCGGTAAGACGGGCCGGAGGAGGGAGCAGATGCGCGATGGTCTCCGCGAGGTCGCCAACGGTGTCGTAGCTCTCGTCGAACAGCCATGCGGGAATGCTGGCCGCGTCCGCGGCAAGGGCGCGCAGCTTCGGCGCGGAGATCGCCTGGCGCGGGCGTCTGCCACAGAGGAAGTACACGGCCCAGGCGGCGTCCGCCGGAGCCGCATGAACGAAGTAGTCTTGCAGCGCCGCCGTCTTTTCCGCCGTCGAGTTGGTGCGGTCGAGACGCGTCGTACAACGCAGCGAATGCCTTCACGGCGGCGATGCTTCCGCAGCAGCGTCGGTGTCCTCGTCAGGCGTCGCCCTTCCGTCCTGCTCGCCTTCGAATCGGGTCTCGAACGCACGCGCATCGAAACCGTGTTCGGAAAGCCAGCGCACCATCACCGCAACCTGCCCGTGGGTGACGAAGATGCGCCGGGCGCCGGTTGCCTCGATTGCGGCGAGCAGACCCGGCCAGTCCGCGTGGTCGGACAGCGTGAAGCCCCGATCCACCGCACGGCGTCGGCGCGCGCCGCGGATCAGCATCCAGCCCGAGGCGAACCCATCGGAGTAGGCACCGAAGCGCCTGAGCCACGGTGTCCCCTGCGCCGACGGGGGAGCCACGATCAGGGCGCGGCTATAGTGGAACCCCGCTTCGGTCTCGGACACGCGCAGCACGGTCGGCAACGCTATCCCGCTCTCCCGATAGCTTCGGTTGCATATGTCGATGGCGCCGTGGCAGAGGAGGGGACCGATGCCGGCATCGACACCGGCGAGAATCCGCTGCGCCTTGCCCAGCGCATACGCGAAGAGCACGCTCGCCTTGCCCGCCTGCTGATTCGCGCGCCACCAATCGTTGATCTCCGCGATCAACTTCGCCTGCGCTCGCCACCGATAGACCGGCAGTCCGAACGTGGACTCGGTCACGAACGTATCGCAACGAACCGGCTCGAAAGGCGTACAAGTGGAGTCCGCCTGAAGCCGGTAGTTGCCGGACACGACCCAGACCTCGCCGCGATGTTCGATGCGAACCTGCGCCGATCCGAGAATGTGTCCGGCGGGATGGAGCGAGAGACGCACGCCGTTGACGGAAGCGGCTTCCCCGTAGTCGATAGTCTCGATCGCAGCGTCGGGCCCGAGCCGAACGCGCAGCACCCGTTCCCCCTCGCGCGCTGCGAGGTACCGTTCGCTCCCAGCCCGCGCATGATCCGCGTGGGCATGGGTGATCACCGCCCGCGCAACGGGATGCCACGGATCGATATAGAAATCGCCTGCCTCGCAATAGAGGCCGCGGTCGCGCAGAGTGACGAGGTCCGACATGAGACGAGGGACAGTTCAAAGACGGACCGCCGATCCGGCCGCGGGTTCGTGCGGTGCGGCGCTATACTGGCAGAAATGGAAGTCGGGCCTGAACTGATGCTACGCCACACATGGATCGACCGCACGCTGCTCGAGCACGTGAGCGGCCTGGCCGCTGCCAGCCTGCGGCGGCGCAAGAACTTCAACTTCCACTTGTCAGAGCACGAGGCTTCGCATCGCCTGTTGAATGCGATCGAGCCGGATTCCTACATTCCGCCGCACCGGCATCTTGACCCGACCAAGGACGAGACGCTGATCGTAGTGCGAGGCCGTCTCGGCGCGGTGATTTTCGACGAAGCGGGGAAGGTGGCGGACACTGCCGTGCTCGACGCAGGAGGCGAGCGCGTGGGGATCAACGTCATCCACGGCACCTACCACACTGTGCTGGCGCTCGCGCCCGGAACTGTGTTCTTCGAGAGCAAGGCCGGTCCGTTCCGGCCGCTCGGCACTCCCGAGTTCGCACCGTGGGCGCCGCGCGAAGGTGCGGAGGACGCGCAAGCCTACTTTGCGACGCTGCGGAAACTGTTCGACTGACGCAAGGTAGTTCTACAGCGTCGGCCGCATCTCGAAACTCGTGAATGTCCCCTCTGCTTCGTCTATCCGCACTTCACGCACGAACGCGAGCGAGGGACCCCGCTTCGCCCATTCGATGATCGCGCCGACTGCCTCCAGCGACCCCTGGACGACCGCTTCGAACGTCGCCGCTGCGCCGATTCCTCACCCAGCCAGCCACGCCCAGGCGCTCGGCCTCGTCCGCCATGCTCATGCGGTAGGCGACGCCCTGCACGCGGCCGCTGATGAGAAGGTGACGGCAAATCTTCGGGTCGCTCATGATTCTGCGTCCGCTCGACGACGGCAGACACTATCGAAGTTCCGCGCAATCGCTGTCAAGGATCGGCGTGACGCAGAAACCCGCGTCGATTGCACTCGCGCCGAAATGCATGCATATTGAAGCCCGCTGTCGCTGGACAGGTCGACAACGGCGAGGACGGTTCGAGTCTCGGGTCATCCTTGTCGGGACGCGGAATGAATTCCAGGATCGCGAAGTTTCTTGTCGTCGCAGCACTGACCTTCGGATTGCTCACGGGTGCGACGGCCGGTCCTCAGGACGGCCGGCGGAGGACAAGGTGGTCTATCACCTGAGCGACGGGCTCGAGCAGGCCGCGAACGGGCTGCGCAACGTGCAGAACCATCTCGAGGTGAATCCGAAAGCGAAGATCATCGTCGTCGCGCATGCCAAGGGGGTCGACTACCTCATGGAAGGCGCGCAGGACAAGAACGGCAATCCGTTCAACATCGTGGTCGAGGAACTCAAGGCGAAAGGCGTCTAGTTGGATGTGTGCGAGACCACGCTGAAGAGCCGCCAGCTCGACAAATCGAAGTTCATTCCCGAGTGAGCTATGTTCCCTCGGGAGTAGCCGAGATCGCGCGGCTGCGGCAGCGCGAGGGATACGCCTATATTAAGCCGTGATCGTCGCAGGCAACCGCGCCGACTTTTCTTCGTTTGGAAATGTTCCTGTGCAATCCTCAATAACTTGAGTCGCGCTGCGACGGGCTTGCCTCGTCGTTCATCGCGCCCGATTTCCCTGACGTCATCCGGAGCCATCAAATGCAGAAAGCCATTTCCCCACGCCGCATCGTGACCCTTGCTGTTTTCCTGCTCGCTGCGGGGGTCGCCGCCGCCCAGACGCCGGCTCCCGCCGGCGAAACGAAACCCGCTCCGGCGCCCGAGGCGAAAGCTGCTCCAGCCGCCGCCGATGAGAAGCTCTCCGGGCTTGGTGCCGTCTACAGCGATCGCCTGAACGGCCACAAGACCGCGAGCGGCAAGCGCTACGACAAGAATGCCCTCACCGCCGCGCATCCGACGCTGGCGTTCGGAACGAAGGTGAAGGTCACGAACGTCAAGAACGGCAAGAGCGTGGTCGTGACGATCAACGATCGCGGGCCGACCCAGCCCGACCGTGTCGTCGATCTGTCGCGCGCGGCGGCGAAGAAGATCGGCATCTCCCCGAAGGCGATGGCGCCCGTGAAGTTGGAGGTGGTGAGCTAGGCGGACACGTTTCCACGATTCCTGGCCTGCGTCGTCGACGAGCGAACCATCCATCCCCGGAATGACACTCACCCCCGCCCAGCAAATCCTCAACGATCTCTGGGAAGCGCACCTTCGATCCGAGTTCGCGACGCGCGACACGGAAGCGACCGTCGCCACGATGGTCGAGGACGCTTACGTCAACCACGTGCCGGTGATGACTGGTGGTGTGGGGCGGGAGGAATTGCGGCGCTTCTACTCTGCGCATTTCATTCCGCAGATGCCGCCGGACACGGAGCTCAAGCCGCTCTCGCGAACGATCGGCAGCGACCGGCTGGTCGACGAGATGGTCTTCAAGTTTACGCACACGATACGGATGGACTGGATGCTCCCCGGAATCGCTCCGACCGGAAGGCGGGTCGAAGTTCCGCTTATCGTGATCGTCGGCTTCCGCGACGGCAGGATCGCACACGAGCACATCTACTGGGACCAGGCGTGTGTGCTGGTGCAACTGGGATTGCTCGATGCAGACACAGCGCCCGTCGCGGGTGTGGACAGCGCGCGTAAGGCCCTCGACCCGAGCTTGCCGTCGAATGCGCTGATTTACCGCGCCGACCGCGGCATGCACAAGGACACGTAAGCCATGACGCGTTTGCTGGTGAGGTGGCGTCTGATAAACCGAGGACTGGCCGAAGCTCTGGCAGTCATCACGCTGGCGCTCGGGAGTGCCTATTGGCTGATACGCCACCGTTACGATCGTGCCGCATGAACTCGAACGCGGCGGCGCGTCAGTGATTGCACTGTTCCGAATTCTGAACGGAACTTGTCATGTCTGAAGCTGCTGTACGCACCATTCGGTTTCCCTCGGGCGAGGCGATCCCGGTACTCGGTCAGGGCACGTGGTACATGGGAGAGAGCGCGGCGCGGCGAAAGAGCGAGATCGAGGCGCTCCGCCTCGGTCTTGATCTGGGCATGACGCTCATCGACACCGCCGAGATGTACGGCGACGGTGCCGCGGAGAAGCTCGTCGGCGAAGCGATCGCCGGGCGCCGCGACGAGGTGTTTCTCGTCAGCAAGGTGCTGCCGCACAACGCGACGTCGCCGCGGAACGATCGCCGCGTGCGAGCGCAGTTTGCAGCATCTCGGAACGGACCGGCTCGACCTCTACCTTCTGCATTGGCGCGGACGGCACCCGCTCGCGGAAACGCTGGAGGCGTTCGCAGCGCTCAAGCATGCAGGCAAGATCCGCGAGTGGGGAGTCAGCAATTTCGATGGCTCGGATATGGAGGAGCTCCTGAAGACGTCGGGAGGAGACGCCTGTGCGACCAATCAGGTTCTCTACAACCTGACGCGGCGAGGCATCGAATACGATCTGCTGCCTTGGTGCATCAAGCGCGGTATTCTGATCATGGCCTACTCGCCGATGGAGCAGGGCCGCATGCTCGGGCACGCGAAGTTGAAGACGGTAGCGGCGCGGCATGGCGCGACACCCGCGCAGGTCGCGCTCGCGTGGGTGCTGCGCAAGGATGGCGTCTTCGCCATCCCGAAGGCGGGCACGCCGGCGCACGTGCAGGAGAATCACGCCGCGCTCGACCTGCGCCTCACGGAGCAGGATTTCGCCGATCTCGACAGCGCGTTTCAGCCACCGCGCGGGCCGATGCCGCTGGAGATGCTCTGAGCGTTCACGGCTGGCACGTAATCGTGATCCGCGTTGCAATACACAGCGAACCGGAACCACGCGCTACCGTGCACACCGGGGCCAGAACGTGACGACTGCCAACGACAGTGAATAGGCGGAAAGCGAGATGGCCCTATGTCGGAAATGCATTCTCGAAGCTGGCAGTGAGAAGCTTGAGGCATGCGCGCCGTGCCGTCGCCAAGACAGCGATTGCGCAGGCGACACGCATCGGCAAGGCTGGAACCCGTATGCTCTCCGGCGTCGTATCCCCCGCACCGGCGCTGGGGGTTCGCGGCAGCGGGCGCTGGTTGGAGGGGCGCTGGGGATTGGGACCGCACATGCTGCGCGACTACCGGCTCTTCATCCCGCCCGGCGTAAGCGCCACGCGTCCGGCGCCCCTCATGGTGCTGCTCCACGGGTGCGGGCAAGACTCCGCCAGCTTCGCTGCATGCACGCGTGCGGCCAGCATCGCGCGGACCGAGCGCTGGATGATGCTGTTGCCGGAGCAGTCATCGCATGCCAATGCGCAGCGCTGCTGGAACTGGTTTCGGGGCGAAGTCAAGGTCGCAGCCGAGGCCATGCTGCTGATGGCAATTGTGGAACATGTCTGCCTGCTGTATCCCGCGCGCCGTGACCGCGTGTTCGCGCTCGGGATCTCGGCCGGCGGCACCATGGCGTTGACGCTTGCGTTGCGTTTCCCCGAACGCTTCGCGGCGGTCGGCACACACTCGGGCACCAGTGCCGCATAGTGCGGTCAACGCACTCCAGGCGGCACAGGCGATGCGTGGTCGTCGTGACCCGGATACGGAAGGACGACGATTGCGGCTGGCCGGGCGGCGGTTGCCGCCGCTGATTGTACTGCACGGCGATGCCGATCCTGTGGTGGCATTCGACAACGCGCCGGCTTCGGTATCGCTGTGGTTGGATCTCCTGCCGCAGCATGATGCACCGAAGCCCGCCAGCACCCGGCAGATCCAGCGCGGCGCGCGGAGGGCCCACACCATCTCCGACTGGAAACTCCATGCGCGGCCTTACGTGCGCCTGGTTCGCATCGCGGAGTTGGGTCACGCCTGGAGCGGAGGTGCGCCAAAGCAGGCGTTCTCGGATCCTTCCGGACCCGATGCCCTGAAGATCGCTATGCGCTTTTTCACCGACAGCACGGCCATCCGCCGCACGAAGCGGAGCGCGAGGTGACGATGAATAGACGTGCGCGCTATGGAGGCTCAGCATGAGAAAGAAGTTTCCGCGGAAGCAGAGGCAGCGGCGTCTGCGTCTAGCAATGAGTTGGCTCCGAGCCTCGGCGCGAAAACGCTGGGGGTGACGACGAGCGCAGCGAAGAGGGCAACAGCGGGCACGCTGTTGTGCGCCGTCCTCAATCCCTTGGTTTATGTGTCCTAAATGGTATTCGACCCTACGGACACCGTCCGATTGGATTCAAACTCGCGGGGAAGGACTCCATCGACCCTGACCGCCATTTACCTCCGCCCTGCCAATGGCGGCAATGCACGCGATCGCGGACATGAGGACGCGCGACACCAACTGGTGCTATCGGCCAACAGCGGCCGCCGGGCTAAGTCGCTGAAAGCGGTCGTCCGACGACGCTATAGACTCGATGCGGTTGGCGATACACGTCAGGCCGCCGGTTGTTACGCTTCCTCGCTGTTCGCAAACACGTACCGATTCTTGCCCAGATTCTTTGCTGCATACAACGCACGGTCCGAGTTGGCGATCAGGACTTCCGCAGTCACGCCGTCGCGCGGGTAGACCGCGATACCCAGGCTGATCGCAGGAACCACGGTCTCATTCCCGACCGCGAATGGTTCCCTCACGCTCGACAGTATTCGGCCGGCAATGGCTTCGACCTCGGCAATGGACTCGATCCCGGGCGCCAGTATCAGAAATTCGTCGCCGCCCAATCGCGTCACCGTGTCGGATTCCCGGACCGCCGCACGAGTGCGCCTCGCGATCTCGATGAGCAGACGGTCGCCTTCGCCGTGGCCGTGGGTATCGTTGATTCTCTTGAAATCGTCGATGTCGAGACTGGCGAATGCCACCAGGTGAGAGGCACGCTGGGCGGACAACAGTGCCTGCGCAATCCTGTCCATGAGCAGCACCCGGTTCGGAAGCCCGGTGAGGAAATCGTGCGTCGCTAAATGCTCGGCTTTATCCTTCGCGGCATTCAGCTCGCGCTCCAGCGTCTTGAGCGGAGTGACATCGGCGACGTGTACGAAGATACCGACTACCTGACCATGCACTCGATGCGGCGTGTAGGTAGCGAGACTGAAGCGGATGTCGCCCATTGGCGTCGGGATCTCGCGCTCGAACACTTGCCGGTGTCCCTCGTAGGCGGCCCGGATGTACGGAAGATTCTTCGCATACAGGGGCCCGAGCAGCTGCTGCAGCGTGAGGCCGACCACTTCTTCCCGGGACTTCCCGAACCAGGCGCGGTAGGCGTTGTTGGCGAAAACGCAGGTCTGGTTGACATCCCAATACGCCACCATCGCGTCGATGTGATCGACCAGGTTCAGGACGACCTCGCACAGGCGCGTGGACTCTGGAGGATGGTCAGTCGTATCCCGCCGCATCAACTCATTAGTGCCACCAGGTAGTGGATACTCGTGGGCAAGGTCGTGATTTTGCACGTAGCTCCTCCTAGGCTGTGGGCATCATCTGCTGTGTTCCTCGCAAGCACTTTGACATTCGTCAATGGGCCAGAACTTTCAGTACGTCATAAGCCACAACGGAATCCGTTGGCGCGATTTTTCGCGGTTCATGCCTGGCTCAAGCCGTTGGGTCCACGCCCCTCGCTCTGGATTGCCGAGAAGTGGGCGAAAACATCCTTCCCGCCGCCATCCGGCGTGATGAAGCCGAAACCTTTACCGTCGTTGAACCACTTTACGATACCTGTGCTCATGTCTGCTGCTCCATTGAAATGCAAATGACGGGCATTCGCCCGAAACGCGGGAACTTCAAAGAAGAGAGACTGCGACCTGAGGAGTACCGCCGAAGCGGGTGCGACCGACCAGCGATTTCGCTGCTTGAGGACCCTAGCGCACTCTTGTACGCGCGTTCCTTCGTGCCGTCAAACGGGTTCGATTCCACGAAGCGGGCGTTTATATTAAGTTGGGTTGCGCGGCGAGCACAACCGCTTCGGGTCCCTGCTGAACCGGCCATTCAAGGGTACCGGCGCCGGCTGCTCGGCCTTCGCGATGGGCTGGTTGCAGGCGGCGGGCATCATCCCCTTCATCACCGAGCCGGCCCCGGTGCCCTCGCCTGCGGAAGATGCACGAGGCCCGGAGACATTCTGGCGCGCGGTACACGCTACCGTGCATATCCCGCCACCTCGGCTGTGATGAGCGCATCGGCGCAGCAGCGATCCATCCGGCCGGCTACACCATTTACGATCTGTTGTTCCATGGCGAGACTGCCTCGTTCATCCGCGATGCCTCCGAAGGTCTTGCAGCGCGCGTCCGGGCGAGCTTTGGCATGGTGCCCGCGACGTTGTTTCAGTTCGGCGTGTTGACGCCGCTGCGCGATTTGGTCATCGATGCGAAGCGGAAGGACCCGGATGATCGCGGCAACTACAGTTGGAGCGGCGCCGGGGTCGACATCCCTTATTGGGACAATTCCCGTTTCGCCGCCTGGGTGCGGCGCCAATGGGAGGAGGGGCCGCAGGACCCGCACGTAACGCTCGTGCGCGAGCGGCGGTTCGTGGGGGTGGAGATCGACGGCATGGGCGTGGCGCGGATGACGTAACATTAATTTCGCACATTTCGAGGCGGTGGCCTCGATCTGGTTCAATGGTAGCTGCCAAGCACTCACGAATCAGACCACCGAGAGGCCACCATGGCAGAGGATACTGCGGAAGGACTGAAGGACGCGATTCGAGTCAATGACGGGCAACTACGCGGGCACATCGATGAGGTCGTGCGCTCGAGTGTCGAAGAGACGCTGAACGCGTTGCTCCAGGCCGAAGCGGATCAGATTTGTAAGGCAGGACGCTACCAGCGTTCAGCGGAACGAGTCGACACGCGGGCGGGACACTACGAGCGCAAGCTGGAGACCAAGGCCGGCGCGGTGGTGCTCAAGATGCCGAAGCTACGCTCGTTGCCGTTCGAAACAGCGATCATCGAGCGCTACCGAAGACGCGAGTCATCGGTGGAGGAAGCGCTGGTCGAGATGTACCTAGCAGGAGTGAGCGTGCGGCGGGTGGAAGACATCACCGAGGCGTTGTGGGGTACGCGGGTGAGCTCGGGCACCGTGTCGCGGCTCAATCAGAAGATCTACCGTCACATCGAGGCGTGGCGCAACCGCGCCATTGAAGGCGAGTTCCCGTATCTGTTTCTCGACGGTGTGGTGCTCAAGCGCAGCTGGGCCGGTGAGGTGCGCAATGTCTCGGTGCTGGTGGCGATTGCTGTTGGGAGCGACGGTCATCGGCAGATTCTCGGTGTCGCGGAAGGTCAGAAAGAGGATCTCGAGGGCTGGCGCGGTTTTCTGCGGCATCTGAAGGATCGTGGGCTCGCCGGCGTGCAGCTCATCATTTCGGATGCGTGCATGGGCCTCGTCGAGGCAGCGGCGGAGCTCTTTCCCGATGCACAATGGCAGCGCTGCGTGGTGCACTTCTATTGCAACGTGTTCAGCCGGGTGCCCAAGGGCAAGGTGGCCGAGGTGGCGCGCATGCTCAAGGCCGTTCATGCCCAGGAAGACCGTCGCTCGGCCGAGGACAAGGTGCGCGAAGTCATTGCCAAGCTACGCGCGATGCGGCTGCCAAAGGCAGCCGAGCTCGTTGAAGCGAAGGCGCACGAGACACTGACCTACTTCGCCTTCCCGAGCAATCACTGGCGGCAGGTAAAGACCAACAATCCGCTCGAACGAATCATCCGCGAGATTCGCCGCCGCACCCGTGTCGTCGGTGCTTTCCCCGATGGACATTCAGCGTTGATGTTGGTCGCAGCGCGACTGCGACACATCGCGAGTACGAAATGGGGCAAGCGGCGCTATCTCGCAATGGAAACGCTGCTCAACCCGCTTCCTGAGGAGGCAGCGGCTTGAGAACCGACCGAGCCACCGCCAAAGAAAGTGCGAAAAATACGTTGCACTACCGTGGCGCGACAGCAGGAGCCCTTTTTCGCTGCCGCCGACCGCCGGAATGCGGCGTTGGCCGCCGGTGTGCCTCCCGCCTCATCTTGTCAGGCCGTATTCGAGCGCGGACTGGAGTAGCGGCGCGTGTTCGAGTACGGGTTCGTCAAGCGCAAGCGACTTGCGGAAATGAGACCTCTCGTGAGGTCGGTGGGGCGCCTTCGAGCCCGACGCAGCGGATTCGCTTGGACTCGTCAGGTGTGCGATCTTTTCCAAACCTCAGACGGGGCGAACGACTGCTTGTATGGTGGGGTGGTGTTTTCGGCTTTCTTCTGAAACAGTGAAGAAGCCGGGGTGGAGGGGCCAATGACTGCATCTGCTTTCAGTCTCGAGAGACAGACTTCCAAAGAATCCCCCCACCCACACCGCCAAGCGTCGATGAGGAATCTAGCGGCTACGACCGCCGATTTGAACGCAAGCTCACGCGGGTGTGTTCCACCCCAGCACCGTTAAGCCTAGTCAACGGAGGCACATCATGCAAACCCCGTCCGCAGTGCTCAATATCGGCGCCGATGTCGCCAAGGACGCAATCGTGGTGGCTTGTTCTGAAGGAAGCTTCCCCGTGCGCGAGGTCGCTAATCAGCGCACTGCGGTGCTTGCCTTTCTCAGGAGTCTGCCTGCGGGCAGCCGCATCGGCGTGGAATCCACCGGTACCTATCACGAGTTGTTCGCTGAGGCTGCGCACCAGCTCGGCTTTCTGGTCTTCGTGCTCAATCCCAAGGATACCCGCCACTATGCCAAGGCCGTTGGGTTGCGGGGCAAGACCGATCGTGTGGACGCCGAGCTCATCGCCCGGATGATCGCCCACGAACATACCAAGCTGCACGCCTGGATCCCACCCACACCGCAGCAACGCGAGATTGATCGACTGATTAAACGTCGCGCTACGCTCATCTCCCTGCGTGAAGCGGTCGCAATGTCGCTTCATGAACTGGGCGGATTCGCCGAGGAGCTCAAGGCGCTAAGAACGCACTTCAATCACCTGATCGCGCGCATTGACTTGCGGGTCAAGGCGTTGGTCGAAGCGAGTCCCGATCGCCAACAGAACTTCACGCGCTTGTGCACGATTACCGGCGTCGGCACGGTCATTGGCTCCGCGCTGGTCAATACCCTTGAGCGAGTGCCCGTGAAGAACGCGGACGCTTTCGTCGCCTTCACCGGCCTGGATCCTCGACCGGATGACTCGGGACAGCATCGCGGCAAAAGGCGCCTCTCCAAACGCGGACCGGCCGAACTGCGACGGCTGCTCTATCTGGCGGCGCTGTCGGCCGTAAAGACGAAGCCATGGCGGCCACTCTACGAGCATTACCGGGCCAAGGGCCCATCCAGCACTGCGGCCCTCGTGATCCTCGCTCGGCGCATCGCTCGTACCGCCTGGTCGATCTACACCTACAAGACCGAATTCGATCCTGCGCGTCTCACGAATCCCTTGACATAGACCATAGAATCTTCTGAAAGACACGTGCGTCCGGTTCGGGTCGATAGTTCCAGTTCGCCCAACGTCGGCGACCGGCTCCTTCCCGCCTGAAGCGGTCGGCTATCCGCGTCAGCCAGCGACAAGTGATGGTCCGATCTCGGCCGCTGAAGCGAAGTTGATCAGTTGATCTGACGTTGTCCGATGGATCAAGCCATGGCTTCTACAGTTTATGCTGCCTCATTGATCCAGCTCCTCAAACCCGCATGGAGTTCGTAGCAGCCATCAAGGATCATGATTGCTGCGCACAAGATCTTGCGGTTGCGCGCAATCTCATCGATCGGACCGTCAGGGTACTTACCTCCATGGAACAAGTTGTTTCTCGCGGTTTTCAGCAAACGAAGCGTGAACACTTCATCTGAATCACTCTCTTTGCGCACGATTGGAACCCAGGTCAGGCGGCTATCGCGTACGATCTGACGCTGCGGGGATAGATGCCCGAGTTCGGCCACTGCCTCCCTAAAGCCCTTCACCGAAACCTGTGTGAACTGTCCTTCGATTGCGCGGCCGAAGCGAGACCAGTCGGGTTCGGCTGCATCATCTCCACCAGTTCTCAGGAATCCCTCGCGCTTGAGCGCGCACTCGAAGACGGAAAACTTCCAGAAGAACTCGAAGACTAATTCACGATCAAGCGCCGAAGCGGAAAGAGCGAATGTCATCTCCTTTGTTGCCTCCAGTCATGCGGCATAACGCTCGCGTTTTCGAATGCGCGGTTTTCGTTCATTTACTCAAGCGTCTCATAGACGCCTTGATGCGTCTTGATCCAAGCATTGAATTCGAGCATTTTGGGTGTCGGTTGTAGACTAAGTGCCTTCCAGTTGTATAGGGCGCGCATGAGCATCTGAACCGTCTTCCATCGATGTACCTCCACTTCATCTTCATCCGCCGAGGATGCATGCTTCAGCGTGTTCCGAGTGAAATTGGCATTGCGGGCAAAGTCCCCGAAGCTAATGTTGTGGTCGTACGTCGCCTTGCACCACTCGTGAAGGTGCTGAAGCATGTTGGCCGTCCCAGCACGCCGCAGCAAGACACCCAGAATCTCTTCGGCGGCGCCAGCGAGATCAAGCGCTGATATGAAGTCCTGATCTTTGAGAAAAAGATCGATCGCCGTCTCGATCTCTCTCCTCGCGATTTCAGTTTTTTGAAGTGTCATTTTGAATCAGTGCTTGTTGTCTGGCTTCCCGAGTTGTATATCTTCACGTACTTTCACCCATTTATCCCAGCCCTAGCTTTTCGAGGTGATGCGTATGACTTCTCGTGCGGCATCTATGTGCAGATTCATGACTTCGCGATTTACGTTTGGCAGGTACCGCACATAGATCAAGATAGTTTCCGAGTCGGGGCTTGCGATTTGAAGGAGAAATTTGCTCTCTTCGGTTATATCTGAACGAAGACTTGCCTGCAGCACGGTCGTCAACCATTCGATTCGGGTTGGGATGTGCGGCTGAAGGCCAGGACGGGATAGATCGCGCACTTGGGCAGAGGCATCGAATGCTGTCCCGATGAATCCCGCCATGACTATGCAAAGAAGCAGATGTCTCATGCGTTCCCCCGGCAGCTGATGGGAAAAAACTCCAACTCACAATCGAGGCCCTAAAAGTCGCTTTCCAAAGCGCCAAAGGGCTGAATAGCCGGACGAGTATCGAACTCCCCAGCCTGTAATTCAGCGACCTGGCCTGATTCTAGGGCACCCTAAATCCGGAGTGCAAACCCACCTTGCCGGGAGGCCTCAGGGGTCGAAGGCTCGTCTCCACTGATGCGCGGCGCGAGCGGAGTACTTACGCGGTTGCAAACCGGAACGCTGCTTCGCACTGAATGCGCGTCGGATTCAGGATCGCCATAGGCGCGGTGGATGGTTCGATCGCGAGCGGCAGTTCCGTGCAGGCCAGCACGGCGGCGTCCAACGAGGCGTAACGGCGCAGCAGCGCATCGAAGTATTCGCGGTAGCTCAGTTCCATTCTGCCGCGCGCAAGTTCGCTCTGGATGATTTGGATCTCGTCCCGCTCGGCCGCTTCCGGTATCGAAACCGTGAGACCGAACTGCTCCAGCTCCCGTGCGTAGTAGCCGTCTTCCATGGTGAACTTCGTGCCCAGCAGCAGCACGTTGCGTATCCCGGCGTCGCGCGCTCGCGCTCCCGTTTCGCGAACGATGTGCATCACGGGAACGCCGAGGTCAAGCGACGAACCGAGTGCATCGAGGGCCTTGTGCAGCGTGTTGTTGCAGAGAAGGATGCACGCCGGTTGCAGCCGCGCGAGATGCGAAAGCTCTGCGCCGAGCAGGGCGGGAATCTCCTCCCAGCCTTCGTGATACTGGCTCTTGATCTCGTGGTAATCGATCGAGCGCAGGATAAGATCGGCCGAGTGATGTCCGCCGAAGCGCTCCTGCGCGAGCTCGTTCAGGATGCGGTAGTAGTCGATGGTGGAAGGCCAGCTCGTGCCGCCCAGAAGGCCGATCGTTTTCACGCGCGTTCCATATCCGGAGCCAGCAAATGCCTTCGCGCATCGGCCGCTCGTATCGAGGTCAAAGCGTCACTATACGGCTGAGCGCGGCTTTGGCGTGATGACCAAGAGAAGCAATAGCGCAGGCCACCGGGGTCGGTCGCGGGTGGTTGCCTGGGCCGCGAGTTGCCTCGCGGCGCCGGGTTTGTCTGGATGGGCTCGGTCGGAAGGCGCGACTCAGCCCACGGTGATCACGACTTCGGCGTACTCGCTCGGTGCCACGAGGCCACGCCCGCCGCCGATGTCGAACTCGTTCAGCAGCGCGGTGATGTCGCGCTCGAGCACCGCCTGCCCAGCCGTATCCAGCGCGGCGAAAGCCTTGTGGGTCGGACCGTACCAGTCGCGGAACACCTGCACGAAGTGCGCGGCCGAGCGATAGCGGAACGGAAACAGCTTCCGCTCGACGCGCAGATCTCTGGCGCGTGGGCCGAACAGCGCGACGAGATGGGGCTCGGTGCCCCAGAGGGCGGGCGAACGCAAGCCGGCCGGCGGCGGCACATGCGCGCCGACGATCTTGAACAGGCGGCCGATGAGTCCGTCCGGCGTCCAGTTGGCCATCCCGATGCGGCCGCCGGGGCGTACCACCCGCAGCAGCTCGCGCGCGGCACGCGCCTGGTCGGGCGCGAACATCACGCCGAAGGTCGACAGCACGACGTCGAAGCTCGCGGCATCGAACGGCAGCGCTTCGGCGTCGGCGACCTGGAAGCGCACGTTCAGCCCTTCGGCTTCGGCACGGCGGCGGCCCTTGTCCAGCAAGGCCGGCACGTAGTCGGTGGAGGTCACGTCGGCGAATCGGCGCGCCGCGGCGAGCGTCGCGTTGCCGTTGCCGGCGGCGACGTTGAGCACCCGTTCGCCGGCGCGCACGTCGACCGTTTCGGCGAGCATCTCGCCGACAATTTGCAGCGTCGTGCCGACGACGGCAAAATCGCCGCTGGCCCAGGTGACCTGCTGGCGCTGCTTGATCGCAGCATAGTCCAGCATGGTAGCGGGGTTTGCGATGGTGGCGGTAGCGGAGGTCATTATGGAATCCTTGGCGTTGAGTGGTTGCCGACACATCGGTTGTCGGTGTGCGCATGATCCGCATCGGCGCCCTTGCACGCTTCACCTGGCGTCGCGCCGATTTGCTCGTGCGTCCGCCAGTCCGATGGTCGCCGCACGATGACGGGCGTCGATCCGCTCTCCGACGTGCTGCGCAGCGTCCGGCTGCGGGGTTCGGTTTTCTTCCACGTGAGCTGCCGCGGCCAGTGGGTGGCCAAGGCGCCGGCGTCGCACGAGCTCGCGCCGGCCGTGATGCCGGGTGCCGAGCACGTCATCGAGTACCACCTGTTCGTCAAGGGCGAAGGCTGGGTTGCCGTCGACGGCGAACCGCCGTTGCGGCTGCACGCGGGCGACATCGTGATGCTGCCCCACGGCGACGCGCACGTAGTCTCCAGCGCACCGGGCATGCAGTCGGCGTCCGACGACGCCTGGCTGTTCGGCGAGCGTGACGGAGCGAACCCGATCCCGGTGACTTACCGTGGGAACATGGTCGAGCTGGGCCTGCTACCGCCCGAGGACGCCAGCACCATCATCGTGTGCGGCTTCATCGCCTGCGACCTGCGGCCGTTCAACCCGCTGATCGACGCGCTGCCGAGGCTGCTGCACCTGCCCGCCGAAGGGGTCGGCGCCTGGGTCGCGCCGATGCTCGAACACGCGGTGTCGGAATCCGGCGACCGCCGCGCCGGCGGTGCCGCGCTGCTAGAGCGGGTCAGCGAGATGGTGTTCGTCGACGGCGCGCGGCGCTACCTGGATTCGCTGCCGTCACAGGCGCAAGGCTGGCTCGGCGCGCTGCGCGACCGCCAGGTGGGCCGCGCGATCGGCCTGATGCACGCCGATTTCGCGGAAGCCTGGACGGTGGAGGAACTGGGCCGCCGCGTGGGACTGTCGCGCTCGGCGTTGCACGAACGTTTCGTCGCGCTCGCCGGAATGGCGCCTATGCAGTACCTCGCCAACTGGCGCATGCAGTGCGGCGCCCGCCTGCTGCGCGAAAGCCACTCCCCCGTCGCGGCGGTTGCGCTGGAAGTCGGCTACGACTCGGAGGCCGCGTTCTCACGCGCCTTCAAGCGTGCCACCGGGCTGCCGCCGGCGGCTTGGCGGCGCGCGCAGCGCCAACCTGCAGGAACAGCAGCTTGACCAATCTTTCGGGCAAACGCTGTTCGGCGATCTAGACGTCGGTACCCGTAGCACTCGAAGGTGATCGTTGTTCGTATAGATTCAGGCTCCGGTCGAACACGCGCTCCGGCGTCATATGTGCCTTCTACAGCTTGGGATCGGTTCCCCGACTCGTGTGCCAGATTTGCAGCACTTGAACCTCTTCACCGCGGACGCGGTAGTAAAGGAGATAGTGAATGCGAGCGAGGTGCAGCCGCTTCACCCCGGGCGTACGCGCATTCGTCACGGGAACGCCGATGCCAGGCTGAGTCCTCAGAAGCGAAAAAGCCTCCGAGAGATCCTCATCGAAGGCTTGTGGCGCAAGCGGTCGGTTGTCATCCCACCACGTGACGGCCCGGTCAATCTGTGCTTGCGCTCGCTTCGTGACCCGGACTTTCATGGCTTAGCTAGCCATGACGACGCGCGAGCTTCGCGAGCACTTCCTCCGCTGAAACTGTTTCGCCGCGGTCGGCCTCGGCGATGGCAAGAAGAAGTTCGGCCTCCTCGTCAGGGGTCAGAGTTACACCGCCATCCTCATCTCTAGCCAGGACTGTGACGGAGGAGCCTTCCTCGAAGCTTGCTCCCTCGAGTACGACCTTCCCACCAATGATCTTCCCAGTAGCGATCTTCATGGCCGCAAGCATACTCCGATCTTCTCGTCTGAGGATCGGCCGACCGTGCCCGGAGACCTCAGCGCCTAAAGCTCGCGCACGCTGGCGCGCGTCGGCGTCATATACTTCCGGTGCCACTTCAACCGGGTCTTACGGCTTGACCAAGCGTCCCGCACGGCTGCGCTTCGATCTGACGAGCTTGCAGATCTTCATCGCGACGGCGGAACTCGGCGGCGTCACGCGCGCCGCCGAGCGTCTGCACATCGCGCCGGCCGCGGCATCGCGCCGAATCGTCGAGCTCGAATCGCAGTTCGGACTGCCGCTGTTCGAGCGACGTCCGCACGGCATGGCGCTGACCGACGCAGGTCGTGCGATGCTCGCTCACGCCCGCAATATCACCCACACGGTCGTGCGCATGCAGGACGACGCCGCCTCGTACCTGGGCGGCGACCAGGGCGTCGTGCGGCTCGCCGCTCCGAAGTCCGCGGTGATCCAGTTCGTGCCGGCCGACATCGAACGCTGCGCGATCGCCTGCCCCGGCGTGCGCATCGATCTGCAGGAGATGAACAGCTACGGTGTGCAGCAGGCGCTTGCCCGCGGCGTGGTCGATGTCGGCATCTACGAGGCCAGCCTGGGTGCCGTGGATCTTCCCACGCTGCCCTATCGCAGCGACGTGCTGGTGCTCGTCACCGCGCGCAACCATCCACTGGCGAAGCGACGCAACGTGACCGTCGACGATCTGCTGCCGTATGACGTGATCGGCCTCGGCGAGGGCTCGGCGATCTCGATCCAGCTGGAGCGCCTCGCGGATGAGGCCGGACGTATCCTGCGCATGCGCATGCGCGTTGGCGGTTTCGACAGCATCGCCGCGCTGGTGGGACAGGGCTTAGGGATCGGCGTGATGCCGCGCGATGTCGCGCGTGCTGTGGCCGCCGGCGTGCGCTTCGCGCGCGTGCCGATCGAAGGCGCCTGGACGAAACGTCGCTTCCTGCTGTGCCATCGGCCGGACGAGACGCTGTCTCATGCGGCGGCGAGCGTCGTGCGGGTGTTCACGGATACGCAAAACGCGAATCCAGCTTCGCCGAAATAGCGATGGTCCCGCAAGGCGCAATGCGCCATGATGCGCTTCGTCGGAAAACGACCAGGAGACTTCGATGCGACGCAGAACCTTCATGCTGGCCGGTGCGGCGATCCTCGCCAGCCCCGCGCTGTTACGCGGTGCGACACCGCTACCCACCGGCACGGTGCGCATCTTCGTTGGTTTCGCGCCTGGCGGCGGGACCGACGTGCTGGCGCGCGTAATCGGCCAGAAGCTCTCGACGATGTGGAACGTACCGGTCGTCGTGGAGAACAAGCCGGGCGCCACCGGCGTGATCGCCGCCGACTATGTCTCGCGCCAGCCGCCGGATGGCAGCACGCTGCTGATGGCGCACGTGAACAGCCACGCGATTGCGCCGGCACTGCTGCCCGGCGTCAAATACGACCCGCGGCGCGATTTTTCGCCGATCGCGCTGGTGGGCGTGACGCCGAACATGCTCACGTGCAGCACGCAACAATCCATTCGCACGGTACCGGGGGTCATCGAGCTGTGTAGAGCCAAGCCGGGGCAGATCTCGTTTGGTTCGTCCGGCATCGGCTCCTCCCAGCATCTTGCGCTCGAGATGTTCATGCTCGCGACGAAGGTCAAGGCGGTGCACGTGCCGTACAAGGGTTCCAGCGCACTGGTCGTGGATCTGATCGGCGGCCAGATCGATTACGCCTTCGACACGATGACTGCCACGACCCAGTTCGTGAAGCAAGGCAAGGTGATCCCGATCGCGCAGACGCGGTTGGAGCGCGCGAAGAGCTACCCCAAGGTGCCGACGCTTGCCGAAACGTGTTGCCAGGGACTGGACGCAGCCTCGTGGTACGGTCTGGTCGGCCCGCGCGGCATGCCGCCCGAGCTCGTCCAGCGCATGAACGACGACGTGAACAAGGTGCTCGTCCAGCCGGACGTGGCGCAGCGTCTCGACGAATTCGGTGCCGAGGACGCGGGAGGCAGTGCGCAGAAGTTCGCCACGTTCATCGCCACCGAGTACGACAAGTGGGGCAGGGTGGTGAAGGAATCCGGCGTGACCGTCGAGTCCTGAGACCCTGTTCCGTCCCTATCCACGCAAAGAGAAACCGAAAATGACCGAGATCTCCTCCGACCGCCCCCTGCCACTCGCCGGTGTGCGAGTGCTCGATGTCAGCCAGGTGATGGCTGGCCCTTACGCCTGCATGCTGCTCGCCGACCTCGGCGCCGACGTCGTCAAGATCGAACCGCCTGAGGGTGGCGACCAGACGCGCGGCGCGATGGGCTTCAAGATGAAAGGCCCGGACAGCATGGGCTTTCTGAACATGAACCGGAACAAGCGCAGCGTCACGCTGGACCTGAAATCCAAGGCCGGTCAGGAAGTACTCTACCGGATGGCGAAAGAGGCCGACATCCTCGTCGAGAATTACCGCCCGGGCGTGATGAAGCGCCTCGGGATCGACTACGAGACGCTGGCCGCGCTGAATCCGGCACTCGTGTACGTGAGCATTTCGGGCTTCGGGCAGTCCGGACCCTGGGCGCAGCGTCCCGGGTTCGACCTGATGGCCCAGGCGATGTCGGGGATCATGAGTGTCACCGGCTACAGCGACGGTCCGCCCGTGAAGGCGGGTGTGCCGGTTGCGGACATCGGCTGCGCGCTGTTCGCCACCTACGCGGCGCTGGCGGCGTACATCGGCGCCAAGGCAACCGGCCGCGGCCAATACATCGATGCGTCGCTGTTCGACTCGGCGCTGGCGTTCTCGGTCTGGGACACGTCCGAGTACTGGGGCACAGGGCGCGAGCCGGAGCCTCTCGGCACCTCGAACCGTATGAGCGCGCCGTATCAGGCGGTCAAGGCATCCGACGGGTATTTCGTGATGGGCGCGACGAACCAGAAGCTCTGGCTCGGGTTGTGTGCGCTGCTCGAACGGCCCGATCTTTCGGCCGACGCGCGTTTTGCCACCGTCGCGCTGCGGCTCGGTAACCGCAAGGAGCTGATCGAAGCTCTGGAGCGCAGTTTTGCCACCGATACCTGCGAGCACTGGATCGAGCGACTGCTCGCCGGCGGCATTCCGGCGGGGCCGATCCTTACCTATCCGCAGGCCTTCGACAGCGAGCATGGCCGGGAGCGCCGAATGCGCATCGAGATCGACCATCCCATCGAGGGCAAGGTGCCGAACATCGGCTTCGCGGTGAAGCTGCTCGGCACGCCGCAGCAGGTGCGCTATGCGCCGCCGCTGCTGGGCCAGCACAATGACGAGGTGCTCGGCGAGTACGGAATAGGGGAAGCCGAGCGGCGCGCGCTGGCCGCGGAAGGAGCCTTCGGACGCGCGTCACCTGACGCGATGCCCGTGACGCAGGAAGCCCGGCGCGCTGCTGCCAGCGAGAGGAGTGTGACGCCATGAGCGAGGGCACGGTCCATCTGGAGCGGGCCGGAGCCGTCGCGACGATCACCTTCGACCGCCCCGCGGCTCGCAACACGATGACATGGACGATGTACGAGCAGCTCGCGGCGCATTGCGAGCAGCTCGGCGGCGATGGCAGCGTGCGCGTCGTCACACTGCGCGGCGCGGGCAGCGACGCCTTTGTCGCCGGCACCGACATCTCCCAGTTCCACACGTTCACCAGCGGCGAGGACGGCGTCGCATACGAACGGCGCATCGACCGGAGCATTGCGCTGATCGAGCGGCTGCCGATGCCGACCGTAGCAATCGTCCAGGGTTGGTGCGTCGGAGGGGGTCTGGGTATTGCCACAACGTGCGACTTTCGCCTCGCTGCACCCTCCGCACGCTTCGCCGTGCCGATCGCGCGGACGCTCGGGAACACGCTGTCGATCGCCAGCCTCGCTCGGTTGCGGGCGGCTTGGGGCGACCCGCGCGTGCGGCGAATGCTGCTGTTGGCCGAGGCGATTACCGCCGACGAGGCACTCGCGTGCGGCTACCTGCACGGCGTGCACGAACCTGCCGAACTTGACTCAGCGGCCGCTAAGCTGTGTGAGAGTCTGGCCGGCCTGGCGCCCGTGACCCAGGCGGTGACGAAGGAAGCCTTACGACGCCTGACGAGCGCAGCGCTGCCGGACACCGACGACCTGATCCGCCGTTGCTACGGGAGCGAGGACTTCCGCGAGGGCGTCGCGGCATTCACGGCGCGCCGCCCGCCCGTGTGGCGCGGCACTTGATCCGGCGGCCGGCTACGCAGGCCAGTGATCGGTGGTGGGATCCGCTACTCAAATCTGGAAGTCCCCAGCCGCCGCCGTCACAGATCGGGATGACCCCCAGAACCCGAGCGGCTCTCGGCTCACTCCACGGTCTCCGTCAGGACAGCTATGCGCCCCACTTCGAGGCGATCGCCGTGTTGGCTCCCGTCGGTGATATTGGTAATGCGTATGGCTTTCTCCCAATGTCCGAGCTCCATTCGTTCAATCCGCGAACGCGCCGGCCTTCTTGATGATCGGCCCCCATTTGTCCATCTCCGACTGGACCTTGGCGGCCAAGCCTGCGGATGTCGCCTGGTCCGGTGAAACGACTTCCGCGCCCAGCTTCGCGAACTGCTCCTTGACGCCTGGTTCCTTGAGTACGATCTGCAACGCTGCGCCGATCTTGTCCAGTATCGGCTGCGGCGTGCCCTTCGGAGCGTAAAGAGCGTACCAGTTGCTCAGGCTGAAATCCGCGAGGCCCCCCTCCTGAAATGTAGGCACATCAGGTAACTGCGGGATGCGCTTTGGGCTCGTGACCGCGTAGACCTTGATCTTCCCTGCCTTGACTTGCGACAGGATATTGGGGACCTGGTCACACATGATGTCGACCTGTCCGCCCAGCAGGTCATTCATCGCCGGACCGGTTCCCTTGTAAGGCACCGTGGTCAGGTCGGTATCGATCGCAGTCATGAACAACAGGCCGCACAGATGCGCAGCTGAACCAAGACCGGCATGGGCGTAGGTGACCTTGTCCTTGTTCGCCTTTACGTAGGTGATGAAATCCTTGAAGTTGGCGGGAGGGAAGTCCTTCCTCGCGACCATCGCAGACGACAGTTCCACTACTACACCGATCGGTACGAAGTCCTTGAGGGTGTCGTAAGGCAACTTGCGATAGAGGGAGGGGTTGATCGCATGGCTGATATGCGTCATGAGCAGTGTGTAGCCATCCGGCGTTGAGCGGGCCACTTTTCCGCTGCCGATCGTGCCTCCCGCGCCGGGGATGTTTTCCACGATCACCTGCTTCTTGAGGTAATTGGTCAGTGCGCCTGCAAGAATCCGCGCAAGCGCATCGCCCGGTCCGCCTGCCGAGAAGGGCATGACGATGGAAATCGGCTTGGTCGGGTAATCCTGCGCCGAGGCGCTCGTCGCCAACACAAGCGCGGCCAAGGCTGTCCCACGTAAGAATTTCTTAAACATCGATCTCTCCTCCAAAGGGTGGGGCACGGAATTACTTTGCTTTTGCGATCCAGACGCTGCACCAAACCCGGTTCACGTTCGACGGTCTGGTCGTGGACAAGAAAAGGGCGTTAGAACCTGGATATGTCGAACGGATTGATCGTCACCGAAGCCACGACGATGGGGTTGCGCCTCGGCCGCAACGAGGCGCATGACTGTCGTCTACGAAGCGTGCCGTGCCGTGATTGAGAAAGGCGGCGCGTTCGCTGACGTGCTGGCCGCCATGCCTGAGGCGACCAGCCTTCGCTTCAGGAAGCTGCTCAGTCCGACAGCGCTTTCATCTCGCGGTACAGGTCCGCCTTGCCCTCAAAGCCGATGCCGGGCAGGTCTGGCAACGTCACGTAACTGTTCTCGACTTTCACACCGTCGGGGAAACCGCCAAAGGGCTGGAAGAGGTCCGGGTAGGACTCATTGCCGCCAAGTCCGAGGCCCGCGGCGATGTTCAACGACATCTGGTGGCCGCCGTGCGGAACACAGCGGCTGGCAGACCAGCCATGCTCCTTGAGCATCTCTAGTGTGCGCAGGTATTCGACCAGGCCATAGCTCAGGGCGCAGTCGAACTGCAGCCAGTCACGATCCGGGCGCATGCCGCCGTATCGGATCAGGTTGCGCGCGTCCTGCATGGAGAACAGGTCTTCCCCGGTCGCCATCGGATTCTTGTAGTAGTTGCGCAGCGTGGCTTGTAACTCGAAGTCGAGAGGGTCGCCCGGCTCTTCGTACCAGAACAGGTCGTACTGCGACAGCGCCTTCGCGTAGGCAATCGCGGTGTCCAGATCGAAACGCCCATTGGCATCGACGCAAAGCTTCTGGCCGTCCTTCAGCACGCTCAGGATCGAGTCAATGCGGCGCAGGTCTTCGTCAAGCGATGCACCGCCGATCTTCTTCTTCACGACCGTGTAGCCACGGTCGATATAGCTCTTCATCTCTTCCTTGAGCTTCTGGTGATCCTGGCCCGGGTAGTAGTAGCCGCCGGCGGCGTAGACAAAAATCTTCCGGTTTGGCTTGCCCTCGCCGTAGCGGTCCGCGAGCAGCTGGAACAGCGGTTTTCCTTCGATCTTCGCAACCGCGTCCCAGACCGCCATGTCGATCGTGCCGATGGCCACCGAGCGCTCGCCGTGGCCGCCCGGCTTCTCGTTGGTGAACATGGTGTTCCAGATCTTGTGCGGATCGAGGTTCTTGCCGCTGGAGTCGATCAGGGAGTCCGGCGTGGCCTCCAATACGCGCGGAATGAAGCGCTCGCGCATCAGCTTGCCCTGGCCGTAGCGACCGTTCGAGTTGAAGCCGTAGCCGGCCACTGGCTTGCCGTCTCGGATCACGTCTGTGATGACCGCGACAAGGCTCAACGTCATCTTGCTAAAATCGATGTACGCGTTGCGGATCGGGCTGGAGATGGGGATGGTTTTCTCACGGATTTCGACGATCTTCACAATATCCTCCTATGGGTCAATGCGCCTGCATGATCGCCTGCGTCGCGGGCGTTGGCCAATGCTGTTTTTCTTGTCTTTAATGCCGGCAAAGCATGGGTCATGAACCTCTCCTGGCTTGATGATTTTCTAACGCTGGCGACTAGCGGCAACTTCTCGCGCGCGGCGGATGAGCGCCACATGACGCAACCGGCCTTCAGCCGGCGCATCATGGCCCTCGAGGAGTGGCTGGGTGCCGAACTCTTCGACCGCAGTTCGCAGCCCGCACGGTTGACCGAGACCGGCCAATGGTTCCGCCAAGTCGCGCAGGATCTGCTAGCCGAGGTCGCCCGGGTGCCGGGAAAAGCCCGGGCGATTGCGGAAGCGAATTCGGCGACGCTGCGCTTTGCCGCTACGCACGTCCTGTCGTTTACTTTCATGCCGCGCTGGTTGCGTCAGATCGAATCGCGCACGACCCTGGGGCCGGTCCAGCTCCTTTCTGATGTCTACAAGCGATGCGAGGCTCTTCTGCTGCAGAGCCAAGTTCAGTTCGTGCTGAGTCATGCCCATGAGCGGACCCGGGGCCCGCTGCATAGCGCAGGTTACCCCTCGCTACGCGTTGGTTCGGACGAGCTGATCCCCGTCTGCGCGGCGGACAAGAACGGACAACCGATCCATCCGCTTACCGGTGGAAGCACGAGCTCGCCAGTTCACTTGTTGGATTACAGCGATGAATCTGGTTTGGGAGGCATCTTGCGCGCGGTGCACGGTTTGGCGCTGGAACGCCTACCCGTGCAGCACGTGTTCACGGCACACTTAGCGTCAGTGCTGAGGACGATGATTCTGGACGATCGCGGTGTGGCCTGGCTGCCGGCGACACTGATCAGCGACGACATCACGAGCGGGCGACTGGCTGCTGCCGCTTCTGATGATTGGCGCATCAATCTGGAGGTTCGGCTCTATCGCGATAGAACGACTCTCGGAGCGGCCGGCGAGAGATTTTGGGAAGCGGTTTCTTCTGGCACATAGACTCCTGCGGCGAGGTCGATCGCCCTTCCGCGGCCGCGAAGACGCGCCAGCGACCGGTAAGTCTTGTTGATGCCAACAACACCTGCTTTTCCACCTAGTACGCCACACGAAAAAGAACGAGCCATGCCCTGGAAGCGGTCTGTGGCGACCATCTGGAAGTCGCCTTGTCTCGTCGCTGCGTTGTGTCGCGTATTGCCGCTAACGAATTCAGCGCACCCTTCTTGCGCTGATCGCCGTGAGTATCCCCTGCATGATCGCAGTCGGCGTTGGCGGACAGCCGGGCACCGCGACATCGACGGGGATCACGTTCGATACGCACCCGCAGCTCGCGTAGCTCTCACCGAAGATTCCGCCCGTGCAGCCGCAGTCGCCGATCGCGACCACGAGCTTGGGGTCGGGCGTCGCATCATAGGTGCGCTTCAGCGCGGTTTCCATGTGGCGCGACACGGGACCCGTGACGAGCAGCAGATCAGCATGGCGGGGGCTTGCGACGAACTTGATGCCGAGACCTTCGAGATTGTAGTAAGGGTTGTCGAGCGCATGGATCTCGAGTTCGCAGCCGTTGCACGACCCCGCATCCACGTGGCGGATCGTGAGGGAACCACCGAGCGTGTTGAGAACTTCCTTCTTCAGGCGTCGCGCAGTGACGCGCAGGCTCTCATCCGTCGCGGGCGGCGATTCGCTTTTGATCCCCGTCTTCGCAATCTGCTTCAGTAGTCGGTACACCCCTTCTCCCTTCCCGGTTCACCCATTCAGTTCTTCACGCCTTCACTTCTTGACGCCTTCAGAGATCCTGCCCGCTGTAGCTCAGGTTGAAGGATTTGTTGATGAGGGGGAAATCGGGAACGATGTTGCCGATCACCGCGTGCTCCAGGGCCGGCCAGTTCTGCCACGAGGGATCGTGCGCATGGCAGCGGCGAATCACGCCGCCGCTCGCGTCGAGGGCAATGATGACTTCGCCGCGCCAGCCTTCGACCCAGCCGACGCCGCGCTTGTCGCCATCCGGGCGCGGCAGCGGGATCTGCGCTTCTCCGGGAGGCAGCTGCTCGACGATGGCTCGCGTGAGGCGCAGCGATTCGAAGATCTCATCGAAGCGCACCGCCACGCGAGCGGCGACGTCGCCCGCCCGCCGCACAGCCATGTTGACCTCCAGGTGGTCGTAAGGCTCGTGGCCCGGCTGTACGCGGACGTCCAAACGCTGGTCGCTCGCGCGGCCGGCGAACCCGACGACGCCGAACTGCGACGCCAGCTCCGGAGCGAGACTGCCACAGGTGAGGAAACGGTCCTGCAATCCTGCGTGGTCGTCGTAGATCGCCTTCATCGTGCGCACTTCACGCTCGATGGCATCGCACTGCTCCAGCAACTCCGGCGCGGTTCCCGTCGGCAGATCGCGCCCGACACCTCCGGGCACGATCAGGTCCATGAGATAGCGGTGGCCGAACAGCTTTCCGTTCAGACGCAGCACGTCCTCTTTCAACCGCGAGAACTGAGCCAGACCGAACGCGAGCCCGCCGTCGTTGCCGAGAGAGCCGAGATCGCCGAGATGATTCGCGACGCGCTCGCGCTCGAGCAGCAGCGCGCGGAGCATGAGCGGTCGCGGCGGCAGCTCGTAGCCGCCGAGGGCTTCCGCTGCCATCGCATAGGCCCACGCATACGCGACGGTGCTGTCGCCCGAGATGCGGCCGGCGAGGCGCACGCCTTCCTTGACGCTCATGCCGTCGAAGCGCTTCTCGATAGCCTTGTGCGTGTAGCCGAGGCGCTCCTCGAGGCGCAGAACCTTTTCGCCGACGACCGAGAATCGAAAATGTCCGGGCTCGATGGTGCCCGCATGCACGGGTCCTACGGGAATCTCGTGCACACCGTCGCCGAGCACCGGGACGAAAGCATACTCGTCGATGCCGTTTTCGAAGGACTGCTCGCGCGGAAAGTCGCGCCGCAGGGGAAACGCATCGGCTGGCCACGCCGCGTGCCGCACCCAGGGGCGCTGGTCACCGCCGTCGTGACGGATTCCGACGAGATCGAAGACCGCGCGCTGCATCCGGTTCGCGCAGAGGAACACGCCCGCAAGATCGGGATAGCTCGGGTCTTCGGCGGGGAGGGCGAGGTCGAGCCACAGCAGCGCATCCTCGACGACGAACGCGGCGTGCAGCGCGAAACCCGCGCCGCGGTCGCGCTCGTCGCCGGCCCAGAGCGCCGCAAGCCGGCCGCCGCGCTGCCTGATCGTCACGCAGGTGGAAACGAGCGCGCCGCGTTCGACCGCTCCATGCCACGCCGGGACGGCGCTCTCAAGCTTCGTCAGTTTCAGCCCCGGGATTTCCATTGCGGCACGTTCACTCCATTCACTCCTTCACTCTTTCACGCCTTCACGCGCGGAAGCTTCACCCAATCAGCTTTGCCGCCTCGCGATACCAGCCGGCGAGGTAGGGCGGGATGTAGAGCCCGAGCATCAGCACGAGCAGCAGATGCACGAACACCGGCAGAAGCGCGGGCGGATGCGGCAGGCGCTTCGCGGTCGTATCGCCGAACACCATCGGCTGCACCTTGCTGAATACCGCGGCGAAGGCGATGGCGAGCGCCACCAGCAGGAACGGCGTCGCCCAAGGGTGGTCGTGAATGGCGGTCGTCAGGATGAGGAATTCGCTCGCGAAGACGCCGAAGGGGGGCATGCCGAGAATCGCCAGGGTTCCAAGCATGAGACCCCAGCCCACGGTGGGGTTCACCCGGATGAGTCCGCGGATGTCCTCCATGATCTGGGTTCCCGTCTTCTGCGCTGCGTGACCGACGGCGAAGAAGATTGCGGATTTGGTGAGCGAGTGCACCGTCATGTGCAGCAGTCCGGCGAAGTTCGCTACCGGTCCGCCCATGCCGAACGCGAAAGTGATGAGTCCCATGTGCTCGATGGACGAGTAGGCGAAGAGGCGCTTGATGTCCCGCTGGCGCGACAGGAAGAACGCCGCGACCACTACCGACAATAGCCCGAATCCCATCATGAGATTTCCCGCGAAGGGACCGTGCAGAGCACCGTCGGCCAGCACCTTGCAGCGGACGAGTGCATAGAGCGCCACGTTGAGGAGCAGCCCCGAGAGCACGGCGGAGACCGGCGTGGGTCCCTCAGCGTGGGCATCAGGCAGCCAGTTGTGCAGCGGCACCAGCCCGACCTTGGTGCCGTAGCCCACCAGTAGGAACACGAAGGCGATCGCCATGATGGTCGGCTCGAGCTCGCCCTTTACGCCGACGAGGTGCGTCCACAACAGGGCGCCGACGCCGCTGCCCAGAATTTTCTCCGACGCCATGTAGAGGAGGATGGTCCCGAACAGCGCCTGGGCGATGCCGACGCCGCAGAGGATGAAGTATTTCCACGCCGCTTCGAGGCTCTCCGGAGTGCGGTAGAGGGAAACGAGAAGGACCGTGGTCAGCGTGGCGGCCTCCGTTGCGATCCAGAGCACGCCGAGGTTGTTGGTGAGCAGCACCAGCAGCATGGTGAAGACAAAGAGCTGATACATGCTGTGGTACAGGCGCAGGCGCCCTTCCGTGAGTTTGCCGTGCTCCTGCTCGATCAGCATGTACGGACGCGAGAACACGGCCGTGGTCAGCGAGACGAGCGCCGTAAGCGCAACCAGGAACACGTTCAGGGAATCGACGAAAAGCTGTTCCTCGAAGGCGACGATTGGACCGGAAGCGACGACCTGCGCGGTGAGAACACCGGAAGCGATGAACGTGACGGCCGCGAGTCCGATGTTGACCTGTGTGGCCCAGTGCCGATGACCGATCAGCGCGAGCAGCATGCCTCCGGCAAGCGGCGTGGCGAGCACGACGAGGATCTCCGCGTTCATACGTTTACCGGATCTCTCTGCAAACTGCGGGTTGGCCGTTGCCCTTCGCCCGTCGCCCTTCCGCCTTCTCTGTTCCCCTTCACCTCTTCACTCCTTCACTCGTTCACGCTTCACTCTTTGAGCTGCTCGAGATGCTTGATGTCGAGGCTGTCGAAGCGCTCGCGGATCTGGAAGAAGAACACCCCGAGAATGACCATTCCCACCAGCACGTCGAGGGCAATGCCAAGCTCGATCACCATGGGCATGCCGTACGTCGCGCTGGTGGCTGCAAAGAAGAGCGCATTTTCCATTGACAGGAATCCGACCACCTGGGGCACCGCCTTGGAGCGGGTGATCATCATGAGAAACGAGAGGAGCACGCTCGCGAGCGCGATGCCCAGGGTGCCGCGCGTCACTGTCGCGGCGAATTCCGAAATCGGCGTCGCGAGATTGAAGGCGAGGATCACGAGCACGATGCCGATCAGCATCGTCGTCGGAATGTTGAGGAGGGTTTCGACGTCCCACTTGACGTTTAGCCGCTCGATCAGGCGGTGCAGGATCCACGGCAGCAGCACGACCTTGAGCGCAAACGTGATGAGCGCGGACGCGTACAGGTGCCCCTGGCCGGTGGTGTAGGCGACGAACACGGTCGAGAGCGCGAGCGTCGCCCCCTGCAGAGTGAAAAGGTGGATCAGCGACAGGATGCGTCGCTGCGAGAGCATCGCGAACGAAATGAGCAGCATCGCAGCCGCGAACACGTTGATGATCTGACTCGAAAGTTGCGGGGTCAGCACGTCAGGTTTCGAGCAGGAAGTGGATCAGCATGGCAAGCACCGCGAGCATGAAGGCCGTGCCGAGAAATTCCGGCGCCCGGAAGATGCGCATCTTCGCGCTCGACATCTCGATCAGCGCGAGCACGACACCGCCGACCGCGAGCTTCACGAGGAGCGCGGGAATTGCGAGCGCGATGCCGAGCGCATCGGCGCCTTCGGCGATTCCGAACGGAAAGAAGAGGGCGATGCCGATGCACGAGTAGACGAACAGCTTGAGGCTTGCCGCCCATTCCATGAGCGCGAGGTGCCGCCCGGAGTATTCGAGCACCATCGCCTCGTGAATCATGGTGAGTTCCAGATGGGTGGCCGGGTTGTCGACGGGAATGCGCGCATTCTCGGCCAGCGAAACCATGGTGAAGGCGACGCCGGCGAAGGCGAGGCTCGGGTAGATGCCGAGGTCCCGGCGCACGAGGTGCTCGACCGTGGTCGCCAGCGAAGTGGACTGGCTGATGAGCGAGGCCGTGAAGAGCACCATCAGGAGCGCCGGCTCCGCGAGAAAGCCGATCATCATTTCACGCCGTGCGCCGAGGGTGCCGAAAGCCGTGCCGACGTCCATGGCGGCGAGCGCGATGAACACCCGCGCCAGGGCGAAGATGCCCACCAGTGCGATCGCGTCGGCCGCCGTTCCGAACGGCAGATCCGTCGCGAGAGTCGGGACGATAGCCGCGGCGAGGCACATGCTGCCGAAGATGACGTACGGGGCGAGGCGGAAGAGGGGCGAGGCGTCATGGGCGAGCACCACGTCCTTGAGAAGGAGTTTGCGCAGGGTGCGATAGGGTTGCAGCACGCCGGGACCGCTCTTGTTCTGGAGCCATGCGCGGCACTGGTTCACCCAGCCGGTGAGCATGGGTGCGAGCACCACGGCGAGCAAGAGCGCCAGCACCTGGGCGAGAGCGCCGGACCAGCTCATCTGCGGACCAGGAGCAGCAGCACGAGCAGCGTCACGAAGCTGTACGTGAGGTACACCGAAATGCGCCCCTTTTGCAGCACGGTGACGATGCTGGTCAGCTTGTCGACCAGCCTGACGGTCGGGAGGTAAATCCAGAACCACAGATGGTCTTCGACGACGACGCGATAGCGGGGCGCGGCGTCGAAGGGCGAGGGCAGCTCCCGCGTCATGCGGAAGAAGGGTTCGAACACCTGGCGCACGGGCTGCCCGAACCCCTCGGCGGTGTCCTGCATCCTCGGCGTTTGCAGGGGATAGCCGCAATCCCAGGCGGGTCCGCGCCGCATGCGTCCGTGATAGAGCTTGTGGATCGCTAACCAGGTGAGCGCGGTCGCGAGCGTGATCCCGACAAAGAAGAGCAGGGGGCTGTAGCTGGCACGGTCAGGGTTGATGGGCGACAGGAAGAGCCAGCTGCCCGAAGCGACCGCATCACCGAGTCCACGCCCATTGAGAAGCAGCGTAGCGTGATCGAGCAGGCCGATGACCGTGCCCGGCATCACGCCGAGCACCGCGCACCACGCTGCGAGCCACACCAGCCCCGCGCGTTCCCACGGTCCACAGTCGTGCGCTTCGGCGAGCTTCTCTTCGCGCGGCTGACCGAGAAACACCACGCCGTAGAACTTCACCATCACGTAGCCGGCCAGAGCGGCGGTGAGGGCGACGGCAGCCGCGGCGACCGGGATCAGCATGTTGAGATAGCCTTGGGGTAGGCCGGGCGTGAGCAGGAACGCCTGCAGCAGCAGCCACTCCGATACGAATCCGTTCAGGGGCGGCAGCCCCGCGATCGCGAGGGAGCCGATCAGCGCCAGCCATGCGACCCAGGGCATGCGCCGGATCAGGCCGCCCAGCTTGCCGAGCGAGCGCTCCTTCGTCGCGTGCAGCACCGCGCCCGTGCAAAGGAAGAGCAGGCTCTTGAAGAGTGCGTGATTGACGCAGTGGTAGAGGGTCGCGGTAAGGGCGAGAGCAGCCAGTGCCGTCATTCCGTAAGCGCGGAAGGTAACCGCAAGACCGAGCCCGATGAAAATGAATCCGATGTTCTCGATCGAGGAGTAGGCGAGGAGCCGCTTCATGTCGGTCTGGACCGCGCTGAACACGACGCCATACAGCGCGGTGACAAGGCCGATGCCGAGTGCGAGCACACCCCACCACCAGATCTGCGTGTGCAGCAGATCGAAAATCACCCGCAGCAGGCCGTAGATGGCGGTCTTGAGCATCACGGCGCTCATCAGTGCCGAAACTGGCGAGGGTGCGGCCGGATGCGCCTCGGGAAGCCAGACGTGCAACGGCAGGATGCCGGCCTTCGCGCCGAACCCGAAGAGCGCGAGCAGGAATGCCACGGTTGTCCACGCGGGCGCTGGCTCGACTGCACGCATGCCCGCGAAGGTGTAGTCGCCGGTGCCCGCCTGCAGCACGCCGAAGCAGAGCAGGATCGCGATCGCACCGATGTGCGCGATGAGCAGGTACAGGTAACCCGCGCGCCGAATTTCCGGGTTGCGGTGATCGCTCGTCACGAGGAAGAAGGACGAGAGCGCCATCGTCTCCCAAGTCACCATGAAGGCGTAGGCGTCGTCGGCCAGCAGCACGAACGCCATGCTGGAGAGAAACACGTGGTAGTAGAGCGCCTGCAACCCGGGCGGCGTGCCCTCGCCCCTGCGGATGTAGCCGGCGGCGAAGACGGAAACACCGGCGCTCACGCCGCCCAGCAGCAGCAGGAAGAATGCGGAAAGCGCGTCAAGCCGAAGATGGAAAGGCAGGTCGGGCAGCCCGAGCGGGAGAACCCTGGATTCCGGCGGCTGCACGAGGGCGACACCAGCCGCGATGGCCAAAACGAGACCCCCCGCTGCGCCGAGCGGGTAGAGACCCTTCGCCACCAGCGGTACGTTACGCGGCATCGCCACCCCCGCCAGGGCCAGGATCAACCAACCGCATGCGACCATGACGATGACGTCGAGGGGAGCGAAGTTCACGGGTGGTGGCGGATGCTCAGGAAAGTTGCCCGCGAGTTTACATCGCTTCGGGAAAACCCCTCGGCGAAAATGGGGGATGCTGACTGTTCCGGCTGCCGGGAGACTGTAATGCGGAAGTCCATCGACTTCCGGAGCGGTCGTGCAGCGTTAAGGTGCGCGCCGGTGCGCGGACTACGTAAGTGCGATGAACGCCGCGATGATGACGCCGACGGTCAACCCGACGCCGAGTACGAGTCTCTCCTGCCACGTCCATGCCGAACTGGGCACACCAGGCTGCGTAAGGAGATGCGCATCAGGTGCGACAGGCGTTGAGGACAGAAGAGGCGTTTCCTTCTCAGGAGAACTCTCCAGGATGGTGTCGAGGCTGCTGTGGATTGCCGTCGCCGCCGCTACCCGCGTGGCCGATGGCATCGAATCGACGCGGCTCGTGAGAACCCTGGTGCTTTCGATTTCCTGGTCAAGCAACACCGTCCTGGCTTGCGCGACGGTGCGCTCCGCCGACGTTGATAGCGGGATCCGGGCAACGTCCTCCGTGCACTGCCGCAGGTCCGCCGCGAGTTCGGACGCGCTCTGATAGCGCTCTTCGACTTCCTTGGCGAGCGCTTTCGCCACGATGAAGTCGAGCATCTGGGGTACCGCTGCGTTGGCATGGCTGGGCGGGGTCACCGGCGCAGTGGCGATCTGGTACATCAGGTTACTGACGGTATCGCCCGCAAACGGCGCCGACCCGGTCAGCATCTCGTGGAGGACGATACCGAGGGAAAAGATGTCGGAGCGCCCGTCGATGGGCCGACCCAGGACCTGCTCGGGCGACATGTACTTCGGTGAGCCGAGCAGGATGCCGGTCTTCGTGCGCACGTCCGAGGAGCGCATGCGCGCGATGCCGAAGTCCATGATCTTCGCGACTCCGCTGTCGAGGATCATGATGTTCCCGGGTTTGACGTCCCGGTGAATGACACCGCGCTCGTGAGCGTAGGCGAGCCCGTCTGCCACCTGGGCCGCGATGCGGATGGCTTCCAGCACCGGCAGTCTTCCGTGCCGGCCGATCAGGCTGCGCAGCTCGCATCCGTCGAGGAGTTCCATCGCCATGAAGGCGATGTCGCCGTCGCGGCCGGCGTCGTAGATGGTGATGATGTTCGGGTGCGCGAGACGGCCCACCGCCTTGGCTTCCTGCTGAAAGCGGGTGGCGTACTCCGCGGCCTCGTCCAGGGCATCGGCAAGGTTGACGGCCTTGATCGCCACAGAGCGCTCGAGCAACGGATCGATGGCACGGTACACGACGCCCATCGCGCCGCGTCCGAGCTCGCTCAGGATCTGATAGCGGCCGATCGCGGGTGCGCTGGCCTGTGCAAGTTGCGGCATCTCAGAGTCCCAGCCGTTCCCAGAAGGTCTTCTGCCTGGGTTTGTCGAAAAAGGTGTGTTGCAGCTCGATTTCCTCGCCGGGCTTGAGGTCGACCTGCACATTGCGGGTCGGGTGTCCGGCGCGCTTGAGCTCGACCGTGTGGCGCCCCGGAGGCACCTCGACGCTCTTCATCGGCGGCGTGCTCCCCCGGTACGCACTGTCCACGATGACGTCCGCCGCTGGACGTACGGCGAGCCGGATCACCCCGGGACGGCGCTTCGCTTCGATGGCTTCCCGGGCTTCGCGGGCGGCGAAACCGGCGAGGACCAGCGCCGTCAGCGCGGCGCCGGCGATCGCGACGGTGCGCGGCCGGATCGAAGGGCGCGACGTCGGGACATCGCCGTGGCTGGAGGTTGCAGGCCGGAGCAGGAAAAGTTCGTGGGCCCGAACTCCGCGATCCGTGCGCGTCCCGAGGGGCTGCAGCCTGGGATCGCTACCCGCCTCGTGGGCGGCATCGCGAAACGCGCGGGAGGCGACGATCAGGCCCGTTTCGGCGAAGCCGGCCAGGGTCTCGGCCACGGTCATGCCGTCTCCCGACACTTCGAGCTTCTGCTCCGTGGTTGTCAGTTGAACGGGGCCGTGGTTGAGACCGCCCCGAAGCGGAAGGGCATTTCCTTCGACCGTCGGCAAAAGGGCAGGGGACAGCGTGGATGCGGCGGAGAGGGCTTCGACCGGCCCGCCGAGAAAGACGATGGCCGCGCCGTCGGCGGTGTCGGCGACGATTCGATTTCCCTGGGAGATGCCGCCGGTGGCAAGGGTGACCGCGGCATTCAGCTGCTCGCGGAGCGCAAGCTGCTCGCCGACGGCGCGTTTGCCGTAGGAGTGAACGCTGAGGACGAGAACGCTGGCGGTAACGGTCCGGGCGGAAGCCGCGGTCATGGCCAAACGGAAAACCGAAGGGGCGATCCCTTCTCCGGTGCGGCGCGCTACTTCACTTTCATGCCTGGTTGAGCGCCTGAGTCCGGACTGAGAAGGTAGAGGCCCGGGCCGTCGCCCGAGGCAGCAAGGACCATGCCCTCGGATAGCCCGAACTTCATCTTGCGTGGCGCGAGGTTGGCGACCATTACGGTCAACCGGCCCTTGAGGCTCGCGGGGTCGTAAGCGGACTTGATCCCGGCGAACACTGTCCTTTGCTCGGCGCCGAACGTCCAAGGTGAGCTTGAGCAACTTGTCCGCGCCGTCCACGTGCTCGGCATTCACGATGCGGGCGATGCGCAAGTCGACCTTGGCGAAGTCGTCGATGGTGATTGCCTCTGCTATGGGCTGATGATGTACCTGGGCTTCGGCGTGACGCGGGGGCGAATGCGGCACGGGTGACGGCTGCAGCGATTCGCGATTCGCTTCGACAAGGGCTTGCACCTGCGTCGGATCGATTCGGGTCATGAGGTGTTGGTAGGGATTGATCTTATGTCCTGCATCAAGCCGGTTCTCGGTCCAATGCAGCGGGGGAATGTTCAAGAATGTCTCAACTTTGGCTGCCAAGTCGGGTAAGACCGGTTTGAGGTATTGGGTAAGGACGCAAAACATTTCTAGGCTTACGGAGCACACCCAGTGCAGTAACTTGCGCGAGTCTTCGTCTGAACTTCTTGCCAGTTCCCAAGGCTTAAATTCATTGACAAACCAGTTTGCAAATTCAGTAGCCCGCATGATCCCCCAGATTGCCTGACTGAACTCACGCCTCTCGTAGGCCTGTTCGATCCCCACCCCCCATTCGCGAATCGCTGAAATATGAGAAGTGAAGAACTGTGCATTAATTGAATAGGCGCTTCCGTAAAATCGCCGGTTGATCTCGTTGATAAGTAAAGAATAGCTTTCAACCTCATCCCGGCTCAAATTGAGCGCTGCTAATCGTCCTTCGAACAGCTTTGTCACAAAGGCAGCTGTCCGACTCGCGATGTTCACGTACTTCCCGATCAAATCCGAGTTCACCCGCGCGACGAAGTCCTCGAGGTTGAGGTCGATGTCTTCCATTGACCTGTTGAGCTTTGCCGCGTAGTAGTACCGCAGCCACTCGGGATTGAGTCCTTGGTCGAGATAGCTGCGCGCGGTGATGAACGTGCCGCGCGACTTGGACATCTTCTCGCCGTTCACGGTGAGGAAGCCGTGCGCAAACACTTTCGTCGGCGTGCGGTAGCCGGCGAACTCCAGCATCGCCGGCCAGAAGAGCGCGTGGAAGTAGAGGATGTCCTTGCCGATGAAGTGATAGAGCTCGGCGGTCGAGTCCTTGCGCCAGAAAGCGTCGAAGTCGAGTCCGCGCCGGTCGCAGAGGTTGCGGAAGCTGCCCATGTAGCCGATCGGCGCATCGAGCCACACGTAGAAATACTTCCCCGGCGCGCCCGGGATTTCGAACCCGAAGTACGGCGCATCGCGCGAGATGTCCCAGTCCGAGAGCTCACCCGGGAGCCATTCGTCTAGCTTGTTCGCCGCCTCGGGCTGTAGGTGTCCTTCCCGCGTCCACCTGCGCAGGAAATCGCGGCAGCGTTCATCGCTCAGCCGGAAAAAGTAGTGCTCGGACTGCTTGCGTACCGGCGTCGCGCCCGATACGGCGGAGTAAGGGTTCTTCAGGTCCGTTGGTGCGTAGGCCGAGCCGCATACTTCGCAGGCATCACCGTACTGGTCCTTCGCGCCGCACTTCGGGCACTCGCCCTTGATGAAGCGGTCCGGAAGGAACATCTCCTTCACCGGGTCGTAGAACTGTTCGACCGGATGCACGTCGATCAGGCTCGGCTTATTTGCCTTCAGTTTCTTAAAGATCTCGCCGGCGTACTTGCGAGTCTCCTCCGAGTGCGTCGAATAGTAGTTGTCGAACTCGACGTGAAAGCCGGAGAAGTCATGCAGATGCTCGCCGTGCATGCGTCCGATCAACTGCTCCGGCGAGATTCCCTCCTTTTCGGCGCGCAGCATGATCGGCGTGCCGTGGGTGTCGTCGGCACAGACGTAGTGCACCTCACGCGGTGTACCGTCGTCATTGACCTGCATCTTCTGGAAGCGGACCCAGATGTCGGTCTGGATGTACTCGACCAGGTGCCCGAGATGGATGGCGCCGTTGGCGTAGGGCAGGGCGGAGGTGACAAGGATGCGGCGGGTCATGGATGGGGATGGGAAACTTAAGGCTTTGAATTGTAACAAACCGTCAGCATCGCAGGGCGCGAATTGGCGATCTTCGCCAAGCCGCCGTCGCGGTCGATTAGAATTCCGCTTCGCGCCGTCCGCTTCGAGGAGTGCTCCATGACCATTTCCACCCTCCAGGTCGAAACCGCCCTGAAGGAGATCGTCGACCCCAACACCGGCAAGGACTTCGTCGCCACCAAGTCCGCCCGGAATATCACCGTGGACGGCAACGACATTGCGGTCGACATCGTGCTCGGCTACCCGGCGAAGAGTCAGATCGAGGGCATTCGGCGGCAGGTGATCCAGAAGCTGAAGGGCATCCCGGGTGCCGGCAACGTGAGCGCAAACGTTTCGATGAAGATCGTCTCCCACTCCGTGCAACGCGGGGTCAAGCTGATTCCGAACGTGAAGAACATCATCGCCATCGCCTCCGGCAAGGGTGGCGTCGGCAAGTCCACCACCGCAGCGAACCTGGCGCTTGCCCTTGCGGCGGAAGGCGCGAGCGTGGGCGTGCTCGACGCGGATATTTACGGACCATCGCAGCCCATGATGCTCGGCATCCGTGGCCGGCCCGAGTCCGACGACGGGAAAACCCTAGAGCCGATGGAAGGGCACGGGGTGCAGGCGATGTCCATCGGCTTTCTGATCGACATCGACACGCCGATGGTGTGGCGCGGACCCATGGTTACCCAGGCCCTCGAGCAATTGCTCAACGAGACGCGCTGGCGCGAGATCGATTATCTCGTGGTCGACATGCCTCCCGGCACCGGCGACATCCAGTTGACGCTCGCCCAGAAAGTGCCCGTGACGGGCGCCGTAATCGTGACCACGCCCCAGGACATCGCGCTCATCGACGCGCGCAAGGGCCTCAAGATGTTCGAGAAGGTCGGCATCCCGATTCTCGGCATCGTGGAGAACATGAGCATTCACATCTGTCCGAACTGCGGTCACGAATCCCACATCTTCGGGACCGGTGGCGGCGAGCAGATGTGCCGGGACTACGGGGTCGACTTTCTCGGCGCGCTGCCCCTCGACATCGCGATTCGCGAGCAGGCGGACTCCGGCATGCCGACCGTCGTCGCCGATCCGGAGGGAAAGGTGTCGCAGCTCTACAAAACGATCGCGCGCCGCATCGCGGTCACGATCGCGGAAAAGGCACGCGACATGACCGCGGCGTTTCCGAAGATCGTCATTCAGAATACGTGATGGCGGCCTACGTGGTGGGACGCATGCACGTCCGCGACGCGGAGAAGTGGGCGCGATACCTGGCGCAGGTGGGAGCTACGTTTCCCCCCTACGCAGGCGAGGTCGTGTTTCGCGGCAAGGACGCGACGAGCCTCGATGGCGAGGAAGCGCACGAGCTCATCGTCGTATTGCGCTTTCCCGACACCGCGGCAGCGAAGCGCTGGCGCGAGTCACCCGAATATCGCCGCATCGTGCCGCTGCGCGACGACGCCGCGGACGTCGTCCTCAGCGTCTACAGCGCCTGATCACGGCGCTACCGTACCGACAAGGAGCCCCGTTTCCGGATGAGCATCAAATCCGACCGCTGGATTCGCCGCATGGCGGAAAGCCACCGCATGATCGAGCCATTCGAGTCGAACCAGATCAAGGAGCTGAACGGACAGCGCGTGGTGTCCTACGGAACGTCGAGCTACGGCTACGACATTCGCTGCTCGGACGAATTCAAGCTCTTCACCGACATCAACACCACCATCGTCGATCCGAAGAACTTCGATCCGAAGTCGTTCGTAGATTTCAAGGGGCCGTCCTGCATCATTCCGCCGAACTCCTTCGCGCTCGCGCGCACCGTGGAGTATTTCCGCATTCCGCGGAACGTGCTTACGATCTGCCTCGGCAAGTCCACCTACGCGCGTTGCGGCATCATCGTGAACGTCACGCCGTTAGAGCCGGAGTGGGAAGGATTCGTCACCCTGGAATTTTCGAACACGACGCCGCTGCCCGCGCGAGTCTACGCGAACGAGGGCGTCGCTCAGGTGCTCTTCTTCGAAGCGGATGCCGACGATGTGTGTGAAACGTCCTATCGGGACCGCGGCGGGAAATACCAGGGACAGCGCGGCGTGACCCTGCCCAAGATGTGATGCGCGTCGGCACGCGCGCGCCGGCAGTGGGAGCCGGGACGAAGGAAGTTACACTGGATTTCCGAAAGGTTCAGGCCGAGGTCGCGGGCGGCTACGACGGGCCGTTTCTGCTTCTCGATCTGAACATCGTGCGCGCCAAGGCGCGCCGCTTCATGGCGGCGATGCCGCGCGTGCGCCCGCACTACGCCGTGAAGGCGAATCCCCATCCGCTGGTGCTCCAGACGCTCGCTGACGAAGGCGTCGGGTTCGAGATTGCCTCACTCGCCGAGCTCGATCTCCTGCTGGAGCTTGGCAGTCCGGCACGGGAGACTATCTACTCGAACCCGGTCAAGGCACGGGCCCACATCGAGCGGGCGGCAATGAGCGGCGTTAAATGGTTCACGATCGACAGCGTCGAGGAGTCGCGCAAGGTTGTTGCCGTCGTACGGGACGCAAGGCTGTTGTTGCGTATCGACACGCCGAATGTGGACAGCGATTGGCCGCTTTCCGGCAAGTTCGGCGCGGGTCCCGACGAAGCGCGCGAGATCATCGCGTTGGCCGCCCAACTGAAGGCCGATGTCGCTGGCGTGACGTTCCATGTCGGATCTCAGTGCCGTAAGGCGGAGAGTTGGGCAATCGGCATCGAACGCGCGAAGGAAATCCTCGATGCGCTGCGATTGGCGGGAATGAGCCCGCGCGTGCTCGACATCGGCGGAGGCTTTCCCGTTCAGCACAGGGAGCCGATTCCATCGATCGAAGACATCGGTGCCGCGGTGAACTACGCGCTGGAAGACGTTGTGCCGGAGGTGAGGGCGATCGCGGAGCCGGGACGCTTCCTGGTGGCGGATGCGGGTTGGTTCGTCTGCAGGGTGACCGGTATCACGACACGCCAGGGCCGGCGGTGGATGTACTGGGACGCAGGAATCTTCGGCGGGCTGATCGAGAGCGCGGCGGGGATGCCGTACGAAATTCGCACCGATCGCCGCGGTGCGCTCGTTCCATGGGTTGTCGCCGGTCCGACCTGCGATGGTGCGGACGTGCTGAAAGGCGAGCATCTGCTGCCGGTGGACATGGAGGAGGGAGACTTCATCTATCTTCGCAACACTGGTGCCTACACGGCCACTCGCGCCTGCGCTTTCAACGGCTTTCCGCTTCCCAGCGTACGGGTGACAGGCCAGAGCGGCGGAGTCGATTCCGATCAGGCGGAGCGATCGCGCTCGTAGCGCGTGAAGGTGAAACGAAACGGATTGCGTGCGTCTGCGGCGATTTCCTCCGTCTCCACAGCCGTCCACTCGGCCATGTTGATCCGTGGCATCACCGTGTCCCCCGCGACCTCGACATCCACAACCGTGAGATAGAGACGATCCGCTAGGGGCAGCGCTTCCGCGAAGACCTCGGCGCCTCCGATCACGAACACTTCCTCGTCGTCGAAACACACCGAGATCGCAGCGCGCAGCGAATCGGTGACGATGGCGCCCGGCACGGCAAGATCCGGATTGCGGCTCACGATGACGCTCGTGCGTCCGGGTAGCAGCCGCGCGATGGATTCCCACGTCTTGCGTCCCAAGATCAGGTGGTGGCCCATCGTGATGCGCTTGAACAGCTGAAGCTCGGCCGGCAGGTGCCATGGAATGCGGCCCTGATGCCCGATGACGCCGTTGCGGGACATGGCGACGATCAGCGAAAGCTTACGCTGCGGCCAGGGGAACTGTTCCCCGGACTGGTCGTTGTTCGAGGGTCCCTGCCCTTGCGTCACACCGCCACCGGCGCCGGGATGTGAGGATGCGGGTCGTAGCCTTCGAGCCTGAAGTCCTCGAACCGAAACGCGAAGAGATCGTGGATCGCAGGATTCAGCGTCATCGTCGGCAGCGCGCGCGGCGCGCGGGAAAGCTGGAGCCGTGCCTGATCGAGATGGTTGAGGTAGAGGTGCGCGTCGCCAAGGGTATGCACGAATTCGCCCGGTTGCAGATCGCACACCTGCGCCACCATGAGGGTCAGCAGCGCGTAAGAGGCGATGTTGAAGGGCACGCCGAGAAAAACGTCGGCGCTTCTCTGGTAGAGCTGACACGAGAGCTTGCCGTCGGCGACATAGAACTGGAACAGCGCGTGGCAGGGCAGCAGCCGCATCTTGTCGAGGTCGCCCACGTTCCAAGCGGACACGAGCAGGCGGCGCGAATCGGGGTTGCGCCGCATCTCTACCACGACGTTTGCGATCTGATCGATGTGACGGCCGTCCGGCGCGGGCCACGAACGCCACTGGGCGCCGTAGACGGGCCCGAGGTCGCCGTGCTCGTCCGCCCATTCGTCCCAGATCGTCACCCCGTGCTCGTTCAGATACGCGCACGTTGGTGTCGCCACGCAGAAACCACAGCAGCTCGTGAATGATCGACCTCATGTGCAGCTTCTTCGTCGTCACCAGCGGGAAACCGTCGGCGAGGGAAAAGCGCATCTGATGGCCGAAGACGCTGAGCGTCCCGGTGCCAGTGCGGTCGTTCTTACGCACACCGCGGTCGAGGACGTGTTGGATCAGGGCAAGGTATTGCTTCATCGAACTGCTTCGATATGGAGGGCCGAAAGCGTACAGGGAATCGGGCGGGCGAGGCAATCTGGTCTCGTCGTCCTTGCGGACTTTTGTTAGCCGCAACGTCCGGGCAGGGCCGGGTACTGCCAGTACTGCTTGATCGGTACCCACGGCGGTCCGCTCTTCCGCAGGCTTTCGCGTGCTAGAGGTTCTGTCAGCTCGATATTCGACGGGGACTATAATCCGTCCCTCTCCTGTTCGGACGACACACCATGCTCGCCACCTTGGAGCAGCACACCGGGCCGATCTCCGACACGGCTCTCGCCAAGTCTTCCCATGCGCTCCTGCTGCTGCCGAAGCTCGCGTCGGTGCGCGAAATCAAGGTATTGCCGGGTGGCGACATGCTCGCCGCTGTGCTCGAGCGCCGGCGCCTCAAGCCGAGCGATCTCGCGGACACGCCGGTCGTCGCCACGCTGCGCAAGGGAACGCTGGCTAGTTGGGCCAGCGTCGATCCGTCCAGGTCCGTGTTCGAGCAGCAGTCGCTGGTGCGGCGTGCGCTGCAACCGTTGCTGGACGAAAAACCGGATCGGCTCGCCATGGCGGTTTTCGGGGACGCGAGCTTCGCGGCGTAGTGCCGCGCTGCGGGCGGTGGAGAGCGCCTGGCGCAATGGCGCGTCGGTTTCCGCCCGCAAAACGAAAAAGGCGGCTCCCCCGCTGGACCGGATCGACCTCCACGGAACCGTTCTGACAACTGAGCTGGACCGACTTTCCGCGGTCGCGGAGGGCAACCTGCTTTGTCGCGACCTGACGCTGACGCCGCCGAACGAGCTGACGCCCGGCCTCTATCGGGAGCGCATTCGGCAGCTCGCCAAGACGCACGGATGGGACATCGAGGAATTCAACCTGAGCCGCCTGCGCCGGATGCGGGCGGGAGCGTTCGTCGCCGTTGCCCAGGGTAGCGCCGAAGAGGATGCTGCGATCGTGCGACTGCGTTACCGGAGGCGTGGCGCCAAGCCACGGGTGGCTCTGGTGGGCAAGGGAATCTGCTTCGACACCGGCGGCCATAACCTCAAGTCGGCGCAGTACATGCACGGCATGCACAAGGACATGAATGGTTCCGCCGTCACCCTTGGCATTCTGTTGGCGGCAACGCAGACGAAGCTGCCGACGAATGTAGAAGCGTGGCTCGCGCTTGCCCAGAACCACATCGGTCCACGGGCCTACAAACAGAACGACGTGGTCACGGCGATCGACGGCACCACCATCGAGATCATGCACACCGACGCGGAAGGTCGCATGGTGTTGTCCGATACGCTGGCGCTCGCCGCGCGCGCGAAGCCCGATGCGATCCTCGACTTCGCGACGCTGACCGGCAGCATGAAGACCGCGCTCGGCAACCGCTATTGCGGAATCTTCAGCAATCGGGAGACGCTCATCGACGCGGCCTTGGCAGCGGGCAAGACGACCGGCGAGCGCGTATGCCCGTTCCCGATGGACGCCGACTACGACACCGCGCTGGAGAGCGCGATCGCGGACGTCAAACAATGCTCGTTGGAGGGGCAGGGCGACCACATTCTCGCCGCGCGGTTCCTGCGCCGCTTCGTGCACGATGTGCCCTGGCTGCACATGGATCTTTCGGCAAGCACGTGTCAGGGAGGCCTCGGCGCGAGCGCCTCCGAAGTGACGGGCTTCGGCGTTGCCTGGGGCGTGGAGATGCTGGAGCGGCTGGCGCGCGGTTGAGGTCGTCGAAAAAAGTGCGGCTTACGCGATCTCGAGCACGATCTTGCCGGTCGTGCGTCCTTCCTCGATCTTGCGGTGAGCGTCCGCTGCCCGCGCGAGGGGCAACGTCTCGCTCACGATCACCTTCAGCTTGCCGTCTTCGATCAGCTTCGCGCCCTGTTCGAGGATGCGCGTCTGGTTGCGCCGCGCGGCCTCATCTGCGAAGTAGAGCGGTGCGGTCATTTGCACATAGCCGACAATGAGATTCCTCAGTCGCGCGGTATTGATGTCCGCCAGTTCGCACCGGGTCGAGAGCAGCGAGATCACGCGGCCATACAGCCGGGCGGCGGCGAACGACTGGCAGAAGGTCGCGCCTCCCACTGTGTCGAAGACAACGTCGACGCCTTGTCCTTCGGTCCACGCACGGCTTGCATCGACGAAATCCTGGGTCTTGTAGTCGATCGTGAGCTCGGCGCCCAACGACTTCGCCAAGGCGGCCTTGTCCACGCCGCTCACCGTGGTCGCAACCCGCGCACCGAGATGCCGTGCAAGCTGGACCGCGACATGGCCGACGCCGCCTACACCCGCGTGAACGAGGATGCGCTCGTGCGCCTGCAGATCAGCGCGGTACACAAGCGCCTCCCACGCCGTGATGAGCACGAGCGGAACGGCGGCAGCTTCGCTGAATGACAGATTGCGGGGTTTGGCGGCCGCGAAGTTCTCGTGCAGAACTGCGTACTCGCAGTAATTGCCGGGCGGGCCGCCGAGACCGTTGTTGAAGAAGTAAACCTCGTCGCCGGGCTTGAAACGGTGCACCGCTGTTCCGATCTGCTCCACCACTCCCGCGCCATCGCAGCCCAGCACCGCCGGCAGGTTGTCCGGAAACATCATGTGCGCCTGCCGGATCTTCGTGTCGAGGGGGTTCACGGCCGCGGCCTTGAGCCGCACCAGCACATCGTGCGGCGTCGCGATTGTCGGCGCGGGGAACTCCGCGACCTGCAAGACTTCGGGACCGCCCTTGGCGGTCATGACCACCGCTTTCATCCGCGCCCCCGATTCTTGTCCCACACGAAACGCACGAACCGCTGCCAGCGGTTCTGCTTCGCTGAGAGTGCATTTGCGGTCTTGAGGTGCGCGCGGTCTCGGGCGACGCTCTTCTGCACCTGCTCGTGGATCTGCCGCAGAGTAAGACCGCCGGGGCCCTTCAGCTTGTCGGGGTCGAGGGGATCAGCCATGGTCGCACGGGGTTGGCAGCGGAAAGTCGAAAGTATGCCGTATGTTAAACTTCGCGCCTTCGATTGACCACGCCTGCAACCGCACGCGCGGAGCGCTCCGGCCCGTTCCATGTCCGGCAATACACTCGGCAAGCTCTTTTGCGTGACGTCCTTCGGCGAATCCCACGGACCCGCCATCGGTTGCGTGGTGGACGGCTGCCCGCCCGGGCTTGCGCTGACCGAAGCAGACATCCAGAGCGAGCTCGACCGGCGCAAACCCGGCACCTCGCGTCACGTCACGCAGCGCCGCGAATCGGATACGGTCGAAATCCTGTCCGGCGTATTCGAAGGCCAAACGACGGGCACGCCCATCGCACTTCTGATCCGTAACGAGGATCAACGCAGCAAGGACTACACGAAGATCGCGGACACCTTTCGGCCCGGGCATGCGGACTATACCTACTGGCAGAAGTACGGCATCCGCGACTACCGCGGCGGCGGTCGGCAGTCCGCGCGGGAAACGGCCGTGCGGGTCGCGGCGGGTGCGATCGCCAGAAAGTGGTTGCGCGAGCGCCACGCCGTGGCAATCCGCGGCTGCATGATCCAGCTCGGTCCGGTCCGAATCCCGTTCAGGAGTTGGGATGGAGTGGACTCGAATCCATTCTTCGCTGCCGACGAAACCCTCGTGCCGCAGCTTGAAGCGTTCATGGACGCACTGCGCAAGTCCGGCGACTCCGTCGGTGCGAAGATCACGGTCGTCGCCGCGGGCGTTCCGGTCGGCTGGGGCGAGCCGGTGTACGACAAGCTCGACGCCGATATCGCGTACGCAATGATGAACATCAATGCCGTGAAGGGTGTCGAGATCGGCGCGGGCTTTGCGGCGGTCGAGCAGAAGGGGACGGAGCACAGCGACGAGATGTCACCGGAGGGATTCCTGTCGAACAACGCGGGCGGCATTCTCGGCGGTATCTCCACCGGGCAGGACATCGTCGTCAATATCGCGATCAAGCCGACTTCCAGCATTCGCCTGCCGCGCCGGTCCATCGACAAGAGTGGAAACGCGGTCCTGGTCGAGACCCATGGGCGTCATGATCCCTGCGTGGGTATCCGCGCGACACCGATCGCCGAGGCGATGCTTGCCATCGTGCTCATGGACCACGCCCTGCGACATCGCGCGCAAAATGCCGACGTCGGTTGTGCGACGCCCAAGGTCTCCGCGCGCGCTCCTGGTCATCTGCCGGCATTCGGTGGCGGGCCGGCGACGGAAGACCCCGACCCCGACGAAGCGTAACGGCAGGGGCCGTCCTGCGCCGCGGGCCGGCACTCAGGTGGACGCGATGACCGCACGCCCGCTGTACCTGCGCCTCTCGGGGTACTACTTCTGCTACTTCGCTTTCGTCGGGATGTTCTCTCCGTACTGGAGCCTCTATCTCCAGTCGCTAGACTTCGATGCGCGCGCAATCGGCGTGCTCGTTTCTCTGCTGATGGTGATGCGCGTCTTCGCTCCCACGGTCTGGGGCTGGTTTGCAGACCGTTCGGGCCGCCGCCGCCGGATCGTGCGATGGTCTGCAAACCTGAGCCTGCTCGCTTACCTGGGCGTGTTCTTTGGCACGAGCTTTACGTGGCTGTTCGTGGTGACGGCGGTGATGAGCTTCTTCTGGAGCGCATCGCTCCCCCTGGTCGAAGCCACTACCTTCAGCGTGCTCAAGGAGCGCACGGGCGACTATGGGGTGATTCGCGCGTGGGGCTCCCTCGGCTTCGTCTTTGCGGTGGTCGGTGTTGGCTACTTTCTCGACTGGGCCGGTGTGGCGGCGCTTCTTTGGCTCCTCCTCGCCGCGAAAATAGGGATCGCGGTTTCCGCACGCGGCGTTCCCGAGGTCGGCCCGTCTGCGCAGACAGCGGAATCCGGTCCGGTGTGGCGGGTGCTGCTCAGGCCGCCGGTGCTGGCTCTCTTCTCCGCATGCTTGCTGATGGCGGCTGCCCATGGACCGTACTACACGTTCTATTCGATTTACCTCGTGGATCACGGTTACAGCAAGGGCGAAGTCGGCTGGCTCTGGGCGCTCGGCGTGATCTTCGAGATCGGCGTGTTCCTCCAGCTGCCCAGGCTCATGCGGCGCTTTTCGATCCGGAAGATTCTCGTCTTCAGCTTCGCGTGTGCGGTGCTCCGCTTCGCCCTGATCGGCTGGGCCGTGGACGTGCCGTGGCTCATCGCGGTGGCGCAGGTTCTGCACGCCGCCACGTTCGGTTCTTACCACGCTGCCGCAGCGGCTGCGGTCCACCATTACTTTCGTGGTCGCCATCAAGCCCGTGGCCAGGCGCTCTACACGAGCCTGACCTTCGGAGCGGGCGGTACCCTCGGCAGTCTCGCAAGCGGATATGCGTGGAACACGTTGGGGCCGGCGGTCACGTTCAGCCTTGGCTCGGTCGCGGCACTAGTCGGCCTTGCGCTGATCGTCTGGCGCGTGCGCCTTGCGCCGTAAGTCGCTTTCAATGAGGGCGGCAAGAATATTCGGTATCGGGCGATTGTGGGATAATTCCGACTTACTACTTCGTCTCTCGCAGCAAGCGAGTACCGTCAGAAACACGCAATGAGCGCGCAAACCCTCTACGACAAGATCTGGGCAAGCCACCTGGTGCAGGAGGACGCCAACCGCAAGGCGTTGCTCTACATCGACCGTCATCTCGTGCACGAGGTGACCAGCCCGCAGGCGTTCGACGGACTGCGCCTTGCCCACCGGAAGCCCTGGCGCGTCGATTCGGTCGTGGCGACCGCGGACCACAACACGCCGACGAAGGACTGGGATCAGGGTATTCGCGATCCGATATCGCGACTGCAGGTCGAGACGCTCGATCACAACATGCGCGAGTTCGGTGCGAAGGCCTATTTCCCGTTTGGTGACGGCCGTCAGGGCATCGTGCATGTCATCGGACCGGAGACCGGCGCGACGCTGCCGGGCATGACAGTCGTCTGTGGCGACTCGCACACCAGCACGCACGGCGCGTTTGCCGCCCTTGCGTTCGGCATCGGTACCTCGGAAGTCGAGCACGTCCTCGCCACCCAGTGCCTCGTAGCCAAGAAAACCCGGTCGATGCGAATCGAAGTCGAGGGCACCCTCGGTTTCGGCGTCACCGCGAAGGACATCATCCTGGCGATCATCGGGCGAATCGGAACCGCAGGTGGCACGGGCTACACCCTCGAATATGCCGGCAGCGCGATCCGCGGATTGTCGATGGAAGGACGGATGACCGTATGCAACATGACCATCGAGGCCGGGGCGCGGGCAGGGATGGTGGCTGTCGACGACGTGACCATCGAATACATTCGTGGCCGACCGTTTGCGCCCTTGGGCGATCTATGGGATCAGGCCGTTGCTTACTGGCGTACCCTCGTAAGCGATCCGAACGCCGCCTTCGATGCGACGGTCGAACTCGCCGCTGCCGACATCGAGCCACAGGTAACGTGGGGAACCTCGCCTGGCATGGTGACGAATGTGGGCGGACGCGTGCCGAATCCGGGCGATGAGTTGGACCCCACCAAGCGCTCCGGAATAACACGCGCGCTCGAATACATGGGACTCAAGCCGGGCACGCCGATCGGCGACATCGCGATCGACAAGGTCTTCATCGGCTCCTGTACCAACTCCCGCATCGAGGATCTGCGGGCTGCGGCGGCGGTCGTTCACGGCAAGCGCGTTGCACCCGGCGTGAAGCTCGCGCTGGTGGTGCCCGGTTCCGGTCAAGTGAAGAAGCGGGCAGAAGAGGAAGGGCTGGACCGAATTTTCAAGGAAGCGGGCTTTGACTGGCGTGAACCCGGCTGTTCGATGTGCCTCGGAATGAACGACGATCGACTTGAGTCCGGCGAGCGCTGTGCCTCGAACGTCGAATCGCAACTTCGAAGGTCGCCAGGGGCCGGGCGGGCGGACCCATCTCGTCAGTCCGGTGATGGCGGCGGCCGCGGCCATCGCCGGACGTTTCGTGGACGTCCGCCAATGGCGCTGATCGGAAAGTGACATGTACAGGCTCATTGCGCTCATTCTGATGGCGTGCGCCATCGCAGGCTGCAATACCGTCGAGGGAATGGGCAAGGACATTTCGAAAGGTGGTGATGCCGTGCAGGATGCCGCGCAGAACGTGAAAAAAAAGATGTGAGCGGAGAGCGCGCTTGGACAAGTTTACCGTAGTCGACGGACTCGTCGCCCCGCTCGATCGAGCGAACGTCGATACCGATGCGATCATCCCGAAGCAGTATCTGAAAGCGATCGGGCGCACCGGCTTCGGGGTGACCCTTTTCGACGAGTGGCGCTACCACGAGCGTGGTGAACCGGGCATGGACCATTCGACGCGCCGGCTGCGTGGGGATTTCGTCCTCAATCAGTCGCGCTATCAGGGTGCACAGGTGCTGCTCGCGCGCGAAAACTTCGGCTGCGGATCGAGCCGCGAGCACGCGCCGTGGGCGCTGCTCGAATACGGGTTTCGGTCCATCATCGCGCCGACCTTCGCGGATATCTTCTACAACAACTGCTTCAAGAATGGACTGCTCCCGATCACGCTTCCGGCGACGACCGTGGATGAACTGTTTCGCGCGGTCGAGGCCACACCCGGATACCGGCTCAGGATCGATCTCCCGGAGCAGACGATCACCGCACCGGACGGTCGTGGGCTTGCGTTCACGGTGGATCCGTCGCATAAGCACTCGCTCGTACACGGATTGGACGAGATCGGTCAGACCATGGCGCACACCGAAGCGATCCGCGCTTTCGAGGCGATGCACCGAACGCGTTTTCCCTGGTTGTTCACTTGAACGACGTTCACGGATAGCGGAGCGCGGTGCTCCGCGCTCCGCGACATCGAGTCTTCACACACGACACAAATGAGAATAGCGGTATTGCCCGGTGACGGCATCGGGCCGGAAATCGTCGCGCAGGCGGTCAAGGTTCTCAACGCGCTAGCGAAGGACGGACTCTCGATCGAGTTGGCCGAGTCACCGATCGGCGGCGCTGGGTACGATGCCGCGGGCGACCCTTTGCCCGAGGCAACACTGCGGGCAGCGGGCGAGGCCGACGCAATCCTGCTCGGGGCCGTTGGAGGCTATCAGTACGACGCTCTACCGCGTGACAAGCGCCCAGAACAGGGTCTGCTGCGCATCCGCAAGGCGCTCGGCCTGTTCGCGAACCTCCGGCCCGCGGTGCTGTATCCGGAACTCGCGGATGCCTCCAGCCTCAAGGCCGAAATCGTCTCCGGCCTCGATCTCATGATTGTGCGCGAACTGACGGGCGACATTTACTTCGGGCAGCCGAAGGGCATCCGCACGCTGGAAAGCGGCGATCGCCAGGGCTACGACACGATGCTCTATTCGGAATCCGAGATACGCCGCATCGCGCATGTCGCCTTTGGCATTGCATGCAAGCGACGCCGCAAGGTGTGTTCGGTGGACAAGGCGAATGTGCTGGAAACGAGCGTGCTCTGGCGCGAGGTGGTCACGGCGGTGGGCAAGGAGTACCCGGACGTGGAACTCACCCACATGTATGTGGACAATGCCGCCATGCAGCTTGTGCGCGCGCCGAAGAATCTCGATGTTCTGCTCACTGGCAACATGTTCGGTGACATACTTTCCGACGAAGCTGCGATGTTGACCGGATCGATCGGGATGCTCTCCTCAGCGTCGCTCGACGCCGGCAACAAAGGATTGTACGAACCAGCCCACGGGTCGGCGCCGGATATCGCGGGCAAGGATCTCGCGAATCCGCTCGCGACCATTCTTTCGGCGGCAATGATGCTGCGTTACACCTTCAACCTGGAGGAAGTCGCTGCTCGCGTTGAGCGCGCTGTCGGCAAGGTCCTCGCCGCCGGTGTGCGCACTTCCGATATAGCATTTGCCGGCGCTAAGGTGGTGGGTACGGCAGGTATGGGCGATGCTGTCGTTGACGCTCTATGAGCTCCGCCTCCGGCTGCACCGTCAACCGGCTCGTTCATCCGCGAACGCTTGCCGACTGTCCGGTACGCATTTTGCTTTTTGGCTTCCCGCGCCGTTTTGCCGGCTGCACTCCAGGTTTTGCGGGTTGCCGTTCTCGATGGACTGGTAAAAGGCAAAGGGAATGAGCAAGACCTACGATGTTTGTGTGTTGGGTGCAACGGGCACTGTCGGCGAAGTGATGATGTCCATTTTGGAAGAGCGAAATTTCCCGGTGCGCAATGTGTATGCCTTGGCTTCGAGTCGGTCAGCCGGCACCACGGTGCGTTTCAAAGGGAAGGAACTGACCGTTACGGATGTGGCGAGTTTCGATTTCTCCCGGTGCCAGATCGGGCTTTTTTCGGCAGGCGCCAGCGTGTCGGCTGAATATGCTCCGAAAGCCGCCGCAGCAGGTTGCGTGGTGATCGACAATACTTCGCAGTTCCGGCAGGACCGCGACATCCCGCTGGTTGTGCCCGAGGTGAACGCGCATGCGATCGGTCAGTACACGCAGCGCAGAATCATCGCAAACCCGAATTGCTCGACGATACAGATGGTGGTGGCGCTGAAGCCGATCCACGACGCAGTGGGGATAGAGCGCATCAACGTGGCCACCTATCAATCGGTCTCCGGAACGGGCAAGGAGGCGATCGATGAGTTGAGCGAGCAGTCGAAGGCGTTCCTCAGTCAGCGCGAGATCAAGGTGGAAGTGTATCCACGGCAGATCGCCTTCAACGTGTTGCCACACATCGACGTGTTCATGGACAACGGCTACACGAAGGAAGAAATGAAGATGGTCTGGGAGACCCAGAAGATCATGGAGGACGCATCGATCCGGGTGAACCCGACGACAGTGCGGGTTCCCGTGTTCTACGGGCATTCCGAGGCGGTGCACATCGAGACGCGGCGGAAGATCTCTGCCGGCGACGCGCGAAAGCTGCTGGAGAAGTCGCCAGGCGTGGTCGTCCTCGACGAGTGTGAGCCCGGCGGCTACCCGACACCTGCGACGGATTCGGCGGGGCGCGATCCGGTATTCGTGGGACGCATTCGTGATGATCTTTCCCACCCGATGGGGCTCAACCTCTGGGTGGTGAGCGACAACATCCGCAAGGGTGCAGCGCTGAACAGCATCCAGATCGCAGAGATACTGATCCAGAAATACTTGATGTGATTTGCGCCAGAGCGGCTCGAAGGCAAGAGATCGTCCTGATTGCAACGATGGCTGGCGAAACGAGATGTGGGTTTAGCTTGCGGGCATAAACTCATGATGTTAGGTTAATTTAATTCTACATTCTAGGAACGAGGTGGCCGACCCATGAAGCCGAAACTCCTCACACGACTTCTTGCCGCAGCATTCTTTGCCGCGTCGACCGCGGCAGGCGCTGCTGGTCTGGGCAAGCTAACCGTGCTTTCTTCGCTTGGGCAGCCGCTGCGGGCCGAAGTCGACCTCGTATCGGTGCAGAAGGATGAACTCGGCGTGCTCGCGGCCCGGGTCGCTTCCCCCGACGCGTACCAACAGGCTGGCATCGAATACAACCCGGCATTGCCGACCGTGAAGCTCACGATCGAGAAACGCCCGAGCGGTCAGCCCTTCATCAAAATCACGTCGACACAGGCGGTCAACGAGCCATTTCTTGATCTTCTGATCGAACTCAACTCGGCTTCGGGCAAACTTGCTCGCGAGTACACGGTCCTGATGGATCCGCCGGGTTCTTTGCGTTCTGACCCCGTCGCGCCCGTCGCTGCGGTTGCGCAAAACAAACCACCGGTGTCTGCGGAATCGCCAAAAGCTGTGCAGAAGACCGCACCCCGCGGAAAGTCCGAAGCGGCGCCAGCCTCGTCCGCGGACGGCAATTCCTATGGACCGGTCAAGGCGGGCGATACGCTTTCTTCGATAGCGCGCGCCACGATGCCAGGAAATGTCAGCCTCGACCAGATGTTGGTGGCATTGTTCCGCAGCAATCCGGAAGCCTTCGTTGACGGCAATATGAATCGGCTGAAGGCTGGCAAGATTCTTCGGGTTCCCGATGCCGGTGTGGTGTCAGAGGTCGAGCGTGCAGAAGCGTCGAAAGAGGTCAAGCTGCAGGCCACCAACTGGCACGCATACCGCCAGCAATTGGCGGGTGAAGCGCCGGCTGGGCCTGAAGGCGGAACCAAGCAGGTTGCCAGCGGTAAGGTGACCGCAATGGTGGAGGATCAGGTCGTCGGGAACCCGTCTGACGATGTGCTCAAGCTTTCCAAGTCAGATACCGGTGTCGCTGTTAAAACCGCAGCCGGCGCTAGCAAAGGCGCAAAAGCCTCGCAGGAGCGCGTCAAGGCGCTGGAAGAGGAATTAACAGCGCGTGAGAAGGCCCTGCAGGAAGCGAACGAGCGCGTGTCGATACTGGAAAAGTCAGTCCAGGATATGCAGAAGTTGCTCGAAATCAAGAGCCCAGCTGGTACAGAGATGCAGAAACAGGCTGCCACCACGGCGAAGCCTGCCGACGCCTCGAAGCTGGAGGTCGCAAAGCCTGCCGAGACGGTGATGCCGTCCGAATCGAAGCCTGCGGAAGCGCCGAAGCCGGTCGAAGCTATGAAACCAGAAGAGAAAGCTGCCGCCTCGCCTGCGGATGCCAAGCCAGCCGAGCAGGCGGCCGCAAAGCCGAAGCCCAAGGTTGTTGTGCCCACGCCGACGGCGAACGACCAAGGCCTAATGGATTCGATCCTCGCCGAACCACTTTACCTCGCCGGTGGCGCGGGAGTACTCGCTCTGCTTGCGGGACTCTTTCTCGTGAACCGCCGAAAGAACGCAAGAACCGACTCCGATTATGGGGCGGAATTGACCGAATACGGGACGAGCGGCAGCGGTGCCGTGATCGCCCAAGAGCCGAAAGCGGGGACGGTGCTTAGCGCTGCCGCGTCGGCCGACGAGATGGGACCCCTCGACGAGGCGACGAAGTATCTCGCCCTTGGTCGTGATGCCCAAGCCGAAGAAGTGCTGAAGGAAGGACTGAGGGCGCATCCCGGCCAGCCTGCGTTGCTCCTTAAGCTGCTGGAGGTTTACGGCGGTCGCAAGGACAAGCGTGCGTTCCAGGCGAGCGCCCAGGAACTTCTCGCGGCCACCGGAGGCAACGGCGAAATCTGGGCCCAAGCGGCGCGCATGGGCTACGATCTCGATCCGCAGAATCCAATGTTTGCTACCGGACGTACCTTGGCAGCTGCCGGCGTAGCGGCGGTGGGGACTGCAACCAGCGATCTCGATTTCGATCTCGACGTGATCGCCCCGAAAGGGCCGACCGAAACCGACATCAACATCGGCGCGAGCGGCGCCGTGAAGCAGGCGGAACGCACCCACCTGATGCAGGATCAGGAGGTGCGTCAGATCGTGGAACAACCCATGACATCCTCCGCCGTCGTCGCGAGCCTTCCCGGCGGCGCGTTGGCGATGCCCGATTTTGATCTGGACGAAGCCGAGAAACTCACGAGCACGAATGTGCCGGTGGATGTAAGCCAAGGAGCGCCGGCGGCACTCGATATCAATTTCGATTTCCCTGCGGGGGCGTTGACGTCCTCCCAGCTGGGCTCGCAAAGCGAGGCCAGGCTCGATCTCAAGAAACCGGCGACGACACCGACATCCAGCGACATTCTCGACTTCGACCTCTCCGGAATCAGCCTCGACCTCGACAACACGGCGACCGGCATCCAGAGCCAGGTAAGCCCCCCGATGAAGGACGACCACTGGTTCGACGTGCAGACCAAGTTCGATCTCGCTAAGGCATATCAGGAAATGGGCGACAAGGACAGCGCCCGCGAGATTCTGAAAGAGGTCGTCGACGAAGGTGATGGGGAGCAGCAGGCCGAGGCAAAGGCGATGCTGGAGAGCTTGGTCTGATTATCGACATGGCCGTTGTGGCTCGATCCCGCGACGCGTTCCCTGTCTCCGACGGTAACGCCCCGTTTCTGTCCTGAAGGTAACACCGCTGCATCCAATATTTGAACCGAAAGGGGGCGCTGTTCACGCGCCCTCAATTCACCGATCCGCGTGAGCGGACGCACGGTCGAATTGCCGGACCTCGATTGTTCCTGGTTGCGACCCGGACGCGGAAGCGGTTGCACGCGCGGGCTGTGGCGCTCATCATAAGCGCCGTCTCGTTGTCTCGCGACCCATTGTTTCTCTCTTTGTATCCGCATGGTCCGGCGTTGCACGTCGCGTTTGTTCTGGCCTAACGCCAGTCGTGGGCATGCGAGGCGGATGCTTCGATTCGAAGTCCACCTGCGTCGATTCGTCCTGGTGAGACTGCCGCCAATCGAATTGGCGGCTACTCCGTTGTGAGAATTGCGGTCGGCGTCGAGTACGACGGCTCCGCGTTCTGCGGGTGGCAGACGCAGCCCAGTGGACGTGCGGTGCAGGATGCGTTTGAGCGGGCGCTCGCCGGGATCGCCGGACAACCTGTCGCTTCCGCGTGCGCTGGGCGCACTGACGCAGGAGTGCATGCGCTGGGGCAGGTCGCACATTTCGACGTAGCGGTGAATCGCCCTCTAAGCGCTTGGGTACGTGGCGTGAATTCGCTCCTGCCAGACAGCGTGGCGGTAACCTGGGCGCGCGAGGTGTCCGCAGATTTTCACGCGCGCTTCAGTGCGACGGGGCGGACCTACCGTTATCTGATATTGAATCGCCCGGAGCGCCCCGGCGTCTTTCGCGGCAGGGCAGGCTGGTATCATCATCCGCTTGATGTCGAATCCATGTGTCGCGCGGCCTCGTGCCTTGTCGGTGAGCACGACTTCGGCGCGTTTCGGTCGGCCGAATGCCAGGGCCGATCGCCCGTCAAGCGTATACATACCCTCGCGATCGAGCGTGCAGGCGAGTTCGTCGCTTTCGAGTTCTGTGCCAATGCCTTCCTGCACAACATGGTGCGCATCATGGTCGGCTGCCTGATCGAGATCGGGAGCGGGCGGCGGCCCGTCGGATGGCTCGAAGCGGTGCGCGACGGGCGCGATCGCACCAAGGCGGCGGCCACGGCGGACGCGGCCGGACTCTACCTCGCCAGGGTGAATTACGATGCTCGCTGGCAGCTTCCTCAAGCTCCATTCTTCCGCCGTCTCGACATCGAGGCAGCGCTCGCGCCATGCCGGTAGCGGTGAAGATATGCGGCATCACCCGGGTGGCGGACGGTCTCACTGCGGCGCACGCCGGTGCGCACGCGATCGGCTTCATTTTCTATCCGAAGAGTCCCCGTTACGTCGACCCCGGCCGCGCGGCGGAGATTGCGCGCGGGCTGCCTCCGTTCGTGACGACTGTCGGCGTGTTCGTGGACCCTGTGCCGGAGTTCGTCGATGAGGTACTGCGGGTAATACCGCTCGGTCTGCTGCAGTTCCACGGGGACGAAGATCCCTCGTTCTGCGGTGCGTTTCGCGTGCCGTATGTCAAGGCCGTACGCGTTCGGGAGGGTGTCGATTTGCTACAATACGCGGCCCGATTTAGCGATTCCGCGGGGCTGCTCCTCGACGCTTTCGTAGACGGCCAGTACGGAGGCACCGGCGAAGGGTTCGACTGGTCGCTGCTGCCTTCGAACGTGTCGCTGCCGGTGATCCTGTCCGGCGGACTAGACGCCACAAATGTCGCTGAAGCGATCCGGCGCGTGCGGCCGTGGGCGGTGGACGTGTCGAGCGGCGTCGAGATCGACAAGGGCATCAAGGACCCGGACAAGATCGTCGCTTTCATGCGAGGAGTGCGCAATGCGGATGTATGACTTGCCGGACGCTCGCGGCCATTTCGGACCGTACGGCGGCATTTTCGTGGCGGAAACCCTGATCCACGCGTTGGACGAGCTCCTCGCCGCGTACAAGCGATACCGCGGTGACGCCGATTTTCAAGCGGAGTTTCGGGACGAGCTGAAGCATTACGTCGGCCGGCCGAGCCCGATTTACCACGCGAAACGCTGGTCGCAGCAACTCGGAGGCGCGCAGATCTACCTCAAGCGCGAGGATCTCAATCACACCGGCGCCCACAAGATCAACAACACCATCGGCCAAGCGCTGCTCGCGCGGCGCATGGGCAAGCCACGCGTGATCGCGGAAACGGGGGCTGGTCAGCACGGCGTTGCCACTGCCACGGTTGCAGCGCGCTATGGCATGGAATGCGTCGTCTACATGGGCTCGGAGGACATTCGGCGGCAGTCGCCGAATGTGTATCGGATGAAGCTCCTCGGCGCGACGGTTGTGCCGGTCGAGAGTGGTTCCAGGACCCTCAAGGACGCGCTCAATGAGGCGATGCGTGACTGGGTCACGAACGTCGAGAACACGTTCTACATCATAGGCTCCGTCGCAGGCCCGCATCCCTACCCGATGATGGTGCGGGATTTCCAGGCGGTGATCGGCGAGGAATCGAAGGTGCAGATGCAGGAACAGGCCGGGAGGCAGCCGGACGCGGTGATCGCCTGCGTCGGCGGTGGCTCGAACGCGATCGGACTTTTTTATCCGTACATTGAAGTCGAAAAAGTGCGCCTGATCGGAGTCGAAGCCGCCGGATTCGGCCTCGGGAGCGGCAAACACGCTGCGACGCTTTGCGCGGGGCGGCCGGGCGTGCTGCACGGTGCGCGGACTTATCTCATGCAGGACGAGAACGGCCAGATCATCGAAACCCATTCCGTTTCCGCCGGGCTCGACTACCCCGGGGTCGGGCCGGAGCATGCCTGGCTGAAGGACAGCGGGCGCGCCGACTACGTCGCGGTCACCGATCAGGAGGCGCTCGAAGCGTTTCACTCGCTGTGCCGGCTCGAAGGCATCATTCCCGCGCTGGAGTCGGCCCACGCCCTTGCCTACGCGGCGTCGATCGCCCCGCAGATGGACCGGGATGCTATTCTTCTGGTGAACCTGTCCGGACGGGGCGACAAGGACATGAACACGGTCGCACACCTGTCCGGACTCACACTCTGACGCGCCGACAGGCTGCGCGGCCGCTTGGAAACGACGAAGCCCGGGACCGATAACTCGATGTCACGCATCGACGCGAAATTCGAGGTACTCCGCTCAAGCGGACGCAAGGCGCTGATTCCGTTCGTCACCGCGGGCGATCCCGAACCCGCGCTCACTGTGCCGATCATGCACGCGCTGGTGCGCGGCGGCGCGGACATCATCGAACTCGGCGTGCCGTTCTCTGATCCGATGGCGGACGGTCCGACGATTCAGCGGTCCTCGGAGCGCGCGCTCAAGCACGGAACTTCGTTGCGTACGATCCTCGCTCTGGTGGCCGAGTTTCGCGAGCGCGACAACACGACGCCGGTCGTTCTCATGGGCTACGCGAACCCGATCGAGGCAATGGGTGAAGAAGCGTTCGCCGAGGGGGCAAAAAGGGCTGGCGTCGACGGGGTGCTCGTGGTGGACTGCCCACCGGAAGAGGGCGAACCTCTGGTCAAGATGCTGGCCGAGCGCGGCATCGATTCCGTGTTTCTCGTGTCGCCGACGACCGTCGATGCCCGGCTCGACCAGATCGCGCGGCTCGCCCGCGGGTACATCTACTATGTGTCGCTCAAGGGCGTGACCGGTTCCGCGAACCTCGACGTGGGGGAACTGCGAGCCCGTCTTCCCCATATTCGCGCGCGCGTTCGCGTGCCGGTGGGTATAGGCTTCGGCATACGCGACGCGGCGACCGCGCGGGCCGTCGCGGAGGTGTCCGACGCGGTGGTGATCGGCAGCCGGCTCGTACAGGAAATCGAGCAATCGGATGCAGGCAACGTGTTCGACCGCGTATCGGGCTTCATGAGGGAGATCAGAACCGCGCTCGATCGCTGATTCCCGGCGGCGTCATGGTGGTGGCGCCCGCGGGTTCGCGATGGGCTTCGTTCGAGGACCAAGCGATGAGCTGGTTGCAAAAGCTCCTGCCGCCGAAGATCCAGCGTTCGGCCGGCAATGGAAAAAAAGTCGTTCCCGAAGGTCTCTGGGTCAAGTGCGGGGCGTGCGAAGCCGTGCTCTATCGCACCGACCTCGACAACCAGCAGAACGTCTGTCCCAAGTGCAATCATCACATGCGGGTGACGGCTCGTGAGCGGCTCGATTACCTCCTTGATCCGGAGGGTCGCTACGAGATCGGCGCCGAGGTATCGCCCCTCGACAGCCTCAAGTTCAAGGACAGTCGTCGCTACGTCGAGCGCATTGCCGCTGCCCAGGAGGAGACCAGCGAGCAGGATGCGCTCGTCGTAATGCAGGGAAGCATCAGAACCATTCCCCTGGTCGCGGCTGCGTTCGAGTTCCGGTTCATGGGCGGTTCGATGGGCTCCGTGGTCGGCGAGCGCTTTGTGCGCGGCGTGCACGTCTGCATCGAGCAGGGCATGCCTTTCGTGTGCTTCAGCGCGAGCGGCGGCGCGCGCATGCAGGAAGCTCTGATGTCCCTCATGCAGATGGCGAAAACCTGTGCCGCGCTGACCGAGCTCGCGAAAGCGCGCCAGCCCTTCATCTCCGTGCTGACCGATCCCACCATGGGCGGCGTGTCGGCGAGCTTCGCGATGATCGGCGACGTGGTGATAGCCGAGCCCGGCGCCTTGATCGGCTTCGCCGGCCCGCGCGTGATCGAGCAAACAGTGCGCGAGACTCTCCCGGAGGGATTTCAGCGCGCCGAGTTTCTGCTGGAGCACGGCGCGATCGACATGATCGTGGACCGGCGCCAGATGCGCGACCGTCTCGTGAGCCTGCTCACGATGCTCTCGCGCCAGCCGGCGCTCGCGGCCTGACCGGATTTCCGTGCCGCGGACAGTGGTTCCCACGCCACGCATGTGCGTTCCGCCCAGACTTTGAGCACGCTCTCTTCTCCTGACGAGCATGCCGGTCTTGCCGAGTGGCTCGCGTATCTGGAGCAGCTGCACCCGAAGTCCATCGCCATGGGCCTCGAGCGGGTCGCGCAGGTCCAGGAATCCCTCGCCCTGCGCCCCGACTCTCTCGTCATCACCGTTGGCGGCACGAATGGCAAGGGTTCCATCTGCGCCATGCTGGAGTCGATGCTGCACGCGGCCGGCTATCGCGTCGGGCTTTACACCTCTCCGCATCTCCTGCGTTACAACGAACGCGTGCGCGTCGGCCGTGTTCCGGCCACCGATGCCCAACTCTGCCGTGCGTTCGCGCAGGTGGAGCGCGCACGCGAAGACACGCCGCTCACGTACTTCGAGTTCGGCACGCTGGCCGCGATGATCCTGTTCCGGCGCGCCGGGCTCGATGCGGTCATTCTCGAGGTCGGCCTCGGCGGACGCCTCGACGCCGTCAACGTGTTCGATAGCGATGTTGCGGTGATCGCGAGCGTCGACATGGATCACATGGATTACCTGGGAGACACGCGCGAGAAAATCGCCTTCGAGAAGGCGGGAATCTTTCGCGGCGGCAAGCCGGCGGTCGTCGCGGAGCCCGATTGCCCGCAGTCCGTCCTCGAATACGCCGCCGAAGTCGGCGCCCGGCTACTGCTCCTCGAGCGCGATTTCGGATTCTCCGCGGACGACAACCAGTGGCGATACTGGGGACCTCGTGGCAAGCACGGGGGCTTGCCCTACCCGGCCCTGCGTGGCGTGCACCAGTTGAGCAACGCCTCCGCCTGCCTCACCGTGCTCGATGAACTGCGGGATCGGCTGCCGGTGACGATGCTCGATGTTCGCCGCGGCCTGCTGGAAGTCGACATCGCGGGTCGCTTTCAGGTGCTCCCGGGACGTCCCATCGTCGTTCTGGATGTGGCCCACAACCCCCACGCCGCGCGCAGCCTCGCCGCGAATCTGAAGCGGATGGGCGTGTTTCGCGAGACGATTGCCGTGTTCGGCATGCTCAAGGACAAGGATATCCTCGGTGTCGTGGCGGAAGTGAAGGACCAGGTCACGCGCTGGCTGGTGGCGGACATCCGCGAACGCCGGGGTGCGACCGCAGTCCAACTCGAGCAGGTCCTCGAGCAGGCGGGGGTAAGGGGCGACATCGAACTCTTCGACGACGCCGGCGTTGCATTCCGCAAAGCGACCAGTACCGCGACCGCGAATGATAGAATTTTGGTTTTCGGATCGTTCGTGACGGTCGCGCAGGCGATGCGGGAGCGGAGCCAACTCGATGCGGATGCGCGTTCACAGCGGTGACTCACGCTAGCAGAACTTTCCCCAGGCGTAACCGCAGCCGCGAACTCGCCGTCCTAAGGACGATCCTGCACTTGCCCCCAACTTTTTCCGGATTCCCATGCCCAGATCGGTAAGCGACGAGGAACTCCTCCTCAAGAAGCGCGCGCGCCGGCGTCTCATCGGTGCGATCGCGCTCGTGACACTGGTGATCGTGCTGCTCCCCATGTTTCTGGACAGCGAGCCGCGCCCGCTGAACCAGGAGATCAATATCCAGATCCCTTCGCAGTCTTCGCAGTTTTCCTCGGTGGTCGCCGCTGTGCCGCCGTCTTCCGTCCAGGGAGGCGCGAAAGCGGGCCCCGATCCGGGGGCAGCAGAGTCGCCGGTGCCTGCTTCGGCCGACAGGGAGAAACCTGCCCCCGCCACCGAGTCCCGGGAAGTGCAAGTGGAAAAGCGTGCACCGGAGCCGGAACGTCGGGCCGCACCGGAGAAACGCCCTGTGCAGGAGCGTGCGGCGAAGGCGGAAACGCCGGCGAAAGCGGAGTCGAAGCCAGCGCCGAAGGCAGAACCAAAACCTGCGCCGAAGGCAGAGTCCAGATCGTCCGCGGAAGCGCCAAAGGAAAAGGAGAGAGAAGGCGGCAGTGAAGGTTTCGTCGTGCAGGTGGCGGCCTACGTCGATGCTGACCGGGCGAAGACGCTCAAGGGCAGAATCGCCGACAACGGTCTGCGCGCCTACACCGAGGTCATCAAAACGGCGAAGGGCGACGTGACGCGGGTGCGCGTCGGACCGTTCGGCAGCAAGGAGGCGGCGCAAAAGGCGGCGGAAGAGCTGAAGCGAATCGGGCTCTCCGGAGTCGTTGCGCCTAAGGGCTGATGTGCGTGCGAATCGTCGCTGAAGAAAGTTCTCCTGCGTCCCGTGCAATCGAGGGACGCAGCCGGATCTGGCAGGCGCGCCATGCTGGAAGGCGGCCGTGACGCTGGTCGACTATGGGGTGATCGTGATTCTGGCCGCGTCGGTGGCTTTTGCGATCTGGCGTGGCGTCGTGCGGGAAGCGTTGTCGCTGCTTTCGTGGGTCATTGCCTTCTTCGTCGCGAAACTCTACGCACCCAGCGTTGCGGGTTGGTTCGCGTCGCTGACGCACAACGAAAGCGCGCGCATCGGAGCTGCGTGGGCGACGATCTTCATCGTCGTCCTCATCGTGGTGGGCATTGTCGGCCTGCTGCTTTCGGGAACGCTCAAGGCGATCGGTCTGGGCGGACTGGACCGGTTTCTCGGTGCGCTCTTCGGTGTCGCACGCGGTTTGGCGATGGTGACGCTTATCGCGCTCCTCGCGGGGATGACGAGCCTGCCGAAAACGGAAGAGTGGCGCAAGGCCGCCAGCCGTCCGCTCGTGGAGTCGATGGCGGTGCTCGCCCGCAGCTATCTGCCCGAGCCGCTGCCGGGCTACGTGCAGTTCCGCTGATGCGCAACGAACCCGCGGCGTCGCGGCGGAACCCATAGGAAGAATCGGTCCCATGTGCGGAATCCTCGGAGTGGTCGCGAAGTCGCCGGTGAACCAGGTGCTCTACGACGGGCTTCTCGTTCTCCAGCATCGCGGACAGGACGCCGCCGGCATCGCCACGGCCGAGGGCAGCCGGTTTCACATGCACAAGGCGAGCGGTCTCGTCCGCGACGTGTTCCGCACCCGGAACATGCGCAACCTCGCCGGCCACATGGGCATCGCCCACTGCCGCTATCCGACCGCCGGGTCCGCCTACAACGCAGCCGAGGCGCAGCCGTTCTACGTGAACTCTCCGTACGGCATCGTGCTCGGCCACAACGGCAATCTCACCAATGCAGACGAGTTGAAGCGCGCGCTCTTCCGCGAGGACCTGCGCCACGTCAATACGAACTCGGACTCCGAGGTGCTGCTGAACGTCCTTGCCCACCAGCTCGTCGAGGCTGCCGCAAACTATCGCCTCGACCCCTCCACGATCTTCGCCGCCGTTTCGGGCGTGCACCGGCGGTGCCGTGGAGCATACGCGGTGGTGGCGATGATCGCCGGCTACGGATTGCTCGCGTTTCGCGATCCCTACGGCATTCGTCCGCTGGTCTTCGGCATGGTGGAAACGGATCTTGGCGTGGAGTACCTCGTCGCATCCGAGAGCGTCGCGCTCGACACGCTCGGTTTCAGGCTGATCCGCGACGTCGCTCCGGGAGAGGCGATTCTCATCGAAGAGAACGGCACCTTCCACAGTTGCCAGTGCGCGCCGCACGCTTCGCTCAACCCATGCATCTTCGAGTATGTCTACCTCGCACGGCCGGACTCGCTCATGGATGGCGTGTCGGTGTACGAGACGCGGCTGCGCATGGGAGAAAGCCTCGCGGACAAGATCGAGCGTGACTATCGCCACCTCGACATCGACGTCATCATCCCGATCCCGGATTCGAGCCGCCCCTCGGCGCTGCAGCTTTCCAATCGACTCGGCGTGCCGTTTCGCGAAGGCTTCATCAAGAATCGCTACATTGGCCGCACCTTCATCATGCCCGGCCAGGCCATCCGCAAGAAATCGGTGCGTCAAAAGCTGAATGCAATCTCGCTCGAGTTCAAGAACAAGAATGTGCTGTTGATCGACGATTCGATCGTGCGCGGCACCACCAGCCAGGAGATCGTGCAGATGGCACGCGATTCGGGCGCGCGCAAGGTCTTCTTCGCGTCGGCATCGCCACCGGTGCGTTATCCGAACGTGTACGGCATCGACATGCCGACCGCCACCGAGCTCATCGCCAACGGTCGCACCCCAGAGGAAGTTCGCGCGGCGATCGGTTGCGACGAGCTGATCTACCAGGATCTCGACGCGCTCGTGCGCGACGTGCGCGCCGGCAACGAGCGCATCACACAGTTCGAGACCTCCTGCTTCAGCGGCGAATACGTGACCGGCGATGTGACTCCGGAGTATCTCGCGGGCGTGGAGGCCAGCCGCAACGACGGCGCGCTGCGCGATGAGGCGGCGACCCAGCTCGACCTCAATCTCGTGACGGCGGACTGAAGTGAGGCGGCCGATGGTTGACATCGGGAGCCGTTGCGTTTAGTTTCATCAGCTGCGCCGATTTGATCGTCAGCTTGCGGGCGCGGGGGTCGAGAGATCCCGAAATCAGCTAAAGCGAACTTGAGCCCGTTTCGCGCAAGCTGAGCGGGCTTTTTGTTTTCCGCGCCAGGGCGGCGCGGAAGGAGCAACCATGGACGAGCAATACGACATCGAGACACTCGCCGTTCGCGCGGGCATTCATCGTTCCCCATTCGGAGAGCATTCTGATCCGATCTATCTCACCTCGAGCTTCGTGTTCGCGAACGCCGCTCAGGCGGCGGCCCGCTTCGCGAACCAGGAGCCCGGCAACATCTACTCGCGCTTCACCAATCCGTCCGTCACAGCGTTTCAGGAACGGCTGGCTGCGATGGAAGGCGCAGAGTCCTGCGTGGCGACCGCATCCGGAATGTCCGCGATCCTCGCATGCTGCATGGGGCTGATGAAGGCGGGCGACCACGTCGTCTCGTCGCACGGCGTGTTTGGCGCGACGGTGCAGCTGTTCGAGAACATTCTCCGCAAGTTTGGCGTCGAGTCGACCTTCGTTTCGGGGACCGACGTCGAGGCATGGCGGCGCGCGGTGAAGCCGAATACCAAGCTCTTCTATCTCGAAACGCCGTCCAATCCGCTCACCGAGATCTCGGACATCGCTGCGCTCAAGGAGGTGGCGCGATCGGCGGGTGCACTGCTCGTCGTCGACAACTGCTTTTGCACCCCCGCTCTGCAGAAGCCGCTCGAACTCGGCGCGGACATCATCATCCACAGCGCGACCAAATATCTCGACGGCCAGGGACGGGTGCTCGGCGGTGCGGTGCTGGGGCCGCGCGATCTAATCGGAGAAACCGTATTCAGTTTTCTGCGCACGGCCGGTCCGACGCTCTCCGCGTTCAACGCCTGGGTGATCAGCAAGGGGCTTGAGACGCTCAAGATACGCATGGAGGCGCAATCCGCGTCCGCGCTCGAAATCGCACGCTGGCTCGAAGAGCAGCCGCGCATCGAGCGCGTCTACTACCCGGGTTTGCCCTCCCACCCCCAGCACGCGCTCGCGAAGAGGCAGCAGAAGAGCGGCGGCGCGATCGTCTCCTTCGACGTGAAGGGTGAGCGCGAAGCGGCGTGGCGGGTCGTCGACTCGACCCGGCTCATCTCCATCACCGCGAACCTCGGCGACACGAAGAGCACCATCACTCATCCGGCGACAACCACGCACGGGCGCATCTCTCCGGAGGCGCGGGCGGCGGCCGGCATCGGCGACGGATTGCTGCGGATCGCGGTCGGGCTCGAGTCGGTCGAAGACCTCAAGCGCGATCTCGCACGCGGACTCGCTGCGTGACGCAGCGAACGCGAATCGAGGCTGCTGCGCAGGCTGGCCGATGCCGGTCCGAGCCGCTATCATCGCCGTAGTATCGATTGAATCTCGCCGGCGTGCTGCTCTCCGCCGGCGGGTCAAGGACTGACGATGCGATTCCGCCTGTCTCAGCACTGCCTGCCCGCGACCGTCGCGCTAGTCGGGACACTGCTGTCCGGGTGTGCCAGCCGCCCGGTCAACGAGCCGATCACAAAGGTCGATCCCACTGGTGGTTATCGCGCCACGGTGCAGAGCGCGAAGCGGACGAACCAGGACCGCAAGACGCTTTTCGCCCTCGCTTTCTCCGGCGGTGGCACGCGCGCAGCGGCGTTTTCGTACGGCGTGCTCGAGGAGCTGTATCGCACGGAGATCGTCGTGGACGGCCAGCACCGGCGGCTGGTCGACGAAGTCGACCTGATTGCCGGCGTGTCGGGAGGAAGCTTTACTGCGCTCGCGTATGCGCTCTACGGTGACCGGCTCTTCTCGGAGTACGAACAGCGCTTCCTCAAGCGCAATGTGCAAGGCACGCTGACTGCGCGTACGTTCAATCCGTTCAACTGGCCGAAGATCGTCGGCGGCAGCTACGGGCGCTCGGAGCTGGCCGCGGATTACTACGACGAGATCCTGTTCCAGGGCGCGACCTTTGCCGATCTGATGAACCGGCCCGCGCCCATGGTGATCGTGACCGGCACGGATATCTCGACCGGGGCGCGCCTCGCGTTTACCCAAACCGACTTCGACCTGCTGTGCTCGGATCTCTCGAATGTGCATCTCTCGCGCGCCGCGGCTACCTCCTCTGCGGTGCCGGTAGTGCTCTCGCCGGTGACCTTGAACAACTACGGCAGCACCTGCGCATTCCAGTATCCGGCGTGGGTCAAGGACGTGGCCGACCCTGACAATCGCAAGCGGCCCGCGGGGCGTGCCCTGCTGCGCTATCGCGACATGCAGGCATTCCAGCAGGGCGGGGAGCGGCCGTTCATTCATCTCGTCGACGGCGGCGTCTCCGACAACCTCGGCATGCGCGGGATTCTCGAAGGACTCGAGGAACTCGAAGCGAGCCAGGCCTACCGGACGGAGCTTGGTGTCGTGGGGGCACACCGTGTCGTGGTGATCGTCGTCAATTCGCGCTCGGCGCCGGGCACGGATTGGGACAAGGGCGAGAATGCTCCCGGCTTCGTGGGCCAGCTCCTGCAGTCCTCCAGCGTGCCCATCGACCGCTACTCGTACGAGTCGGTCGAACTGATGAAGGATCTGATCCAACGGTGGCAGACGAGGCGGGAGCTTGCGATTGCCCAAGCGCGCCTGAAAGGCAAGACGGAGGCAGAGGCGGAGGCAAGCGTGCCCGAAATCGCCTTGTATGCGATCGACGTGAGCTTCGATTCGATTCCGGACCTGAAGGAGCGCGCGTGGTTCATGAACCTGCCGACGAGCTTCGTGCTCTCCGATAAAGAGGTCGACCGTCTGCGCGACATGGGAGGGCTGCTGCTACGCTCCTCCCCCGACTTCCAACGGCTCGTGAAGGACATGGGCGGCACGGTCAAGTAGGGAGAGCTTGCGGTGGGCGGCCGTTACCGAAGCTTCGCGGAGTTCTATCCGTTCTACCTGTCGGAGCATCGTAACCGCACCTGCCGGCGACTGCACTTCGTTGGCAGTGCTGTGGTCCTCGCAGTAATCGCCGCGGCGGTCGTCACGCGTAATCCGCTATGGCTGCTTGCGGCGCCCATCGCCGGCTACGGCTTTGCGTGGGTCGGTCATTTCGCGTTCGAGAAGAACCGCCCCGCCACGTTTCAGTATCCGCTCTACAGTCTGCTGGGTGATTGGGTGATGTTTCGGGACATGCTCAGCGGGCGCATTCCTTTTTAGGGTCGTGATCCCGACGAAGGTGGTCGCGAAGCGGTGCGTGTATGCGACCGCGCCTCGTTTCTCTGCGCCTCCTCAATCCAAAATAAGCTGACCGAAAAGAAGGCACCTTGCGCCAGGATGCCCGAGATCGACCGACCGATACCGACGCAGTGGGCCTATCATAGTAGCGATGTGAATGTGAATAGGCAGGCAGCCGGGTCGGCAATGAGGAAAATCGGGTGCGAACATGGGGCTGAGAGCAAAATTCAATCTGGTGTTACTGCTGGTATTCGCGATCGGTCTGGGCCTGTTCTATTTCCTGTCCGAACCGTTCCTGAGAAGGAACGCGGAGGAGGAGGTGATTCAGAAAGCCCGCATCATGATGGAGAGCGCGGCAGGCACACGCAAATACACGGTGGAGGAAATCGAGCCGTTATTGGCTGGAAGAATGGAGCAGAAATTCCATCCCCAGGCGGTATCCTCCTATGCGGCGATCAGGAACTTCGAGGTGCTGCATGCCCGCTTCCCCGATTATGCCTACAGAGAGGTTGCGTTGAACCCGACCAATCTCAACGATCGGGCCACGGATTGGGAAGCGGACATCATCAAGTCGTTCCGTTCCAATCCCGAAAAATCCGACTTGGTCTCTTACCGTGATACGTCCACCGGCCGCTACTTGCACTTGTCCTACCCGATCAGAGCTCAGCAGCAGTGTCTCGTCTGCCACAGCCGGTTGGAGGCTGCACCCAAGAGCATGATCGACGCGTACGGTACAACAAACGGATTCGGTTGGAAGGAAAATGAGATCGTTGGCGCCCAGGTGGTCTCCGTGCCCATGGAAGTGCCACTGCAGCGAGCCCGCGCAACGCGCCTGTTCTTCATCGTACTGTTGGCGGCTGTGTTCCTGCTGCTCGCGATACTGCTGAACGTGATTTTGCACTTTGTCGTTCTCAAGCCGATCAGTCGGATGTCCCGGATCGCCAGCGACGTCAGCATGGGCAAGCTGGATGTTCCGGATTATGTGCAGGGAGGTTCGGACGAGATCGCCTCTCTGGCAGCGTCCTTCAACCGGATGCGGCGCAGCCTGGAGCAGGCCATCAGGATGATCGACAAGCGCCGGGACATCTAGCTACGCAGCCGCCGTCCCGTTTTGCGCTAAGCTCATGGACGCGATATCGGGGGCGTGAGTGAAGCGTTATTTCCTGAGCTATGCGCGCGCGGACGAACAGTTTGCGCTTCGCCTCGCGCAAGATCTCAAAGCGGCGGAGATCGATGTCTGGGTCGACCAGCTCGACATACTGCCGAGCCAATTGTGGGACCGAGCGTTGGAGGCGGCGCTGCAGGCCTCTGCAGGTGTTGTGGTAATACTCTCACCGCGCTCTGCGGCTTCAGAGAACGTCTTGGACGAAGTCGGCTTTGCTCTGGATCGTGGCAAGGACGTGGTCCCGGTGCTGTACGAGCGTTGCGAGATACCGCTCCGGCTCAATCGCATCCAGCGCATCGATTTCACTCAGGATTACGGTTCCGCACTCGAGCGCTGCAAGTCTGTGCTCAAGGCTGCAACCCCGGGTATGGGTGCCCAAACCGCGGCGCCCTGTGCAACTCCCTCATCTTCTCAGGTGTCGCAGCCACCAAGGGAACCAGCGCAACAGCAACACCGTGTCGTACAACAGTGGGAAGCCAAGATCATTCATCAGGCGGAACAGGATCTGGCTTTGTACGTTGGCCCGATAGCAAGACAGCTCGCCCAAACGGCTGCCGCACAGGCGACCACCGTGGAGGCGCTCTATCAACTCCTGGCTGCTTCCATCTCCGATCAGCGCGATCGGGCTGCGTTCCTCCGGGGCGTGGCCAATGCCCCCGATACCCGGACGTCGGTCCACTCCGAAGATAACGCACCTGCTGCAGGTACGTTGAGCGCGTCGCTGCTGGAGGCAGTCGGTCGAGAGCTGACGGTGTACCTGGGGCCGATATCACGGCACCTGGTCGAGGAGGAATCGCGGGAAAGCGACAACCTCGAAGATCTCTACGTGCGGTTGAGTAACCGTCTCGCCAGTGCGGAAGAGAGAGCCGCGTTTCTCAAACGCGTGCGCGGTATTTCCTGAGCCAGACCACACGTGGCAATGCAGGCAGCGATTGAAAAGGGCATCGCGTTGAAGGGAGCGCGAGCGGAGTGGCACGATGTGAGCGGAGACGTTTGGTCACGAGGTCGGCCTGATGGCGCCGACAAGACGGAGGGATAATCATGAGCACCATGCAGGTTGCACACCGCTATTTCGATGCATGGAACCGACGCGATGCGTATGCTATCGCCGCGGCGTTCGCCGAGGGCGGAACCTACAGTGATCCTTCTGCCGGGGAAAATCTTCAGGGCGATGCCATTGCCGCTTACGCCAAGGGCTTGTGGGCTGCGTTTCGCGATCTTTCGTTCCAGGTCGTGAGCGTTGCCGATACGGAAGGCGGTCTCGTCGCTTCCCAATGGACGATGCACGGTACCAACACCGGGTCCATGCAAGGGCTGCCGCCGACGGGGCGCAGCGTCAGCGTTCCGGGTGCCGCCTTCATCCAGGTCGAGGGCGACCGGATTCGCTCGGTGCAGGCTTACTTCGACTCACGGGCGGTGCCGGACCAGCTCGGTCTGCAAATGGCGGTACAGCCATATGCGATCGGTCCGGTCTCCTTCGGCACCGCTGTCTCGGTGCGGTCCGGCAAGAAGACGAAGCCCGGCGCGTTCAGCATCACCAATCTTTAGGCGCGCTCCGACAGCGAGGTGCAGCAGATCGCGAGTCTCAATCGGCGAACAGTCGTCGAGATGATGCGGATGGAAGGATTCATAAGCTGGGTGGGCATGGTCATCGGCCATCGCATGATGACTGTGACTGCTTGGGAAAACCCCGAAAACCCCCGTCAGTTGCTCCGCGACGGGACTCACCGGAGTTCCATGGGCCGGTTCTTCGGTCCGGAGCTGGCGGATGGAGGGATGACCAGTGTCTGGATTCCGGAGCGGATCAGCCCGATGTGGGCACGCTGCCCTGCCTGCGGCCGAATGGCCGATTCGGCGAAGGCGGAGGGAGGATGCGCGTGTGGGGCACCGCTACCGGAGGCGATGGCGTATTGGTAAGCCATTGCGATGGGGCGTAGGAGTGATTTCCGTCTGATGACGATTGGACGCGAGCCGATCTCCGGCTCGCATGAGGCGCTCATAGCGGCACCGCACGACACCCCGTTCCGCCCACCTCCAAATAACCACCGCGGCTGTACCAATCCGTCAGCACCCATCGCTCGCACGCGCGTCCGTCGACTTCGTGAACGTGATGTGCTGGACGATGCGTGTGGCCGTGAATCATGCGCGGATAACCGTGCTGGCGGAATGCATCGGCTACGGCGTTCAGGTTCACGTCCATGATCTCCGGCGGCTTTTCCTTCATCTCCCGCCGGCTCTGGTCCCGCACGTCCGCGATCATCGCTTTACGCATCGCGAGCGGTTTCGCGAGGAAGTCTTTCTGCCACGCCGGATCGCGCACCTGCGCACGGAACGCCTGATACTTCACGTCGTCGGTGCAGAGCGTATCGCCGTGAATGAGGAGCGTCGGTGTGCCATGCAGCGACATGAGCGTCGGGTCGCGAAGGATTTTCAATCCCGCCGCTTCGGCAAATCCGTCGCCGATCAGGAAATCGCGATTGCCGTGCATGAAGAAAATCGGTACGCCTCGATCGCTCACGATTCTCAGCGCGCCCGCCATCTCCGCGTTGAACGGCTCCGCGAGGTCATCGTCTCCGGCCCAGTACTCGAAGAGGTCACCGAGGATGTAGAGTGCGTAGGTGGTCGGCGCGATCTCGTGCAGAAAGCGCTGAAACAGCGCCGTTGTCTCCGGCCGCTCGCGAGTGAGATGGAGATCGGAGATGAAGAGGGTGGGCATTTAGAGGCGGGAAGGGGGACGCGAGAAGGGGGAAGAGCGACGCTGAACGCTGGAGCGGGACGCGAGAAGCGGGAAGGGTTAAAGGCGTGAAGCAGTGAAGAGGTGAGTTCCTCGCGCTGGCGCTTGCCGTCGTTACCCTTCCCCCTTCCCGCGGTCAGCTTGGCTGACTGCTACACCTCCTCCGCCTTCTGAATTACCACGTCTTCCGCCGGCACATCCTGGTGCATTCCCCGTGTGCCGGTCTTGACGCCTTTGATCTTGTCGACGACGTCCGTCCCTTCCGTTACCTTGCCAAAGACGCAGTAGCCCCAGCCCTGCGGATTTGGTGCTGTATGGTTGAGAAACGTGTTGTCCTTCACGTTGATGAAGAACTGCGCGGTCGCGGAGTGCGGGTCGCTAGTGCGCGCCATCGCGACGGTGTAGCGCTCATTCTTCAATCCGTTCTGCGCCTCGTTCTTGATCGGTGCCTGGGTCGGCTTCTGGCGCATACCCGGCTCGAACCCACCGCCCTGGATCATGAAGCCGTCGATCACACGGTGGAAGACGGTGTTTTCGTAAGCGCCGCTGCGCACGTAGCCGAGAAAGTTCTCGACGGTGGCAGGAGCTTTGGCGTCGTCGAGGTCGATGGTGATCGCCCCCTGATTGGTGGTCAGCTTTACCTTTGGCATGTTGTACTCGCTCTCGCTATTTTGTGGCGGTCAAAACCTTCACGTCCTCGACGATCACGGTCTGCTTGGGAACTTCGGCGGGCAGGGGGCCGGCGGCGCCGGTGGGAATCGCCGCGATCTTCTGCACCACGTCCATCCCTTTCACGACGCGGCCGAACACCGCATAGCCGTAGTCGCGCGGACTCGGCGCGCGGTGGTCGAGGAAGCTGTTGTTGGCCAGATTGATGAAGAACTGCGATGTGGCCGAGTTGGGGTCCGACGTGCGCGCCATCGCCAGCGTCGCGGTCTCGTTCTTGAGTCCGTTTGCGGCTTCAATCTTGATTGCCTCGCGCGTGGGCTTCTGCTGGTAGTCCTTGGTGAATCCGCCACCCTGGACGACGAACCCAGGGATCACGCGGTGGAAGATCGTTCCCGTGTAGAAGCCGTCGTTCACGTAGCGCAGAAAATTTTCGACGGTGGCCGGCGCCTTGTCCGGATACAGCTCGACCACGAAGCTGCCGACGTTGGTCCTGAACTCGACCTGTGGATTGGGTGCAGCGAGGGCGCCGAGGGCGCTCCAGCAGAGCACGAGGGGGAAGAGCAAGCGAATCAGTCGCACCTGGATGTACCTCCTGCGTCGGATTTGAGAAAGCGGCGTTCAGATAGCGGAGCACGAGTTCAATTGACCGGAGACAGGGGCGGCGGCGATGCGGGCGCGGGAGCGCCGCCTTTCTTCTTCCTGGCTGCGACCGGCTTCGGCGGCAGCGGGGTTCTGAACACAGGCGCCGGCGCCTGGTCCGGCAGCATCTGCGTAAGGGTCGAAATCTTCGACTTGAGCCCGCTGCTCGTTTTGTCGTACTGCGCGGCACTTCGATACGACGACTCGGCGAGCTTCGCATACACGTCGCCCAGATTCTCGAACGCCACCGAGTATTCCGGGAATGCCTGCACGGCCTGCTCGAGATAGTTGCGCGCCAATTCGTAGCGGCCTTGCTTCGCGTAGATCACGGCGAGGTTGTTGTACGGCTCGGCAAGCTCGGGATACTCGCTGATGATCCCGGTGTAGAGCTCGATCGCCCCTTCATTGTCGCCCTTGTCCGCGAGCAACTGGGCGCGCAGAAAACGGCCGCGGGGGTCCTTCGGATTGTCCAGCAGAAACCGCTCGATGCGCTCGATGGCCGCGGTCCGGTTGCCCTCCCGGTAAAGCTGGGCGGCGGCATCGACCGGGTCCGCGGGAGCGGGCGCAGCAGAGGCAAGCAGGGAGAGGCAAAGTAAGAGCGCGGCCAAGGGCGCGGCGCTGCTGTAGGGGGTCACTAGTGCTATACTTCCGCGCTTTGCGAGGGCTTCGCGAAGCCCGGATTCTAGCAGCATCCCCGGAATACTGTCACAGCCGCCGCGCCCTCGTTGCGCCCCCCACTCGTGAGCGTAAAGACGCGATTCGCGCCCAGCCCGACCGGGCTTCTCCACTTCGGCAACGTCCGCACCGATATTGGCGACTTCATCGTCCGCCGCTCCGACGGTAGTTTCGCCCTTTTCTTCGTGAACGTGGTCGACGACGCGCTCATGGGCGCCACCCATCTGCACGGTCCGGAGATGCTGCGCCTCTGCAGGCTAAGCGGCTACGAGCGCGCGAAGCGTCGCCTGTCCGAACACGTTCTCAACATCCGGATCGATTGACGCGCAGCGAGCGTCGACGACTCGTGTCTTCCTCCATGCTCAAGATCTACAACACCTTAGCTCGCGAGAAGCAGGATTTCATTCCCATCGTGCCCGGCAAGGTGCGGATGTACGTGTGCGGCATGACCGTGTACGACTACTGTCACCTCGGTCACGCGCGCGTGATGGTCGTTTTCGATACTGTCGTGCGCTGGCTGCGCGCTTGCGGCTACGAGGTCGACTATGTGCGCAACATCACCGACATCGACGACAAGATCATCAAGCGCGCCGCGGAGAACGGCGAGTCCATCGAGGCGTTGACCGGCCGATTCATCGCGGCGATGCACGAAGACACGGACGCGCTCGGTGTCGAGCGGCCGAGTTGCGAGCCGAAGGCAACCGACTACGTGCCCGGCATGGTGCGCATGATCCAGACACTGGTGGACAAGGGGCTCGCGTATCCGGCACCAAATGGTGATGTCTACTATGCCGTGCACGGATTTGCCGGCTACGGCAAACTGTCCGGCAAGTCCCTCGACGACCTACGCGCCGGCGCCCGCGTCGAGATCGGTGAAGCCAAGCGCGACCCCCTTGACTTCGTGCTTTGGAAGGCGGCGAAACCCGGCGAGCCACAATGGGATTCGCCCTGGGGCAAGGGGCGGCCCGGATGGCACATCGAGTGTTCCGTCATGAGCGAAGAACTGCTCGGCGAGCATTTCGATATTCACGGCGGCGGTCAGGATCTCCAGTTTCCCCATCACGAGAACGAGATCGCCCAGTCCGAAGGTGCGCACGATCATCCGTTCGTGAACTACTGGATGCACAACGGCTTCGTGCGCGTGGACAACGAGAAGATGTCGAAGTCTCTCGGCAACTTCTTCACCGTGCGCGAAATCCTTGAGAAGTTCGCACCCGAGGTGATTCGCTTTTTCATTCTGCGCGCCCACTACCGCAGCCCGCTGAATTACTCCGACCAGCATCTCGTCGACGCGCGGCAGGCGTTGACACGGCTTTACACGGCACTCAGGGGAGTCAACGCACCGCCGATGCAGATCGATTGGAACGAACCGCGTGCGAAACGCTTCAAGGACGCGATGGACGATGACTTCAACACACCGGAAGCCGTCGCAGTGCTGTTTGAGATTGCGAAGGAATTGAACCGCTCGCAGTCGGTCCATGATGCGGGACTGCTCAGGGCGTTAGGTGAAACGCTCGGATTGCTGCAGCAGGATGCTGCGGCTTTCTCGCAAGGTTCTTACGTCCTTGTGGCGGAGACGGGAGAATTCAAGTTGACGGGGCACGACGCGGAGTTCCGGTTGGCTCCGGGCGTCGAGAAGATCGACGAGCTCATCGCTGCCCGCGCAACAGCCAAGAAGACGAAGAACTTCGCCGAAGCCGATCGCATCCGCAAGGAACTCCTCGACGCTGGCATCGTGCTCGAGGACAAGCCGGGCGGCGTGACCGAGTGGCGGCGCGCATAAGCGCGATCTGCGCTGTCCGGTCACTTCAACTCCTCCAGCTTTCCAACCGTGATGTCGCCCGCCGCGACGCCCTTTGAAGTATCCGTAGATCGCATCGATATTGTCGGCGATCTTCGGTGTGCCTTTGTATCCCGGCATGCCGCGCGACGGATTCCCCTCCAGCACGATGCGCACGAAGCTCTCCTTCGTCTGACTCCTCACGAACGGAAGAATCGGCGGACCCACGCTTCCATTCCAATCGGCTCCGTGACAGCGTGCGCAGTCTATCTGCCGAACTGCCTGCCATGCGGCGAAGGTGCGCGCATCGACCTTGTTGCCGCCCTCGACCGTGTAGGGAGCGTTCTCGTCCGCTGCGGCAGTGCCTAGAGCGGTTGCGAGCAGAAGAAACGCAAGGGACGGCGTGCGTGTCATGGGTGTGAGATGGATCGCCAGGCGGTCTCCCAAGCCAAGGATACCTCCGTGTCGCTCGACGCGGTTCACATCGCGCAGGTCTTCGACCGGGAGGGCGGTCGATTCCCCGGCGAGACTTTCCGACAGCATTGATCTGGACTTGTCTGCGCCGCCTGTTTCGAGTGGTCGATCTTCGTCACAGTGCTCCGCTGCGGGTCATTACTGACCCAATAACGTCGCAATCGGGAACGAAACGCGCATCGGTGCAACACGGTTTGTGGTTTCCGTGCGCGAACTGCGCGATTTTTCTCGCAAATCGCCTGCAGGCCTTGCTACTATTGGGCTCGGCGCTCGCATGAGAGCGAGGGAGGAACGAAACAGTCCATTCACCGGGCATGCGCCCGTCGAACTCATGTCGTTCGCCATGCAAGATTCCGCTGTCCCGGCAACGCGCTTGCAGCCGGGCGGTGAGCGAGCAGCGCTGAATCCGAAGCCAAAGCCGAAACGCCGAGGAAGACAAACCGAAATCGTGCTCGAAAGAGCATTTACCGAAAGCAGAGAGGACGTTATATGAACAAAGCTGAATTGGTTGATGCCATTGCGAAGAAGACTGGAGGCACCAAGGCATCCGTCGAGGGAACGTTGGAAGCATTCGTGGACACGGTCACCGCGACCCTTGCCAAGGGTGGCACGGTGGCGTTGATCGGATTCGGGACGTTTTCGACTTCGAAGCGCGCCGCCCGCACGGGCCGCAACCCGGCGACCGGGGCTGCGATCAAGATTGCGGCATCCAAGGTGGCGAAGTTCTCCGCCGGAGCCGGCCTCAAGAAGGCGGTCAACAAGAAGTAATCGAGCGCCCGAGCGGTTCTTCAGCACCAAGAGCTGCTCGCCGCGGTAAGAGGCGTCCCGCGGGGCGCCTTTTTCACATCTGCAGCGCGGCGACGGAAGATCACGGCGCCGATGTCAGGTACTATTCCCGTTTTCCGTGAAGTGCGATCCGATGTCGGCAGTCGTCTCCTATCCTGAATCCGCGGTCAGGCTCAACGCGGCACTGGTCGGGATGCTGCTGACGGCGAACATTCTCGTGCTGTTCGCGGTGCCCGCCTGGTTATTAGCGGTCAGTCCGTGGTGGGGCCTCCTTCTCGTACCCGTTGCGCTTTTGAGCAACACCATGTGGTCGCTCATCCACGAGGCGATTCATGGCCACTTGTTCGCGGAAAGACGCCTGAACGACGGTGCCGGGCGGCTCTTGTGCGTCCTCTACGGCGCGCCCCTCCGCGCATTGCGCGTTGCCCATCTGCTGCACCACCGTTTCAGCCGCACGCGGCGTGATCGCACGGAAGTCTACGATCCCACTCGTATGTCGCGCCTCAAGGCGGCTGCCGGCTTCTACGTTCAGTTGCTCGGCGGGATGTACTTTCTCGAGGTGCTGAGTTCCGTCGCGTGCCTGCTCCCGCGCCGCGCGATCGACTGGCTCGCGCCGCGGCTCGATCATCCCGATTCGACTGGCGGACTCGTCGTCCGCGCGCTCCGTCAGCCTGCTGCCTTGAAGGAAATGCGCATCGACGTCCTCGCGATCATCATCGTCTTCGGCTTGGCGATCTGGCTATACGGTTCGAATGCCTGGATGCTTTCAACCGTGATCCTGGTGCGCGCTGCACTGGTATCGATTGCCGACAACTCCTACCACTACGCCACGGTGCTCGAGCATCCGCGTTTCGCGATGAACGCCGGCGCACCGCGCTGGATTGCCTGCATGCTGCTCAACTTCAATCTCCACGGCGTGCACCATCGCCATCCGCGCTTGCCGTGGTTTGCTCTGCCGGAGCGGTTCGAACGCGAAGGCGGAGCGCCGGACATTGCACTGGCCACGTGCTTCCTGCGGCAGCTGCGCGGTCCGATTCCCTTTCATCGTCTGCCACGCTGAAACCCGGTCGCGGGCAGGGTGCCCCGGGCGTATCATCGTCGCGGGGCGCCGCCTCTGGCGCTCTCCATCAACGAGGAGCACGCATGGGAGCACCCGATCTCGGTCTTGCCTGCCGTTTGGTGAAGGCGTGCCACTGTATGTACAACCTCGACGAAGGGTTCGCGGCCGATCCGTATTTTCCCCAGGTGGGTTTCACCGCGATGCCCGCCCACGTCGAAGTCAATGACCTCGGCGTCGATGCGTGTCTGGTCGGTACCCTCGCCGAAGGTGCGGTGCTCGCCTTCCGCGGCACGTTGTTGCCCGTGCTCGATCACCATGCCGCGAAGCGCACGCTAGACTGGATCAACGACTTCAAGCTCGCGCTCGTTCCCGTCGAGGGGTTGCCGGGGAAGGTGCACGCTGCCCTCGGACGGTCCACCCAGCTATTGTGGCCGCGTCTGCTGCCGATCGTGCAGGAGCTCACGAGTGGAGGTACTCCCCTCATCGTAACCGGACACAGCAAGGGTGCGCTCCTCGCGTGCTATACCGCGCTGCGCTTTGCGCTGGCAGGCTTCAACGTCGCCGCCGTCCACACCTTCGGATCGCCGCGTGTGGGCAACGCCGACTTCGCACGCGCCTACGGCGAGGCGATTCGCCAGCACTGGCGGTACGAGAGCTACGACGACATCTTTCCACACTTGCCGCCCAGCTTCCGCATGCGGGTGCTTCTTGCGGGTCTCGATCCGGCGTGGGCTGCACTGCCGCTCGATGAATACGAAACCGTGGGGACCTTGCAGTACATCGACTGGGATGGGGTGATCCAGGGCGAGTCGCCCGAACTGGAGCAGCAAAGGCTGGAGCATCTTGCGCAGACCATCCTCACGCTTCAGTTCGAGCGCTTCTTCGACAACCACTGGATTCCGACCGGCTTCGCGCCGGTGATCTGCAAGGGCCGCGAAAGATGATGACCGAGAGATACGACGCGATCGTCATCGGCACCGGGCAGGCAGGACCTTCACTCGCCGTGCGACTCGCAACGGCAGGCAGAAAGACCGCGATCATCGAGCGCAAGCTCTTCGGCGGTACCTGCGTCAATGTGGGCTGCATCCCGACCAAGACACTCATCGCGAGCGCGCGGGCAGCGCACGTGGCGCGTCGTGCCGCCGATTTCGGAGTGTTGATCGACGGACCCATTCGCGTCGACATGGCGCAGGTCAGGGCGCGCAAGGATGCGGTGGTGCGGCAGTCGAACGAAGGCGTCACAACCTGGCTGAAGAGCACGCCGAATCTCACCGTGTACGAAGGACACGGTCGCTTCGAGAGTCCGCGCACCGTTCGTGTGGGAGAAACGCTGCTGGAAGCCGACCGGATCTTCGTGAACGTCGGCGGGCGCGCCCACGTGCCGGATATGCCGGGAGTCGCGGAGGTCGACTATCTGACCAACACGGGGATGATGGACGTCGATTTTCTTCCCGAGCACCTGATCGTCGTCGGCGGCAGCTACATCGGGCTCGAGTTCGCGCAGATGTACCGGCGCTTCGGCAGCCGTGTCACTGTCGTGGAGATGGGTCCGCGTCTCATCGCGCGCGAGGACGAGGAGATCTCCGGCGCGATCCGGGCAATACTCGAGGACGAAGGCGTCGCGATCAGACTCAACGCGGAGTGCGTGAGCGTGGCGAGACGCGGAGAGCACATCGCCGTGCACATGAGTTGCGAAGAGGAACCGCGGGAGATTCTCGGCTCGCATCTTCTGCTTGCGGTGGGACGGGTGCCCAATACCGAAGACCTGGGGCTCGACCGTGCGGGCGTTGAAACCGACGCGCGCGGCTACATCGTAGTGGACGATCAATTGCGCACCAACGTGCCCGGGATCTGGGCGCTCGGCGATGTCAACGGTCGCGGTGCGTTCACGCACACTTCGTACAACGACTACGAGATCGTCGCGGCGAATCTGCTCGACCACGATTCGCGCCGCGTCACCGATCGCATTCCCGCGTACGCGCTCTTCGTCGATCCGCCGCTTGGACGAGCGGGCATGACCGAGCGCGAGGTGCGCGCCTCGGGGCGCAAGGCGCTCGTCGGCACGATGCTGATGACCCACGTCGGCCGGGCCCGGGAGCGAAGCGAGACCAAGGGCTGCATGAAAGTGCTGGTCGACGCGGAAACGAAGAAGATACTCGGCGCTGCGCTGCTCGGCATCGAAGGGGACGAGGCGATTCACTCGATCCTCGACGTGATGTACGCTGGCGCTCCGTGCACCGTGATCCAGCGAGCGGTGCACATTCATCCGACCGTAACGGAACTGATCCCCACGCTGCTCGGCGATCTCAAACCGTTGACGTAGCAAGCGCGGATGCCGCGGGGAACGACGTGCGGCAATCCCTCTCTAACAAACCACCTTCGCTTGTATCTCGACAGGAGAAGACCACAGTGGCCGTCACCAATGAGTCCGTCGCGCAATCCGTGCGCGCCCCGCAAACGCCCACCGAGCTTTTGTTTCAGCCGGTCAAGCTGGGGCGCTACAACCTTCCGCACCGCATCGCCATGGCACCATTGACCCGTTCTCGGGCGCGTCAGCCCGGCAACGTCCCGAGCGCTCTCAACGCCAGCTACTACGCGCAGCGCGCCTCGGCGGCACTCATCATCAGCGAGGCGACTCAGGTCTCCATGCAGGGTCAGGGCTATGCCTGGACGCCGGGCATTCATAGTCCAGAACAGATCGAGGGCTGGCGCCTCGTCACCGGCGCGGTGCACGGCGCGTGCGGCCTGATCTTTATGCAGCTCTGGCACGTCGGACGTATCTCGCATCCGAGCCTGCAGCCGGACGGCATGCTGCCAGTCGCGCCTTCCGCGATCAAACCGGCGGGTGAAGCGTTCATCGAGAACGAGAACGGCGAGGGTGCGCTGGTGCCGTTCGTGACCCCGCGCGCCCTGCAGATCGAAGAGATGCCCTATATCCTGCGCCAGTACGTGCGCGGCGCGAAGAACGCAATGGAAGCGGGTTTCGATGGCGTCGAGATCCACGCCGCCAACGGCTATCTCCTCGACCAGTTCATCAACTCGCGCACCAACCAACGCACCGACGCGTACGGCGGCTCGGTCGAGAATCGGGCGCGGCTGCTGATGGAAGTCGTCGCGGCGGTGTGCGAGGTGTGGGGTGCAGACCGCGTCGGCGTGCGGCTCTCTCCCCTGGGCAGCTTCAACGACATCGGAGACGACAATCCCGAAGTGACGTTCGGCTATATCGCGGACAAGCTCAACGACTTCGGGCTCGCCTATCTGCACATCGTCAATCCGGCTACCGCTGCGGTGGAGAAAGGTGCGCCTCCCGGCGACGCCGCACTCTCGATGCTTGGATTGATGCGCAGGAAGTATCGCGGCACCCTTGTTCTGGCTGGTGGACTTAGCCGGGAGATGGCGGAGGCATGGCTGCAGGACGGCAAGGCCGATCTGATCGCCTTCGGGCGAAAGTTCCTCGCCAATCCGGATCTGCCGGCGCGGTTTCGCGCCTGCGCGCCACTCAATGCGGACGATCTCACGACCTTCTACGGTGGCGGCGCCAAGGGCTACACCGACTACCCGACGCTCGCGCAGGAACGCGGCGAGGCACCGCGTCCTTGCGTCGACGAGCGCTGGCGCTGAAGCAGCGTACGTACACAGCAGGCGGGTGACCGGTTCGCCGTTGCATCGCAGGATAGGCGGCCGCAGCATCGGTCGCGCGCTGTTGCCGGAAGAGGCTGTGCTACCCTGCCGGGACTACCGACGCCATGGCGCTCCGTGGATACGGACAACAACACTACGCTTGCTCACAGCGCGACCCTTCCGGCGGACCGACCTGCCGGGTCTTCAGGCATCCATCTCCTGGACAGGGGGATCGACGCTTTCGTCGCACGTCTTGTTCTTGCGGACGCTGCCGAGCGCTGCATCGACCTTCAGTATTACATCTGGCATGCGGACACGACCGGGCTGCTGCTCACCGAACGGCTGATCGCTGCGGCAGATCGCGGCGTGCGCGTGCGCATGCTGATCGACGATTGGGGCACCGCGATCAAGGACGCGAATCTGCTCGCGCTCGACGCACACTCCAACATCGAAGTGCGCCTCTTCAATCCGGTGCCGCTGCGCTGGTCGCGCAGATTGGGCGCGCTCCTCAACTTCGGTCGGGCCAACCGCAGAATGCACAACAAGCTCTACGTTGCCGACGAGCAGGTCATCATCGTCGGGGGGCGCAACATCGGCGACGAGTATTTTGGCGCACATCCGGATCTGGAATTCGGCGACCTCGACGTGCTGGCGGTCGGCCCGGTGTTGAAGGACGCGTGCGCGAGCTTCGACCGCTACTGGAACTGTCCACTGGCGGTGCCCGTGCGGACGCTCGCCGAGCAGGAACCCGATTCCCGCGCGCTACTCGAAAGACGCACGCAGCTGCGTGCGCACGCCGAGAGTCCGAAAGCGGCGCCGTATATGGAAGCCCTCCGCGAATCGAAGCTCGAGCAGCAGTTGCGCACCGGAACCGCACGGTTCATGTGGGGAAAGGCGTGGCTCGTGTACGACGATCCCGAAAAGATCATGCGCGATCCCACCGATCCGTCGGGCCGGCTCGGCGAGCATCTGCGCGGGCTCGTGGAAGCCACGCGAACCGAGATGTTGATCTCGTCGGCGTACTTCATCCCGGGGCGCGCCGGCGTGCGCTGGTTGAACGCTCTGCGCCGGCGCGGCGTGCGCGTGCGGGTCCTGACCAACTCGCTCGCCTCCACCGATGTGGCCGCCGTTCACGCCGGCTATGTCCACTACCGCAAGCCTCTTCTGCGCGTAGGTGTCGAACTGTACGAGACGAAGCCCGTATCGGGTCGCGCCAGGCGAAAGCGGTGGGGCGAGCGGATGCGCGGCTCTTCGCGCGCCAGCTTGCACGCCAAGTCGTTCGTCTACGACCGCCAGGCTGTGTTCATCGGCTCGATGAACCTCGATCCACGCTCGGTGGAGCTCAACACCGAGGTTGGTGTCGTGGTGGTCTGCGAGGCACTCGCGCAACACGTCGCCCAGGAGTTCGAAGGGATGATGCGGGAAGACGCGTGGCGGCTGCGGCTCGTGCGCTTCCGCGACCCCGGCGGGCGGCTCGGACGCAGGCTGCAATGGTTGGCGTACGAAAAGGGACTCGAAGTCGCCTATCCGCCGGAACCCGGTGCAAGCATCTGGCGCCGGCTGGGAGTCTGGCTGCTGTCGAAGCTGCCGATCGAGGGGCAGTTGTAGACTTCAGCTGGATACTCTCGGAAGCGACGTTCGTTGCAAGATCTCCAACGCGGACGCGCCGCGACCAAATCTGGTTCGGTACTCTGCGCGCTGCGCGTGACATGTTGCGCGCCTCCGCGCGAGACCACGGGAGAGGTCTTGGATGCCACGCGAATCAGAGTTCACGCATCGACCGCCGCAGGTGAGCATTGCCCGCCCCGCCATCCAACCGATATCCGCGCCGACAATCTCAGCCATGATGGACCTCCAGTTGGATTGAAGGAGCTGCACGCTCGTCATAGTGCAACGAGCACTTTCCGCATCTCCACCCTCTAACCTCAGTCTCTGTCATCGTACGCAAGCGTGGCAGGGTTCGTCTTTCCGAAGGTCAGGAACCACGGCGCCGCAAGCGTGCCCGCGGGCACGAACACATCGTACGTCTTGGTGCGAACATCGTAGCGGCGTACTTCTCCCGCTGTCGGCGACGCACCAGGTGGAGCAATGGTGATCGGTACGAAAAGTTTCCCGCGAGGGCCGAACAACAGCGCCTGTGCATAGGCTCGTGCGCCTGCGTTGCTCGGAGGATTGTCGAGGTCGATCTTGCCCAGGAGCTTCCCAGTTCTTCCGCTGTAAATCCGGATCGCGTCCGTATTGCCTGGCGCGTTTGGCTGGGAGTTGTCGCGGAAACTGGTGACATAGAGATTCCCGTCCGGACCGAAGACCAAGCCCTGAGGTCGGTTGAGGTGGCCAACACCGCCTGCATCGTTAATTATCACGTCTATGAACTTGCCTGTCTTCTGATCGAAACGCAGAACCTGCCCGCCGATCCCCCCAAATATCGGCATGTTCGATACGTACACGCGCTTATCAGGGCCGATGAGTACAGCGCGGGGATGGTAGGAGTCTGCGGCCAGTTTGTCGGGGGAGGGATCAGGTTGCCGACGAACGCTCCGTACGCGGTAAACACCTTGGTTGCGCCTGGCGGCGGCGTTGCTGGGCCTCCGCCCAAGTCGGTGACAAACAGGTATCTGCCATCCTCGGAGAGCGCGATGCCTTGCGGCGCGAACGGCGCGTTGGGGTCACCAGACGCGACCAGCTCATTCTTGAACGCGCCGCTTCGGCCATCGAAACGCAACACGTCCCCGCTGATATCAAGGAAAACGTTTTGGTTGGAGACCAGCAGATCGCCACGATAGTTAAAGATAAGTCCGCGCGGTCCGTGCAAGCCGCCGGCAGCAGGCTGGACGAAGAAGCCCTGGTACTTTCCGGTGATCGCGGCGAAGCGTTTGACAGTATCGGCGGATGCGTCAGGGGTTGTGTCGCCCACATAAAGCGAATCCGGTCTCCGCAGGTGGTCGTTGTCTCCTGCCCAGCTATCAGCGCCGACTGCTGCGACAAGCGTCAGCAGAGCGACGCCGCCGGCAATTCCTATTCCTATGCTTCTCAAATGCATCTTGATCTTCAACATGGCACTACCCTCCGTTGGGAACAGTTGCTGTCACTCGGTGAGTCGTGAATTTTCGCTGAGCAAACGCTTTCAGCGAATCGGATACATACGGAACGGCCGGAAGCGGTGGTGCGATCCCGGCGGAAGGGCCGGACCCGGGTGCGCCGTCAGATCTACGGCAACGGTAACCGTGCTCGAAGCGCCGCGCAGCGTATATGTGTAACTGAACGTGTATGGCGCATACGTGTTCAGATACGCGAGGAAATCGGCAAACTGCTCCGCATCGCTCGCAGTAAGCGAGGGATCGGCAAAGCCTACTTCGCCTTGCCCGACGAATAGCAGCTCATTGATCGGCGTCGTGTACGAGCCGGGGTTGCTCGTGTCGTAGACCTTGTCGTCTCCCCCGTCCGGCCTGCCGTCGGGGCCCCAGTAGATGCCACGCAGGCGGTTGGATTCGAACGATTGGTAGAGACCCACGCCAACCGGCCCGCCGAGCGGGTAGGGGCCAAGTGCACCATCAGGGTACGTGGCGGACACGGTCACGTCCGCGAGCGTGAAGGTGCTGTGGCTCTTGACGACTAGGGCCGCGCGAAAGTGCGTTCCCCGCTCATTGGCGAACGGGCCATGAGGGGGCGTCAATCCGCGCCACGAATTCCCCTTGCTGGCCCATGTGTCGTACACGCTCACCTTCACCTTGCCGGATCGGTTGGCGATGGGATAACCGATGGTGTTGAAGGCGGTCGGAGTCACGAGAATGCTGCCTCCAAAGTCTGCCCGTCCCCTTTGCAGGCCGTTCAGAACGTTGGCCGCGAAGCCCGCGAAGCTCGGCGATACGATGCCGTAACTCGGTATGCTGACCGGGCCGATCGTGGGATATAGAACAACCTCCACCTCATGCGCCTCGGCCAGAAATGCCCAGCCAACCACGAATACGGCGATGAGTGTGCTGATGATTCTCTTCATGGCTCCTCCCTGTTACACACAAAGTCCAACGCGGATTGACTGATCGGCTACGACTCGCCTGCCTGCCCGTTCTTACATGAGCAGATTCACGGAGGACGCCGACGTCGGCATCCTCCGGTGCAGGCACGCTGTTATCTCAGATAGACCGAAGGCCTGTATGGCAGCGTCTTGAGATCCAGGGTCTTTGCAATAATCCAGGCGGCTCCGCAATGGGAAAAGGCGTGTCCTGGCACGTACCCGTCATCTGGTGCGAATGCTGGAAAAGAACGTAAGCATCGCAAGTATTCACCAGGGCATCCATCATCTGTCTCCCGCTTAGTCCCGGGTGTTTGCAATACGGAGAATTTCTCCCAATGCTTCCTTTTAATCGGGGTCGGTATGGACGTTTGTCCGCTGGACGACATATAGATATAATTTTGTGCGGCGCATTTGTGCGGTGCGATAATGTGGGTTTGTGCCGCCGAAGCAGGCGGTACTTCTTTCAGAAATAGCGAGGGAGGGGAAAGCCTTATGCCTGCACCTCTGAAGAGCTTCTTGGCCGTCGAGAACCAGCTTCTCGGTGCGCTCCCAACGGAGGATCTGGCGCGTCTCGTCCCCGATTTGGAGCAGATCGCCTTGTCTTTGGGCGATGTGCTCTACGAACCGGGGGGCGCCCTCGATTACATCTATTTCCTGACCTCCTGCATCGTGTCGTTCGTGTACACGATGGAAACCGGGGTGACGGCTGAAATGGGTCTGGTCGGCAACGACGGCGTCGTGGGCATTGCGCTCTTCATGGGCGGGCGCACGATGTTCAACCGAGCCGTGGTGCAGGTCGCAGGGCGGGCGCTGCGGATGCGGGCCACGACGCTGCTCGCGGAGTTTGCGCGCGGCGGCGCACTGCAAGCGTTGCTGCTGCGGTATACCCAGGCACGGATGACACAGATTTGCCAGACCGCTGTGTGCAACCGTCTGCATTCCGTCGAGCAGCGCCTGTGCCGCTGGATCTTGTTATGTCACGACCGGCTCAAGTCAAACGAACTGGTGATGACCCAGGAATTCATCTCGAACATGTTGGGGGGGCGGCGTCAGAGCGTCACCGTAGCCGCGGGTCAGCTCCAGGATGCGGGCTTGATTCACTATTGCCGCGGCCATATCCAGATTCTGGATCGTAGCGGGCTCGAGGCCGCCGCGTGTGAATGCTACCGCGTGGTCAGGCACGAGTCTGACCGCCTGCTCGGTCCTCCGGGGTCACACCCGGTCAGGATTACAGCAGGCCAGCGAGGAAGTCTCGCAGCTGATTGAAGTGGTCGGGTTGGGTGGCGTAGACGTTATCACCCAGGTGCACTTCCTCGCCTTCGGCAACCCATTCCGCGCAGAAGAGCACGATCGGCACGCCAGGGTCGAGTTGCGCCCCCGTTCTGATTCGGCGGGCGGTCGCCACAAGTTCATCGGGCAGTGCGTCCAGATTCAGCAAGATCAACTCGGGAGGGTTGCGCTGCGCGCACTCCACTGCTCGCTCCTCGGATCTTACGGCATCGATCGAATAGCCATCGCCCCGCAGAAGCTTTTCGATCCCGTCCAGAACCTCTTCCACATCATCGACGACGAGTAACCTGGCAGGGGTGCCTGCGCCTTTGCTCATGAAGACCCCTGCTGACCAGATGGCCTTTGCACGACTGGGTAGACGTTCAGACTAACTTTGCACAACATGACTGTCCGTCCGGTGTCGGACACAATGAAGCGGGCGCTCCGCGTACTGTGGGGACTGTTCCGTGTGACGTCTGAGTAAGCGCCTTCCGCTCCGCGCGGAGGAACCCAGCTTTCCCACCTTCGCTTGAACACGTTCATGGTGGTTTGGCAACTCCTTTCCCGTGCAAGTTCTCCTTGCGGTCGTTGATCCGAAGCAATTTTGTGTTTCAGCGTCGCGGCCTCTTCCGCCGCTCTCGAACGAGCTTGGTCTCGATCAGTTTCCAGCATCCCTTCCGTCGCTGCGGATAAATCCATCCGAAAAATCCGTTTTACGGCTGAATGCCTGCGCGCTACATTGTGGCCACGTACTCTTCGAGCGTGGTGAAACGAATGGCTGAAGACATCCTGGCGATAGGCTGTGCTGCGGGATTCGCAGGCGACCGGGTCGACGCGGCAGGCCCCGTGGTCGACACGTTGATCGCGCGCGGCGGGCGTGGCGTGCTGATCTTCGAGATGCTTGCTGAGCGCACGCTCGCGCTCGCGCAACTCGCGCGCCGCCAGAACCCGGAAGGCGGATTCGCGCCGCTCATGGAGCCTGCCCTGCGGCCGATTCTGAAGCGCTGCGTCGAGCACGACATCCGCGTCGTCAGCAATTTCGGGTCGGCGAATCCGCGCGCCGCCGCGCGTCGCATCCACGAGCTTGCCCGTGAGTTGGGCGTCGCAACGGTCCGCGTGGCCGTCGTCGAAGGCGACGACCTCTCGGACGCGCGTGGGAAGGGAAATCCTGCGCAACCACCTCGATCCCGCATACGCGAGCCGGGAGCTGGTGAGTGCGAACGTGTATCTCGGTGCGGGGGCGATCGCGGATGCGCTGCGTGCGGGCGCTCAAGTTGTCGTCACTGGCCGTGTCGCCGATCCCTCGCTCGTGGTCGGACCGGCGATGGCGCACTTCGGCTGGACTGAAACCGACTGGGACAGACTGGGCCGCGCGACCATGGCGGGTCATCTGCTCGAATGCGGCGCACAGGTGACCGGAGGCTACTTCGCCGATCCGGGATTGAAGGACGTGCCCGATCTCGCATCGGTCGGTTATCCGATCGCGGAGATCGCGGCCGACGGCACATTCGTCGTCACCAAGGCGGAACCCACCGGCGGCGTGGTGGACAGCCGCACGGTGAAGGAGCAACTGCTCTACGAAGTGCACGACCCGGCCGCATATCTCACGCCCGACGTTGTCGCCGATATTTCAGAAGCCGAGCTGCAGGAGGTCGGCCGCAATCGCGTCGCGGTGTCAGGCGTTCGTGGTCATCCGCGGCCCGACACGCTCAAGACTACGGTATGTTTCTCCGGTGGCTGGCTCGGCGAGGGGGAAATCTCCTACGCCGGACCGAATGCCGAAGCGCGTGCCCGCCTTGCCGCGGATATCGTGCGGCAGCGCGTGGGCGACGGGCTTTCGCTCCGCTTCGATCTCATCGGCGTGGTGAGTGTCTTCGGCGACGACCGCAATCGCATGCTTTCCGACCTTCCTCCTGGGGAAGCGCGCGACGTGAGGTTGCGCGTCGCAGCCGCCGATCCGGATCGAACCAGGGTCGAGCGCGTGCTGGGCGAGGTCATGGCGCTTTTCACTTGCGGCCCGGCCGGAGGCGGTGGCGTCCGTACCGCAGTAACTTCGAGACTCGGATCGACCTCGTGCTACGTTCCGCGCGAACTCATTCAACCCACGTTCACGATGACGGAGTGAACCATGAGCGACCTTCTGGTTCCTCTATACCGGCTCGCCCACGGACGCACAGGCGACAAGGGCAACCGCTCCAACATCAGCGTGATCGCGTACCGCCCGGAGTTCTTCCCGATACTGGTCGAACAGGTGACCGAGGAAAAGGTTGCAGCCGTTTTCCGCCATCGGGCGCCCACCGCAGTCCATCGCTACGTGCTGCCCAAACTGGGCGCGCTCAATTTCGTGCTGGATGATGTTCTCGACGGTGGTGTCAACGATTCGCTCAATCTCGACACGCACGGGAAGAATCTCGTCTTTCTGCTGCTCGGCCTCGAGGTGTCGGTGCCTTCCGAATGGCAGGCACTGCTCGCGGGAGGGCGATGAAATGAATGTTTACGCTACCCTCCCAAGGACTCTTTCGATGCCTCGTTTTGCCAACCTCTCCTCCGTCGCTTTCGGGGCCCTTTGCATGATGGCTGCGGTTGTCGCTCATGCGGAAACCTATCCGGACAAGCTGATCACGTTCATCGTGCCGTTCGCCGCGGGCAGCGCCACTGACCAGCTCGCACGCTCACTCGCACAGGAGATATCGGCGGAGACGAAACAACCCGTGATCGTCGAGAACAAGCCGGGCGGCAACGCATTCATCGGCGCGCAGGCGGCCGCCAAGGCGAAGCCGGACGGTTACACCGTTTTCATCGCGACCAATACGACGCAAGCTGCGAATCCTCATCTGTACAAGAAGCTGCCTTACGATCCCGTGAAGGATTTCGAGCCGGTCACCGGGCTGGGGAAAGGCGGGCAAATCATGCTGGTGAATCCGAAGGTGCCGGCAAAGAACGTCGCGGAGTTCGTCGCGCTCGCGAAGAAGCAGCCGGGCAAGATCTCGTTCGGGAGCGGCAGCTCGTCCAGCCGCATTGCTGGTGAGCTGTTCCAGCAGATGGCTGGCGTGGAGCTTCTGCATGTCCCCTACAAGAGCAACCCGAACGCGGTGAGTGATCTCCTCAGCGGACAGATCGACATGATGATCACCGACATGGCGACCGGCGTGCCGCAGGTGAAGTCCGGCAAGCTTCGCGCGCTGGGCGTGAGCGGCAAGACGCGTTCGCCGCTTGCGCCCGACGTGCCGACCATCGATGAAGCGGGCGTCAAGGGTTACGAGATGGGCTATTGGTTCGCAGCGTACGTGCCGGCGAAGACGCCGCCAGCGGTAGTCGATCGCCTGGGCGAGTTGATGGTGAAGGCCACAACGGGTCCCGCCGTGCAGAATTTCTACAGCAGCACCGGCACGGAGCGATTCGTGACGACTCCCGCGGAGCTGGCGAAGTTTCAAGCCGCGGAGGCAGAGAAATGGGGAAAGATCGTCAAGGCGGCGAAGATCGAACCCGAGTAGGAGCAGATCTCCTCGATCTGTAACGCCGGCACTTTCGCGACGATCCCGCGTCCAAGCAATTCACCCCTTCTGACAGTCGCCTTTGATGCAACGCGAAGCGTCCTTCCATCCCGCTGTCGACGCCTGGTTTCGGAAGCACTTTCGCGAACCTACCGAACCCCAGGCACGGGCCTGGCCTCTGATTCAGGCCGGACGGAATGTGCTCGTCGCCGCGCCGACCGGCTCGGGCAAGACGCTTGCCGCGTTCCTCGCTACTATCGACGAACTGGTGCGGCAGGGCGTCGAGGCACCGCTGCCGGATGAGACGTTCGTTGTCTATGTCTCACCGCTGAAGGCGTTGTCCAACGATATCCAGAAGAACCTGGCATCACCGCTCGCCGGCATCCGTGCGGAGCTTGAAGCGCTCGGTTTTCCCGACGTGGACATTCGTACCCTGGTACGCACCGGCGACACCCCGCAAGCGGAACGCGCGAGCATGCGGCGGCGGCCGCCCCATATCGTCGTGACGACTCCCGAGTCGCTCTACATCCTGCTCGGTTCGGAGTCGGGCCGGGCGATGCTTGCCACCACGCGCACCGTCATCGTCGACGAGATCCACGCACTGGCGCCGAACAAGCGCGGCAGCCATCTCGCGCTGTCGCTGGAACGGCTCGCCGCGTTGACCGCGAAGCCGCCGGCGCGCGTGGGACTCTCCGCGACGCAGAAGCCGGTGGAAGAGATCGCGCGCTTTCTGGTCGGAGCACCGAATGCGGACGTGACAGAGAATTGCGCCATCGTCGATACGGGTCACGTCCGTGCGCGTGATCTCGCGATCGAAGTCCCGTCGTCGCCGCTGGAAGCGGTGATGTCGACCGAAGTCTGGCAGCAGGTCCACGCGAAGCTTGCGGAGATGGCGCAGGCGCATCGCACTACGCTCGTCTTCGTCAACACGCGGCGCATGGCGGAGCGCGCGGCGCGCCATCTCTCGGAGCTACTCGGTGCAGAAAACGTGATGGCGCATCACGGAAGCATGGCGAAGGAGCTGCGCTTGAACGCCGAGCAACGGCTCAAGAGCGGCGAGCTCAAGGTGCTGGTTGCGACCGCCTCGCTCGAGCTCGGCATCGACATCGGCGACGTGGAGCTGGTTTGCCAGCTCGGTTCGCCGCGTTCGATCGCCACCTTTCTGCAGCGTGCCGGGCGCGCCAGCCATCAGGTAGGCGGCGTGCCGAAGGCGCGCATCTTTCCGCTTTCTCGTGACGAGCTGGTCGAATGTGCGGCGCTGCTCGACGCGGTTCGTCGCGGCGAGCTCGACCGCCTTGCGATTCCGCCGCAGCCGCTCGAACGTCCTGGCGCAGCAGATCGTGGCGGAAGTCGCTGCTCAGGAATGGCGGGAAGACGACCTATTCGATCTCGCCGCGCGCGCCTGGCCCTATGCGCACCTTGAGCGCGAAGAATATCTCGATGTGGTGCGCATGCTCGCGGACGGATTCAGCACCCGCCACGGTCATCGCGCCGCTTACTTGCATCGGGACGCGGTGAATGGTGTGTTGCGGGGCCGGCGCGGCGCTCGCCTTACGGCCATCACTTCCGGTGGTGCCATCCCCGACACGGCCGACTACGACGTGCTGCTGGAGCCTTCGGGTCAACTCGTCGGAACGGTGAACGAAGACTTCGCCGTGGAGAGTCTCGCCGGCGACATCTTTCAATTGGGTAACACTTCCTACCAGATCAGGCGAATCGAAGCCGGACGCGTGCGGGTGGAGGATGCGCACGGGCAGCCGCCGACGATTCCCTTCTGGCTTGGTGAAGCTCCCGCGCGTACCGAGGAGTTGTCGCACGCAGTGTCACGTCTGCGCGAAGAGACAGCCGCCGCCAGCGGCGAATCCGCGAAGCAGCCGAACAAAGCAAAGGCCGTCGAAAGACTTGTAGAGCAAGTCGGTGTGACAGAGGAAGCAGCGACGCAGCTCGTTGACTATCTGTCGTCTGCGCGCGCCGCGCTCGGTGTCCTGCCCACGCAATCGACGATTGTGCTGGAGCGCTTCTTCGACGAATCCGGAGGCATGCAGCTCGTCATTCACTCTCCATTCGGCAGCCGCATCAACCGCGCGTGGGGACTCGCGCTGCGCAAGCGGTTCTGCGTGAAGTTCAACTTCGAGCTGCAGGCAGCAGCCACCGAGGACGCGATCGTGCTGTCACTTTCTACGAGCCACAGCTTCGCACTCGAGGAGGTCGCGCGCTATCTGAATTCGAAGACGGTCCGTCAGGTGCTGACCCAGGCGACGCTCGACGCACCCATGTTCACGGCGCGCTGGCGCTGGGTCGCGAGCACTTCGCTGACGCTGCCGCGCTTCCGCGGCGGAAAGAAGGTTCCCGCGCCGCTGCAACGGATGCGGGCCGAGGATCTGATGGCCGCCGTGTTTCCGGACCAGATCGCATGCGCTGAAAACCTCGTTGGTGAACGCGAAGTGCCCGACCATCCGCTCGTTCAGCAGACGCTCCACGACTGTCTCTTCGAGGCGATGGACATTGAGGGCCTGGAGCGGCTGCTGCGGCGAATCGAAGCGGGTGACGTGAAGGTCGTGGCGCGCGATCTGGTCGAGCCTTCGCCGCTTGCGCTGGAGATCCTCACGGCCCGGCCCTATGCCTATCTGGACGACGCGCCCCTCGAAGAACGCCGCGCGCAGGCTGTGATGAGCCGCCGCTGGCTCGACGACGCGGCAGCCGCGGACCTGGGCAAGCTGGATATCGCGGCGATCGCTCGTGTGCGTGAGGAAGCATGGCCCGAGGCGACCGACGCGGACGAGCTGCACGACGCGCTGATGGGGCTCGCCTTCATCACGGCGGAAGAGAGCAACAACCGCGAAGGGTGGTCCTCGTTTCTCGAAGCGCTCGCCAGTCAACGCCGCGCAACACGCGCGACTGTGGAATCCGGTCACGACATCTGGATCGCTGCGGAAAGGCTGCCGCAATTCACGAGCGTCTATCCGGATGCGCAATGTTCGCCGTCGATCGACGCACCGAAGGAATTCGCCGCGCGCGCCTGGTCACGCGAGGACGCGCTGGTGGAAATCGTCCGCAGCCGGCTCGAAGGTCTGGGCCCCGTCACTATTCGCGCGATTGCGCAGTCGATGTGGCTTCCTGCGAGCGACATCGAATCGGCGCTCGCCAAGTTGGTGAGCGAAGGCGTGGCGATGCAGGGATCCTTCACGCCGGAAGCGTCCCAGCCGGAGTGGTGCGAGCGGTCGCTGCTCGCGCGCATCCACCGCTACACGGTGAAGCGGCTGCGGCAGGAAATCGAGCCGGTGTCGAGCCGCGACTTCATGCGCTTCCTGTTTCGCTGGCAGCATGTCAGCGCCGATGAGCGTGGTCAGGGACCGGACGCATTGGCCGCAGTGATCGCACAACTGCAAGGGTTCGAGGCGCCCGCTGCGGCGTGGGAGGCGGACGTTCTTCCAGCGCGCCTCGAAGACTACGACTTCACATGGCTGGACGATCTTTGCCTTTCCGGGCGCGCGGCGTGGACGCGGCTGACGCTGCCGGGAACCGCGCCATCAACCAATAGTCCGGGACCGATCCGCACGACGCCGGTGACACTGCTGCCTCGAAGCAGCGGGACGGTGTGGACGCGCGCAGCGCCTGCGCCTTCGGCGCGGCCGGAACTCAGCTCACGCGCACAGGCAGTGGAAGACTATCTGCGAGAGAAAGGCGCTTCGTTTTACGACGAGATCGTGGACGGTACGGGGCTGCTGCGCACCCACACCGAGGACGCATTGGCAGAGCTGGTCGCGCTCGGCCTCGTAAGTTCGGACAGCTTCGCTGGACTGCGCGCGCTGCTTACGCCATCGGACAAGCGCAAGCCTTTCGGCGGCGGCAAGCGACATCGACGCACCGCGCTGTTCGGCATCGAAGACGCGGGGCGTTGGTCGTTGATCAAGCGTGCGCGGGGTTCGGTCGGGGATGGCAGCAACATCGCGGCCCCATCGATCTTGCATGGGGAAAAGCATCAGGAAACTGTCGAACAGATCGTTCACGCGCTGCTGCGCCGCTACGGGGTGGTGTTCTGGCGTCTGCTGCAACGAGAAGCCGCGTGGCTTCCGCCGTGGCGGGAGATGCTGCGCGTACTACGCCGTCTGGAGGCGCGCGGCGAGATCCGCGGCGGCCGCTTCGTTGCAGGAGTCTCTGGCGAGCAGTTCGCGTTGCCCGAGGCAGTGGGATCGCTGCGGGAAGCGCGCCGAGCGCCATTGTCCCGTGCCCTGGTCGCGGTGAGTGGCGCCGATCCGCTGAATCTCGTCGGCATCATCGTCCCGGGAAACAAGGTCCCCGCGCTCACGAACAATCGCGTTCTCTATCGCGACGGCGTGGCCGTCGCCTCGATGGTAGGCGGCGAAATTCAGTGGATCGAGGAACTTGAACCGGACGCGCGCCGGGCTGCCGAGGATGCGCTGATCAAGCGACCGATCGGATCGCCGCTGCTTGCGTATTTGCGGTAGTTCGTTAGCTGCCAGGCCAGCTTGACAGAGGACTATACGTCGGCTTTGTTCGTGCCGCGACTTGCTGCCTTCGCTTGCCGTCCCGCCCGTGGCGGCCTGCCTTTTCGTTCGGCTAGGCTTCCGGTGACATATTTGTGAAGCACACTGGCAATCAGCGTTTGGTACGGCATCCCCTCCTGCAGCGCCCTGACTTGAATGTCTTGTAGGTCGCCGGCGGATAGCCGGATATTCACGCGTCGATTCTTGACGGCGGTTGCTCGTGCAGCAGCCCTGAACCGCGACAGTTCAGCCTTGGTGGCGACAGACTTCAGCGTGCCCTTCTCGAATGCGGACACCAGCTCAGTTTCGTACGGATCAGTCTTCGGCATCTCGCCCACCTTGGCTCAGATAGTTGCGCGTCGCCTTCCTGCTTGGGATGATGGTCTTGAGGAAGAAGTGGTCCTTCTCCTCGGCGAACGGCACTAAGTACGCATACCCATCGCTGGCTACGACAAGCACCCGCTGGTCCGGGTACTTGGCGCGGTTGGGGTGTTTCAGGATGTCCAGCAATCCGCCAGCCTCGACTGCGACAACCATCTTCTCGAAGGACACGGCGCGCTCAAGCTTGAGTTGTTCATTCTTCTCCACGCCCCAGCGGAAGGGTTTCACACGCGAAGTGTAGCGCAGTGTGTGCCTTTTGTCACTACAAGCCAGTGGCCGTTGGATAGTCCGTTTGATTCCTCAGTTGAGCGGCGCGCTGGCAAAACGCAGCGCGCGGCGGAGGATGGAGGATGCACTGATCACGCGGTGGCTCCGATCAAGCCCACCGCGCCGCGGAAGCACACAGCCTTGCTCCTCAGGCTGGCAGATCAGCTCCCTGCGCTTCACAGCGCGATTTCTTTCGTCTTGTAGTCCTGCGGCACCTCGTCCAACGCCATCGAGAGAAAAGTGTCTTTGAGGTTTTCCTCGAGCTCCTCGATTGTTTCGCCCTGGGTCATGATTTCGGGGTGTTCAAACAATTTTCCGAGCCAGAACTGCTCGCCCTTCCAGTAAACCATGGTTAATTTCTGGCTCATAGCGCCCCTTTTGTTGAAGTCTGTGAAATAGTCTACTCACACATGCGATCTCGCGTCGGGGCGTCTCATCCGTTTGCTATGCGGCGCTCGGGAGGAAACAAATCAATTGCCCCGATGCGTTTTCTGAGTTGCTCATAATCCGAGCACGGATATGCGAAGGTCAGGAATTCCGTATCTACGGAACGATTGAGAACCGTCTGTGGGGGATCAAAGCCCCCGAGAAATATCAAGCACGGTGCTTTGTCCTGGGAAAACCAAGGAATCTCTTCGGCTGCAATGAAGAGAACGATGTCGTCAAAGCGCGCACCTTCAGGTGGCGCGACGAACAAGCCGTCACGTAGTGCACTATCTGGGAGCTGAATGCCTTTTGGGAAGCCGGTTGGGGTGATCCCTTCCGGCAACTCAAGATCAGAGAAATGATATCGCCAACCAGTGATCTTCAGAGTTCGAACATTGTCAGGAAGCTCAAGCGTCAATTGCGCCTTCCGTGCTGCTGGGAGAATGGGAAAGCTCTCTACGTTCTGTGCTTGGATGGTGAATAGATGTCCTCGGTGGTCGACTAGTGGACTGTAACGATTGAATCGGGAGTGATCCGTCGTGTGGGATCGAAGTATTTCCACTTCACGGGTTTGGCGTCTTGGTTGTACTGACGGATATAGCGCATGAGCTTTCTCTTGAGGTCGGGTACCGAGGTGAAGACGCCACGGGCGATCACGTCACGCTCGATCTTGGCGAACCACAGCTCGACCTGGTTCAACCAAGACGAGTACGTCGGAGTGAAATGCAGGTGAACGTTGGCGTGTGCTGCGAGGAATTCGTCGACGCGTTTGGTCTTGTGCGCCGAGAGGTTGTCGGCGATGACGTGGATCTCCTTGCCGCGCGGCTGATTGACCACGATGTCGGTCAGGAACGCGACGAACTCCGCCGAGGTATGGCGCTCGGCGGTCTTGCCTATCACCTCGCCAGTCTTGGTGTTGAAGGCGGCGTACAGCGAAAGCGTGCCGTGGCGGAAATACTCGAACCCGTGCCGCTCGGCACGTCCTGGCGACAGCGGCAACACCGGGTCCTTGCGATCGAGCGCCTGAATTGCCGTCTTCTCGTCCACGCAGAACACCACCGCATGCTGCGGCGGGTTCAGATACAAACCGATCACGTCGGCGGCCTTGGTCTCGAAGTCCGGATCGTTCGAAGCGATGTAGCCCTCAAGCCGGTGCGGCTTCAGCCCATGCTTGGCCCAGATTCGCGTGACCGTCATATGCGAGATGTCGCCGCCCAATTCCGCGGCCAGCTTGCGCGAAGACCAGTGCGTCGAGCCGTCAGCCGGCTTGCGCTTGGTCGTCCAGGCCAGCACGCGCGCCTCGACCCGGTCGGTCACCTTGTAGCGCTCCCGTCCAGCGTGCCGGGTAAACAGCCCGGCCAACCGATCGGTCTCGAAGCGCTTGCTCCAACGACTGATGTAGCTATCGGCGCAGTCGAGCTTGATGCGGATCTCCGCCCAAGTGCGGCCCTCGGCCAGCAACAGGATCAAGCGGGCATGACGTGCCGAGTCGGCTCGGCCGTTTCTCGTGTTCGCTTGTCGCTGCAACTCCATGCGCTCACTCTTGGTCAGTTTCATCACGCCCTCCGTAGGCATGATGATACTACCTTTTTAATTGTTACAGTCCACTAGTGATTCAGACTTACGGCGTACTTCGGTCCTCACCTTTCCATCCTGCGAGAAATGGGCTTCACCATCCGGGTGGTGAGTGTACTTTACGAGGTGAGAGGTGACGCGACCGTTCTTAGTTAGGTCGAGGCTCGTTTGAGCGTTCTTTCCGCCACGCAAGATTGCCCGACAGATAATTCCGTCGGTTTTTGCGAAGCCGGGGAAGAAGACATAGATGCTTCCGTCACGAGCGAACTTCACTTTCGCGAGCCGCCGTATTGCGCCCGAAACCTTTGCAACTAAATCGAACGACTCAAAGCGAGGCACGATGCAGCCGTGAGGCTAAGAGTTCTTCACTTGGCGAAGAATGCACCTTGTGACTTCGGCTGCTGCGCTAACCTGACCACTCGGAGATCGACTGGCAGGTAGCCTCCACCGTAGGTGAGTGAATTCTTCACTCCGCAAAGAATTCCTTCACCTTATCAAACCACCCCTTCGCGCGGGGGTTGTGCTTTCCCTCGTCGTCCTGGCTGATCGATTCGAACTCTTCGAGCAACTCTTTCTGGCGCGCTGTGAGATTGACTGGTGTCTCGACGACGACGTGGCAGTGCAGATCGCCATGGGTTGCCGATCGCACGCCCTTGATGCCCTTGCCGCGCAAACGGAAGACCTTGCCGGTCTGGGTCTCGGGAGAGATCTTCACTTTCGCCTGACCGTCGAGGGTCGGGATGTCGAGCTCACCTCCCAAAGCCGCAGTCGTGAAGCTGATCGGCATCTCACAATGCAGATCGTTGCCGTCGCGCTGGAAGACGGGGTGCGCTTTGATGTGGACCACGACATAGAGGTCGCCGGTAGGGCCACCGTTGATCCCCGCTTCGCCCTCGGCCGCCAGCCGAATGCGGTCGCCCTCGTCGATGCCCGCAGGAATTTTCACGGACAGGGTCTTGTGAATCTTGATGCGCCCTGCGGCATGGCATTCGGAGCACGGCGTGCCGATCACGCGGCCACTGCCGTGGCACGTGGGGCAGGTCTGCTGCAGGGAGAAGAAACCCTGCTGAATGCGCACCTGGCCGTGGCCGCTGCACGTGGAGCAGGTCGAAGGCTGGGTACCGGGTTTCGCGCCGGAGCCGTGACAGGTGCCGCATTCCTGCATGCTCGGAATGCGGATGCGCGTCTCGGTGCCGCGCGCGGCTTCCTCCAGGGTGATCTCTAGGTTGTAGCGCAGGTCCGCACCGCGATACACGTTTGACCGGCCGCCGCGTCCCGCGCCGAAGATATCTCCGAAGATGTCGCTGAAGGCGTCGGCAAAATTGCCGAAGCCGGCGGCCCCCGCACCTGCGTTCTGATCGACGCCCGCGTGGCCGAAGCGGTCGTAGGCGGCGCGCTTGTTCTCGTCGCTGAGGACGTCGTACGCCTCCTTCGCTTCCTTGAAGTGCTCTTCCGACTTGGGATTGTCCGGGTTGCGATCCGGATGATGCTTCATGGCGAGCTTGCGGAACGCCTTCCGGATATCGTCCTCGGATGCGTCGCGGTTGACGCCGAGTGTTTCGTAGTAATCGCGTTTGGACATTTCTTTTCTTGTGAAGAGGGAAGGGAGAAAGGGGAAGGGGAATCAAGTCCCGCGCCGCTTCAACGATGCGGAAAGACCGAGGATCAGGCCGGATACATCATCGAGTTTCGCCTGGAGCGCTTCGACGTCGGGTGCATACCCCAGCCGTGTTGCCAATGTCAGCAGGGTGTCCAGTTCCGAAAGCGAGCCGCTCGCGATGCTCAGAAAATACATGTACTCCTTCGTTCCTGCCCGGGCTGCGCCTTCGGCTATGTTGGCGGGCGCCGAAACCGCTGCTCTTCGCATTTGACCCGCGAGCCCGTAGCGCTCCTCTGTGGGAAAGAGCTCGTCAAGGCGTACACCGCTTCGACGAGCTCCACTGGCTGCTGCCATGCGCGCAGGGAACGGTGATTCCTTTTCACCCTTCCCCCTTCCCGCTTCCCGAAGTTAACCCTTCTTGTCCTTCACTTCCTCGAACTCGGCATCGACCACATCGCCCTCCGGCTTCTTTTCGCCGCCACCGTTGGGGCCAGCACCCGGTCCGGGGCCGCCTTGCTGGCCTTGGGCATACGCCTGCTCCGCGAGCTTCTGCGAAGCCTCGGCCAGGGCTTTCGCCTTCGCGTCGATGGCGTCCTTGTCGTTGCTCTTCATCGCTTCTTCCGCGGCCTTGATGGCATCCTCGATCTTCGCCTTGTCATCCGGGGAGACCTTGTCGCCAAGTTCCGTCAACGATTTACGCACCGTATGCACCAGCGCGTCGGCCTGATTGCGTGCGTCGACCAGCTCGTGGAACTTGCGGTCGTCTTCCGCGTGGGCCTCGGCATCGTTCACCATGCGCCGGATTTCCTCCTCGGTGAGGCCGGAGTTCGCCTTGATGGTGATCTTGTTCTCCTTGCCGGTGGCCTTGTCCTTCGCGGTCACGTGCATGATGCCGTTCGCGTCGATGTCGAACGTGACCTCGATCTGCGGCATGCCGCGCGGCGCAGGCGGGATGTCGGTCAGGTTGAACTGGCCGAGGCTCTTGTTGCCGGACGCCATCTCGCGCTCGCCCTGCAGCACGTGAATCGTCACCGCGTTTTGATTGTCGTCGGCGGTCGAGAACACCTGCGATGCCTTGGTCGGAATCGTCGTGTTCTTCTGGATGAGCTTGGTCAGCACACCGCCAAGGGTCTCGATGCCGAGCGAGAGCGGCGTCACGTCGAGCAGCAGCACGTCCTTGACCTCGCCCTTCAACACGCCGGCCTGGATCGCCGCGCCAACCGCCACGGCCTCGTCCGGGTTCACGTCCTTGCGCGGCTCCTTGCCGAAGATTTCCTTCACCTTGTCCTGCACCTTCGGCATGCGCGTCTGACCGCCGACGAGAATGACGTCTTCGATGTCGCTCACTTTCACGCCCGCGTCCTTGATCGCGATGCGGCAGGGCTCGACGGTGCGCTCGATCAGCTCTTCGACGAGGCTCTCGAACTTCGCGCGGGTGATCTTCATTGTCAGATGCTTCGGACCGGAGGCATCCGCCGTGATGTAGGGCAGATTGATCTCCGTCTGCTGCGACGAGGACAGCTCGATCTTCGCCTTCTCCGCCGATTCCTTCAGGCGCTGCAGCGCAAGCACGTCCTTCGACAGGTCAACGCCCTGTTCCTTCTTGAACTCGGTGACGACGTAATCGATCAGGCGCTGGTCGAAGTCCTCACCACCCAGGAACGTATCGCCGTTGGTCGAGAGCACCTCGAACTGATGTTCGCCCTCGACGCTCGCGATCTCGATGATCGAGATGTCGAAGGTGCCGCCGCCCAGATCGTACACCGCGATCTTGCGATCGCCTTCCTTCTTGTCCATGCCGAAGGCGAGCGCGGCTGCGGTCGGCTCGTTGATGATGCGCTTGACCTCGAGGCCGGCGATGCGGCCGGCGTCCTTCGTGGCCTGACGCTGGGAGTCGTTGAAGTAGGCCGGAACGGTGATGACCGCCTCGGTGACTTCCTCGCCGAGATAATCCTCGGCGGTCTTCTTCATCTTGCGGAGCACCTGCGCGGACACCTCGGGCGGAGCGATCTTGCGCCCGCGCACCTCGACCCAGGCGTCGCCGTTGTCGGCCTTCGCGATCCGATAGGGCATCAGGTTGATGTCCTTCTGCACCTCCTTCTCGTCGAATTTGCGGCCGATGAGGCGCTTGATCGCGTAGAGGGTGTTCTTGGCGTTTGTGACCGCCTGACGTTTTGCGGGCGCGCCGACGAGCACCTCGCCGTCCTCCATGTAGGCGACGACCGAGGGCGTGGTGCGGGTGCCTTCCGAATTCTCGATCACCTTCGGCTGGCCGCCTTCCATCACGGCGACGCAGGAGTTGGTGGTGCCGAGGTCAATACCGATGATCTTTCCCATGCTGTGTTCCTTTCGACTGGAGCGCGTGGATATCAGTGAAGCGATTGCCCTTTAAGTGCGGGCTGGAGCGTTGATTTCAAGCGGCTTTCCTCAAGCCTCCCGGGACTTCGCGACGGTGACGAGCGCCGGGCGCACGACCCGGTCATGCAGCCGGTAGCCTTTTTGCAGCACCTGCACGACCGTGTTGGGCGCCTGGTCCGAGTCCACCGCGCTGATCGCCTGGTGCTGATGAGGATCAAATTTCTCGTCCGCCGGATTGATCTCGACGATGTTGAACTTCTCGAACACCGCAGAGAGCTGCTTGAGGGTCAGTTCGACGCCGGTCCGCAGGCTTTCCGTTGTCACCTGCGGAGCTGCCAGCGCCGCCTCCAGGCTGTCCCGGACCGGCAGCAGGGCTTCGGAGAAGCTGTCCAGGGCATACCGATGGGCTTTGGCGATGTCGTCCTGGGCGCGCTTGCGGATGTTGTCAGCGTCGGCACGCGCGCGCAGCCAGGCATCGTAGTGCTCCTTGGCCTGCGCTTCGGCCTGCCGCAGGAGCTCCTCCGGGGTCGGCAGTGTCTCGGGCGCTCCTGTCGCTGCGGTGTCGGCGCCCGTTGCGTCCGCTGGGCTGTCCGCGGCGGAGCCGCGCGGGTTCTCGTGCATGAAACGGTTCTCCCAGGATTCTCAAGCCTTCGACACATTGGGGATGCCGATTGCGATTTCAACCCCCGGTGGGAAAATTCCTGCGGGCCACGGAATGCCCCCGCGAGCGCCCACTAACGCCCGGATCCCCGAATAGCAGTGTCAGCCGCAGGAAAGATCAGAACCGCCTCGACGGGGCGCCGGCGTTCGCCGAGGCCAGGCCGAAGCGCTAGCAGTACCCAAAGCGCCAGCAGTACCCATCAGCGAGTCTCGTTCAACACTGACCGAGTCAGCCGCCCTCCCGGAACGCGAGTCAGTCGTATGCTTTCCGCGCGCTCTCTAGCTGATGTCGCCTTCCGCCTCCTCCAGCGCAGGCAGGCGAGTGATCAGGACACGATCGACGCGATTTCCGTCCACGTCCACAACCTCGAAGCAGTAGTCCTCCCAATCGAAGCTGTCGCCAACGCCTGGCACGTGTTCCATCTGCATCATCACCATGCCCCCCAGAGTGTCGTAATCACGCTCCTCCTCGTGCGGAAGGCTGCGCAGTTCCAGGTGATCCTTCACCTCATCGGCGAGCACCATGCCGTCCACGAGCCAGGAGCCGTCCGCCCGTTGGACCCATTCAGGTTCCGGAGAAGGGCTAATCTCGCCGACGATGGCTTCCATGAGGTCATGCAGCGTCAGTAGACCTTCGACGGCGCCGACCTCGTCGACAACGAGTCCGAGATGAGAGCGCGAGCGTTTGAGAGCCTCGAGGATCTCGATCCCGTCCTGCCACTCCGGGATGTAAAGCGGCTCGTGGGTGGCGGCGGCCAGATCCCACGGCTTGCCCTCCAGCTCACGGGCCAGTATGTCCCGTGTCCGCACCTCCCCGATCACGTTGTCGAGGCCGGCGCGGCATACCGGGTAATAGGAATGGCCCCCTGCGATCAGGGTCTTCCGCTGGATGGCCACGTCCGCCTCGAGATCGATGAACACGATGTCCGGTGCCGGCGTCATGAGCATCGCCGCGGACCGATCGTCCAGGCGAAACACATTCTTGACGAGATCGTGCTCGGCCTTTTCCAGGACCCCCGCACGCGCGCCCTCCATGAGCAACGCCTTGATCTCCTCCTGGGAGACTGCGGACTCGGACGAAGGCTTCGAGTGCAGCAGCGTGAGCAGGAACTGCGACGATTTGCTCAGGATCACCACGAGAGGATGCGCGACGAGGGATAGGAAACGCATTGGCTGCGCGACCAGACGCGCAATCCGCTCCGGGTTGTGGAGCGCGATCTGCTTCGGCACGAGTTCGCCGACTATCAGCGACAGGTAAGTGAGAATGGTCACCACGATGGCGAGGGCGACCGGCTTGCTGTAGGACGCAAGCCACTCCCAGCCTGCAAAGAATTCGGAGAGCGGCTTTGTCAACGTGGCCTCGCCCAAGGCCCCATTGAAGATACCCACCGCGGTAATGCCGATCTGAACGGTGGACAGGAACAGCGCGGGATTCTCCGCGAGGTGGAGAGCAGTCGCCGCGCGCGCATCTCCGCCCTCCGCCAAGCGCTTCAGCCGCGGTCGTCGGGAGGAAACGACGGCGAGCTCGGACATTGCGAGGAGACCGTTGAGAAGAATGAGGACGGCAATGATGAGCAGATCCATGGCGTGGTCTCGCAGATTTCCCGATAAGGGCCCGCCGCGCGGTTCAGGGGCGGTGCGGAGATTCGGTGACGACGAGATTATGGGTGAAGCGAAAGACTGAGGAGACTGTTCAGCAGACTCCTCAGTCTTTCGCTCCGAGGGCACGCGCTCGCTCACGCGCCTGCACGCCTTCTTGTTCTGACTTTGCGCGGTCGAAGCTTGCGCTGACCCAGCCACCCAGATTGTCCATGGCGATTCCGGTAAGCGCCCGCATCCAGTCGTCCCGTTCGTTCAGGCAGGGGATGTAGCGATACTCGCTGCCGCCGGCTTTCAGAAACTCGGCTTTCGCTTCCATGGCGATCTCTTCCAGGGTTTCGAGGCAGTCGGAGACGAATCCGGGGCACACCACATCCACCCGCGCGGTGCCGTTCTTTGCCAGTTCGCGCAATGCCTCCGCCGTATAGGGCTTCAGCCACTCCGCGCGACCGAACCGCGACTGGAAGGTGACACGGTACTGGTGTGGTTTCAGGTCGAGGGCTTCGGCGAGCAGCCGCCCGGTCTTCTGGCATTGGCAATGATACGGATCGCCCTTGTCGAGGGAGAAACGCGGGACGCCGTGAAAGCTCATCACGAGCACCTCCGGCCGGCCGTGCTTCATCCAGTCGTCGCGGACGCTCTGGGCGAGCGCGGCGATATACCGCGGGTCACCGTGGAACTGCTTCACGGTTCGAATCGCCGGGGCGTTCCGCATGCGCTTCAGTTCGTCGAACGCCGTGTCGAACACGGTTGCCGTCGTGCTCGCGGAATACTGCGGATACAGAGGCAGCACGAGGATACGATCGCAACCGTCTGCCCGCAGGCGCCGAAGCTTCTCCGGTATCGACGGCGAGCCGTAGCGCATGGCGTGGTCGACCACGAACGGGCTCTTCACCCCCAGGCCGAGATATCCCTGGAGCAGCTTCGTCTGCCGCTCGGTGTGGAGCCGGAGTGGCGAGCCTTCCTTGGTCCAGATCGATGCGTATCGAGCTGCCGAGTCCCTGGGACGCCTCGTCAGCACCACCAGATTCAGGATCACCCACCAGATCGGCTTCGGAATCTCCACCACGCGCCGATCGCTCAGAAACTGGCGCAGATAGACCTTTACCGCCTCTGGCGTCGGCGCGTCGGGCGTGCCGAGATTCACCAGCAGGATTCCCACCTTCGGCAGCGTTCCGTGCGTGTAGGGGTGCTCGGGGTGCAAGGGCATTGAAGGCGGGGAAGGGTGAACGGGGAAGGAGAAGGGAGAACGGAGAAGGGCGAGACGGCGGGTTCGGAGCGCAGCAGCCTTTCCCCCTTCTCCCGTCCCCCTTCCCTCAGCTCTGCGAGAGCGCGCTCGACAGCAGCTTCGCCGTGATGTCCACGATCGGGATCACGCGCTCGTACGCCATCCGCGTCGGACCGACGACGCCGACCGTGCCGACCACCTCGCCCTCGACTTCGTAGGACGCAGTGACCACGCTGCACTCGTCGAGCGGCGCGATGCCCGACTCGCCGCCGATGAAGATCTGGACGCCGTCGGCCTGGCTGCTCAATTCGAGTATGCGCAGCAGGCCGGTTTTCTGTTCGAACAGCGTGAAGAGCCCGCGCAGTCGCTCCACGTTGGACGACAGCTCCTGCACGTTGAGGAGGTTGATCTCGCCGGATACGACCACCTCTTCAGATTCTGTGATGGCCTCGTTGCTGGCGTCCAGCGCGGCGGTGAGAAGCTGGGTCATATTCTCGCGCAACTGCCGCAGTTCGGCGTGAACGCGGGCACGGATCGCCTCGAAGGTCAGCCCCGCATAATTCTGGTTGAGGATGTTCGCGGCTTCCGTCAGCTCGGACGGCGAGTAGACCTTGTCGGTCAGCAGAATCCGGTTCTGCACATCGCCTTCGGGGGTGACGATGATGAGCAGGATGCGTTTTTCCGCGAGGCGCAGGAACTCGATGTGGCGGAACGCCGGATTGCGCCGGCGCGGTACCACAACAATCCCGGCGAAGTGACTCAGGTCCGACAACAGATGCGACGCGGTGATCACGAGCCGTTGCGCGCTCTGGGCCTGGAGATTTTCCTCAAGTTGCCGGATCTCGAGCCGATCGAGCTGCTTGACGGTGAGCAGGGTGTCGACGAAGAACCGGTAGCCGCGGGGCGTCGGGATGCGTCCGGCAGAGGTATGCGGGCTCACGATGAACCCTGCGTCCTCGAGGTCCGCCATGATGTTGCGGATGCTCGCCGGCGACAGCTCCAGGCCGGAGTAACGCGAGAGCGTGCGCGAGCCGACCGGCTGGCCGTCGGCGATATAACGCTCGACCAAGGTCTTGAGCAGGATCTGCGCGCGTTCCGAGAGCATGGGAGATTCTACAAAGAGCTTAATGTTTTCAGCAATCTGCGTTTACGCCGGATGTTGCCGGGCGAACGCTTTGTGGTTAAATGCGGGGATGAATGCGTCCTTTGCAAAAGTTGCCCTGATCGGCAAGTACAAGAGCCCCGACATCGTCATGCCGCTGCTCGACATGGCGCATTTCCTCGAGGCGCGCGGCATCGCCGTGCTGCTCGACCGGCTCACCGCCGTGCACGTCGACAACAGCCGCTTCACGGTGATGGACCTGGACGAACTTGGCGCACACGCGGACCTCGCGATCATCATCGGCGGTGATGGCACCATGCTCAATATCGCACGGATGCTCGCACCGCAGGGAGTTCCATTGGTCGGCGTCAACCTGGGTCGCCTCGGCTTCCTGACCGATATCTCCGTCCACAACATGTTCCAGACCATCGGCGAGATTCTGGATGGCAAGTACGTCACCGAGTCGCGGATGCTGCTCGCGTCCGAGGTGGTGAGCGGCGACCAATCGGTGTTCAGGGTGCTTGCGCTCAACGACGCGGTGCTGACCAAGGGCTCGGCCGGGAACATGATCGAGTTCGACGTGCGCATCGACGGTCAATTCGTGTACACCCTGCGTTCCGACGGTCTCATCGTTTCCTCGCCCACGGGCTCCACTGCCTACGCGCTGTCGTCGGGCGGCCCGATCCTGTACCCGACGTTGCACTTGATGGCGCTCGTGCCGGTGTGTCCGCATACGCTCTCCGCGCGCCCGATCGTGGTGTCGGGCGACTCGCTGGTGGAGGTCAGGATGCACGATGCCGAGGATGTGCGGGTGCATTTCGACAGCCACTCCCATTTCGACCTGAACGGGGACGACCGCCTGTGGATCCGGCGGGCTCCCCACGAGGTGCGTCTGCTGCACCCCATCGGCCATAGCTACTACAGGATGCTGCGGGACAAGCTGCGCTGGAGCGAATCGCTCTGATGCTGCGGTCTCTTGCCATCCGCGACTTCGTGATCGTGGACCGCATGGATCTCGAGTTCGGCCTCGGCTTCACGGTGCTGACGGGCGAAACGGGTGCGGGTAAGTCGATCCTGATCGACGCGCTGGCGATGGTGCTCGGCGAGCGCAGCGACGCGGGCGTGGTGCGGCCCGGTGCGGAACGCGCCGAGATCGGAGCGGAGTTCGATCTTGCCGACACCCCGGACCTCGACGCCTGGCTGGCGGCGAACGAGCTTGCCGGCGATAGCGGCACCTGCTTTCTGCGGCGATTGATCGACGCCGGCGGGCGCTCGCGCGCATACGTCAACGGCCGCTCGTGCACGCTTGCCCAGCTGCGGCAGGTCGGCGCATTCCTGGTCGACATCTATGGGCAGCACGAGCATCAGTCGCTGCTGCGCCCCGCCGCGCAGCGCGCTTTACTCGACGGCTACGGGGGTCTCGACGCCAGGGTGGCGGAGGTTGGGAAGCGCTATCGCCAGTGGCGCGAGGTGGTGGCGCAGCTTCGTGCCGTGGAGCAGGGCGCCGCGCGCCTCGAGCGTGAACGCGACGAGGTCGCGTTTCGGGTGCGAGAGCTGGAGGCGTTGCAGCCTGCCGAAGGGGAGTGGGAAGCGTTGCAGGAGCAGCAGATGCGTCTCGCCCATGCCGCAAGCCTGCTCGAAACCGCACAGATGGGAATCGACGTGCTGGCCGAAGGAGACGCGGCGTGCCTGCCCCAGCTTGCCGCGATCAACGCGAGACTCGCCCGCGCCGTCGACCACGATCCGCGGCTGCGCGAGGTTGCCGACCTGCTCGAATCGGCGCAGAACGAATTACAGGAGGCGGCACACGCGCTGCGAAATTACGGGAGCCGTATCGATCTGGATCCGGCAACGCTGGCGGAGGTCGATCGCCGGCTGGAGGCGATACACGATGCCGCCCGCAAGTACCGCGTGGCGCCCGAGGCACTGCCTGGCCTGCTGCTGCAGTCGCGCATCCAGTTCGACGCGCTTGCCGCGGGGCTCGACGTCGTCGCGATGCGGCGCGACGAGGCCCTTGCGCGGGAGGCGTACCAGTCCGCCGCGAACGAGTTGTCGCAGCAGCGCCAGCGCTGCGCGCCCAGCCTGTCGGCGAAGGTTACTGCCGCCCTGCAGACTCTCGCGATGGCGGAAGGCCGCTTCGAGGTCGTACTGACGGCGCTGGAAGAGGGTGGTGCGCAGGGCCTCGAGGAAATCGAGTTTCGGGTGGCGTCCCACGCGGACCTGCCGTTGCGTGCGTTGGCGCGGGTTGCATCCGGCGGTGAGCTGTCGCGCATCAGCCTCGCGATCCAGACCGCCACCAGCGAGGTCACACGCGTCCCGACACTGGTGTTCGACGAGGTGGATACCGGCATAGGGGGTGGCGTGGCAGAGATCGTCGGCCACCTGTTGCGCAATCTCGGGCGGAAGCACCAGGTGATGTGCGTGACCCATCTTCCACAGGTCGCTGCATCCGGTGATGCCCACTGGCTGGTGGTGAAGTCCGGGAGCGGTGCGGGCGTGGCGAGCGAGGTCGCGGTGCTCCAGAACGCCAGCCGGGTGGACGAAGTCGCCCGCATGCTCGGGGGGGTCGAGATCACACCGCTCACGCGTCAGCATGCGCAGGAGATGCTCGCGCTTGCCGCTCAGGCGCACTCAACCCCGAAGAGGAAAGGAAAAGCTGCCGGCACCTGAACGCGAATCCGACGCGCAATGCGCACGCTGCCTTGTCCAGGTCTGGGTGTTGCCGCCTTGCCGTTACTGAGGCAGAGTGCCGCTGCCGTTTTTTCTGAATGGGCAGGCTACTTTCACGCAGTCCGCGTAGAGGTGGAGCGAATGCCCGTGGATGCGGAACCCGCGATCTTCCGCGACGCGGTCCTGACGCCGTTCGATCTCGGCGTCGTAGAACTCCTCGACCCGCCCGCATTGGAGGCACACCAGATGGTCATGGTGGCCGCCCTGGTTCAGTTCGAACACCGCCTTGCCGCTTTCGAAGTGATGCCGCTGGAGCAGACCGGCATGCTCGAACTGCGTGAGGACGCGGTACACGGTGGCGAGCCCGATGTCGTCTCCCTCCGCGATGAGGAGTCGATACACGTCCTCGGCGGAAAGATGCCGGACCTTGCTGCTCTCGAACAGATTGAGAATCTTGAGCCGCGGAGTGGTGGCCTTGAGGCCGATGGTCTTGAGATCTTGCGACGAGCTCACGGGGGCTGAAATCTGTCTCGGCGGGGATTGTTCGGGTATCATAAGCCGTTTAATCGCGAAAGCAAATCAACGCCGGCTGTCTCTGGCCGCGCGCCAGAGGACTTCGGCGGCTTTCCAAGAGCTGGAAGAGACCCGTCGGCGCGACCTTCACCCATGCAAAAGATTCTTCTCGTTTTCGTTCTTTTTCTCGCCGGATGCTCGTGGCAGGTATTGTCGCCCTACAAGGTCGACGTCCAGCAGGGTAACTACGTCGACCAGGAGATGGTCGCGAAGCTGAAACCCGGAATGACCAAGTCGCAGGTGCGCTTCGCACTCGGGTCGCCGCTCATCGCGGACGCGTTCCATCAGGATCGCTGGGACTACGTGTTCCGTCAGCAGAAAGGCGGCGCTGTGCCGGAGCAGCGCCTCGTGACAGCGGTGTTCGATGGCGACCGCCTGGTACGCCTCGAAGGGAACGTATTCATTTCTCCGGAATTCAAGGATCCCGGGGCGGCAATCGCCCAGATCGAGCGCGACAAGCAGTTAACCGAGGTACCAGGTGCGCGGGCGCCCGGCGCGTTCGCGCCGCCTGCAATGGCGTTGCCTGCTTCGCCGCCGCCGACGAATCTCGGTCCGCCGCCTGCGCAACCCGGACCGTCCCTTGCGGCGCCGCCGACCCAGAGCGCGCCGCCCGCACAAACTGCTCCCAAGGCGCCTCCCCAGACGCTCGGCTTCACTCCGCCCTCTGCGGGCGGAGCCACGACGCCGCGCGTCGTGCAACCCACTTCGCCGATACCAGCCGCTGCGGCGGGGGCGGCAGTTGGTGGCGCTACGGCTGCTGCCACCGCGGCTTCGGACAGCCCGAACACGGATGCGAAGCCCGCAACCGCTTCCTCCAACAAAACCAAGAAGGAAGCACAGAAAGAGGCCGCGGAAGCCAAGGCTGCGCAGGCTACCGCCGCGACGCCTCCTCCCGCGCCACCAACTCAGGGGGGAAGCTTCACCGACTCCATCAAGAAGGGAGTTGGGTTCGACTTGAAGACGCCGCCGCCACCGCCGCCGGGCGTTGCCCGCGCCACGCCCAGTACGCCTGCCGGAGCGCCGAGCACGACTGCCGCGGCGCCGAGCACGGCTGCCGCAGCGCCAGCCACCGCGCCTGCACCGAGAAGCGCTCCCGCGAGCGATGCGGTCGAGCGACCCTCGTCCTCGCGCGGGTCGGACAGTGTTGCCCGTCCTGCGTCGGGAAGCGACGACTCCGTTCCGCGACCTGCCGGGAGCCGGTCCCGCAGCGCGACCGCAGGCGAGGTCGCAGCGGCCGCGGCAACGGCCCCCGCGGCTACCGAGGGAACCGAATCATCGCCGCCTCCGGCCGAGGCCAAGCCGAAAGCGGTGCGCAAGGGTCCGCCGCCACCGCCATCCTCGTCGGGCGGGGTCGTCGATTCCCTCAAGTCGGCGATTGGGATGGACGTGGACTCTGCGCCACCTGCTCCTCCGGGACGGGACGGTGCGGCAGCCGCCGGCGCGGCGACCGGCGCCGCCGCCGCGAAGGCCGGCAGTGGCAGTTCATCCGAAGGCATGCTGAGCGGGATCACGCGCTCGGTGAAGAAGGTGTTCGGCGCCGATGACGATGCTGCCGTGGCCAACCCGTCCGCGACTTCCACAGAGAAATCTGCCAGCACTAAGAAGAAGAAAGACAAGGACGCGGTTGCGCGTCCGCGTCCCAGCGTGAACGAGGACCAGGTCGGGCGCCCGCGTCCGAGAGCGCGGGAGGACCAGGTCGCACGTCCGGACGCCAAAGAGCCGGTGGATACCCCGACGAAGAGCCGCACTGCCAAATCCAAAGCCCCGCCGCCACCCGAGAGTGAATCCATCACGGATCAGGTGACATCGGGCGTGAAGAATGTTCTGGGCCTCGACCACGATGCTGCTCCGGTTGCGGCTCCCGCACCCCGCTGATTGCATGGCGGCAGCGGCTGGCTCTCGCGTTTGAGCGCCGGGATGTTGAGTGTCGCAGTTGCGGGCGCCTCGGGTCGAATGGGGCGCGCGTTGCTCGAGGCTGTCGCGCAAGCGCCGGATGCGCGTCTCGTGGGCGCTCTCGAACAGGCTGGAAGTCCGTTTCTCGGTCGCGATGCGGGTGAACTCATTGGCGCGCCCTGCGGCGTGTCGATCAGCGACGACATCGAGCAGACCCTGGCCACCGCCGACGTGCTCATCGACTTCACGCGGCCCGAGGGCACTTTGCGGCACCTCACCGCGTGCGACGTTCTGAAACTGAACATGGTCGTCGGCACGACGGGACTGTCGGAGCACGATCTGGCGCAGCTGCGCGAAGTGAGCGGCCGGATCGGCATCGTGGTGGCGCCGAACATGAGCGTTGGCGTGAATCTCATCTTCAAACTGCTCGACACTGCCGCGCGGGTACTCGCCGAAGGCTACGACATCGAGATCATGGAAGCGCACCACCGGCACAAGGTCGATGCGCCTTCCGGCACGGCGCTGCGGATGGGTGAAGTCGTCGCGCGCGCATCGGGACGCGGGCTCGCGCAGCATGCGGTGTATGGGCGCGAAGGAGTGACCGGCGAGCGCAACCCGGCCACGATCGGCTTTGCCACGGTGCGCGGTGGAGACATCGTCGGCGACCACACGGTTCTCTTCGCGGGCATCGGCGAGCGCGTGGAGATCACGCACAAGGCATCGAGTCGCGCGACCTTCGCCCAGGGCGCACTGCGGGCTGCACGGTGGCTCGCTACCCAGCCGGCTGGACTGTACGACATGCAGTACGTGCTCGGCCTGCGCTGAGGTCCATCGGCACTCGGGCTGCGCGCGCGGGCGGCGTGCTCGTTGATCGCGACGACGCCCCGACGTATACTTTGTGCGGTGCAAGCGGGACGGGTCGGGAAACCTGTCCCGCTTTGTACGTAACACCCCTTATTCGCCTCCGGAGTCTTTCGTGCCGTCACGTCTGCCCGCAATTCTTGCGTTAGCCGACGGGACGATTTTCCGCGGCACCTCGATAGGTGGCGCTGGCGCGACGGTCGGCGAGGTCGTGTTCAACACGGCCATGACCGGCTACCAGGAGATTCTCACCGACCCTTCGTACTGCCGGCAGATCGTGACCCTGACCCATCCCCATGTGGGGAACACGGGCACGAACGAGGAGGATGTAGAATCCCACCGGGTCTTCGCAGCGGGGCTGGTCATCCGCGATCTTCCGGTGCGCGCCAGCAACTTTCGCATGACCCATTCCCTGGAGCAGTACCTCGAGCGCGAAGGCGTGGTCGCCATCGCCGACATCGATACGCGCCAGCTCACGCGTATCCTCCGCACGAAGGGCGCGCAGAACGGCTGCATCATGGCGGGGGATGTGGACGATTCGAAGGCTCTCGCGCTCGCGCGGCAGTTCGCGGGTCTGACCGGAATGGATCTCGCGCGGGTGGTCACGTGCAAGCGGCCGTTCGCCTGGAGCGAGGGGGAATGGGTGCTCGGCAAGGGGTTTGCGAAGCCGGAAACCCGCTATCACGTCGTCGCCTACGATTACGGCGTCAAGAACAACATCCTCCGCAAGCTCGCACAGCGCGGCTGCCGGGTCACGGTGATACCGGCCGAGGCGCCAGCCGAGTTCGCGCTTCAGCTCGAACCCGACGGCGTCTTCCTGTCGAACGGTCCTGGCGATCCCGAGCCGTGCGCTTACGCCATACGGGCGATCCGCAAGCTGCTCGAAACCGGGTTGCCGATCTTCGGCATCTGCCTCGGCCATCAGCTGCTTGCCCTCGCGGCGGGAGCGAAGACGATGAAGATGAAGTTCGGTCATCACGGCGCCAACCATCCGGTGCAGGACGTCGAGACCGGGCGCGTGGTGATCACCAGCCAGAACCACGGTTTCACGGTGGACACGGCGACGCTGCCGCGAAACACGAAGGTCACCCACGTCTCCCTGTTCGACGGCAGCCTGCAGGGCTTCCGTTTCACCGACCGGCCGGCGTTCTGCTTTCAGGGCCACCCCGAGGCGAGCCCGGGCCCCCACGATATCGCCTACCTGTTCGATCGCTTCGTCGAGCAGATCGCTCAGGCGAAGCAGCAGAGCGCCCACAAATCCCTGAGGTTGAAAGAGGCTTGAACAACCTGTCGCCCCGCCCCGGAGTCGCCCCCACAGCGCCCCTGACATGCCAAAGCGCACGGACCTTCACAGCATCCTGATCATCGGCGCCGGGCCCATCGTCATCGGGCAGGCGTGCGAGTTCGACTATTCGGGCGCTCAGGCCTGCAAGGCACTGCGCGAGGAGGGCTTCCGGGTCGTCCTCGTGAACTCGAATCCGGCGACGATCATGACCGACCCGGAGCTCGCCGACGCGACCTACATCGAGCCGGTCACCTGGCAGATGGTGGAGAAGATCATCGAGATCGAGCGGCCCGACGCGCTGCTTCCCACCATGGGCGGCCAGACGGCGCTCAACTGCGCGCTCGACCTCGCGAAGCACGGCGTGCTCGAGAAGTATGGCGTCGAGATGATCGGCGCGAAGAAGGAAGCCATCGACAAGGCGGAGGACCGGGAGAAGTTCAAGCTCGCGATGCAGCGCATCCGGCTCGACACGCCGCGCTCCGCACTCGCCCATTCCCTTGAGGAAGCACTGCAGGTTCAGGCGATGGTTGGCTACCCGACGGTGATCCGTCCTTCGTTCACACTCGGTGGCTCCGGCGGCGGCATCGCGTACAACCGCGAGGAGTTTCTGGCCATCTGCGAGCGCGGGCTGGATGCATCGCCGACCAAGGAGCTCCTGATCGAAGAGTCGGTGATCGGCTGGAAAGAGTTCGAGATGGAGGTGGTTCGCGATTCCCGCGACAACTGCATCATCGTCTGCTCGATCGAGAACCTCGACCCGATGGGTGTGCACACCGGCGACTCGATCACGGTCGCCCCGGCACAGACCCTCACCGACAAGGAATACCAGATCATGCGCGACGCGTCGATCTCGGTATTGCGCGAGATCGGTGTCGACACGGGAGGTTCGAACGTCCAGTTCGCCATCGATCCCGACGACGGGCGCATGGTCGTGATCGAGATGAACCCGCGCGTGTCCCGATCGTCCGCGCTTGCGTCGAAGGCAACCGGCTTCCCGATCGCGAAGGTGGCGGCGAAGCTCGCGGTCGGCTACACCCTGGACGAGCTCAGGAACGACATCACGGGCGGCGCGACGCCGGCGTCATTCGAGCCGTCGATCGACTACATCGTCACCAAGGTGCCGCGTTTCGCGTTCGAGAAGTTTCCCCAGGCGAACAACCGTCTCACCACCCAGATGAAGTCCGTGGGCGAGGTGATGGCCATCGGCCGCACCTTCCAGGAATCGTTCCAGAAGGCGCTGCGCGGCCTCGAGGTGGGCGTCGACGGACTCAACCAGAAGACGACCGACCGCGAGATCATCGAGAAGGAGCTGGGGGAGCCCGGACCGGAGCGCATCTGGTACGTGGGCGATGCGTTCGAGAATGGCTTCACGCTCGCAGAAGTGCACGAACTCACGCGCATCGACCCGTGGTTCCTCGCTCAGATCGAAGAGATCGTCTCCATCGAGATGGAGCTGGACGACCGTCGCCTCGGCGATCTCGACGCCGTGGAGCTGCGCCGCCTCAAGCGCAAGGGATTCTCCGATCGCAGGCTCGCGAAGCTGCTGAAGACGGATGAAACGGAGGTGCGCGCGACCCGCCACCAACTCGGCATTCGGCCGGTCTACAAGCGCGTCGACACCTGTGCCGGGGAGTTCGCGACCGGCACTGCCTACCTGTACTCGACCTACGAGGAAGAGTGCGAGGCAGAGCCCACGGACAAGAAGAAGATCATGGTGCTGGGCGGTGGACCGAATCGCATCGGGCAGGGCATCGAATTCGATTACTGCTGCGTGCACGCGGCGCTCGCGCTGCGCGAGGACGGCTTCGAGACCATCATGGTCAATTGCAACCCGGAGACCGTATCCACCGATTACGACACCTCCGACCGGCTGTACTTCGAGCCCCTCACCCTCGAGGATGTGCTCGAGATCGTGCACGTCGAGAATCCCGCGGGTGTCGTGGTCCAATACGGCGGACAGACCCCGCTCAAGCTCGCGCGCGCGCTGGAAGCAAACCGGGTTCCGATCATCGGCACGAGTCCGGACATGATCGACTGCGCCGAGGACCGGGAGCGCTTCCAGCAGATGCTGCATGCCCTCGGGCTCAAGCAGGCGCCGAATCGAACCGCGCGCACCGAAGCGGAAGCCCTTGCGCTTGCCAACGAGATCGGATTTCCCCTTGTCGTGCGGCCGAGTTACGTGCTCGGCGGGCGGGCGATGGAGATCGTGCATACGGCATCGGACCTCGAACGCTACATGCGCGAGGCGGTGAAGGTGTCGAACGAATCGCCGGTGCTGCTCGATCGCTTCCTGAACGACGCGACCGAGGTGGACGTGGACGCCGTCTGCGACGGCACCGACGTGCTGATCGGCGGAATCATGGAGCACATCGAGGAAGCCGGCGTGCATTCCGGTGACTCCGCCTGCTCGCTTCCTCCTTTCAGCCTCCCGGACGAACTCCAGACGCAACTGCGTCATCAGACGGTTGCCATGGCGAATGCGCTCAACGTCGTGGGCCTCATGAACGTGCAGTTCGCGATTCAGAAGGGGACGGTGTACGTGCTCGAAGTCAATCCTCGCGCTTCGCGCACCGTGCCTTTTGTGTCGAAGGCCACAGGACTGCCTCTCGCGAAAATCGCGGCGCGCTGCATGATCGGCCGCGGTCTGCGCGATCAGGGCGTGCTGAAGGAGGTCATTCCTACCTACTTCTCGGTCAAGGAAGCGGTGTTTCCGTTCATCAAGTTTCCCGGTGTCGACACCATCCTCGGCCCGGAGATGAAGTCGACGGGAGAGGTCATGGGCGTCGGGCGGACGTTCGCGGAGGCGTTCATGAAGTCGCAGCTCGCGGCGGGGGTGAAGTTCCCCACTTCGGGTAACGTCTTCATCAGCGTTCGCGATGCCGACAAGCCGCGCGTGGTCGAACTGGCGCGGGCGCTGTCGGACCTCGGTTTCGGTGTCCTCGCGACGCGCGGAACGGCGGCGGCGTTGAGCGCTGCGGGAATCACCGTGACCCTGGTGAACAAGATGACGGAAGGCCGCCCGCACGTGGTCGACTACGTCAAGAATGGCGAGGTCGCGCTAATCATCAACACGGTCGAAGACCGGCGCAACGCGATCCGGGACGACTACTACATCCGCCACGCAGCGGTGCAGGGGCGGATCACCTACTACACCACGGTGGCCGAGGCGCGCGCCGCCTGCCTCGGATTGCAGCAGATGACGTGACCTTCGTACCTACGAAGTGCAGAGTCTGCATCGGCAGCTTGCCGAGATGGGTGCGTAGTGCAGCGGGTGCGCGCTCCGCCTTCGGTCGCCAGGCGAACCCTTTTTGATTTCTGGCTGGACACCATGCAGAAAATTCCCCTTACCGTCACCGGCGCGCAGCTCCTTCGCGCAGAGTTGCAGAAACTGAAGACCGTGGAGCGTCCCGCCGTCATCAGCGCGATCGCGGAAGCGCGCGCTCACGGCGACCTTTCGGAGAATGCGGAGTATCACGCGGCCAAGGAGCGCCAGAGCTTCGTCGAAGGCCGCATCGTCGAACTCGAAGCGAAGCTTGGCAGCGCCCAGATCATCAACCCGGCGCTCCTGGATGCCGACGGCCGCTGCGTCTTCGGCGCCACGGTCGAGCTGGAGGACATGGACAGCCGGGAAGTGGTCACCTACCAGATCGTCGGTGAGGACGAGGCTGACATCAAAGTGGGCAAGGTTTCCATTACATCGCCCATCGCCCGGGCGCTGGTCGGCAAGTATTCCGGTGAAGTTGCCGAGGTTCACAGTCCGGGCGGCGTGCGTGAATACGAGATTCTGGACGTCAGGTACGTCTGAAGGTGAAAGCGCGACCGTGCATCGGAACACCGTAGCGCCGCTTCGTCCGCCCTCAGCGGTGTAAGCCGTCGATGCGGGAATGGGTTGGGCAACTGCAAACGGTCGTGCTGACCTTCTGGGTCGGCGCGCTGTGGACCACAGGGGTTCTCGTCGCGCCCCTTATTTTCAGGACGTTGCCCGATCGGGTGCTGGCGGGCGCACTGGCGGGAGCGCTGTTCAGCACGATCGCCACCGCGGGCTTGCTGTGCGGAACATTGCTGGTGGCCGGCGCGTTCGTCCGCCATGGCCGGGAATGCCTGCGAAAGCCGTTCGCGTGGCTGACGCTCGTGATGGTGCTGCTTACCGCGGCCGGACAGTTCGGCATTCAACCGACGCTCGCAGCGCTCAAGGGGCAGGCTGCACCGCTCGACGTGATGCAAAGTCCGTTGCGGGAGAGCTTCGCGAACTGGCATGTGGTCGCGAGCAGCCTCTATTTGGTGAACTGCGTGCTGGGACTGGCGCTCGTCGTCGTGCATTACCGCGCCGACCGACGCGGGGATTCAGCGCGATCGCGGTTTGCGTGACAGGCCCGGCACGCGGGGTTTCCCGCCGCGCTGCTTCGCTCCCGGGAGCTTCCCGCGGCGATCGGGCTTTGCGGGCGCGTGCGCTGCCGGCTGGCGTCCGGAGCGAGCCCTCGGAGCGACACCGGTGGTGCGCTCGCGGCGTCGGTTCGCGGTCGACGGTGTAGACGCTGCGGCTGGCTCGGACGCCTCAAGGCGTTTCCGATACAGCACGACGACCTTGCCGATCTGCTGTACGGGACTTGCGGCCGAAGCTTCGGACAGGTGGCGGAGCTGGGCCACGCGCTCGTCCCGGTCGCTCGATGTGAGCTTGATCTTGATCAGTTCATGGCTTCTGAGGGCGACGTTCGACCTCTTTCAACACCGCGTCGGTGAGCCCTTTGGATCCGACGATGACAACCGGTCTGAGCACATGGGCGCGGGCCTCCAGGGCGCGTCGCTCGACTGCTGGCAATAAGGGTAGGTGATCGGACATCGTGAGACTGAAGAAAAATCCTGCAGGACCAAGGATCGGTCGGGCCCGAAACTGTACGTGATGAGTCGGAACAAGACCAGCAAAGCCTGGCTGCGCCGCCAACACACTGACCCCTTCGTGCGCGATGCGCGCCACGACGGCTACCGGTCGCGCGCAGCCTACAAGCTGCTGGAGATATCGAAGCACGACCGCCTGCTGCGACCGGGCCTCACCGTCGTCGATCTCGGCGCTGCGCCGGGGAGCTGGTCCCAGGTGGCGGCAAGCGCGGTCCGTCCCGGTGGGCGTGTGATCGCGCTGGATATCGCGGAAATGTCGCCTGTCGACGACACTCGTGTGATTCGGGGCGACTTCAGAGACACGGCGGTTCTCGCGCAACTGGTGCAGGCCCTGAAAGAATATCCGGTGGACCTTGTGCTTTCGGACATGGCACCCAATCTCAGTGGGGTGGCGGCGACGGATCAGGCAAGGTGCTTCGAGCTTGCGGAACGGGCGCTGGAATTTGCGTTGGGCTGGCTGAAACCGGGCGGTGTATTTCTAGTCAAAGTGTTCCACGGGTACGGGTACGAGGACTTCGTGGCGCAGTTGCGGCGCTCGTTCGGATCCGTGCAGGTGCGAAAGCCGCTGGCTTCCCGTGACAGATCGAGCGAGATTTATCTGCTGGCGCGGCGTCCGGTGAGGCGCGAAGTCTTGGCACGGGAACCGCTTCACGCGCCCTCATCGCGCTGTGACAGTCATGACTAATGGGTTTAGAATCGACCGCAAAGGTGTACAGCGCGGCAGTTTCGAGGAGTGAATTTGAACAATCTCGTAAAGAACGTGGCCATCTGGCTCGTGATCGCCCTGGTGCTCATGACTGTATTCAACCAGTTCAGCACGCGCCAGACCGCCCAGAGTCCCATGGACTATTCGCAGTTCATCGAAGAGGTGAAGCAGGGCAAGGTCGCCAAGGTCACCATCGAGGGCCGCATCATCAAGGGCATCCGGGCCGACAACAAGCGGTTCACGACCTACGCGCCCTCCGATCCGTGGATGGTGTCCGATCTCCTGAAGAACGGCGTCATCGTCGAGGCGAAGCCCGAGGAAGAGCCGTCGCTTCTTATGAACATATTCGTTTCCTGGTTCCCGATGCTGCTGCTCATCGGCGTGTGGATCTTCTTCATGCGCCAGATGCAGGGGGGCGGCCGGGGCGGCGCCTTCTCGTTCGGCAAGAGCCGGGCGCGGCTGCTCGACGAGTCGACCAACACGGTCACCTTTGCCGACGTTGCCGGTTGCGAGGAAGCCAAGGAAGAAGTGGCGGAGCTCGTGGAATTCCTGCGGGACCCGGGCAAGTTCCAGAAGCTCGGCGGACGGATTCCGCGTGGCGTGCTGATGGTCGGTAATCCCGGTACCGGCAAGACGTTGCTCGCGAAGGCGATCGCCGGCGAGGCGAAGGTTCCCTTCTTCTCCATTTCCGGCTCCGACTTCGTCGAGATGTTCGTGGGTGTGGGTGCTGCCCGGGTCCGTGACATGTTCGAGCAGGCGAAGAAGCACGCGCCCTGCATCGTGTTCATCGATGAGATCGACGCAGTGGGCCGTCAGCGTGGAGCCGGGCTCGGGGGCGGAAACGACGAACGCGAGCAGACCCTGAACCAGCTCCTTGTCGAAATGGACGGCTTCGAGGGCAACTCGGGTGTCATCGTCATCGCGGCGACCAACCGGCCGGACGTGCTGGACCCGGCGCTCCTGCGACCCGGCCGCTTCGACCGCCAAGTCGTGGTGCCGCTGCCGGATATCCGTGGCCGCGAGCAGATCCTGACGGTGCACATGCGCAAGGTCCCGATCGCTCCCGACGTTCGCGCCGATATTCTCGCCCGCGGTACGCCTGGTTTCTCGGGTGCCGATCTCGCGAACCTCGTGAACGAGGCAGCGCTTTTCGCGGCCCGGGGGAGCAAGCGGCTCGTCGATATGGAGGATTTCGAGCGTGCGAAGGACAAGATCATGATGGGCGCCGAGCGTCGCTCCGTGGTCATGCCCGAGGACGAGCGCCGCAATACGGCGTATCACGAGTCCGGCCATGTTGTCGTGGCCAAGCTGCTGCCCAAGGCAGACCCGGTGCACAAGGTGACCATCATTCCGCGCGGTCGTGCGCTCGGCGTGACCATGCAGCTGCCGGAAGAGGATCGCTACAGCTACGATCGCGACTACATCATGAATCGCATCGCCGTCCTGTTTGGCGGACGCATCGCAGAAGAGGTGTTCATGAACCAGATGACCACCGGTGCCGGCGACGACTTCAAGAAGGCAACCGAGATGGCGCGCCGCATGGTCACCGAATGGGGCATGAGCGATGCGCTGGGCCCCATGGTGTACGGTGAAAACGAAGGCGAGGTGTTCCTCGGCCGCTCCATCACGACCCACAAGAACGTGTCGGAAACGACCATGCAGAAGGTCGACGCCGAGATCCGCCGCATCATCGATCAACAATACGGCCTTTCCCGGCGCCTGATCGAGGAAAACCGGGGCAAAGTCGAGATCATGGCAAAGGCGTTGCTGGAATGGGAAACTCTCGATTCCGATCAGATCTCGGACATCATGGAAGGCCGCTCGCCACGGCCGCCGCGACCTGCATCCGCCGCGCCGCAGCCGCCGCCAAGCAGTGCCCCGACGGCACCCACCGCCGCGCCGTCTGCAGCGCAGGGCACCTGAGAGCATAGTTCCACTACGGGCCGGGCAGATGCTGTCCGGCCTTTGTTTTTGGGGCCACCATGCGTGTCCTTGCTTGCGGGCGCTTCCAGCTTCCATTGTCCCGCCCCCTGATCATGGGGATCGTCAACGTCACGCCCGACTCGTTCTCCGATGGCGGACGTTTTGTTTCGCTTGATCAAGCGGTGCTGCAGGCGCGGCGCTTGATCGAAGATGGCGCAGACATCCTCGACATCGGAGGAGAGTCCACCCGGCCCGGTGCCGTCCCGCCATCTGTCGACGAGGAGCTGAGCCGCGTGCTGCCGGTGATCAAGGGGCTCGCCGAATGCTCCGCGCCGATCTCCATCGATACCTACAAGCCCGTGGTGATGACCGCGGCGCTTGCAGCAGGCGCGAGCATGATCAACGACGTCAAGGCCCTGAGCGAACCGGGTGCTCTGGAAGTCGCTGCCGCATCGGACGCGGCGGTATGTCTGATGCACATGCAGGGGGACCCGCAAACCATGCAGATCGATCCCCGATACGAAGACGTTGTGGCAGACGTGGAGCAGTTTCTGCGTGAACGCGTCGCCGCGTGCGAGCGGGCAGGAGTGGCGCGCGATCGAATCGCCATCGATCCCGGCTTCGGCTTCGGCAAGACGAAGGCGCACAACATCGCGCTGCTGCGGAATCTTTCGCGGCTTGCGCGCCTTGACGTTCCGGTGCTCGCGGGCCTTTCGCGAAAATCCGTGCTGGGAAAGATAACCTCCAGGGAGGTCGGCGACCGGGTTTATTCCAGCGTTGCCGCGGCTCTCATCGCCGTGTGGCACGGTGCGTCGATCGTGCGCGTGCACGACGTTCGCGCCACGCGGGACGCTCTGGAAATTTACGAGGCGGTAGAATCGAACGATGAACAGAAAATACTTCGGCACTGACGGCGTGCGCGGGCGGGTTGGGGAAGACCCGATCACGCCCGGATTCATGATGCAGCTCGGCTTTGCCGCCGGCAAAGTGCTGGTGGGCGAGGGGAGGGCGCACCGCAGCGGGGATCACCCCGCGGTGCTGATCGGCAAGGACACGCGTATTTCGGGCTACATGCTGGAGTCCGCGTTGCAAGCGGGGCTGTCGGCGGCCGGAGTCGACGTTTACCTTGCCGGTCCGATGCCAACTCCGGCGGTCGCCTATCTGACGCGGGCCCTGCGCCTCTCGGCGGGCATCGTGATCAGTGCCTCCCACAATCCTTTCGAGGATAACGGCATCAAGTTCTTCTCCGCCGACGGCAACAAGCTGCCAGACGAGACGGAGCGCGCAATCGAAACCCGGCTCGAGGAGCCGATCACCTGCGCACCTTCAAAGCGGCTCGGCAAGGCATGGCGTGTCAACGACGCCGCCGGCCGCTACATCGAATTCTGCAAAAGCACGTTCCCGAGTGCGCTCGACCTTCGCGGGCTGCGGGTGGTGGTGGATTCCGCACACGGCGCGACCTATCACATAGCACACGACGTGTTCCACGAGCTTGGCGCGGACGTGATCGCCATCGGCAATGAGCCCGACGGCTTCAACATCAACGAACGCTGCGGCGCCGTGCATCCGGAGAGCCTGCACGCTGCGGTGGCCGAAAACGGTGCGCACCTCGGCGTCGCGTTTGACGGGGATGGCGACCGGCTTGTGATGGTGGATGCGGAAGGCAGAATCTACGATGGCGATCAGTTGCTGTACGTGATCTGCTCCCATCGCCACCAGCTCGGTATGCTTGCGGGAGGTGTCGTCGGCACGCAGATGACCAACCTCGGCTTCGAGCATGCTCTGGGCGCGCTGGGCGTTCCATTCGCACGGGCGAAGGTGGGCGACCGCTACGTGCTGGAGATGCTGTTGGAACGGGGCTGGGTGCTGGGGGGCGAGAATTCCGGACACATCATCTGTCTCGATAAGCACACCACCGGCGACGGTATCGTCTCCGCCCTCCAGGTGTTGCGGGCGATCCGCGAAAGCGGCAAGTCGCTCGCCGCCTTGGCGGCGCCGGTCGAGCTCTACCCGCAGGTGCTCATCAACGTGCGCGTCCCCGAGCGGTTCGACTTTCATGGTGCGCCGGCGGTCAAGGCTGCCCTGAAGGCTGCGGAAAGTGACCTGCGTGAGGGCGGGCGCGTGCTCCTCCGTGCTTCGGGTACGGAGCCCCTTATCCGGGTGATGGTCGAGGGCAGATCCCGTTCGCAGGTTCAGCGCTGGGCCGAGTGCATTGCCCTGAGTGTTGAGCAGGCGGCCGCGGAAATCTGCAACGCCAAAGCACCTTCGCTATGAGCGCGCGCCGTTTCCTCTGTGCATCTGCCGCGATTTTCCTGTCTCTGTTCGCGGGATGCGCGGCGGTCAAGGACACCGGAAACCTCCTCTATCAGGATACGGCGACCGATTCCTTCGACGGCGACTATCCCGGCTTCAATCAGTTTCTGAACCGGGTTTCCAAGCGCTGCAATGCTTATCCGGTCGGCGACGCCAATATATCCACCCTGATTGGCACCGACTCCAACATGATCGATGCCCTCTCGCGTCTGTACGAGGCCAAGATTACGCAAGCGGACTTCTCCGCCTTCCTTGGCGGTTGGTACGCGGGTAGCGACACGAACGCGCTCGCGAACTGCATCTTCAGCCAGCTGCCGAATCAACCCGGGCGTTGACCCGCACGGCGAACCGGCGCGTCCCGAGCCGGCGATCCCCTCGCTCAGGCAGTCTTCTGCGATGTTGCCATGCAACCAAGATTGACCGTCGGGTGCCGAAACCGCTAGTATTCCGCTGCCTTTGCGAAGGGGATTGCGGTGCGTGGAAAGTTGGTGGCAGGCAACTGGAAGATGCATGGCAGCCTGTCCGACAACGCAGCGCTGCTCGATGCCGTTCGCCGGGGCGCTCGCGAAGTTCGCGGCGCAGCCGTGGCGGTCTGTGTGCCCTTTCCCTACCTCGCCCAGGTGCAAGGTTTACTGGGCGGAAGCCCGGTCACGTGGGGTGCGCAGAGCCTGAGTGAATTCGCGAAAGGTGCCTACACCGGAGAGGTTTCCGGTGCGATGCTGCGAGAGTTCGGCTGTCGATACGTCATTGTCGGGCATTCCGAGCGCAGGGCGCTCTACGGGGAAGACAGTGAAACCGTTGCGCGTAAATACCGGGCGGCTCTGGAGGTAAACCTGACGCCCATCCTGTGTGTCGGCGAAACACTCGCGGAGCGCGAGGCCGGCTCGACGGAACAGGTGGTGGCCGGGCAGCTCGACGCTGTGCTGCACGTCGTAGGGTCGGCCGGGATTGGCCGGGGAGTGCTCGCCTACGAACCGGTCTGGGCAGTTGGAACGGGGCGCAATGCGACGCCCGACCAGGCGCAGGCAGTGCACGGGTTCATCCGTCAGCGCGTCGCGACGCATGACGCCGCGGTCGCGGCGAAGCTGTCGATTTTGTACGGTGGCAGCGTGAAGGCGTCCAATGCCGGCGGGCTCTTCGCGATGCCCGATATCGACGGTGGCCTGATCGGCGGCGCTTCGCTGATTGCAGATGAGTTTCTGGCGATTTGCAGCGCAGCGTGCCCCGCAGTGGGCGCGGAAGCGACCGGCGCCTGAGCTAAAGCAGAGAGATCGAATGGAAATAGCGATTCTGGTAGTGCATGTGATTGCGGCGATGGTCGTTATCGGCCTCGTGCTGCTCCAGCACGGCAAGGGGGCCGACATGGGAGCGGCATTTGGCAGCGGCGCGTCGGGCAGTCTGTTCGGATCTACCGGCTCTGCAAACTTTCTCAGCCGTGCGACGGCGATTCTCGCTGCCGTGTTCTTCGTGACGAGCCTCGGACTGACCTATCTTTCAGCGGGCAAGACCCGCGACCGGGGAGTGATGTCGACGCACAAGGCGCAGCCGGCGACACCCGCCCCGACCGAGAATGCGGTACCGGCACCGACACCTGCAGATGGATCGAAGGCCCGGGAGGTTCCCAAATGAGTCCGGCGTGACGCGCCCGCTGCGGGAGCGTCCGAGTTGAGAGTTCCACCGGCGCCGATGTGGTGAAATTGGTAGACACGCCGTCTTGAGGGGGCGGTGGCGAAAGCCGTGGGAGTTCGAGTCTCCCCATCGGCACCAACGATTAGAGCGGGATCTGGCGCGTGCGCTGGCGCCGACAGGACCCCGGGCGATTCCGGGAAAACCAATCTTCGAGTGGAAAGTCGGACAACGATGAAGAGAGGTGCAACAATGCGGTCTGCGCTCTACTGACGATTCGATCGGACCGGGATCGCCATGCTGGAAAACTATTTCCCCATTCTGCTCTTCATCCTCGTCGGTCTCGCCGTAGGTGTCGTACCGATGGCCATGGGAAGCGGTATCTCCCGGCTGATCGGCGTTCATCGACCCGACAGCGAGAAGCTCTCTCCGTACGAGTGCGGATTCGAGGCGTTCGAAGACGCGCGTATGAAGTTCGACGTGCGCTACTACCTCGTCGCCATCCTCTTCATCCTTTTCGATCTCGAGATCGCGTTCCTTTTTCCGTGGGCGGTCGTCCTCGACGACATCGGAGTCTTCGGATTCGTGTCGATGATGATATTCCTCGGTATTCTGGTGGTCGGATTCATCTACGAATGGAAGAAAGGAGCGCTGGAGTGGGAGTAGCCGCACGACCCACCGAGCTGGGGCCCCACGATTCTGTGGGGATGCGACGCAAGAGGGCCGCGTTGTCTGTTTGTGGGGTGGGCCCGGAAAGGTTTTGGAAGGCGTGTGCCGCTACGACGGCTCAACGGAGCAAGGGCCCCCCGCGGGTTTGCGGGGATGCGACGCGAGCGCGCGTCGATGGGCGGGCTGTGATGGCGCGTAGCTTCCAGATGTCCCCCGGCAGGAGATTTTGAGCATGGGTGCAGAAGGCGTTATCGAGAAGGGATTCATCACTACTTCCCTAGACACGGTCATCAACTGGACCCGGACCGGCTCCATGTGGCCGATGACGTTTGGGCTCGCATGCTGTGCGGTGGAAATGATGCAGGCGGGCGCTTCCCGCTATGATCTCGACCGCTTCGGCGTGGTGTTCCGTCCAAGTCCGCGCCAGTCCGACGTGATGATCGTGGCCGGTACGCTCTGCAACAAGATGGCGCCGGCGCTGCGCAAAGTCTACGATCAGATGGCGGAGCCCCGTTGGGTGATTTCCATGGGTTCCTGTGCGAACGGCGGCGGCTATTACCACTACTCCTACTCGGTCGTGCGCGGCTGCGATCGCATCGTCCCGGTCGACATCTACGTGCCTGGCTGTCCGCCCACGGCGGAAGCACTGCTGTACGGCATCATCCAGCTTCAGAACAAGATCAAGCGCACCAACACCATTGCGCGCTGAAGCAGCTGCCGATGACCACCCGACTCGAAACCCTTGAAAACAAGCTGCGCACCGTCCTCGGGGACAAGGTGTCGCGGGCGGCGATCGCGCTCGGCGAACTCACCGTCGAGGTGAAGGGCGCCGATATCCTCACTGCGACCCGCGGGCTGCGGGACGATCCGGATCTTGCGTTTTCCCAGCTCATCGACCTATGCGGTCTCGACTATCGCGACTATGGCGAAGGGGCCCACCATGGCCCCCGCTTCGCGGTCGCTTACCACCTGCTTTCGATTCGGCACAACTGGCGCGTGCGCGTGCGCGCATTCTGCGCCGACGACGATCTTCCCATCATTGACTCCGTCGTCGATGTGTGGCCCGCTGCCAACTGGTTCGAGCGCGAAGCCTTCGACCTTTACGGAATCGTGTTCCAGGGTCACCCGGATCTGCGCCGGATTCTCACCGATTACGGCTTCATCGGCCATCCGTTCCGGAAGGACTTTCCGCTCTCCGGCAACGTCGAAATGCGCTACGATCCGGACCAGCAGCGGGTCATCTATCAGCCCGTCACGATCGAGCCGAGGGAGATCACGCCCCGCGTCGTGCGGGAAGACAATTACGCCGAGGGGCTCGGGTTCCGGAATGGCTAGCTGCTCGCACCTTAAGCTTAGGTCTCGGGTAACGCGTCGTGGCTGAGATCCGCAACTACACGATGAATTTTGGCCCGCAGCACCCGGCAGCCCACGGGGTGCTCCGGCTCGTGCTCGAGCTCGATGGCGAAGTCATCCAGCGCGCCGATCCCCACATCGGGCTCCTTCATCGCGCCACCGAAAAACTCGCCGAGTACAAGACGTTCATCCAGAGCGTGCCGTACATGGACCGCCTCGACTATGTGTCCATGATGTGCAACGAGCACGCGTACGTGATGGCTATCGAGAAGCTCCTGGAGATCGAACCGCCGCTGCGCGCCAAGTACATCCGCGTCCTGTTCGACGAGGTCACGCGCATCCTCAACCACTTGCTGTGGCTTGGTGCCCATGCCCTCGACATCGGCGCCATGACGGTTTTCCTCTATGCGTTCCGCGAGCGCGAAGACCTGATGGACTGCTACGAAGCCGTGTCGGGAGCGCGGATGCATGCCGCCTACTATCGCCCCGGTGGCGTGTACCGGGACTTGCCCGACGTGATGCCGCAGTATCATGCATCCCGGGTCCACAGCGAATCGGCGATCAAACAGCTCAACGAGAATCGACAGGGCTCGCTCCTCGACTTCATCGAGGACTTTGCGGACCGATTCCCCGGATGCGTCGACGAATACGAAACCCTGCTCACCGATAATCGCATCTGGAAGCAGCGCACGGTCGGCATCGGCGTGGTCACACCGGAGCGGGCGCAGGCCCTCGGTTTCACCGGTGCCATGCTCCGTGGGTCGGGCGTCGAATGGGACTTGCGCAGGAAGCAGCCGTACGAAGTGTACGACCGAATGGATTTCGATATCCCGGTGGGTGTGAACGGCGACTGTTACGATCGATACCTCGTGCGCATCGAGGAGATGCGGCAGTCCACGCGGATCGTCAAGCAGTGCATTGACTGGCTGCGCAAGAATCCCGGTCCGGTGATGATCGAGAACCACAAGGTGGCGCCGCCTTCCCGCGTGGCGATGAAAACCAACATGGAAGAGCTGATCCATCACTTCAAGCTCTTCACGGAAGGTTTCCATGTGCCGCCGGGAGAAGCTTATGCCGCCATCGAGCACCCGAAAGGGGAGTTCGGCATCTACCTCGTGTCCGACGGTGCGAACAAGCCGTATCGCCTGAAGATCCGCGCCCCCGGTTACCCGCATCTGGCGGCGATGGACGAGCTCTGCCGCGGCCACATGATCGCCGATGTGGTCGCGATCATCGGTACGATGGATATCGTGTTCGGCGAGATCGATCGATGAGACGACGCGGCGGCGTTTTTGACTTCGCCTTGCGGTTCCGTGAGCATTGCATTCCTTGCATGGCTTGGCCGCGACGATGAATGCTCCCATGATCCTTTCACCCGCCGCGCTCGCGAAGATCGACCGTGAGCTCACCAAGTATCCGGCCGATCAGAAGCGCTCGGCGGTGATGGCGGCGCTCGGCATCGCCCAAGACGAAAAGGGCTGGCTCTCGAGCGAAACCATGGAGTTCGTTGCCCAGTATCTCGGCATGCCGGCAGTGGCGGTCTACGAGGTGGCGACGTTCTACACCATGTACAACCTCACCCCGCCGGGCAAGTACAAGATAACGGTGTGCACCAATCTGCCCTGCGCGCTGTCGGGTGCGGGGGCAGCCGTGGACTACCTGAAGCAGAAACTCGGCGTGGGCTTGGGCGAGACGACCGCCGACGGCTGCGTCACCCTCAAGGAAGGGGAGTGCTTCGGCGCCTGTGGCGACGCGCCGGTCTTCCTCGTCAACAACAAGCGCATGTGCAGCTTCATGAGCAACGAAGCTATCGATCGCCTGCTCGCGGAGCTTTCCGAATGAACGCCCCCCTGCTGCCTTTTCCGTCCGACATCTACGGCCCCGACGCCGTGCTGATGAAGGGCTTGAACGGCCTCAACTGGGGACTCAAGGATTACGAGGAGCGCGACGGCTACAAGGCGCTTAGAAAAGTGCTCGGCGAGAAGATGACGCCCGAACAGGTGATCGCCGAGGTGAAGCTGAGTGCCCTGCGCGGGCGCGGCGGCGCCGGCTTTCCCACCGGGCTCAAGTGGAGTTTCATGCCGCGCAGCTACACCGGCCAGAAGTATGTGGTCTGCAACTCCGACGAAGGCGAGCCCGGCACCTTCAAGGATCGCGACCTGCTGCGCTACAACCCGCATCTCGTGATCGAAGGCATGATCCTCGCGGGCTACGCGATGGGTGCAAGCGCCGGCTATAACTACATCCACGGCGAAGTGTGGGACGTCTACGAGCGTTTCGAAGAAGCCCTCGACGAAGCCCGTGCGGCGGGGTTACTGGGCCCCGACATCCTCGGGTCGGGGTTCGGCTTCGAGCTGTACGCCCATCACGGCTACGGCGCCTACATATGCGGCGAGGAGACGGCGCTCCTCAACTCGATCGAAGGCAAGAAAGGTCAGCCCCGGTTCAAGCCGCCGTTTCCCGCGACGTTCGGACTCTACGGCCGGCCGACCACCATCAACAATACAGAGACGTTCGCCGCCGTCCCGTACATCCTCCTGCACGGCGGGACGAGCTTTCTCGATCTCGGCAAACCGAACAACGGCGGGACCAAGCTCTTCTCTGTGTCGGGCCACGTGAACAAGCCCGGCAACTACGAAGTAAGAATGGGGACGCCCTTCGCGAAGCTGCTCGAGATGGCGGGCGGGATGCGCGGCGGCCGCAGGCTGAAGGCATGCATTCCCGGAGGGTCGTCAATGCCGGTGCTGCCGGGGGACGTGATGATGGCCTGCGACATGGACTACGACTCGATCGCGAAAGCGGGATCGATGCTCGGCTCGGGTGCCGTCATCATCATGGACGAGACCACGTGCATGGTGAAGGCGCTGCGGCGCCTCTCCTATTTCTACTTTGAGGAATCCTGCGGGCAGTGCACGCCGTGCCGGGAAGGCACCGGCTGGCTCTACCGCGTCGTCGATCGCATCGAGACCGGTCGCGGCAGGCCCGAGGATCTCGACCTGCTGACGAACGTGTCGGACAACATCATGGGTCGCACCATCTGTGCGTTGGGCGACGCAGCAGCGCTCCCGGTGAAGAGTTTCGTGCAGCATTTCCGCGACGAGTTCGCCTACCACATCGAGCACAAACGCTGTCTCGTGAGCGGCGGATGCTGAACCCGATGCCGATCTCGCGAATGAGAAATCATGGCTGATCTGATCTCCCTGGAAATCGACGGCAAGACCGTGCAGGTGCCGCAGGGCGCCACGGTGATCGATGCCGCGAACAAGCTGGGCATCTACATTCCGCATTTCTGCTGGCACAAGAAGCTGTCGATCGCCGCCAACTGTCGCATGTGTCTCGTCCAGGTCGAAAAGGCGCCCAAGCCGCTGCCCGCCTGCGCGACGCCGGTTGCGAATGGCCAGAAGGTTCACACGCGCTCGGAGCTTGCCGTCAAGGCCCAACAGGCGGTGATGGAATTTCTGCTCATCAATCATCCGCTCGACTGCCCGATCTGCGATCAGGGCGGAGAGTGCCAGCTGCAGGATCTCGCCGTCGGCTACGGCGCGAGCGGCTCGCGCTATGAAGAAGCGAAGCGCGTGGTGCCGAACAAGGATCTCGGCCCGCTCATCTCCACCGACATGACCCGCTGCATCCACTGCACCCGCTGCGTACGCTTCGGGCAGGAGATCGCCGGCATTATGGAACTGGGACTGGCGGGGCGCGGCGAGCACGCAGAAATCCTCGCATTCGTCGGTCGGACGGTTGATTCGGAGTTATCAGGCAACGTAATCGACGTGTGCCCGGTCGGTGCGCTCACCTCCAAGCCGTTCCGCTACACCGCACGCACCTGGGAGCTCACCCGCAAGCGTTCGGTGAGCCCCCATTGCGGCCTCGGGTCGAACCTTGTGGTGCAGGTGATGCAGAACCGGGTGATGCGGGTGCTGCCGCTCGAAAACGAAGAGATCAACGAGTGCTGGCTGTCTGACAAGGACCGCTTCTCGTACCAGGGTTTGAACGTCCAGGATCGACTGACCACACCCATGGTGCGCGTCGATGGAAGATGGCGCGAGGTCGATTGGCAGGTTGCGCTGGAAGCCGCCGTCGCCGGACTTGCAAAGGCGCTGGCGAGTCGCGGAGGCGAGGCGATCGGTTTCCTGGCGACGCCGCACTCGACGCTGGAAGAGTTGCATCTGTTCGCAAAGCTTGCCCGCGGGGTCGGCAGCAACAATGTCGACTTCCGGCTGCGTCAGACCGATTTCCGCGCCGATGGCAGCACGGCGGGTTTCCCGTGGCTCGGCATGAAGGTCGCCGAGGTGAGCGGACTCGACCGTGCGCTCGTCGTCGGCAGCGTCCTGCGCAAGGATCATCCGCTGCTCGCCCACCGTTTGCGGCAGGCTACGAAGCGCGGCCTGCAGCTCAGCCTCGTGAATCCGACCGACGCGGAGCTGCTGATGCCCACGGTGGGCAGGCTCATCGCAGCGCCAGGGGATCTTCCGCATGCGCTTGCCCAGGTGCTGAAGGCAGCCGTCGAGGGCTCCGGCGCGCCCCTCGATCACGATCTCGCCGGTGCCTTGTCGCTCTCGACCGCACTCTCGGGCGTCGCGGTGTCGGAGTCCGCGCAGCGCATCGCCGAGAGCCTGCTGTCCGGCTCCCGCGTCGGCATCTTCCTCGGGAACCAGGCCCAGCATCATCCGCGTGCAGCCGAATTGCAGCGCCTCGCGCAAGCGCTCGCGAGCGTCGTCCGCGGTCGCTTCGGCTTTCTCGGCGAGGCTGCGAACAGCGTCGGCGGTTATCTCGCGGGTGCGACACCTTTTGCCGGCAGTTCTGCGGGAATGAACGCAAAGGCGATGCTCGCGGCGCCGCGCGCGGCTTATGTGCTGCTCAACGTCGAGCCCGAGCTCGACTGCGCCAATCCGCGGCAGGCGCTCGCGGCGATGAACGAGGCGGAATTCGTGGTCGCCCTTTCGGCTTACAAGCACGGTGCCCAGGGTTATGCGGACGTCCTCCTGCCGATCTCGCCGTTCACCGAGACGGCGGGGACCTTCGTGAATACCGAAGGCCGCGCCCAGAGCTTCAGCGGCTGTGTCCGTCCGCTGGGCGATGCGCGTCCGGCGTGGAAGGTGTTGCGCGTGCTCGGCAACCTGCTCGGCTTGCCGGGTTTCGACTACGACAGCAGCGAACAGGTGCGCGATGAGCTGCGGGGCCGGAACGCGGACCTGTCCGGACTGCTCGGAAACAGCGTTTCTGGCGTCGCCATGGGCAGCCTCGCGCCAGGCGAATCCGGAGCGATCCAGCGCGTCGCGGAGGTGCGCATTCACGATGCCGACGCCATCGTGCGGCGCGCCATGTCGCTGCAGAAAACCCGCGACGGGCAATCGCCGGTGGCGCATCTGCCCGCTTCGCTCTACCAGACGCTGCAGCTCAAGGAAGGCGACAGCGTCCGCATCCTGCAAGGCGGCGGTGAGGCCGTCCTGTTTACCGAAACGGACGACAGCCTGCCGGCGAACTGCGTGCGTGTGCCCGCGGGTCACATGCTGACTTCCGGGCTGGGTGCCGAGGACGCCGAGGTCACCCTCGAGCGCATTCCCGGCGAACAGCGGGTCGCGGTGTAACAGGGCGGCGGGCGACGATGGAATTCTTCGCAGATCTGCTCGGACCCGCGTGGCCGGTGGTGTGGACACTGGTCAAGATCGTCGTCATCACGGCGCCACTCATGCTCGCTGTTGCGTACCTCACCTTTGCGGAACGCAAGGTGATCGGCTACATGCAGGTGCGCATCGGACCCAACCGGGTCGGGCCCAGAGGCTGGCTGCAGCCGATCGCCGATGCCCTGAAGCTCCTCACGAAGGAGATCATCGTGCCGAGCGAAGCGAGCAAGGGGCTGTTCCTGCTCGCGCCCGTGCTCGCCATCATGCCCGCGCTCGCGGCCTGGGCCGTGGTGCCGTTCGCGCCCGAGGTCGTGCTCGCCAACGTCAACGCCGGCCTGCTCTACGTGATGGCGATCACTTCCATGGGTGTTTACGGCATCGTGATCGCCGGCTGGGCGTCGAACTCGAAGTACGCGTTCATCGGAAGCCTGCGCTCCGCTGCCCAGGTGGTCTCGTACGAACTCGCGATGGGCTTCGCGCTCGTGTGCGTGCTGATGGTCGCGCAGAGCCTCAACCTCTCCGACATCGTCAGGGGGCAGCAGGGCGGCGGCTTCTGGAGCTGGAACTTCGTTCCGCTCTTCCCGATGTTTCTCGTGTATCTGATCTCGGGCGTCGCGGAGACGAACCGCGCGCCGTTCGACGTTTCGGAGGGCGAGAGCGAGATCGTGGCCGGTTTCCACGTGGAATACTCGGGCATGGCCTTCGCCATCTTCTTCCTCGCCGAGTACGCGAACATGATCCTGGTGGCCGCGATGACCAGCATCATGTTCCTCGGAGGCTGGCTTCCGCCTTTCAACATCTGGCCGCTCAATGCGATTCCCGGCATGATCTGGCTGCTCGGGAAGATCGCGTTCGTGCTGTTCCTCTTCCTGTGGTTCCGCGCCACCTTCCCCCGCTACCGCTACGACCAGATCATGCGCCTCGGCTGGAAGGTGTTCATTCCCATCACCCTGATCTGGATCGTCGTCATCGGCATTTGGCGGATGACGCCGCTCTGGGTGTGGTGAGCGGCGGGCGGTGAAGGAGATTCGACCATGATCCGAAGCGTCAAGGACTTTTTCCAGACCTTCCTGCTCTATGAGCTGGTGAAGGGCATGATGCTCACCGGACGCAACCTCTTCGCACGCAAGATCACCGTACAGTTTCCCGAGGAGAAGACGCCGCAGTCGCCGCGGTTCCGCGGACTGCACGCGCTGCGCCGCTACCCGAACGGCGAGGAGCGCTGCATCGCCTGCAAGCTGTGCGAGGCGGTGTGTCCGGCGCTCGCGATCACGATCGAGTCCGAGCAGCGCGACGACGGCACCCGCCGTACCACGCGCTACGACATCGATCTCACGAAGTGCATCTTCTGCGGCTTCTGCGAGGAATCGTGTCCGGTCGATTCGATCGTCGAGACGCGCATCCTCGAGTATCACGGGGAAAGACGGGGCGACCTGACCTACACGAAAGAGATGCTGCTCGCGGTCGGCGACCGCTACGAGGAGCAGATCGCGAAGGATCGGCTGGCCGACGCGAAGTTCCGCTAGGGAGGGCGAGCGAGCAGGCCGCCACAATACGAGACGATGACCTTCAAGCTGATTGTCTTCTACGGCTTCTCGGCGATCCTGCTGTTCGCCGCGCTGCGCGTCATCACCGCGCGCAATCCGGTGCACGCGGCGCTCTACCTCGTGCTCACCTTCGTCACTTCGGCTGGCATCTGGATACTGCTGGAAGCGGAGTTTCTCGCCATCACGCTGGTCCTCGTTTACGTGGGCGCGGTGATGGTGCTCTTCCTGTTCGTGATCATGATGCTCGACATCAATCTCGACCGGCTGCGCGAAGGATTCTGGCGCTACCTGCCGCTCGGCGCCGTGGTCGCGCTGATCATGGTGGCCGAGATGGTGCTCGTGCTCGGCGGCGAATATTTCGATCTCGGCGAGATGCCCGCGCCGCCGCCCAACCCCGCGAACTACAGCAATACCAAGACGCTCGGGAGACTGGTCTACACCGACTATGTCTACCCGTTCGAGCTGGCTGCCGTCCTGCTGCTGGTTGCGATCGTCGCCGCCATCGCACTCACCATGCGGCGGCGCAAGGACACGAAGTACGTGGACCCGGCGAAGCAGGTCCTGGTGAAGCGCGAAGACCGCGTGCGGCTCGTTTCCATGCCCACCGAGAAGCAGGACGCGCCGTCGACCAACAAGATCTAGCGGCTCGGCCCGCCGGTGCGACCGGCGTGGGGCGAACCGCTGAAGGGGAGAGTTCGTGCTGTCTCTGTCGAATTTTCTGGTGCTCGGTGCGATCCTGTTCGCGATCGCCGTTGTGGGCATTTTCCTCAACCGGAAGAATGTGATCATCCTGCTCATGGCGATCGAGCTGATGCTGCTCGCCGTGAACATGAACTTCGTTGCGTTCTCCCGCTACCTGCAGGACCCGGCGGGCCAGATCTTCGTCTTCTTCATCCTGACGGTGGCAGCGGCGGAGGCGGCCATCGGTCTTGCGATCCTCGTCGTGCTGTTCCGCACGATGCGAACCATCAACGTGGACGATCTGGACCAGCTCAAGGGCTGACGCACGAACAAGAACATGAAGACTCTCTATCTCATCGTTCCGCTCGCCCCGCTCGTGGGCTCCCTCATCGCGGGCCTCTTCGGTCGCGCGATCGGCCGCGCCGGTGCCCACTGGGTGACGATTCTCGGGGTGTTCATCTCCCTCGCGTGCTCCTCCCTCGTGCTTCTCGACGTGCTGAAGGGAAACACCTTCGACGGCAACCTCTACACCTGGATCACCAGCGGCGACGTGAGCCTGCACGTGGGCTTCCTGATAGACCGCCTGACCGCGCTCATGATGGTCGTCGTCACCTTCGTGTCGCTGCTCGTGCATATCTACACAATCGGCTACATGGCCGACGATCCGGGCTATCAACGGTTCTTCAGCTACATCTCGCTCTTCACGTTCTCGATGCTCATGCTGGTCATGAGCAACAACTTCCTGCAGCTCTTCTTCGGCTGGGAAGCGGTGGGACTCGTGTCGTACCTGCTGATCGGTTTCTGGTACACACGGCCGACGGCGATCTACGCGAACATGAAGGCATTCCTGGTGAACCGGGTCGGCGACCTCGGCTTTCTCCTCGGCATCGCCCTCGTCTTCATTCACTTCGGATCGCTGCACTACGGCGACGTGTTCGCGCGGGCACCCGAAATGGCGAAGGAGACGATCCAGATCATCTCTGGACATGAGTGGCTGCTGATTTCGGTCATCTGCATCTGCCTCTTCATCGGCGCGATGGGTAAGAGTGCGCAGTTCCCGCTCCACGTGTGGCTGCCCGATTCGATGGAGGGTCCGACGCCGATCTCCGCCCTCATCCATGCGGCCACCATGGTGACCGCCGGCATCTTCATGGTTGCGCGCATGTCGCCGCTCTTCGAGCTTTCGGAGACGGCGCGCTCCTTCGTGATCATCATCGGCGGCATCACCGCGCTCTTCATGGCGTTCATCGCGGTCGTCGTGTACGACATCAAGCGCGTGGTCGCCTACTCCACGCTCTCGCAACTCGGCTACATGACGGTGGCGCTCGGTGCCTCGGCATACCCCGCCGCGATCTTCCATCTCTTCACCCACGCCTTCTTCAAGGCCGCCCTGTTTCTCGCCGCCGGGTCGGTCATCATCGCCATGCATCACGAGCAGGACATGCGGAAGATGGGCGGCCTGTGGAAGTACATGCCGATCACCTACGCCACGGTCCTGATGGGAGGTCTGGCAAACGCCGCCTTCCCGCCCTTCGCAGGTTTCTTTTCCAAGGACCTGATCATCGAGTCGGCGCATCTTGCCACGGTGCCGGGAGCGGGCTTCGCGTACTTCTGCGTGCTTGCCTGCGCCTTCGTCACTGCGCTCTATACGTTCCGCCTGGTCTTCTATGCGTTCCATGGCAAACCGAGATTTGACACCCACGGCGATGCCCATGCCGCGCATGGACACGATGACCACGGGCATGACGATCATGGGGAAAGTGACGATCATCACGGCCACGGCGGACCGCCGCACGAATCCCCGGCCGTGGTCACGATTCCACTCATTCTGCTCGCCATTCCTTCGATCTGCGCCGGTTGGCTCGTCGGCACGATCGTCTTCGGCGATTACTTCGGCAATTCGATCTTCATCGCCCCGGAACACGGCGGACTCGCGGAACTGGCCGAGGAATTCCACGGCGTCGTGGCCATGGTGATGCATGGCTTCTTCACGCTGCCGTTCTGGCTGGTGGTCGCCGGCATCGTGACCGCCTTCTATCTATACATCGTGAATCCCGATCTGCCGGGCAAGCTGCGCGAGCGCTTCGGGCTCATCACGCGCATCCTGGAGAACAAGTACGGCTTCGATGACTTCAACCAGCGCGTCTTTGCCGACGGCGCGGTAGGGGTGGGCAACGGTCTCTTCAAGGGCGGCGATGTGGCGATCATCGACGGGCTTCTCGTCAACGGCTCCGCGCGGGTGGTGGGGTGGATCGCGAAGTTGAGCAAGCATCTCCAGACCGGCTATATCTACACCTACGCTTTCACGATGATCATCGGCGTCGTGCTCCTCCTCACGCTCTGGTTCACCCGGGCCTGATCCGCCGCACCACCACGAGTCCACAACACGAACCACAGCATGCTCCTCGGCCTGCCCCTCCTCAGCACCGTCATCTGGCTCCCGATCTTCGCGGGCGTCGTGGTCCTTTTCACCGGCTCCGACCGCAACGCGCCGCTGGCACGCCTGCTCGCGCTGATCGGGGCAGTCGCCGGCTTCCTGGTTGCGATTCCGCTCTACACGCATTTCGACGCGGCGGCTTCCGGCTTTCAGTTCATCGAGCTCGCGCCGTGGATCGAGCGGTTCAACGTCAACTACCACCTCGGCGTCGACGGCATCGCAACACCGCTCATCCTGCTCAACTGCTTCACGACCGTGCTCGTGGTGCTCGCCGGCTGGCAGGTCATCCAGAGCCGCGTCGCGCAATACATGGCGGCGTTCCTCGTGCTGTCGGGCCTCATGAACGGCGTCTTCGCCGCGCTCGATGGACTGCTGTTCTACGTCTTCTTCGAGGCGACGCTGATCCCAATGTTCATCATCATCGGCGTCTGGGGCGGCGAGAACCGGGTCTACGCGGCAGTCAAGTTCTTCCTCTACACTCTGCTCGGATCGCTGCTCACATTGGTTGCGTTCATCTACCTCTACAACGCCTCGGGCGGCAGCTTCTCCATCCTCGACTGGCACGCGCTGCCCCTCGAGATGAGCACGCAGATCCTGCTCTTCATCGCGCTTTTCGCGGCGTTCTCGGTGAAGGTGCCGATGTGGCCGGTGCACACCTGGCTTCCTGACGCGCACCCCGAAGCGCCGACCGGCGGCTCGGTGGTGTTGGCCGCGATCATGCTGAAGCTCGGCGGCTATGGCTTCATCCGCTTTTCGCTGCCGATCCTGCCGGATGCGAGCCATGCGCTCTCCGGCATCATGATCGCGCTGTCGCTGATCGCTATCGTCTACATCGGATTCGTAGCCCTCGTGCAGAAGGACATGAAACGGCTGATCGCCTACTCTTCGATCGCCCACATGGGCTTCGTGACGCTCGGCTTCTTCATCTTCAACGCCTACGGTATCGAAGGCGCAGTGATCCAGATGGTCTCCCACGGCTTCATATCGGGTGCGCTCTTCCTGTGCGTGGGCGTCGTCTACGACCGCATGCACAGCCACCTCATCGCCGATTACGGCGGCGTGGTCAATACCATGCCTGTTTTTGCGGCGTTCTTCATGCTGTTCGCCATGGCTAACGCGGGGCTGCCGGGCACCAGCGGCTTCATCGGCGAGTTTCTGGTCGTGATGGGCGCGATGCAGGTGAACTTCTGGTATGCGCTCCTGGCCGGAATCACGCTAATTCTCGGCGCTGCCTACACCCTCTGGATGTACAAGCGCGTCATGTTCGGCGCGGTCGCCAACGACCATGTGGCCGAGCTGAAGGACATCGGCGCCCGCGAACAACTGGTGCTTGCACTTGCCGCGGTGGCGGTGCTCGCGCTCGGCATCTATCCGCTCCCGCTCGCCGAAATGATGCACACCTCGGTGAACGATCTGCTCGCCCACGTGGCGACCAGCAAGCTACCCCTGTGAGGCGCGTTCCATGAAGCCGTTTCCGATGCCGGATCTGCTGCCCGCCCTGCCCGAGATCTTTCTCGTCGTCATGGTGTCGGTCGTGCTCCTCGCGGACCTCTTCGTGGGAGAAGAGCGCAAGGGCGTCCCCTACGCGCTCACACTGCTTTCCCTCGCCGGCGCGGCGCTCATCACTGCGCTCACTGCGACGGGCACGCCAGCGTTCACCTTCTCAGGGATGTTCGTGGACGACCCGATGGCCGATGCGCTCAAGCTCGCGGTCTATGCGTCGGTCGCCACGGTGCTCGTCTATTCCCACGAATACATCGAAGTGCGCGGCATGCGGCGCGGCGAGTTCTTCGCGCTCGCGCTGTTCGCGACCCTCGGCATGATGGTGATGATCTCGGCGAGCAGCTTCCTCACTCTGTACCTCGGCCTCGAGCTCCAGAGCCTGTCGCTGTACGCGATGGTGGCGCTCCGGCGTGGCGACCGGCTGGCCACCGAAGCCGCCATGAAATATTTCGTGCTCGGGGCGCTCGCTTCCGGGATGCTGCTCTACGGCATGTCGATGCTCTACGGCGCGACCGGCAGCCTCGACATCGGCGAAGTCGCCGAAACGATCGTGAATGGAGAAGCGAACGGCACGGTGCTGGTCTTCGGGCTCGTGTTCATCGTCGCAGGCATCGGCTTCAAGCTCGGCGCCGTACCTTTCCACATGTGGATTCCGGATGTCTACCAGGGCGCGCCGACGGCCGTCACGCTGTTCATCGGCTCGGCGCCGAAGCTCGCGGCCTTCGCGTTCGCGATGCGACTCCTGGTCGAAGCGCTGCCGGAGCTGGCGGCGGACTGGGGCGACATGCTGATCATCCTGTCGGTGCTGTCCCTCGCTATCGGCAACATCACCGCGATCGCCCAGACGAATCTGAAGCGCATGCTCGCGTACTCGACGATCTCCCACATCGGCTTTCTGCTCCTCGGCATCCTGAGCGGCACCACGGACGGATTCAGCGCCGCGATGTTCTACGTCGTCACCTACGTGCTGATGACGCTCGCTTCGTTTGGCATGATCCTCCTCCTGTCGCGGGAAGGTTTCGAGGCGGAGAACCTCGAGGATTTCAAAGGGCTCAATCAGCGCAGCCCGTGGTACGCGTTCATCATGCTGCTCGTGATGTTCTCCCTCGCAGGCATTCCCCCGACGGTGGGTTTCTACGCGAAGCTGTCAGTCCTGCAGGCGATTCTCGATGTCGGGCACGTGTGGCTGGCCGTCGTCGCCGTGCTCTTCTCCCTGATCGGCGCGTTCTACTACCTGAGAGTGGTGAAGCTCATGTATTTCGATGCGCCGGAAGTGACCACGGTCATCGCCCCGCGTCCGGAAATGAAATTGCTGCTCAGCTTGAACGGACTCGCGCTCCTCTTCTTCGGCATTCTCCCACAGCCGCTTGTGGCGTTCTGCGCCCACGCCATTGCCGGGTCGTTCTGAGCCGCGCGGCCGACGTCATTTCTTCGTCGGCGTTCGCACCTTCTTTTTACTGACGCGGTTCGATGCGCCACCGCCTGAGGCGCGCGGAGCGCGCTTGTCCGCCTTTACCTCGATATCCGCGAGCGCAACAGTCTCGCTGGGCGGAGCAGGGGGAGATGCGCGCAGCGGCTCACCGAGCCCGCGCGTCAACTGCGTCAGGGCGGCCGCTGCCGAGGGTTTGCGATCGCGCGCCATGTCAAGCAGGAAGTCGATGTGCTCGCGCACCGATTCGAACTCGCGCAGGCTCGCCAGACGGCGCACATCGTCGTACTCTTCGAGTAACTTGTCGACGTGTGCGGACAACTCGCCCGACCAGAGCGCAGCGGTCAGATTGAGATCCGCGAGGGAGGCACGGTCCCACATGTCTGCCCGCGTTTCAATTCTGCGCTCAAGGCTGGGGCGAAGCTCCGCCATTTCGGCTTCCGCACGCTTTCTGTCCTCGGCCGGGATGCGTGCCTCGTGCCAGTCGAGCACCATGAGGGCGGCGACCCAGTTGAGGGTCGGATAGGCGAGAATGTTACCCGCGTCACGCGCCCGGTTGGCTGCCTTGCGATACCAGTCGCGCATCTCGCCGAGCGGTCCCGTGCGCTCCGACGGCTGGGCGATCCACGCCTTGCGCTTGTATGCGCTGCCGAGCAGCGAATGGCGCTCGCGCGTCTCCGGCTGTCCGACGGGTATCTCGTTGCCCTGCTCGTCCTTCTTCGTGTCGATCGGCAGTTTGACCAGCGCCAGCAGACGCGCGATCGCGAGGTCGATCCGCTTGCGGATGGCGTCCACGGAGACGTGGCTCTGGTCTGCTCGCCACTGCGCGACCGCCGCCCGCGACTCGCAGTTCGAGAGCTGCTCGATGTCCCGCGCCGTCAATCCGCCGTCCTCGCATCCGATCGCCCGGTAGAAGCAGCCGATCGCGGCTTCGAACTGGAATGCCCGGTTCCATGCGCGCCCGAGGGCGGCCCAGGCACGGCCCACGTCACTCCAGCCAGACGCCTGCAGTGCCTTCTCCAGCGACTCGAGTTCCGTGAGCAGAGCGCCGATGGATTTGCCGCCGCGCGTTTCGCATTCCGCCTCGATGGTTTCCATCCGATTGATCATTCCTTCGACCGATGCGAATTCAGTGTCGCGTCCCGCGTCGCCCTCGTCGGGCTCGACGATGCGAAAATCTGGATCGCCATAGCACTGGTAGGCGCCCCAGGTATTCGCATACGAGTGCCTGGTATACGTGTCGTTGCGCGCGGCTTGCACGGCTCTGCCAAATGTCTCCCCGCGGAGCATCGCCCCGTAGAAGCTCTCGGCAAAGGTTTTGCCGGCGGCGTCGTCCACTGCCCAGCCGGCCGCGATCACTGCCCTCACCCCCATCCGGATGAACTCGGTTGCCACGTTGGCGGCGAACAGGTGGTAGTCGGCGAGCGGCGAAAGCTTCCGCGTTGCTTCCTGCGGGGCTTCGTCCGCCGCGCGATCTTCGACGTAGCCGAGGTGGCAGCAGTTGATGAAGACGAGTTCGGGCACGCGTCGCATCTGCTTGACTTCACCAGGCGTGAGATAGACGCCGTCGCCGATGACCATGCCGGTCACCGTCTGCGTCGCGCGCTGCGCGGGGCTCGGCGCGGTCGTGCCGTCGGCCGGCTTCACCGGTTCCTCCCATTCGTAGACGCCGTGGCCCGCCAGATGGACCATCCGATAGGGGTGCGCAAAGAACGCCTGCACGATCTCCCTTGCCGACGCTTCGATGCGCCGGTTGACCTTGAAGCGGCGTGAGCGCTCGAGCTGGTCGGCCACCGCCGATGCTTCGTCCCGCGCACCCGGGAGGCGCTTGAGCGGACCGTCCTCGGGCAGGATGGGATCCCCCACCACCAGCACGTCGTTGCCGAGGCTGCGGACCGGAGCTTCCCTGAATACGTTGGTTTCCAGCTGACGGAGCAATCCGCGGCTTACCGCGATCGGCTCTGCGTCGGTGTCGTAGGCGTTCTCAAGCAGCTCCCACGGATAACGCGCGGAGGCGTCGTCGAGCACGATGACAAGGCTTCTGCGGTCGGGCGCCTGCTCCTTCAGCTCGTTCGGGAGGAGCAGCTCGAACAGGGTGCGCGTCAGCTCGCGGTCGTGGCGCGTGTTGCGAATCGTGTTGCGGACGAACTGATCGACAAGCTTGCGCTGCGTCGCCACGACGCGCGCCTCGGCCCGGGCACGCTGGGTGAGTGAGATGAAACGCAGGCTGCCGTCGTCGGTTTTCCCCGGCTCAGGCTTGCCCTTGACCTGAAGGCGGTCCCACCAGCCTTCGGGTTCCTTGAACGCGATCTGCCGGCGTGCGCCGCGGCGCGTCTCGATCAGCTTCGGCGCCTTGAACTTTTCCCGCACCGGCGAATGCTTCACGAGAATGCCGAGATCCTCGATGGCGAGCAGCGCACGGCCCAGATACAGCTCTGCGAACTGCACGGTCGCGATACGAACGGAGCGCTTGGCAGCGGCAAGTGCTTCGTTTGCATTCGAAACGCCTTCGAGCACAGCCAACAGTGAGTCGCGTCCGCTTACCCCGCCGGCGTTGGTACCGACGAGCAACGACGAAAGCCCGATCTCCTTGACCGCCATCTCTTCCTTACGGTCGCGAGAGTGACGCTGGCGATCTTCGGCGCGTTCGGCGATCCGGACCGCGTAGGCGAGCACGCCCTGCGTGATCGTCTCGACCAGCTTGCCGACGCCGAGCTCGCCTACCGGGCCGAGTCCGACGACGATGGCACCGCTGAATGCTTCGGCAACGTCGCAACGGCGCTTCAGCGCCACCTCGTGGGTGCCGATATCGCCGGGATAGAGTCCGAGGCGATGGCGGCCGCGCAGCCGGCCATCGAGATCCTCGTCGAGATCCGATTCGGCGCTGACGATCGTGTCCCCCTTGTAGTGCCCGACGAGCACAGGGTAGTCCGCGAAGCGCAGATGGCCGTGGACGATTCGGACATCGAGCAGCGGCGTCCGGCGCTCGCGTTTGCGCGCACGCGAAGGCGCTGCGCCGAGGACGGCGGCGGCGAGCGCGCGCTCGTCGGGCAGGCTTTCCTCGGTCTCGGGTTCGACGACGAACTCACGGGCTGCTTCGCGGCTGACCGGCTCATCGCGCGAGAGGCGTGAGGTCGTTCCCCGCTGTAGCAGATCGAGGATTGCCGGGAAGATCTCGGTTTCCGCCGACAGATCGCCGTGGGCGACGTTGGGCGCATACCACGCGCGCAGTTGCGGGGGTATGCCGGTTTCCCAGAGCACCTGGCCGTCGCCGCGTGTCGTTGCCCGGAAGCGGATTTTTCCCTTCTCGCGGAACATTCCCAGGAGGGTCGCGCGCGCCTGACCGGCGACGTAGATCATCCGCTCGGAGTCGATCGGACTCGAATCGAGCATGCCGCGGAATTCGCGCGCCCGGTCGAGATCGGAGGAATCGGGCAGCACCCACCCCGCTTTTCCGCCACCGACGTATTTCTGCCATGTGTCCGCGGCGAAGTAATCTTCGTCGGTTGACCTGGGCAGCATCGCCAGCACTCCCGGGAAGCGCGCGATGACGGCGAGAAGCTCGGCGTGCGAATGCGTCACATCCAGCAGCGCGAGCTTGCCGAGCGTTCCCGCCTGACCGACCACGAGCTCGTTGATGGAATACGAGCCGCCGTTCGGCGTGCCGAGCATCACGAAGCGCGCGCCCGGCACGCTCGTCATTTCGCGCCAGACCTCGGGGTGACGCGCGATCATCGTTCTCGCGATGAGACCGCCCATGGAATGGGCGACGATGCGCACCGGCTGACTCGCCGCCTTCGCTTCGGCGATGGCGCGGCTCAGCTCCTGGGCGAAGCGGTCGGCCTCCTGCTCGGGACGCAGCCGCCAGTCGAACGGGAACGCGATCACCTTGTGCGTGTCCGCGAGAAATTCGATCAGGTCCGCGTAGTACCCGGCGTAGGGTCGAAGCGGCGTGACGCCGGTGGCGCCGATGTGAAGCTGGGCAAGCCCGCCGGCGAAGAGATCCCGGAAGTCGATCCAGACGCGGTTGCCGTTCACTTCCAGCTCGCTGCCCATGATGCCGGGCAGGACGAAAACTACGGGGCGCGGTCCGGCGGGGCCGCGGCTCGCCTCGCGGGCGATTGGCTTCTCGGCCGGTCGCAGCGGCTCGAACCCCACGCCGCGCGTGCTCAGCGTCGCGAAGTCCGCGTCCGCCAACGCGGTGACGATCGCATCGGCGCTCTCCGAATTCTTGAAGTAGTTGAAGTGGTTGACCTGTGCGCCCTGCTGGAAGCAGAGCGCGGAGCGTCCCGTCTCGCGCCGGGCGCCGCCATACATCGAGCCGGTGTTCACGACGAGGTCGTGCTCGCCCGCATAGAAGCGGTCCGCGACCAGCATGAGCAGGCGCTTCCAGATGCCTTCGGGTTCGCTGTCCCCGGCAATGACGGCGAGCTCGGAGGCGACCGTGCGGCGCGGGTTATTCACCATGCGCACGATGCCTGTCTCTGGCAGCATCGCAACGATGCCCGGCAGCTTCGAGGGGGCGGTGTGCTCCTTGATCACCGCCGTGATGAAATCCCCCAGCGAATCGACGAGCTCGCCGAGCGGCGATCCGCTCGATGCGAAGCGGCCGACATTGGCGAGGATCTGGACCCAGCGATCGAGCCGGCGGGAAACGAGGCTCGTCCCGAGCGCGGGGCAGGCCACGCGCACGAACCGGCGGACCCTGACCTTGCGCGCGGCGAGCTTGCCGAGCGTTGCTGCGAGCGTCTTGAGTCTTTCGCCATCGGCTTCGAGTGCGCCTCTCGCCGCTGCGATCTCGCCTTCAGTCAGGTCCGGATCGTCGCCGAGCCACGCGCCGTCGGTCACCAGCTTGTAGTCGAGCGCTTCGTACGGATCAGACCCGTCGGCGATATTCATCCGGCAGAGAAGCTCGCCGATGAGTCCGCCACGCGAGTGGCTGACGAGGTCGACCTCGACGCCGTCGGCAAGGTGCGCGTCCAGCGCATTGGCGACCTCGATCGCGTTGGCGATCGGCCCCTCGGTCATCGTGCGGTGCTCGAGAGCGATGACACGATCGCCGTAGCGCTGTTTCAGCCCTGCTAGATTGCCGGAGCGGGCGGGCGACCATAGTTCGCCGAAGCTGCCCCAAGTGCTTGATGCGGTGCCGTGCAGAAAGACGAGGACGGGCTTCTCCATGCGCCTGCCCGCGGGCAGGTCCTCGAGCGCGAAGTCGCCGGAGCTCATGCGGCAGAGATAGACGCCAGGTCCCGGACGCTTGCGCCCGTCCGTCTTCTCTTCGAACGTCTGGGCCAGCTTGACCGCGGTCTTGCCGGCGACATCGATGCCGACGATCTTGAGGGACTTCATCACCCAGCCGGCGATCCCCCGTTCCCCGGCCTCCTCGCCGCCGAACGGAAGCATGTCCGGGATCTCGAGGGGACCGCTCGCCCCCGGCGCCCGCTTCTTCGTCTTCTCCAGCTTCTCGCGGTATTCGGCGGCGGTGAGCCAGATGCGCAGTCCGTCTTCGAATTCGACCTCGACGATCTCGTCGTCGAGAACGGCCACCTCGGCTTCCTGTTCGGTGCCCGAGCGGAAGCTGCCCGGGCGGAATTCTGCCTTGACCTTCGCGAAGTTGGACGGCAGCGCCGAGCCCGACTCGTGCGGAACCTTGTATCCCTTCAGCTTCGTTTCCTGCCCCATCTGAGCTCCCTCGGCTTTGGTGTTGGTGCGCGGCGAGCATCGCCGCGGCTCAACTGAAGATGTGTTTCTTCTTGTTGGTGCTATTGCCTTCGAGCTGCGGGTGCTGCGGATAATCCGCCGCATCGAGCAGGCTGCGAACACGCGTATGGAGCTGTTGCCAAGTGATCTCGTAGTTCGCGGCCCGGATGACACTCAACGCCATCGCGGTCAGCGCACCGTGGTACGTCCCTTCGATCAGCGCGTCGTACGAATATTCGGTGGGGTCGCAGCCGGAGAGCAGGACTTCCTTCATCTTCGCCTCGGGGAAGCGCTCACGCCCACGCGCCTTCGCCTTGCCCGGGTCCTTGAGCGCGCGCCGGCCGAGGTGCACCGGGTTGAGAAAACGTACGCGCCGATCGTCCTTGAATGGCGTACCGGGTGCCGCGTCGGCGACTGCCGCCCGCGTCAGGGTGCCCGAATGGCAGGAGTCGGAGATGACAGACAGGCTGACGCCGGCAGGCAGCTCCGCGAAAAGCTCGCGCAATTCGTCGTCGATGAGCAGATGCTTGTCGCAGTCGTACGGGCAGATGGCCTGATCGTACTCCTCGTCGCCGGAGTCGTCGGCGACGTACGTGCCGTGCGATGCGTTGGTGAAGACCAGCCGATCCGCGGCCTTCGCCCGCGCGAGGAGTGCCTTCAGTCCCGCAACGATCTTCGCCTTGGTGGCTTCCGTGTCCAGCAGGACCTTCACGTCTCCCCGCGGAACGGCGTAATGCTCGACCAGAAGCTCCGCCCACGCCTTTGCGTCGTTGACGCAGCCCTGCAGATTGTTCTGGCCGCCCGGGTATACGTTGATGCCAACACAGAGCGCCTTGCTTGTCATGGCTACCCCCCTCCTTGGCCAATCATGCAGGAGATGGCGAACGCCGCCTCGTTGCCGCCGTCCCTCACGAATCAATCTCTCATGCGGCTTCCCGAAGTGCTCCCGATGCGTGCCGGACGGAACGCTAATGCCCCCGCATTGCCGCGATTGCCGCGGACTTCCTGGCCGCTGGCTTTCTGGCGACCGTCGTGCGTGCCGGCCGTTTCGGTGCGGACTTCTTCACTGCCGATTTCTTCCGAGCCGGTTTGCGAGTCGCGGGCTTCGCCTTGGCGACTGCCTTGGTCGTTGCCTTCTTCTTCGGAACTTTCGCAGTGGCGGCGCGTTTCTTTGCTGTGCGGCGCTTGACGCGCGGATCAGGCGCTGCAACTCCGAACGATCGAGGCACGGCACGCGCGATTGCCAGAGCCATGCTGGACTCTACCAGCGCAGCTTCCGCATCGCGGCGGTTGAGGAGGCCATCCAATCCCTTGCCTGCCCAAAGCCGCTTCATCGACCGCAACTGGGCGGCGATGCCTGCGAGATCTCCCATCGGCACGAGCTCGCGGATCACGCGCATCTCGAGGCGATTGTCCGCGCTTGCGCTGTCCTTCATGCCGGCGCCGCGATTGTAGACGAGGGACACCAGCGCACCCTGCGCATCGAGAGGCAGCTCGTCGAAGCCGGGAAATGCCTGCCGCGTCTTCGCTACGTATTCCGGGATCGAGCATTCGAGCAGCACACGCCGCGAGTCGTCGGGCGTGCACTTGATGTTCGCGAAGCGCTTTGCGAGCGCTGCCGCGTCGCTTCCCCTCTGGCCTATCGCTTCACGGAGGCGGCTGAACTGGTCGGGAGTGACGCAGCCTGCCCAGTCGGATTCGAACTGCGCCGCCGTCACGTAGCCCAGATCGTAGCCGTAACCGAGGGTGATTCCGGAGCTTCCTCCGGGCCACTTGCCTGGCTGGTTGATGCCTTCGAAGCTGATGATGAGTTCCAGCGCCTTCCCGGAAAACGCGGGTGCCGCACCGGCTGGGCTCGCTGTCGCCGTTGTCAGGTCACGCGGGCTGGGCGTCATCGGCTCTGTCGCGCGCGCGAGCAGCTCGGGAGGCGCGTTCTCCTGCATGATGTCGATGAACACCTTTTCGCGCTGCAGCGCCTCCTGGATCTTCGGCAGCAATTCGCTGAACGCCACTCGGCTGTCGCCGACGAAATCGCGCTGCTTCGTCTTGCCGACGAGGAGGCAGCCCTCGGTGTTGGCGTCCGTGTTGCCGGTGTGGATCCGCACGCCCTCGTAGTTCGGAACGCTCATGAGGAGGGGCAGCGGTCGCTTGAACCGCTCCGACCAGGTGACCGTCACCTCGTAATGCCCCGAGGGAATCGCGGTCGTCCCCGGCACCTTCAAGGCGCGGACACGATCCTCCAGCGTGAAGCACTCGAACTTGCTGTCGACGTACAGCTCGCCGATCGTGCTCTTCGGCGTGTACTCCTTGCGGATCACGTTGATGTTCATCCGGGTTCCTCCTGAGGACACTCCCTTCCCTTTATAGTCAATTTTCAACCCGTTTCACATCGGCCACACGGACTAAGCTTCCGGTGGGAATCTTTTCCAGTGGCGTTCGTGCCCTTGCGCCCTGTTGCACAAGTGGATCGTCCGCCGCTACATTCCGGAACTCGACTTTCCGTTCGCGAAAACGAAACCGCCGTCAACGCCTGCTGGCGAACCAATCGGATGTCCAACACCGCAGAAGAAGAACGACTGGATGCGGCGCGCTCGGGCCAGGCGGCATGGCGGCGCTGGGGACCCTACCTCAGCGAGCGCCAGTGGGGCACGGTGCGCGAAGACTACAGCGAGCACGGGACCGCCTGGGAATGCTTCAGCCACGATCACGCCCGCGCGCGCGCCTATCGCTGGGGCGAGGACGGCATCGCCGGCATCTGCGACGAGCGCCAGCAGTTGTGCTTCGCGCTCGCGCTCTGGAACGGCGCCGATCCGATCCTGAAGGAGCGGATGTTCGGCCTGACCGGCAACGAAGGCAACCACGGCGAGGACGTGAAGGAGTACTACTTCTACCTGGACAACGTCCCCAGCCACGCCTACATGAAGTGTCTCTACAAGTACCCGCAGCGGGCATTTCCCTATGCGGAGCTCCTAGAGCAGAACCGGTGTCGCGGGCGCGCCGATCCCGAGTACGAACTGCTCGACACGGGGATCTTCGACGACGATCACTATTTCGATGTCTTCGTGGAGTATGCGAAGGCGGCACCGGAAGACATTCTGATTCGGGTGAGCGCGGTCAACCGCGGCCCCGAAGCGGCGACGCTGCACCTCTTGCCGACGCTCTGGTTCCGGAACGACTGGTCGTGGTTCCCGGGCACGACGAAGCCCCGCATCGAGCTCGAACGATCCGCCGCGGATGTCGTCAGCCTCCTCACCACCCATCGCGAGCTGGAGCCTTACCGGCTTTACTGCGAAACGCCGCAGGAGGTGCTCTTCACGAACAACGAGACGAACTCGGCGCGCCTCTTCGGTGTTCCGAACGCCACGCCGTTCGTGAAGGACGCCTTCCACGAGATCATCGTGCATGGCAGGCGCGAGGCGGTGAACCCCGAGCATTTCGGCAGCAAGGCCGCACCTTATTATGCGCGCCTCATTCCGCCGGGCGAGACGTCAGTCGTCAAGCTGCGCCTCACCAATGCGGGAAGCGCCGCCATGCCGCTTGCCGGAGAGTTCGATGCGATCTTCGCGTTGCGACAAGAGGAGGCCGACGCGTTCTACCAGCGGGTCACGCCGTTCGAGCTCGGCGCGGACATGCGCAACGTTCAGCGTCAGGCGTTCGCAGGCCTGCTGTGGACCAAGCAGTACTACCACTTCATGGTGCGTCACTGGCTCGATGGCGATCCCGCGGGACCAACGCCGCCGGAGAGCCGCAGGCAGGGACGCGATCACGAATGGTGGCATCTTGCGGCTGCGGACGTGCTGTCGATGCCGGACAAGTGGGAATACCCGTGGTTTGCCGCCTGGGACATGGCGTTTCACTGCGTCGCGTTCGCGCTGATCGATCCCGATTTCGCCAAACAGCAACTGTTGCTACTCACGCGCGAGTGGTACATGCACCCGAACGGGCAGATTCCGGCTTACGAATGGGGATTCGGCGACGTCAACCCGCCGTTGCACGCGTGGGCGGCGATCCGCGTCTACCAGATCGAAGAGAAGATGTACGGCCGCAATGACCGGATGTTCCTCGAACGGCTGTTCCAGAAACTGCTGATCAACTTCACGTGGTGGGTCAATCGCAAGGATGCGGAAGGCAACAATATCTTCGAGGGAGGTTTTCTCGGACTCGACAACATCAGCGCCTTCGACCGGACCTCGGGATTACCCGCAGGCGGGCGGCTCGAACAGACGGACGGCACGAGCTGGATGGCGATGTATTGCCTGAACCTGCTCGGGATCGCGCTCGAGCTCGCGAAGGAGGACCCGGTGTACGAGGATATCGCGACCAAGTTCTTCGAGCACTTCGTGTACATCGGTGCCGCCGTCAATCGCGTCGGCGGTCTCGAAAACGGCCTGTGGGACGAGGAGGCGGGCTTCTACTTCGACGTGCTCAAACTCCCGGACGGCCGCTGTTTCGAGATGAAGGCGCACACCATCGCCAGTCTCATCCCGGCGTTCGCCATCATGACCGGCGACCGCGACATCATGCGCGGCTTCAGCGGCTTCCAAGAACGCTTCCGGTGGTTCGTCAGCTACCGCCCGGATCTGCTCGAGGGCCTTGCCGACATGACCCATCACGGTGTCGAGGACCGTGTCCGGCTCGCCCTCATCGATTCCCACAAGCTTCGCCGTCTCCTCGAACACGCCCTCGACGAGCAGGGTCTCCTCGGCCCCCACGGCGTGCGGTCGGTGTCGAAGCGCCACGGCGCGCATCCCTTCGTGCTCAACCTGGATGATCACGAGTTCGTGCTCGACTACGAACCCGGAGAATCGACGATCGGTCTCTTCGGCGGAAACTCCAACTGGCGCGGACCGGTCTGGTTCCCCCTCAACTACCTGCTGATCGAGGCGCTGCAGAAGCATCACTACTTCCTGGGCGACGATTTCAAGGTGGCGTGTCCCACCGGATCGGAGCGCGAATGCACGATCTGGGACGTGACCACAGACTTGTCGTACCGGCTCATCAAGCTCTTCCTCAAGGACGAGAACGGACGCCGGCCGGTCTACGGCACGCGGGAGAAGTTCCAGACCGATCCCCACTGGCGCGACCTGATTCTGTTCTACGAATATTTCCACGGCGACACGGGAGAGGGACTCGGAGCCGGTCACCAGACCGGCTGGACCGGGATAGTGGCGAAGCTCATTCGACAATACGGGGAGTACGCATTGAGCGCTCAATCGGCACGCGTCGAAAGAGAGGAAGCGCTGCTCGCTGTGCACCCGGTGCGGTGACGCATCGCCGGAGCGAACCTCTTCAGGCCGAAGGTGCCGATAGCCGTGCACGCTTGCGGGGTCGCGCCGACGGAATCTCTCGAACAATGGCGCAGCTATCAGCGCCTGCTCAGTCAGCACTTCTCATGATCTGAATCGGCCGCCAGCTTAGGAGCAGGCAAAGCGCGGCAAAACCGAGCAACATCCCTGCGCGCGGCAGGATAAACGCAGCATCGGGGTCACCGAGGAAGACCGATTGCATGCCATCGAGCGCCCAACCCATCGGCGACCACTCGGACACGGTTTGCAGCGTGGGCGGCATCAGCATGCGCGGCACCATCACGCCGGCAATCGCGCCCAGCACAACGTTGAGTCCGCCACCCAGTGCGGCGGCGTGCTCGAAGTTGCGTGTGTGGGCCGCGATCAGGAGCGCCAAGCACACGGCGGCGGCGCTTGTCGCCGCGACCATCAGCAAGAACCAGCCGGGCGCGATATCCAGGTACAGCGCATCCCCGCCCAGTTGCGGCACCAGCCAGCGACCAACGAGGAGCATGAGTGCCAGCTGCACCCAGTTCAAGAGCATGAATGCGAGCAGCTTGCCGCCCAGCACGGCGCCGGGCGCGACACCGAAGGTCGCCATCCGGGCCAACGTGCCGTCGTGCCGCTCCTGAATCAGCACGCCGGAGATTGGAATGACGACGAAGAACATGCCGAAGATCAGCCACGCCGGCACGCTTTGTTGAACTGCGGTCATGTTGCGGCCGGACTCGATCTCGTACAGGTAGCGGATCGCCGGTGCGCCCTGCGCGGGCAGCAGTTCGGAGCCGACCGCGCTCTCCATCAGCACACTGGCGAATGGCCCAGCCTCGGCGGCGGCGATCTTCATCCGTGCCTGCAGGATCGAGAAGCTCAGCTCGGTGCGCAGCCGCGCGGCCGCTGCCGGTTGCACTCGATTGCTCAGCCACACCTCCAACTGATCGGCTTGCGGGCGGCCGTCCGTCCCCAACCAAGGCGCACGCACGATCACGCCCGCCTCTACCCGGCGCGACTTCAACGCCGACTGCAGCTCGTTGCGCGACGCGAAGCGTTCCCCGCCATTGCGCGCCATCCAATCGCGGGTCCACTGCATAGCGGCGGCGCTGCTGTCTTCCAGCACCCAGCCGGTGGTCGGCATGTCCACGCGTTCGACCAGCGTGTTCTTCAGCGTGAAGGACATCACCAGCACGAAATAGCGCCGGCATCAGGAACAGCACCGCCAGCCCGTGCGGGTTGCGCAGCAGCAGCCGCCATTCCTTGACCGCCAGGCGAAAAACCTGCGTCGAGCGGTGCGTGAGGCCGGACATGGATGAAACCTCAATCTCGCAACTGGCGCTGCGTGTAGTGCATGAACAGCGCCTCGAGGTTGTCGAACGGCGCGCCGCCTGCGGGTCCGCGCAACAGCGTCGCAAGGTCGCCGCTTGCCAGCAGTCGTCCGCTGATCGAGAAGCAGGATCTGCGAACATACTGCGCTGACCTCCTCCATGTAGTGCGTCGCGTACAGCACCGACGTACCGGCGCTTACCAGTTCGCGCACGCGGTCGAGCAGGAAGGCGCGCGACTGCGGATCCACGCCGACCGTCGGCTCGTCGAGCAACAGTACGTCCGGCTGCTGCAGCAGCGCGATGCCGAAGTTCAGCCGACGGCGCACCCCGCCCGAGCAGTGGCGTGCGCGATGGTCGGCGAAATCCTGCAGCATGCAGCTCGCGATCGCTGCCTCGACGCGGCGGTCGACGTCGACGGTCGGCAGGTCCAGCATGCCGGCGAAGAGGCGCAGGTTCTCGCGGCAACTGAGCTCCGGGTAGAACGCGTACTCCTGCGGCACCCAGGCGATCACGGGCGCGCGTCCGCTGGCATGCGTTATCCGCCCGGCCTGCGGCGTGCGCAGCCCGATCAACAGGTTGATGAGCGTCGACTTTCCCGAACCGTTCGGGCCCAACAGCCCGACGGCCTGCCCGCGCGCGAGCCGCAGATCGACACCACGCAGTGCGGGTTCGGGCTGCCGCGGGTAGCGATAGACGAGCTGTTCGCCGGCAAGCAGGAAATCGGAGTCGCTCATCGTATGATCGCGCCGCGCGGGTCACGCGGGGCGTCGGTCATACTCGGTCCCTCCGCCGTCGTTGACCGGCCTGGCAACACGGGCGCTGTTCTCAGACTGCGCCAGAGCCCCAGCGGCGCCATGCCCTGACGGAGCAGCCGGCCGGGCTACCATCACGACGATCTTCGCGATGTCGACCATGGGCCGGAAGTGGCTGGGACGCGCGTTGGCCGGGTAATGCCCCGGGATCGTCACCGCCAGCGTCGTGAAGCCATGCCACGCCGCTTCGATCAGGATCTCGCTCTCGAACGTGAAACGGCTGCCGCGCACCCGCCCGCCGAGCGCAATGCGCATGACCTCGCGCGGATAGACGCGAAAGCCCGATTGCGAGTCGGCAATCGGATGCCTGGCCGCCCAAGAAATCCAGAAACAGGCAAAGCGATTGGCGCGATAGCGGGCCGTCGGGAACTGCGCCCGGTCGTGCAGGCGTGACCCGATCACGATATTGGTCGGGATTGCGTTGCCACACCGCGAGCAGAGTGGATGCATCGGCCGGATCGTGCTGGCCGTCACCGTCGAATGCGATCACGCAGCGCGCTCCCTGCGCCAGCGCATGCGAGAACGCAGTGCGCAGGCTGGCCGCCTTGCCCTGGTTGACCTCGTGCCTGAGCAACGTCACCGGCAGTCCCCGCAACTGCGCGCTGGTTGCGTCGTTCGAGCCGTCGTCGACGACGATGACGCGCCGGCAGTGCGCGAGCGCACCGAGCGCCACCGCGCGGATCGTGCGTTCCTCGTTGTAGGCGGGGATCGCGATCCACACGCCGTCCCACGATAGGTCTGGCTGTTCAGCGCGGATCTTGGCCATCATCAGTACAGTCCGCCGTTGACGCCGATGACCTGGCCGGTGATGTAGCTGGCGGCGTCCGACGCGAGGAAGGCGACCAGCGCGGCCACCTCCTCCGGCCGGCCGGCGCGCCCGGCGGGCACCAGGGCCTTGACCTTGTCGGGCTGGAAGCTTTCCCTTGCCATGCTCGGTCTCGATGACGCCCGGCGCCACCGCGTTGACCGTGATGCCGCGGTCGGCCAGTTCCAGTGCCAGTGACTTGGTCGCGCCATGCAGCCCGGCCTTCGCCGCCGCGTAGTTGGCCTGTCCGCGATTGCCGGCCTGGCCGGCTACCGAGCTGATGTTGACGATCCGGCCCCAGCGCGTGCGCACCATCGGCAACAGCAGCGGCTGCGTGACGCGGAAGAAACCGTTCAGGTTGGTGTCGATCACCTCCTGCCAGTCGGCTGCATTCATTCCGGCCATCAGCGCATCGCGGTGCACGCCGGCATTGTTGACGAGAATCTGGATCGGGCCCGCCGTGATCAGCGCGTCGATGGCCGCCTGCACTCGCGCGCTGTCAGTCAAGTCGAAGGCGACCGCATTGGCGTGCCCACCTGTCGCCACCAAGTCGTCGGCGAGCAACTGCGCACGTTCCAGGCCGCGGTTGGCGTGCACGATCACCTGCACGCCGTCGGCCGCGAGTGCGCGACAGATGGCCGCACCGATGCCGCCGCTGCCACCGGTGACAAGCGCGCGCCGGGCGGGGGAAGCGCCTCTGTTCGTCATCGTGCAGGAGGTAGTGCGAAAGCCAACATCAGTCGGCCGCTCGCGATAGGCTGGCGCGCGCACGCGACCTCGAAGTCGTACAGGCAGCCGGCGGCGGTGCGGCCGAGCAGTTGGGCGCGCACGGCCAGTGGGCCGCGGTCCGTCGGGATACAGGCCGAGTGCAACGCGACGTCGCTCAGCTTGGCCAGCATTGCGAGGCGCGGCGCGGCCTCACGCTCGAGCAATGCGCCGTGCACGGCAATGGCCTGCGCCGCGTATTCAGCCGCAATGACCGCACGCACCGCGCCATCGCGTGCCAGCGGATGCCAGGCATCCGGTGCCGCCGCCGAGCAGACGATGTGCGTCGCGTCCCAGTGCAGGACCGCATTGAGCAGTCACATCGAGCCTGCGTGGGGCACGCAGCGCTCTATCCCGGCGTGGTCGAGCGTCATCCGCGCCTCCCCTCGCTTCGCTGCAGGCACACCATCTGCCCGCCCAGCGTCAGACGGTAGACGGTGTCGGGCCCGGCGTCCAACAAGCCTAGCGCCGCTAGGGCACGTGCACTGCTTTGCGTGGCCCAGCGCGGCGGGAACCACGGCGGCAAAGGTGTTGCGGGTGCAGTGTTCGTCTCGTCGAACTTTAACGTAAACGAGTCCAGTAACGGCGTGCCTTCGCTCGCCCCGGCACTGAGGATCCACGCAGTTGCTGTTGGTTCGGTGACTGGCAGTAACTCGTCGATTGGCGCGGTCATCGCCGGATCGTAGGCCACGAGCAGCACCGGCTGTTCCGTGACAGCAGCCTCGGTGACCGCACACAGCAAACCGCTGGCGAAGCTCTCGAACCCCAGGCTGGCGACGGTGGCCGACTGCCGGTTGCGCCAGGCAATCGAGAAGTAGCCGGAGGGTGCGTTGTGCACCGAGTTCGCGAACAGCAGGGGCGAGATCTGCCGTGTGGTGACCAGTGCCTCCAGCATCTGTTGGCAGACTTCGCCGGTGCCTTCGTCGGTGGCGAACACCGAGCGCAGCGTCTCGATCGGGAAGGGGCTCGACTGCAATGCCTGCTCGATGCAGGCCAGTGTCAGCCGCACGACCTGGCTCGCACGGCGGCGTTCGTTGGCCGGCAGCATGCCGGGGCTGGGCAGCACCAGCGGTGCTGCCGCGACCGGCGACTGTCCACTGCGGCAGGCCGCCCGCAGGTCCGCAAGCGAGCCGAGACCCGGCGCCAGAACGCCGACGGCGTGGAGGTCGAATGAGAGACGCCATGTCAATCCGCTCGGCCGAAGATCAGCGTGCAGTTGCTGCCGCCGAATCCGAAGTTGTTGCTCATCGCATGGCGCAGCGCGACCACGCGCGGTTGGGTTACCAAGTCGAGCGCAAGTGCCGGATCGGGCGTGCCGATGTTTGCCGACACGGGGCAGGGCCTGTCGCTCGAGCGCGAGCACAGTGATGATGGCCTCGACGACGCCGGCCGCACCTAAAGCGTGGCCGGTCACCCCCTTGGTCGACGACACGGGAACGCCGTGCTCGCCGAACAGCGCCGTTAGCGCAGCTGCCTCGGCGCGGTCGTTGGCCGGCGTGCCGGTGCCGTGGGCATTGACATATCCGATGTCGGCGACCGCGAGGCCGGCCGCCGTCAACGCCATGCGCATCGCGTCCTGCGCGCCCAGACCCTCGGGATGCGGCGTCGACATGTGCCATGCATCGCTCGACTCGCCGCCGCCGAGTAACCGCACCGGCGCAGGCGCGCGGTCGAGCAGCACGAAGCCGGCCGCCTCGCCGATCGAGATGCCGTTGCGCGCGACATCGAATGGGCGACAGATATCGGCCGACAGCAGCTGCAACGCGTCGAAACCGTGAAGCGTCGACAGGCACAGGCTATCGGCCCCGCCCACGACCGCTGCATCGATTACGCCCGCATCGATCCAGCGTTGCGCGGTCAGGAACACCTTGGCGCTCGACGAGCAGGCGGTCGTGATCATCACCATCGGCCCCTGGAGGCCGAGGACCTCGGCGCTGAAGCGGCTCAGCGCGTCGACCGAATGGGTGCGACGATAGTCGAAGTCCGCGGGCCACCGACCGGTCTCGCGCCGCTGAGCGTATGCAATCTCGGTGCTGCGGATGCCTGAGGTACTGGTACCGAGCACCAGCCCGATGCGATGGGCGCCGTGGCGTGCAATCGCCGCGTCCACTGCCCGGCGAAAATCGACGTCTTGCAGCGCGAGCCAGGCCAGTCGATGAATCCGGCACTCCCACTGCCGCAGCACCGGTGGCAGCATGACATCATCGACGCTCGGCACGACACCGATCCAGCACGTCACGTCGCACCAGGCGAGGTCGTTGCGTCGCAAGCCGGTGTTGCCGTTTGTGACTGCATCCCAGAGCGCAGCAGTGCCGTGGCCGGCGGCATGCACGACCGTCGCGCCAGCTATGCCGAGCACGTTGTTCTCGCGCATGATCGAGTGCCGAGCACTCATGCTGCCATTTTGCACTCGAGGAGCGTGTGGTAGCCGCCGACACCGTCGGTCACAGCGCTGATCTCGAGACCAGCGCGCTCGACGAGTCCGAAAAACAAGGAGGAGTCGTACATCTGGCTGTTGCCGTTGGCTACGCAGGTGAAATACAGCGAGGTCTGCTGCAGGCTGAAGGCTGCGGCTTCGAAGCGCTGTCGGTCCCAGAACAACTCGAGGATCCACAGCCGCCCGCGCGGCGGCAGTGCAGCGCACACCTTGCCGAGGATCGTAACGATCCGGTCCTCCGAAAAGCAGTCCAGGAACTGGCTCATGCCAGATCAAATCGTAGCCTGCCGGCAGTGGTGCGCCCGGATCGAGCAGGTCCACGGGATGAAAGCTTGCGCCCGACCAATTGTGGCATCTCCGGACAAGCGTTCGCGGGCACATTCGAGCTGCAGCTGGCAGGTCCACGAGGCCGATCTCCAGGCTTGGCAAGCGATTCAGGCACAAGCTGCGCCCATTTGCCAGTGTTGCAGCCGACGTCCAGCAAGCGGGCCGGCGGATCCATCGCCAGCTGTTCGCACGCCGCCGGGAAGGCACGGTCGGAGTAGAAGTGGTCGAAGACATGCCAGCTGCGCCGGGCCGGTTCGGGCAGTACCGACAGTCCCTCGTATAACGTGGCCCAAGGGCCGAGTTCCTGCAGGCCGGCCGGCCGGCCCTCACGCAGCGACTGCATCGAGGTGGGCTGCCGCCCGATAGCAGACGTCGCGCGTGAAGTCGAAGTTGACCCGCGTCATCTCGTCGTCGAGCAGTATCCTGCCGAGCTTGCTCAAGTAGTAGCGCTGATCGCGCCGCCAGACGATGCGAAGCCCAAGGCCCGCTTCCAGTAGTACGCGCGCCGCATAGGTCGACAGGCCGGTAGCTGCCGCCACCTCGTCGATTGACTGCCCCTGCGACGGCGCAGCCGCGGCCAGCGCTTCAAGTACCCCGCGGTCGCGCATTACGACGGTAGCTTGGAAGGCGAGCGGCGCGAACGCGAGCCATTGCGCCGCCGTGATGGCTTCCAGTGCGGTCAGCGGATCCTTATCGAACATGGCGTCCTGGGGTCAGGGGTAGAGGCGGGTCGTTGTGCGCTCGCCCTGGCGTTCGACGACGATGATAGCCTGCAGCCGGGCCCCCGTGCCCGCCAACTCCAGATGGTCGAGGTAGCGGCTGTTCTCGGCGCCCAGCGGCTGCAGCCGCAAGGTCCAGCCGGCGCGTCGTCTCCGCTTAGCTCGATCTTGAAATCCCGCTCGAGCGCAAGCAGGTCGCCGGCAACCACGCGACGCAGTGCGTCGGCCAGCACGGCCATGGCTGGTACCTCGCTGAAGAGGATCCGCTTGCTTTCGGTGCCACCGGGGCCGACCCACTCTACCCGATCGGGCAGCATGCGCCACGTCTCTTGGCGCGGTGCTTCGACGCGCTTTTCCAGCAGGCCCGGCGTCCAATGCATGGTTCCGCGCGACTCGATCGGTGTGGCAAGCCAGGGGGATTCGCGCAGCTCCACAAACGACACGACGTGCGCCGGCGCCGATTGCAGCAGGCTCTGGAGCTCAAGCACGGTGAGCGCGTGGGACGTGCCCGCGACACCGCCGGCCAACACCAGCGCGGTTGCGCAACGCCGCAGCAACGCCATGTTCATGCCCGAGATTCCGCGGCCGCCCAGTAGGGATAGAAATTGAACCAGTTCAGCGGGTGGCGGCGCGCGTACTGTTCCAGCACGACCGCATAGCGGTCGACGGCGGGCTGCAGCTGCGCCCCGCGGCTCGCACGCGGGGGAGGCGGACCGAAATCCACGAAGTCGATCCGATAGCGATTGCGACCCTCGTACAGGCCGAAGAACAAGAGCACCGCCGCTTGGCTGCGCGCCGCCAATACGTGCGGGGCCACCGGCATCGCCGTCGGGTCGACCCAGAAAGCGCACGGGCAAGACTAGCGAGCACCATCGAGCCGGTCGGCCAGCACGGCGACGATGCCGCCGGCGCTCAGAGCCTCGTGCGCGCGCAGATAAGCTGTCCGGCTGGCCTAACGGGATTAGGTTCAATGCGCGGTCGTCGATGCCGGCGATGCGTCTGCAGCCGCGCGCGCGGGTCGATTCGCATCATCACGCTGATCTTTCGGCCGTCCATCGCGCGTTGGGCAAGCAACATCACGTCGAAACTGCCCAAGTGCGAGCCCAGCAGCAAGCAGCCCCGACCCGCCTGCAGCGCTTGTTCCACCTGATCCAATCCTTCGATCGTAACCTCGAATCGGTCGAACTCGCCGGCCGCCATATAGACGCAGTCGAGCAGCGTGGCGGCGAAGCTGTAGATGTGCGCGAAGACCTCATACCAACGCGTCGGGCGCTCCCGCACCGCCTGCAGGAACTCGGTCGACGCGCGTTGGGCTGTGCGGTCTGCCAGCACGAAATACAGGACGATCGGATAGAGCAGCCCCCGGCAGAGCGGGCGGCCGGCTGAGCGCGCCAACCAGGCGATCAAGTGGATCAGCCAAGCACTGCCTCGCTCCGCCTTGTCGGTCCATGGCGTCATGCTATCCGCCCATCGTCGTCCGCTTGCAGCATCAGTTTCCCGCTGGCCAGCGTTACACTCGCACCGTCCCGCTGCGCAACCACGCTGAACCTTGCGTTGTTACCGTCGACCTCGCACAGCACTAGAGTGTGCTCGTCTGGCCGCAGTGCCGACGCGAACTTGACCTTTGGCACGCTCGCCATACGCCGGCCGGTCGCCTGCTCGAGACCCGCCCCGACGCAGTCGAGCAGCAGTACGCCCGGCACGATCGGGTTGCCGGGAAAGTGCCCGGGAAGGGAAGGGTGGTCCGCCGGCACCTGCAGGCGGAACTCAAAACGGTCTATCGCACGCTCCTTTTGGCAAGCCAGGCGGCGTAGATCTCGTTCAACGACGAGCGCGAAATCTTTCCCGCACCGCTACGCGGCAGACGGTCCACACGAATGATCGCACGCGGTAGGAACGCCGTATCCAGGCGCTGGCGCAACCAAACCTCGGTCGCCGTACGGTCCAGCGGCTCGCCGGCATGGATCAGCACCAGACGTTCCGCGGGCTCGTCGGTGGCCGGCAGGTAGAACACGCCGTCGTCCAGACCGGGCAGCTCCTGTAGTAACTGGTTCAGGCTGGCCAGCGAGGCGCGCCTGCCGCCGATCTTGATCAGATCGGCTTGGCGGCCGAGCAGCGCGAAGCCACCGCGCTGGTCGGGCGCTATGTGATCAGCCAGCACCTGCGGGGAAGGGAAATGCATGCCCCAGACCCACGCGCCGTCGGCGACCGGCTCGATGCGCACGCCTTGCAGGGGGCGCCAATGGGCCTCATGTGCGGTGCGTCGCATCGCGATCACACCGGTCTCGGTAGAACCATAGATCTCGAGCACCGGCGCGCCGAGGCGGGCCTCCATCTCAGATGCCAGGGCGGCAGCGAGTGGCATCGTTGAAGCAATCGCGGCGCGGCAGGACGGGAGGACCTCGCCAGAACGCTCGACAGCACGCAGATGCAGCGGTGTTGCGATCCAGGCCACACCGTCCGCGCAGGACTCGAAGGCTGCACGAACGTCGGCTGGTAGCAGGGGGCACCGGTCGAGCACTGGAACGCCGTGGACTAGCGGGAGCATCACGGACGTCTCGATGCCAAACATGTGCTGTGGCGCCACGCTGCAGACGATGCCACCGAGCCCCGCGACGCCGCCGTCAATGTCCTCATCGAGACGCGCGCCGAGCAACTGCGCGCCGAGCACGAGCTGGCCCAGTGTCTTGATCTGTGGCTCAGGTGTGCCGGTGCTGCCGGACGTGTACAGGCGCACCAACGGAGCGTCCCAATCGGGCGACCACGCCAGGTCGGCATCCGGGATGTGGCTTGAGCTCGGAGCGGGCACGTGCACCAGGTAGCGCGCGTGATCCGGCCAGTCCGGTTTCAGCGACCGCAGGTCGTCAACCACTATGCAGGGGTCCTCGCTCGATTCCAGCACCGCGAGCAAATCGGCGTGCCCGCCGGAGGGCGGCAGCAACTGCAGGCACCCGCGTCGCAGCGCAGCCAGCCAGGTGACGAGAAAGCCGACGCGCGAGTTGCACAGATTACACAGCGTGAACGCCGGGTCGATCTGCACGGCCAGTTCGATTGCGGCGGCGTGGATCTGACGCCAAGTCCAAGTGTGCAAGGTGCCGATTACGGCCGGCCCGTCGAGATCTACGGTCGCCGCCACCGAAGGGGGGCCGAGCAAATGCGGCAATGCGGGCTTGTTCACAGACCGCGGCGCCAGACGCTCCAGGTATCGCGAAGCTGCCGCGTCAGGTTTGGAAAACTCCGACCCGGGAAAAGACAAGGGCGCAGCCAGCGCTCGCCGACGAAGAGCACGGCGGCGCCCGAGCAGGCCAGACCGCTGGTCCAACCATTCTGCATGGCCGTGCCCACCGACAGGAGCGCGGCGACGACAAAGTACAATGTCCAGACGACGGTCAGCCGGCGCGTATAGTGGCGCAGCGCGGGGGTTAGTTCTGGGTCGCTGACGCGTGCAATGCGCTCGATCAGCGGCACCCGACCGGCACGCAGGGTCCGCCCGAACAAGAACGCAAGCCAGCCTAGCATCAGGAATTGAACCAGGCGCCACGGATACGTCGCGTCGGGCGCTTCGAGGGACAGCACGCGCGATTCACCCCTCCGCAGTCTGCATCGTTCCGATGTAATCGGCCAAGCTCTGCAGAGACGCAAAGATGGCCGCGTTGTTCGGACCGTCTGCCTTCAGCTTGACGCCGTAGCGCTGCTGGATGACCAACGAGATCTCCAGCATGTCCAGGGAGTCCAAGCCGAGTCCCTCACCGAACAGCGGTGCTCCGAGGTCCACCGTCGCCGGATCCAAGTCCTCCAGATTGAGAGCCTCGACAACTAGGACGGCGAGTTCCCGTGCCGACACGGTGGCGATTGGGAACTGCAGGCTCACAACGCTGAGATCTGTGCGTTGATGCCGCGGTTCAGGTTCTGGATCCACCCGTTGTAGTTCTTGTGGATCTTGCCGCCACTTTCATTCAGGTTGACGCTGGAGCGGTACTTGATGCTGAACTTGGTCGCCGAATAGGGAATTTCGACGACCGCCGTGTGCGTCCTCAGCGTAAGAGTGCCGATCAGCTTGTTGGGGCCTTCGTCCTTCATTTGCCACCCGAGAGCGGTACCGGCGCGGATGATGGCGCCTCGAACTTCGTCCTGCGTAAGAGGTTTGCCGGACGCGCTGGACACCGCCTCGCTATCGACGTTCATGATCGGTGCCGAGGTACACCCGACAACTACCATGGCCATGACGAGCGCTGCGACGCAGGTGAATAGGCGCACTTTCTTCTCCCCTAAAGAACTTGCAACTTCGATCCGAACCGGGTCGTACGCGGCGAATCCCAAGGAGCATCCTTCCCTTGCGGCACTCATCACCATTATAGGAGACTACCCAAGAATAGACGCTTGACCAGCCCATGTCTATGCCGCGAGCGATATGCGAACGGCGTAGTGCGAAGCATGCGTTCATCTTGCTATTGCCCCTCGTTAGCACTCACCATGTGTCCAATCTGCAATCCCTCAGGCACAGAGCCTTGGAGGCAGCACTCTTGCGGCCTATCCGGTGCGCAAGCTGCGGGCGGAGGTCGATGCGATTCTGGGTTCGATGCACGCGCAGTTCTGGGAGCTTTACTCGGATACGGGGCTCCCTCGATTGCACCGGAGCGGCTGTTGCGGGTGAGCGTGATCCAGACGCTGTACAGCATCCTCTCGAAGCGCCAGTTTGGCGCAACACATCACTTAACCGACGCTACGACAATGGCTACGGTCTGGTCGTCTTTTCGAGCAACGTCGAGCGGTACAACGCGTGAGGCACGGCGGACCCACGTTCGCGATTGTCAAGAGGCGCACCGTCCGCGTTATGATGTTGCGCGGCGCGGGACCTCCGCGCGCCGTCGCCCGATGCGTCGCGGACAGGTCACATCGCCGCAGCCACGGTTTCCGCGTTCAAGAAGGAGCTCGCAAAGTGTCAACCACGGTATCGTGTGTCGCCGGCCGCAGGTTGGCGACGCTTCTCATAGCTGTCACCGCAGGGTGGGTTTTGTGCGGGGGTACGCTCGCGCAGCAGACTGAGGTCGAGCGCGGCGAATATCTCGCGCGGGCGGGCGACTGTGTCTCCTGTCACACCGCGAAGGGCGGCGCGCCCTACGCCGGCGGGCTGCGCATGGACACGCCGTTCGGCTATCTGCTGTCGCCGAACATCACACCCGACCCGGAGACCGGCATCGGCAGATGGTCGGCTGACGACTTCCACCGCGCGCTGCACGATGGCGTGAACAAGCGCGGCCAGGACATGTATCCGGTGATGCCGTATGTCTTCTACACCAGGGTCGCGCGCGCGGACAGCGACGCGATCTTCGCGTACCTGCGTACGGTGCAGCCCGTGCGCAACGCGGTCGACATCAATCATCTGCGCTTTCCGTTCGACCTGCGCTGGTCGATGCTCGCATGGCGCGAACTCTATTTCACGGAGGGGACGTACCAGCCGGATCCGGCACAGACACCGGCGTGGAATCGCGGCGCGTACCTGGTCGAGGGGCTCGGCCATTGCAGCGCATGCCATTCTCCCCGCAACGTGATGGGGGCGATCGAAAAGGACAAGGCCTTCACGGGTGCGGCGATCGACGGGTGGTTCGCCCTGAACCTCACGTCCAGCTTCAAGACCGGCCTCGGAGACTGGACCATCGACGAGATCGTGGCCTATCTCAAGTCCGGTGCCGCCAAAGGCCAGTCGACGACGCTCGGACCGATGGCGGAAGTGGTGCACAACAGCTTGCACTATCTGACTGACGCCGACCTGAAAGCGATGGCGGAATACCTGAAGTCGCTACCGGCCGATTCGCCACTTCGCACGGGTTACGGCGCACCCGATCCGTCGCGACAGCAGGGCGCCGTACTGTACGTCGATCATTGCAGCGGCTGCCACCAGTCGAAAGGGCGAGGCATACCGGGCGTGTTTCCGCCGCTTGCCGGCAACGGTGTCGTGGTCGCGCCCAATCCGGCCGACATCATCAAGGTCGTTCTCGGCGGGATTCCCGCTCGCAACAACTACATCGCGATGCCGTCCTTCGGGAGTCAACTGAGCGACCAGCAGATCGCGGAGATTGCGAACTACCTGCGCACGAGTTGGGGCAACGGCGCACCGCCCAACGCAACGGCGCAGGCCGTGAAGGAGTTGCGCGGGACGCTGGGACGCTGATCCCGAATCGGTGCACGCGCCGAGTCGGACTCGAGGCCGCGCCGAGCAGTCTCTGAAGCGTCGTCCGGCACGGCTTCTCCTGCGCGAAAGTGCACGAAATCGCGAGCGGGCGCAGAATCGCGCAAAGTGATCGCGCGCCTCCTGCGTTGGCGCGCGCTCGGTATCCGATTCTCATGACCGCAACGCTTCCCGACAAGGCGTTCGCGCGCAAGGCGCGTCCCGCTGGCATTGCGCGCTGGATGCCAGGTATTGCGCTCCTGCGCAGCTACCAGCGCGCGTGGCTTGCGAAGGATCTCGCTGCGGGCCTCGTCCTGACCGCGGTCCTCGTTCCGGTCGGCATGGGCTACGCAGCCGCGGCCGGCTTGCCGGTGATCTATGGCTTGTACGCCACGATCGTTCCTCTCCTAGCGTACGCGCTGTTCGGACCCAGCCGCATCCTGGTGCTCGGACCCGACTCTGCGCTTGCCGCGCTGATCGCTGCAACGATTCTCCCGCTGGCGGCCGGCAACCCTGATCGTGCCGTCGCGCTCGCGGGAATGCTGGCGATCCTGACCGGCGTGCTGTGCATGCTGGCCGGGCTCTGCAAGTTCGGATTCGTCACCGACCTGCTCTCCAAGCCGATCCGCTATGGTTATCTCAACGGGATTGCGCTGACGGTCGTGGTCGGTCAGCTTCCGAAAGTGCTCGGTTTTTCCGTAAGCGGCGAAAACCTGCTCCAGGAGGTGGCGGGCCTCGCGCGCGGCATCGAGCAAGGCGATACTAACTGGGTGGCCGCCGCGATCGGCGGGGCCTGCCTCGCCGTGATCTTCACCCTGAGGCGCTGGTTGCCCACGATCCCAGGCGTGCTGGTCGCGGTGGTGGGAGCGACGGCCCTCGCCGCGGTGTTCGATCTTGCGGCGCGGGCGGGAATCGCTGTCGTCGGCCCTCTGCCGGCGGGGCTACCTGCGTTTCGTATCCCCTACGTTTCTTTCGATGAATTCAATGCCCTGCTCCCAGGCGCGGTCGCCATTGCATTGGTGTCCTTTGCGGACATGAGTGTGCTCTCGCGCTCCTTCGCGCAGCGCGGCGGCTATGACGTGGACGCGAATCAGGAACTCGTCGCGCTCGGCGTCGCGAACATCGCGACCGGGCTCTTTCAGGGGTTCTCCGTCACGAGCAGCGCTTCGCGCACCCCGGTGGCCGAAACGGCGGGCGCAAGGACGCAGATCACCTGCGTCGTCGGCGCCACGTGCATTGCGCTGCTGCTGATCGCCGCCCCGACGCTGCTGCGGGACTTGCCCGCCGCTGCACTCGGCGCAACGGTCATCTCCGCGTGTCTCGCACTCGTCGAGGTGCAAGGCGTTCTGCGCCTGTGGCACCTGCGGCGCGGCGAGTTCGTGCTGTCGGTGGTCTGCTTCCTCGGTGTCGCGCTGCTCGGAGTCATTCAGGGCATCTTCATCGCCGTTGCCCTGGCGCTGCTCGCCTTCATCTGGAGGGCTTGGCGGCCTTATGACGCAGTGCTCGGCCGCGTCGACGGACTCAAGGGCTATCACGATATTTCGCGCCATCCCGAGGCGCGCTGCATTCCTGGTCTCGTCCTGTTCCGCTGGGATGCCCCGTTGTTCTTCGCGAATGCGGAGATTTTCCAGGAGCACGTGCTGCGCGCCATTGCCGAGGCACCCGGAACGACGAAGCGGGTCGTCGTGGCGGCCGAGCCCGTCACCGACGTCGACGTCACCGCTGCCGATATGCTCGCAGAGCTCGATCAAGAGCTGGAAAGAGCCGGTATCGAATTGTGCTTTGCCGAAATGAAGGGGCCGGTGAAGGATCTTCTGAAGCGCTATGGCCTCTTCAGTCAGCTCGGTCACGAAAGCTTCTTCCCCACTCTCGGTCAGGCCGTTGACGCTTATCTCGAGGCGCACAAGGTGGAATGGCGCGACTGGGATGAGTGAGCGGGGAGCACTGACTTGACCAAGTACTCCCGGCGTCGGCCGGTGCCCGGCAGAACGTCACTTCACGCAAGCGGCGCCAGAGAGCCGGACGCCGTGGAGACTTGCGACCCTCGGGTACCCGCGCCCTTCAGCGGCAGACGAGAACCGGAATGTGGCAGTGTGTCAGCACCTTGTTCGTCACGCTTCCCAGGACCAAAGCCTTCATTCCGCTTCTGCCGTGGGAGCCCATGACGATCAGGTCGCAACCGCGCGCCTTCGCTGTCTCGATGATCCCCTCATAGGGATTGTTGGTGAACGCCCAGTGGCCTTCCGCCGAGACACCTTGATCCTTCGCTAAGCGCGTAAGCTCCGCCAGCGCGCGTTCGGCGTCCTTGCGCGCATATTCTTCAAATTGCTCTCGCGTCGGTCCCGTGTAGGAGACACCCTCGACCGGCCACCTCTCCTCGTGCTCCGGCGTACCGTAGAAGACAGTCACCTTCGCGTTAAGCAGCTTGGCGAGGCCGATGGCGCTGCGCGTGGCTTTCTCCGAAAGCTGCGATCCATCAGTCGGGATGAGAATGTGCTTGTACATGGTCGTTCCTCCAAGGGCCTACAGTGGCTTATAGGAGAACTTTGCTCCACCGAGCGCGGCCTCGTACATCAGACCGCCCTTGATGATCGAGAATGGCGCCACACCCTTCTGGTACGCACCGGCAGTCGTTGCATCCTGCTTGCCGCCGCTTGCGCCGGCACCTGTACCGCTCGTGCCTGCACCCGCTGATGCTCCCGCGGTAATAGCAACCGCACTGGCCTTGGCGCCGAGCTCGAAGTTGCCGGACGTGAATTCCTTGAACGCCCGCGCGTCCTGGAAGAACATGATGAGGCTGTAGCCTTGGGCACCGGCCTGCCAGCCGAAACTCAACTGCGTCATCGTAGTCGTGCCGACCGGCTTGCCCCCGGCATAGACGCACCCCGAGCCATGCGCGCCGCCGACACCGAACCCCGCCTTGCCGATGGTGGGGTAAACCGCGTAGCCATAGCTGGTGTTGAAGAATGCAGCGCTCTGGCCGGCGTTCTGAAACAGCTTGATCGTTTCCGCACATTCGGCCGGGGTGGCATCAGCCCGTGCAGCTGGGCCGAACGCAGTGAGAACGGCGAATCCAATCAAGACTGCAAATACGTGCTTCATAGGGTCCTCCCACGGGTGACGAGGATCGGTCCGACTCGCATTTCAAGATCGACCGCATACAACACTACGCTACGCTCTGTCGACTGCGCAAGCATTGTGACCTCGTCAACATTCCCAAACGATGCGCTGACGATCGCCTCCGGGCCCGACAAGGCCCTCGAAACGCGTTGTCAATCGTCGGCTTCCCCGGGCGAGATGAACACAACAGAAACTTGACGCAGATCAACTGGCCGCCACGATAGACCTACTATCATGGTCGCTACCGACGTCTAGCGTGAGGGGCAAGCCCATGAGCGAAGCCGAGAGCATCTTCAACCGGTCGGCGATCCGCAAGTTTCTCATCGCGGTCGTGGCCGCGACCGCGAACGTGCTTTCCGCTTGAGTCTGACAAATCGCAGGCCGCGCTTCAAATTGGGAGAAGGCCGGGCACCGGATCGTGGCTTCCTAGAACAATATGCCGAACAGCCGTTTCAGCAGCTCTTCCAAGGGCATCATGGTCAGTGCGAGCGGTACGATCGGGGCGAGCACGGCCGCTGCCAGCTGGACAATGGCATCCTTGGTAGCGAGCGCGATGCGCATGCTTCGCACCACCTCGTAGCTGTTGGACAGATCAGCGAGCGATTGGATGTTGCCGCTTCCGACAAGGGGCTCGTCGCGAGGCGAGCCGCCCTGCAGCCATTTGGTGTCGAACGCGCGCACGTAGCGCTCTGCGAGCTTGCCGTATTCGGAGGTAGCAGCAGACGAACAGGGTGAGCCCGACCAAGGCGAGCCCGAAGCCCTGATGGCCGTGCAACAGCAGCATCAACACTACCCCGAGCCGCCATTCCTGCGGTCCTCAGGGCCCCAGCAGCTCGGGAGTTAGGCGGCACGACTCCGACAGTTCGTGGCCGCTGCGACATTACGGACCTATTCTTCGAGGTTGACCGCGCAAGGCGCATCGCTCGACGCTGCTACGCGGTTGATTCATTACGCAGCTCGACCGGCTCCGCGCCTCGCGCGTGCATCGAGGCGGCACGACGGTCACGGGGTCTGCTCTAGGGAACCTCTGAATAACGATAAGCTACCGCGGTTCAGCAAGGTACTTGAAGCTTAACGCCGCTACCTTTGAGGCCAGCACGATGGAAAGGATCGACAACATGGCGTTGAGCACCACCGACGACGAGTTAAAATTGTCCGTGGAAAAGAACGCACCGGAGCCGCAGCGTAGTAGCATCCAGCGGACGGCGGGGTGCCGGGTTTCGGCCTCCGGCGCCGAGCTGCGCGTGCGACGCCATACTCGAGGCCACCGTCCGAGATAGTGAACGCGCGCTGGCGCTCGCGCATATCCAGTACCGCGTCGGCACCGTCGATCTGAGTGCGGTCGAGCAGAGCCAGCTCGCGCTGTACGGGGTGCGCACGTCACGTGCGCGTGCAAAGCGAGCAGCTCGTGCAGCGCGTCAGCCTGTACCCCGCACTCGGCGGCGGTTTCGCCCTGCCGGAGATGGAGCCGGTCGCGGCGCAGCAATAAACCGGTCGAAAGTTCTGACCGGGATTGCTTACCTGGTAGACCGGCGGAGATTTGAACGAACCACGCGATGGAGACATGATGGTAAAGAAGAGCACCGCAACGAAGGACGATACGAAGCACAAGGCAAAGAAAATCAAGCGTGTCGAGGCGAAGTCAGCTGCGACTGACAGTGGCGCTTCGACAGCCGTGCAGAAGTTTTCGGGCAAGGATTACGAGCGCGAATTGAAGAAGCTGCACGTAGAGTTGGTGAAGCTGCAGCAGTGGGTCCAGGAAAAGGGACTCAAGGTCTGCGTCCTGTTCGAAGGCCGCGATGGTGCCGGCAAGGGCGGCACCATCAAGGCGATCACCGAGCGCGTCAGCCCGCGCGTCTTTCGCATCATCGCCCTGCCCGCGCCGACCGAGCGTGAGAAGACTCAGATGTACATACAGCGCTACCTGCCGCATCTGCCGGCCGCAGGCGAAATCGTGATCTTCGACCGCAGCTGGTACAACCGCGCCGGTGTCGAGCGCGTCATGGGATTCTGTAGCGAAGAGCAAGCGCAGAAGTTCCTGAGGGCCGTGCCGCTGGTCGAAAAGGCGATCGTCGAATCGGGAATCATCCTGCTCAAGTACTGGCTCGAGGTCAGCCCCGAAGAGCAAACATGTCGCCTCGCCTCACGCATTGACGACGGCCGCAAGATCTGGAAGCTCTCGCCGATGGACCTGAAGTCCTACGACCGCTGGGACGACTACACGAAGGCGCGTGACGACATGTTCGCCGCAACCGACAGCTCATGGGCGCCGTGGTACGTCGCGCGTTCCGAGGACAAGAAGAAGGTGCGGCTGAATGTCATCAGTCACCTCCTGAGCAAGGTGCCGTACAGGGCGGTCGCGCGCGAGAAGGTCAAGTTGCCGAAGCGCAAGGTCGGTCGTTACGAGGCCGTCGACTATCCGTTCAAGTTCATCGAAGAGCGGTTTTGACGTGCGGTGACGGAAGCGGCCTCGCCGCCGAACTCGGCTGGCGGGGTCTGTTCCCGTCGATACGGTGTCTTTCGACTATAATCCTCCGCTTGCTTCGCTTCCGACCTTGAGGACTTCGTGATCTCACCGTTATTCGCGCGCCCCGTTCCGTGGCCCCTGTTGGGGCTCGCCCTGGTCTTCGCCGCGGCCCTGCTCGCAGGCTGCAAGAAGGAGGAAAAGAAAGCCGAGGAGCGTCCTCCCGTCGAGGTTACGGTGATGAAGGTCGTGCCGCGCGATACGCCGGTCAGCTTCGAGTTCGTCGGCCAGACCCAGAGCACGCGCCAGGTGCAGATCGTCGCGCGCGTGAACGGCTTCCTCGACAAGCGGGTGTACACCGAAGGCAGCTTCGTCAAGGCTGGTCAGGTAATGTTCCTGCAGGATCCGAAGCCGTTCAAGGCGCAGCTCGATGCGGCGAAGGGCGAACTCGGGGAGCAGCAGGCGCGGCTGCAGGTCGCGCGCGACAACCTCGCCCGCGTGAAACCGCTCGCTGCGCGCAAGGCGTTGAGCCAGAGGGAACTCGACGATGCCACCGGGCAGTTCCTCGCCGCGTCGGCGGCGATGGAGACCGCGAAGGCCAATGTCGAGCAAGCGCAGCTCAACCTCGGCTATACCACCATCACCACGCCGGTGACGGGACTCTCGAGCTTTGCCAAGGTGCAGGATGGCCAGTACGTGACCGGAACCGGCGAGAACAGCGAGCTTACCTACGTTGCGCAGGTCGATCCGATCTGGGTGAATTTCAGCGTCTCCGAGAACGACATGCTGAAGACCCGCACCGAACAGTCAGCCGGGCTGCTGCGCCTGCCCGCGAACGACGAGTGGGAAGTGGAGGTGGTGCTGGCGAACGGATCGGTATTCCCCAGGCGAGGCCGCATCACGTTCGCCAATGCGGATTACAACACGCAGACCGGCACGTTCCTGCTGCGTGCCACGGTCCCGAATCCAGGGGCGGTGCTGCGCCCCGGGCAGTTCGTGCGCGCGCGCATTTTGGGCGCGCTGCGCCCCAACGCGATCCTCGTTCCGCAGGATGCGGTGCTGCAAGGCGCGAAGGGGCACTTCGTCGTCGTGATCAACAAGGACAACAAAGCGGAGATCCGCGGCGTCGAAGTCGGTCCGTGGTACGGCAACGACTGGTTCATCACGCGCGGCCTCGCGCTAGGCGATACGGTTGTGGTCGATGGCATGGTGAAGCTCTCGCCGGGAGCCCCGGTGAAGATCGTCAAGACCGTTGAAGCGACGGCCAAGCCGGAAGCTGCGGGGACCCAAGGAGGGGCGGACGCCGCGGGGGCAGGGGCGGGCGGTGTGGCTGCAGGAGCAGGGGCCGGCGCCGCCGCGGGAACCGGAGCAACCGCCGGCGCAGCGACAGGTGCCGCAGTCGGTGCCGCGGCCGCGCCGCCCGATGGGTCGCTGCTGCCCGCGCGGGTCTACTTTGCGGTGGGCAGCGCGAGGCTCGACGCGAATGCGGCAACTACGCTCACGAAAGTGGCAGCCTATCTCGCCGACCATCCCGAAGCCATCGTGGCAATCACCGGCTACACCGACAAGACCGGCCACCATTCGAAGAACGTCGTGCTGGCGACGGAACGCGCGAAGGCCGTGCGCAAAGCTCTCTTCGACAAGGGCGCGAAGGAGAACCAGGTGAGCATGAAGCCGCCTGCGAACATCACCGGCGGCGAGGACAACGCGCAGGCGCGCCGCGTCGACGTGAATCTCGCCTCAGCAACCGAGGCACCTGCAAGCGCCGGCGCAACGCCGGCTGGTGGCACCGGACCGAAGCAGAACTAGTCCGGAGCCGCGCCGATGCTCTCCCATTTCTTCATCGATCGTCCGATCTTTTCGGTCGTCGTCTCTCTCGTCATTTCGATCGCGGGACTGGTGGCGATGGTCAACCTGCCGATCGCGCAGTTTCCCGCAGATCACCCCGATCCAGATCCAGGTGACCGCGACCTATCCGGGCGCGAACGGCACGCTGGTGGCCCAGAACGTGGGCGCGCCGATCGAGCAGAAGGTGAACGGCGCCAACAACATGATCTACATGCAGTCGACGAGCTCGTCGACTGGCAACTACACGCTGACGGTTTACTTCACCATCGACACCGACCCGATGCTGGCTCAGGTGGACGTGCAGAACCGGTTGAACCAGGCGATGCCGCTGCTGCCGCAATCGGTTCAGGCGCAAGGCGTCACCGTGCAGCAGAAGACCAACACCTTTCTCATGGTGTTGGCGTTCTTCTCGCCCGACGGGCGCTACGACGTGGACTTCATCTCCAACTACACCAACGTTCAGATCCTCAGCACGATCAACCGCATCGACGGCGCCAACCAGGCGTCGATCTTCGGCGTCCCGGACTATGCGATGCGGATCTGGCTGAAGCCGGATCGGATGGCGCAGCTCGGCATCACCACCGCCGACATCTCGAACGTGGTGAAGGCGCAGAACCAGCAGTTCGCGGTCGGCCGCATCGGAGAGCAGCCTACCCCCTATCCGGTGAAGCAGACGTTTCCGGTCACCACCACAACCATCACCGAACCCGAACAGTTCGACAACATGATCCTGCGCGCCGACAACCAACAGGCGGCGCTTGTGCGCGTGAAAAACGTCGGATACGCCGACCTGGGGCTGAAGAGTTACGCGTTGCGCACGAGCTATCAGGGGAAGCCGGCGACACTCATAGCGGTCTACCAGCAGCCGGGCGCGAACGCCATTCAGGTGGCGAAGGACGTGCGCGCGACGCTCGCGGAACTTGCCAAGGGCTTCCCTGACGGCTTGCAGTACGAAGTGGCATTGGACACCACCAAGTTCGTGCAGGCCTCCATCGACGAGGTGATCCACACCTTCTTCGAGGCGGTCGTGCTGGTGGTGTTCGTGGTGTTCATCTTCCTGCACAGCCTGCGGCTCACCATCATCCCGACGCTAGCGGTGCCGGTGTCGATCCTCGGAGCGCTGGTCGGGATGCTGGTCCTCGGCTTCTCGATCAACATGCTGACCCTGTTCGGCATGATCCTCGCCATCGGCATCGTAGTGGACGACGCCATCGTCGTGGTCGAGAACACCGAGCGCAACATGGTGCAGTTCGGCCTCTCGCCCAATGAAGCCGCCAAACGCGCGATGGAAGAGGTGAGCGGGCCGGTCATCGCTATCGTTTTGGTGCTGAACGCGGTGTTCGTTCCGGTGGCTTTCCTGGGTGGCATCACGGGCGCACTCTACAAGCAGTTCGCCATCACGATCGCGATCTCGGTGGTGTTCTCCGGCATCGTCGCACTGACCCTTTCCCCCGCGCTGGCTGCGATTCTCATCAAGGCGAAGCATGGCGCGAAGAAGGGTTTCTTCAAGTGGTTCGACGACACGTTTGAGCGCATCACGAACGGCTACGTAGGCGGCGTGAAATGGATCACGCGGAGCTGGCTCGTGGGGCTCGTCGCGTTCGCCCTGGTCGTCGCGGCGTCGGTGTGGCTGTTCAAGGTCATCCCGACCGCCTTCGTGCCACAGGAAGATCAGGGTTACCTCTTCGTCCCGTACTTCCTGCCCGACGCAGCCAGCCTCGACCGGACCCACGCGGTAGGGAGCGAGGTCGGCGATTTCATGATGAAACAACCAGCGGTCGCGAACGTGACTCAGGTCGACGGGTACAGCCTGATCGATTCGCAGAACAAGACCAATTTCGGCCTGCTGTTCGTTTCGCTCAAGGACTACGAGGAGCGCAAGTCGCCGTCGCTCTCGGCCGACGCGCTGATCGCGGAGGCGAAGCGCGCGTTCTACAATTTCCAGGAAGGCCTGATCGTGCCGATCAACCCGCCGGCAATCCCGGGGCTGGGCGTGACTGCCGGGTTCCAGATGTGGATAGAACAGAAGGGCGCGGGCAACTTCGTGCAGCTCGCCGACGTGGTGGAGCGGATCATCGCGAAGGCGCGGACGCGGCCGGAGCTCTCGGGTGTGAATACGACGATCCGCGCCAGCGGCCAGCAACTCCTCGCCGATGTCGATCGCGAAAAGGCAGAAGTCTTGGGTGTCCCGGTGGAAGAAGCGTACAACACGCTGCAAACCATGTTCGGTTCGCTGTATGTGAGCCAGTTCCCGAAGGACTCCCGTCTCTATCAAGTGATCCTGCAGGCGCAGCCGAAATACCGGATGACGCCGGAGGACATCGGTCAGTTCTATGTGAAGAACCGTGACGGGAAGATGATTCCGCTCTCGGCGCTGGTCACGACCCGTTATGTGGTCGGCCCCGACCTGGTGACGCGGTTCAACAACTACCCAGCCATAGCAATCAACGGCGCACCGGCCCCTGGAGTGAGCTCGGGCCAGGCGCTCGCTGCGATCCGCGAGGTCGCGGAAGAGATCATGCCGCCAGGCTACGGCTTCGACTGGGCCGGCCAGGCACGCGAAGAGGTGTCCTCGGGCGCGACCTCGGCCGTTGCGTTCGTGTTCGGACTGATCTTCGTGTTCCTCATCCTTGCTGCGCAGTACGAGAGCTGGTCGCTGCCGGTCGGCGTGATGATGGCCGTGCCATTCGCGATGTTGGGGGCTCTGGTCGCCATCGCGCTGCGCGGCATTCCCAACGACATCTATTTCCAGATCGGGCTGCTCACGCTGATCGGTCTCGCCGCCAAGAATGCGATCCTCATCGTCGAGTTCGCGGTGGAACTGCACCACAAGGAAGGTATGTCGTTCTTCGACGCGGCGGTGGAAGCCGCGCGGCTGCGGCTGCGGCCGATCGTGATGACATCCTTCGCATTCATCCTCGGCGTCGTACCCCTCGCCATCGCTACCGGCGCCTCCTCCAACAGCCGGCATTCGATCGGCACCGGCGTCATCGGGGGTATGCTGGGGGCCACCGCCATCGCGATCTTCTTCATACCGATGTTCTACTGGCTGCTGGAGACCATGAGCCACAAGGTCTTCGGCGGAAAGAAGACCGCGCCGCCGCCGGCTCCCGCTCCAGGCGGAACCGCGCCCGCGTCTGCGCCGCACGACAAGCACCACGGTGACTGACATGCGCCGATTCCCGCTGGCGGCATTGATGTGCGGATTGCTCGGCGGTTGCCTGATGGGACCGGACTACGTGAAGCCGAAGGTCGACACGCCTGCGACGTATCTCTACCAGCCGCAGGAGGTGGCGGACACGGCCAACACGGAATGGTGGAAGCAGTTCAACGATCCCGTGCTGGACCAGCTGATCGCCGAGGCGCTCGCCAACAACAGGAATGTGCAGATCGCCGCGGCCAACGTGGAGCAGGCGGCGGGAGTCTTTACCCAGACCCGTGCGCCGCTCTTTCCACAGTTCAACTACCAGGGCAGCGCCGGTCGTTACGGGTTTTCGAACAGCTCCACCGTGGCGCTGCCGAGGGGCGTGAGCAATCCCACCGACGCATTCAGCCTGGCCGCCGGCGCGAGCTGGGAGATCGACCTGTGGGGCCGCATCCGCCGGCAGACCGAAGCTGCACAGGCGAACCTGCTGGCGACGGACGAGGCGCGCCGCGGGGTGATTCTCACGCTCGTCGCGCAGGTCGCCACCACCTACCTTCAGTTGCGCGGGCTCGACGAACAGTTGGTCATCGCGGAGCGGACACTAAAGTCCTACGCCGATTCGTTGCAGCTCATCAACGACAAGTTCGAGTTCGGCCAGGTGTCGCAGATGAACGTCGCGCAGGCACAGTCGCGCTATGAAACGGCAGCGACGGAAATTCCCCAGGTCCGCAAGCAGATCGCCCTCATCGAGAACGCGCTGTCGATCCTGCTCGCGCGCAACCCCGGTCCGATCGCACGCGGCAAATCGATTCTCGTGATCGAACTGCCGGCGGTTCCAGCGGGTGTGCCTTCGCAGCTTCTCGAGCAGCGGCCGGACATCCTGCGGGCCGAGCAGCAGCTCATCACAGCGAATGCCCAGATCGGTGCCGCGAAGGCCCTCTACTTTCCGACGATCTCGCTCACAGGTTCATTCGGCCGGGCGAGCACGGACCTGAGCAATCTCTTCGATGGTCCGTCGCGCACGTGGAACTTCGCCGGCTCGTTCGTTGGGCCGATCTTCACGGCGGGTGCGATCTCCGGTCAGGTTGCCCAGGCCGAGGCGGCTCAGAAGGCCGCGCTGCTCAGCTATCAGCAATCCATCCAGAATGCTTTCGCGGACGTGGACGACGCGCTCGTGTCGCGCGGGCAACTGATCGAGCAGCTCGCCGCGCAGGAGCGGCTGGTCAAGGCGCTGAAGGAGTACGAGGAGCTCGCCGGCCTGCTGTGGGACGGCGGCTACGCGCCGTATTCCACCGTGCTGCAGGCACAGGAAGAGCTCTTTCCACAGGAATTGAATCTGGCGACAACGCGCGCGCAGCTGCTTGCGTCGGCGGTCGATATCTACCGAGCGACTGGTGGCGGTTGGGTGAACGAAGCCGACAAACTCGCGTCGCAACCGGTCGCCGGCAGTGGGTGGTTCGCGCCCGAGTTGCCGTCCGATCGGTCCGCCTCGCAGGCGTCGACGACGCGTGAATAACTGGGACACAGTAACTGGCAAGGCGGTCAGCTGTGATCCGGGTTTTGCAGCCCCGAACCAACCCTTTTGTTTCAACTGGAGAACTCTCATGGAACAGTCGTTGATGAAGACCCGATGGGCCCTCGCACTCGCGCTGACCACAGCGGCCTTCGCTGCGTCGGTGTTTGCGCAAAAGCCCGATGCAGCCGGCGGCACTGTCGTCACGAGCGAACCGGGCAAGGCATCGATCGTCCGTGCGGCGGAGCTCTCCGCCCAGGTCGTGGGCATCGGCAAGGCGACCCGCACGATCACGCTCAAGGGGCCGAAGGGAAACGTTGTCGATATCGTCGCGGGTGACGAGGTGAAGAACTTCGACCAGATCAAGCTCGGCGATTTCGTCGTCGCGCGGTACGCCGAGGCACTCACGCTCGAGCTGCGGAAGACCAAGGTCAAGGCCGGCGACGTGACTGTGCGCGAGGAGGCCACGCAGGCGAAGCCCGGCGAGCGGCCCGCGACCGCCGGCATCCGCGAGGTCACCGCCATCGCCAACGTCATCGGTGTCGATCCGAAGAAAAGCACGATCACGCTCAAAGGGCCGCGTGGCAACGTCGTGACGCTTGATGTGCAGAACCCCGATCAGTTCAAGGTAGTCAAGAAGGGCGACCAGGTTGAGGTGACCTACACCGAGGCGCTCGCGGTGAGCGTGGAGCCGGCGCCGAAGCCGGCGGCGGCAACGAAGAAGTGAGATGCGCTGACTCTCACCGCGTTGCTCGACTCTGCACGCGCTGCCCGACATGGGTTGCTGAATCGACGCGGATCGAAAAGCCGTTCGGTTTGCCGGCGACCCCGTCGATGAAAGGGCCAGCAATGCGTTGAGCCGGGCTCAACGGAGGAAAACGCCCTGAACCGCAAGCGCGAGAAATCCTCGAGGAGAAAACATGAAACCATTTGCAGTCATCCTCATCGTCCTCTGCGCGGCACTCGCAACGCCGTTGCTCGCGCAGGACAAACCGGCCGACAACAAGTCGCTTGCGCTGGAAAAGGCGAAGGCGGACAAAAAGCTCATCGTGGCGGAGAACATGCAGCTCACGGAAGGCGAGGCGAAGAGGTTCTGGCCCTTGTACGAAAGCTACCAACGCGATCTCGGCAAGATCAACGATCGCCTGCTCAAGCTCATGGATGACTACGCCGCGAGCTATCAAACGATGACGGATGCGGCCGCAAATAAGCTGGTCGACGAGTCGGTGGCGATCGAATCCGACCGGACGAAGCTCGCACAGTCCTATCTCCCAGAATTCAAGAAGGTGTTGCCCGCGACGAAGGTCGTGCGCTACTACCAGATAGAGAACAAGGTCCGGGCAGTGATCAACTATGAGCTCGCTGACAGGATCCCGCTCGTGAAGTAGCACCATGTCCGGTCTGGGGCGATTGCTGGGCGGATTCGATGGTGTTGCTATCCTGTCGGCCGAGGACGCGCATCTGGCGTTCTGTGTATGGCCCGGCCGGGGAGCCGCGTCACGGCGCGGGTCATCCCGACCAACGAAGGGCTGATGATCGCGCGGCACACGCGCAGCGCGCTCGCAGCGTGACAAGGCGAGAGGGGCCGTATGACGGCTCCACTGGGGATCTGCCTCGCTGACCGGTCGGTCATCGTAACCGGATCGAGTAGCGGGGACAGGACTCGATATTGAGCAGTCGTTCGTGCAGCAATCTGGAATCTACGATTAGGTTCCTTAGAAGGAACTCAGGCACATGAAGAAACGATCAGTCTGGATGCTTGCATTGACGGTTGCGCTCACTGCCGAAGTGAGCGCGTAACAGTACGTGTACCCGGCCAAGGGCCAGTCGCCGCAGCAGCAGCAGAACGACGAGGTAGCCTGCTATTCGTGGGCGGTTAAACCAAAACCGGCTTCGATCCGGCGAAGCCGCAACCGTCGGCTGCGGCACCGACCACGGCAACGGGGACGACTCCGGGTACTGGGGCTCGGCGCGCCGCGCGCGGCGCGCGCGTAGTCCTGATGCGAATATCAGCGATTGCTCCGCCGCTGGGGACGACGCATCCGGCCACCATGCCGTGAAACTCACAGCAGAGCTGGGGTAACGCCGAGCCTCCCGCCTGTGCCACAATCTTTCCTCATGGGTGACATCAAGCAGCAGCAGGGAATAGCGCCGCCAGGTGCGCTCGACACCGACAGGCGTTGCACTGCCGCGGGAACGCTCCCTTGAGTACAGCGCTTCCGGTGATCTATCTCGCACGCCACGGTGAAACCGCCTGGAGCCTCTCGGGTCAGCACACGGGCCTGACGGATATACCGTTGACGGAGCGCGGCGAACGCAATGCGCGACGGCTCGGGGAGCGGCTGCGTGGATTGTCGTTCGTCAAGGTCTTCACCAGTCCTCTGCAACGTGCGGCCCGCACCTGCAACCTGGCGGGATTTGGCGCTGTCGCCGAAGTCGACCGGGATATCCTCGAATGGAATTACGGCGATTACGAAGGCCGTCGCACGCAGGACATTCATCTTGAGCGCCCCGACTGGCAGCTTTTTCGCGACGGCTGTCCCGGCGGTGAATCGCCGGCCGAAATTGGTGCGCGAGCCGACCGCGTCGTGAGCCGCGTCCGCGCGATGAATGGTGACGTGCTACTCTTTTCGAGTGCGCATTTCCTCCGCGTGCTCGCGGCGCGGTGGCTCGGGCTCGAGGCAGCGGGCGCGCGCTATCTCATTCTGGGCACTGCGAGCCTGAGCGCGCTAAGCTACGAGCACGCGCTTTCCGATCCCGCGATCTGTCTCTGGAACGACACCCGCCACGTGGTGGACTGAAGGACTGGTCGGCAGCGCTGCACGTTCTCTTGAAGCGAGATTCGAAACCATGACGACTTCGCCACTCGCGGGCAAGCCCGCTCCCAGGGAGATACTGGCTGATCTCGCGCGACTCGACCGCGACTACTACGAACGCGAGCCCGACCCCGAAGACGCGAATCAGCGCGTGAGCTTCGGCACCAGCGGACATCGGGGCTCTCCGCTGTCCGGTTCGTTCAACGAGGCGCATATCCTCGCCATCACGCAGGCGATCTGCGAGTATCGACGCGGGCAAGGCATCGACGGTCCGCTTTACATGGGCAAGGACACTCACGCATTGTCCGCTCCGGCCCAGCGCACCGCGCTCGAGGTGCTCGCGGCCAACAATGTGAGCACGGTCATCCAGCGCGACGACGGTTTCACGCCGACGCCGGCTATCTCCCGCGCCATCCTCGCCTGGAACCGCGACCGGAAGGATCATCTCGCCGACGGCATCGTGGTGACACCATCCCACAATCCACCTGAGGACGGCGGCTTCAAATACAACCCTCCGAACGGCGGACCCGCCGACACGGACGTGACGAAGTGGATCCAGGACCGTGCGAATGCACTTCTGCGAAACGGCAACGCTGATGTGAAACGCGTGCCCCTCGCTAAAGCCATGAAGGCGGTGAGCACCCGCGAGGAAGACTTCATCCAGCCTTACGTCGAGGACTTGAAGAACGTCGTGGACATGGATGCCATTCGCGACGCCTGCCTCAAGCTCGCGGTCGACCCGCTCGGTGGTGCCGCCGTGCACTACTGGGAGCCGATCAACGCCCTCTACGGGCTCGACATCGTGATCGTGAATTCAAAGGTGGATCCGACGTTCTCGTTCATGACCTGCGACCACGACGGCAAGATCCGCATGGACTGCTCCAGCCCGTATGCCATGGCGCGGCTGGTGGAGCTGAAGGAACAATACCGCGTCGCGTTTGCCAACGACACGGACTCGGACCGGCACGGCATCGTGACTCCGTCCGCGGGATTGATGAACCCCAATCACTATCTCGCGGTGGCGATCCGCTATCTGCTCACGCATCGTCCTCAGTGGTCTGCGGGTTCGGTGGTCGGCAAGACCCTGGTGAGCAGCAGCATGATCGACCGGGTGGTGGCGAAGCTGGGCCGGCGCCTCTCCGAAGTGCCCGTGGGTTTCAAGTGGTTCGCGCCTGGTCTCCTCGACGGCTCGTTCTGCTTCGGCGGCGAGGAGAGCGCGGGCGCGAGCTTCCTGCGGCGGGACGGCACCGTCTGGACGACCGATAAGGACGGTCTCATCATGAATCTGCTCGCCGCCGAAATCACCGCACGCACGGGGAAGGACCCCGGTGAGCACTACCAGGAGCTTACGGCGGAGTTCGGCGCGCCGCGCTACTTGCGCATTGATGCCCCAGCCACACCAGAACAGAAGACGAAGCTCGGGAAGCTCTCGCCCGAAGCCGTGACGGCATCGAACCTCGCCGGTGAGCCGATCACGGCGAAGCTTACCAATGCGCCGGGAAATGGCGCCTCGATCGGTGGGCTGAAGGTCGTCTCAGCGAGCGGCTGGTTTGCGGCGCGACCTTCCGGCACGGAGAACATCTACAAGATCTATGCGGAGAGCTTCAAGGATGAGCAGCATCTGCAAGCGATCGTCCGCGAGGCGCAGGAAATCGTGAGCCATGCGCTGGGCGATCGGAGATGAACCTAGAAGGATGTGAACGACGCTTCTGCCGAGCACGATGTTCCGGTTGGCGATAAACTCTCCATCTTCGCTGTGATCAAGACGCGTGAGGCAGTTTCGCTAACCGCTTCCGCGCCACGAGGTACCGTCAGCAGAATGTCCCGGTTTCACTCCCGGGTGACGTTAGAGATCGATCTGTCACCGAACCTCCCGGCTGTAATCCACCGTGCTGACGCGAAACCATCCGACCATCTTCACTTTTGCAGAGGTGACCGATGAAAGCGACCCAACAGCTCCATGATCTGGGCCAGAGCCTCTGGCTCGACAACATCACCCGCGGCCTGCTCTCGTCAGGCACGCTCAAGCGCTACATCGACGAGTTGTCCGTCACGGGGCTTACCTCGAATCCGACGATATTCGATCAGGCGCTGAAGAAGAGCACAGCCTACGATGCCGCCATCCACAAGAAGCTGAAAGAGGGCAAGTCGGGCGAGGCGCTCTTCTTCGATCTGGCGCTCGAAGACCTCACGAACGCAGCCGACCTGTTCCGGCCGGTGTTCGAGCGCACGTGCGGCGTCGATGGCTGGGTGTCGCTCGAGGTGTCCCCCTTGCTCGCCTACGACACCAAGACCACGCTTGCGGCGGCGAAGGACCTGCACGCGCGAGCGGAGCGTCCCAATCTCTATATCAAGATTCCCGGCACGAAGGAAGGGCTGCCCGCCATCGAAGAGGCGATCTTCGCGGGCGTACCGATCAATGTGACGCTGCTCTTTTCGCGCGAGCACTATCTGGCTGCGGCGGAAGCCTACCTGCGCGGCATCGAACGGCGCATCGCCGCGGGACTTCGGCCGGATGTTGCCTCGGTCGCGTCGCTCTTCGTGAGCCGCTGGGACGTCGCCGTCGCGGGAAAGGTGCCCGACGCGCTGACCAACCAGCTCGGCATTGCCATCGGTAGGCGCGCCTATGCTGCGTACTGCGACCTGATCGCTTCGGCGCGCTATCAGCGGGTCCTTAACGCTGGGGGCCGGCCGCAACGCCTGCTGCTCGCGAGCACCGGCACGAAGGATCCGAAGGCGGCGGACATCCTGTACGTGAAGGCGCTGGCGGCTCCGTTCACGGTCGACACGATGCCGGAAAACACGCTGAAGGCCTTTGCCGACCACGGTGAAATCGGCGCGCCGATGACGGCCGACGGTGGCGATTGCGAGGCGGTGCTTGGTCGCTTCACACAAGCCGGTGTCGATCTCGATGCGCTCGCTGCCAGATTGCAGGACGAAGGAGCGAAGGCCTTCGTCAATTCGTGGAACGAACTCATGGGCGTGATCGCTTCGAAGAGCGCTGCGCTCGAGAAAGTCGGTTGAGGCGGAGCGAAGGATCACCATGAACGTCCTCGCGATCGATGTTGGCGGCACCCACGTGAAGATCCTCGTCACGGGAGAGCACGAGCGTCGGGAATTTCCCTCGGGGCCGAAGCTGACTGCCGAAGCGATGGTCGCCGGCGTCAAGGCGCTCGCGAAAGGTTGGAAGTGCGACGCGGTCGCGATCGGTTATCCGGGCCCTGTGCTGCATGACCATCCCGTTGCGGAACCGCACAACCTCGCGCCCGGATGGGTCGGGTTCGACTTCGATGCCGCCTTCGGCTGCCCGGTCAAGATCATCAACGATGCCGCGATGCAGGCGCTCGGAAGCTACCGCAAGGGTAGGATGCTGTTCCTCGGCTTGGGCACCGGGCTTGGCACCGCATGCGTGGTCGATGGTGAAGTCGAGCCCATGGAGCTCGGCCATCTGCCGTACAAGAAGGCGACCTACGAGGACTACGTTGGGCTGCGCGGACTCGAGAAACGCGGGAAGAAGAAGTGGCGGGAACATGTCGCCGATGTGGTCGAGCGCCTGACCGCCGCGCTCGAACCCGACGACGTTGTCCTGGGTGGGGGCAACGTGAAGCACCTGAAGAAGTTGCCGCCAGGCTGCCGCGAAGGTGACAACGCCAATGCCTTTCTCGGAGGCTTTCGCATGTGGGAGAGCGCACGCGACGAGCCGCAGGGCCGCGCGGGCGACCGCGCAGCGAAAACGAAAGGAACACGAACATGACCGCAGCCGTTCCACCCCTTTCCTCGCGGCCTGCCTGGAAAGCCCTCGCAGGCCACTATCCGAGCGTTCGCGACCTGCACCTGCGCAAGCTCTTCGCGGACGATCCGAAGCGCGGCGAGCGCATGACCCTGGAGACGGTCGGAATCTATCTCGATTACTCGAAGAACCGGATCACCGACGAGACGCTGAAGCTACTGCTGCAGCTTGCGGAGCAGTCGGCACTGCGCGATCGCATCGACGCCATGTTCCGCGGCGAGAAGATCAACGTCTCGGAGGATCGCGCCGTGCTGCACGTCGCCCTGCGCGCGCCGCGCAACGCTTCGATCATGGTCGACGGGGAGAACGTGGTCCCTCATGTGCACGCCGTGCTCGACCGCATGACTAATTTCGCGAACCGCGTGCGCAGCGGCGACTGGCTGGGTCACACCGGCAAGCGCATCCGCAACGTGATCAACGTCGGGATCGGCGGCTCCGACCTCGGGCCGGTGATGGCTTATGAAGCGCTTAAGCACTACAGCGTACGCGACATGACCTTCCGCTTCGTGTCGAATGTCGACGGCACTGACTTCGCCGAAGCCGTGCTCGGCCTCGATCCGGTCGAAACGCTGTTCATCATCTCGTCGAAGACCTTCACGACCCTCGAGACGATGACCAATGCGCACACCGCACGCGAGTGGTCGCTGCGCGGGCTGGGTGGCGACGCGAAGGCGATCGCGAAGCATTTCGTCGCCGTTTCGACGAACGCCGACGAAGTCACGAAGTTTGGCATCGACACCGCGAACATGTTCGGGTTCTGGGATTGGGTCGGCGGTCGTTACTCGATGGACTCCGCGATCGGTCTCTCCACCATACTTGCCGTCGGTCCCGAGAACTTCCGCGCCATGCTCGATGGCTTCCACGCGATGGACGAGCATTTCCGCACCGCGCCCTTCGACCGTAATCTCCCGGTGCTGATGGGCCTGCTGGGAATCTGGTACAGCGACTTCTTCGGTGCGCAGACGGTCGCGGTGCTGCCGTATGAACAGTTCCTCAAGCGGTTTCCAGCTTACCTGCAGCAGCTCACGATGGAGAGCAACGGCAAGCACGTCACGCTCGACGGTGAACCCGTTGCGGGCGACACGAGTCCGGTGTATTGGGGCGAGCCCGGCACCAACGGTCAGCACTCTTTCTATCAGTTGATCCACCAGGGCACGCGGCTCATCCCGTGCGATTTCATCGGCTTCGGCCAGACGCTCAATCCGCTTGGCGAGCACCACGATCTGTTGCTTTCGAATGTGTTCGCGCAAGGCGAAGCGCTCGCCTTCGGCAAGACGCCCGAGGAAGTGAAAGCCGAAGGCTCGCCCGACTGGCTCGTTCCCCATCGAACGTTCGAAGGCAATCGACCTTCCAATACGCTGCTGCTCGAACGGCTGACACCGGCGGCTCTCGGCAAGCTGGTCGCGCTGTACGAACACATTGTCTTCACGCAAGGTGCGATCTGGCACATCGATTCGTTCGACCAGTGGGGCGTCGAACTCGGGAAGGTGCTCGCCAAGCGCATCATTCCGGAGCTGACCAGCGAGGAAGAACCGGCGCTCGAGCACGACAGCTCGACCAACGCCTTGATTCGCCGCTATCGCAAGCTCAAGGTGGGATGATCGCGAGTGTGAACCGAGAAGTCCCTACCCATGAACATGAACATGGACATGCGTAGACCGATCGTGGCCTAGCTCGCGGAACGGCGACTTTTGGAGCGGGCGAACCGGTGACGGTGGCCGTGGGCAAGTTGCGCACCGCGGCGCAGAAACTCGTCCACGGAACCTCTAATTGACAGGGCAAGGAGTCAGTCATGCAACTCGGAATGGTGGGTCTGGGCAGAATGGGCGCCAACATGGTGCGGCGGCTCATCAAGGGAGGTCACGACTGCGCGGTCTTCGACATGTCGCCAAAGGCAGTCGAGGAACTTGCCAAGGAGAAGGCGACAGGAGCGTCGTCGCTCGCCGATCTCGCGGCGAAGCTTACGAAGCCGCGGGCGCTGTGGTTGATGGTTCCGGCTGCTGTCGTCGACAAGACCATCGCCGATGTCCTCCCCCATCTCGAGAAAGGTGACATCCTCATCGATGGCGGCAACTCGTACTACATCGACGACATTCGACGGGCAAAGGACCTCGCGCGCGCGGGCATCCACTACGTGGACGTCGGCACGAGCGGCGGCGTGTGGGGACTCGAACGCGGCTATTGCATGATGATCGGCGGTGAGGATGCGACCGTGAAGTGTCTCGACCCGATCTTCGCAACCCTCGCACCCGGAATCGGAAGCATCGATCGCACGCCGGGGCGCGAGAAAGCGGGTGGAACTTCCGAGCAGGGCTACCTGCACTGCGGACCGAATGGCGCTGGTCATTTCGTGAAAATGGTCCACAACGGCATCGAGTACGGCATCATGGCCGCATACGCGGAAGGGATTGGCATTCTGCGCGCCGCCAATGTCGGCAAGAAGCAGCACGAGGTCGATGCCGAGACCACGCCCTTGCGCGATCCCGAGCATTATCAGTACGACCTCAATCTGCCCGACATCGCGGAGGTGTGGCGGCGCGGCAGCGTGATCGCGTCCTGGCTGCTGGATCTGACGGCGACAGCGCTCCTCGAGGATCCGGCGCTTGCGAAGTTCGCAGGCAGGGTTTCGGACTCTGGCGAAGGACGGTGGACGATCAAGGCCGGTATCGACGAGGGCGTTCCGATACCGGTGCTGACCACCGCGCTCTACGAGCGTTTCAGCTCCCGCGGCGAAGCGGACTTCGCGAACAAGCTGCTTTCGGCGATGCGATACGAATTCGGGGGACACCTCGAAAAGCCGGCCGGCAAGTGATGCTTTCGACGACGCGAGAAGAAGCACGATGAACGAACCCCATTCCGACGCGCTGGTGTTCTTAGGCGCCACCGGCGATCTGGCGTACAAGAAGATCTTTCCGTCGCTGCAGTCCATGGTGAGGCGCGGCAATCTGAGCGTTCCGGTGATCGGCGTTGCGAAGGCCGGATGGAATCTCGATCAGCTCAAGGCGCGCGCGCGCGACAGTTGTGAAAAGCATGGAGGCGGTGTCGATCCCGTTGCCTTCGAGAAGCTGAGCGGCCTGCTGCGTTATGTCGACGGCGATTATGCAGACGCCGCGACGTTCCAGGCGCTGCGAAAGGAGCTGGGCTCCGCGCAACGGCCGGCCCATTACCTCGCGATCCCGCCGTCGCTGTTCGGAGCGGTCGTAGAGCAGCTGGCGAAGTCGGGCTGCACGCGTGGTGCCCGTGTCGTCGTCGAGAAGCCGTTCGGGCGCGACCTCGCCTCCGCGAAAGCGCTCAATGAGATTCTGCTCACCACGTTCGACGAAGCGCACATCTTTCGCATCGATCACTACCTCGGCAAGCGGCCGGTTCACAACATGGTGTTCTTCCGCTTTGCCAACGCGCTGCTGGAGCCGTTCTGGAATCGCAACTATGTCGAAAGCGTGCAGATCACCATGGCGGAGAACTTCGGCGTACAGGGTCGCGGCGCGTTCTACGAGCAGGTCGGCACCGTCCGCGACGTGGTCCAGAATCACCTCTTCCAGGTGATGGTCAACCTCGCCATGGAACCGCCGGCCCGAACGGACAGCGAGGCCCTGCGCGACGAGAAGGCCAAGGTCCTGAAAGCGATTCCGCCGATCAGGGCGAAGGATCTTGTCCGCGGACAGTTCCGCGGTTACCGGAACGAGAAGGGCGTCGCGCCCGACTCGCAGGTGGAAACGTTTGCCGCGCTCCGGCTCGAGCTGGATTCGTGGCGCTGGCAAGGCGTGCCGTTCTACATTCGTGCGGGCAAGTCCCTGCCTGTGACCTGCACGGAAGTCACGGTCCGTCTGCGCCGACCGCCGACCATGTTCCCTTCCTGCTGCCCGGGATCGAACTATTTCCGGTTTCGCATCAGTCCCGATGTCACCTCCGCGTTCGGTCTCACCGTGATGGATAAGGAGGAAAGGATGGTGGGCGAAACCGTGGAAATGCTCGCAAGTCATCGTCCCGGAGCAGGGGAGCAGGACGCTTATGAGCGTGTGCTTGGAGATGCGATGGCCGGCGACTCGACCCTGTTTGCTCGGGAGGACTATGTGGAAGAGGCGTGGCGCATTGTCGATCCCGTGCTGAAGGCGGGCACGCCTGTGCACGAATACCAACCGGGCACATGGGGTCCGCAGGAAGACGACGCGCGCGTCGTGCCTCCCGGTGGCTGGCGTAACCCGATCGTGGAGAGCTGAGCGACTATGAAGATCGAAGTGCTGGACGATGCGGATGAAGTCGCGGAGGAAGCGGCCGCCATCATCGCGACGGATGCGCGCATCGCGGTCGCCGAACGGGGTCGTTTCGTCTTGGCCGTCAGCGGCGGTCACACGCCGTGGGCGATGCTGCGGGATCTTGCGGGCAAGGAGGTTCCATGGCCGGGCGTGCATGTCCTGCAGGTCGACGAGCGCGTCGCCCCTGCGGGAGATCCGGACCGTAATCTGACACACCTGCGCGAAAGCCTCCTTGAGCATGCACCGCTAGCCCCGGGGCAGATTCACGCAATGCCGGTCGAGGCAACCGATCTGGAATCCGCGGCAGACGAATACGCAAGAGCGCTAAGCGAGATTGCTGGTTCACCGCCAGTGCTCGATCTGGTGCATCTCGGATTGGGCCCCGACGGACATACGGCGTCACTGGTGCCGCACGACCCGGTGCTTGCCGTGACCGATCGGGAAGTTGCGCTCGCTGGTCCTTATCAGGGCCGCCAGCGCATGACCCTCACCTATCCCGCGATAAATCGCGCGCGGCGCATCCTGTGGCTGGTGACGGGCGAAGACAAGGCCTCGATGCTGGTGCGTCTGAGTCGAGGTGATCCATCCATTCCCGCCGGTCGTGTGCGCCAGGACAACGCGCTTGTCCTCGCTGACCGCGCCGCGGCGCGGCAGTTGCCGTCCAGATAAACCAGAAGTCACGGCACGCGGGTCGGCATCACTGCGATCACGGCGGATTTTCATTGACGAGGTGACATCGATGACCAGCCAGGAGCTCGATCAGCTGTCGATCAACACCATTCGCACGCTTTCGATCGACGCAGTGCAGGCAGCCAATTCCGGCCACCCGGGCACGCCGATGGCGCTCGCACCGCTCGTGTTTGCGATCTGGAATCGCGTGCTGCGCTTCGACCCGAAGGACCCGATCTGGCCGAATCGCGATCGGTTCGTGCTCTCCAATGGGCACGCATCGATGCTGCTGTGGTCGGTGTTGCATCTCACGCAGACCCAGGCGGTGAATGCCGACTACGAGACGGTCGGCAAGCCTGCGGTCACGCTCGACGACATCCGCCACTTCCGCCAATTCGGGAGCCATGCGCCGGGACATCCTGAATACCACCTCGTCTCGGGCGTGGAGACGACGACCGGTCCCCTCGGGCAGGGCATCGCCACCAGCGTCGGGATGGCAATCGGTGAGCGCTGGCTGGCAAGCCGGTACAACCGACCCAGCTTCGACGTTTTCGACTACGACATCTACGCCGTGTGCGGCGACGGCTGCCTGATGGAAGGCGTCGGCTCCGAAGCCGCGTCGCTCGCGGGTCATCTCGGTCTCGACAACCTCTGCTGGATCTACGACAACAATCACATCACCATCGAGGGCCCCACGAAGCTCGCGTTCAGCGAGGACGTTGCGGCGCGCTTCCTCGGCTACGGCTGGAACGTTCTCCGGGTCGGCGATGCGAACGACATCGACCTAATCCAGCGCGCTCTTCGTGTCTTCCGGCAGACGAAGGGGCGCCCGACTGTGATCATCGTCGATAGCCACATCGGTTACGGCTCGCCGCATAAACAGGACACGGCGGCCGCCCACGGCGAACCACTCGGCGAGGAGGAGATCCGCCTCACGAAGCGAGCGTACGGTTGGCCCGAGGATGCGAAGTTCCTGGTTCCCGACGGTGTGCGCGAACATTTCGCGGCCGGGATCGGCGCGCGCGGCGCGGCCGCGCATCGCGAGTGGGCAGACCTCTTCGCGGCCTACCGGGCGAAACACCCGGACCTCGCGACCGAAGTCGAGCAGATGCAGCGCCGTGAATTGCCATCGGGATGGGACCGGAACCTTCCCGTTTTTCCCACAGACGCGAAGGGCATCGCCGGGCGCGATGCGTCGGGCGAAGTGTTGAACGTCCTCGCGCAGAACATCCCCTGGCTGCTGGGTGGCTCTGCCGATCTCGGGCCATCCAACAAGACCGCTCTCAAGTATGAAGGCGCGGGAGATATCGAGGCCGACAGCCCACGCGGCAAGAACCTGCACTTCGGCATTCGCGAGCACGCGATGGCGGCGATCGTTAACGGCTTGTCACTTTCGAAGCTGCGGCCGTTCGGCGCGACGTTCTTCATTTTCAGCGATTACGCGCGGCCGGCGATTCGCTTGTCGGCGCTGATGGAGCTGCCGACGTTCTTCGTCTTCACGCACGACGCGATGGGTGATGGCGAAGATGGTCCGACGCACCAACCGATCGAGCAACTTGCTTCGCTACGGGCGATGCCCGGCTTGACAGTGCTGCGTCCCGGCGATGCCAACGAAGTCGTCGAGGCCTATCGCACGATCCTGCAACTGCGGCACAGACCGGCCGTGCTGGTGTTGTCACGCCAGCCTCTGCCGACTCTTGATCGCGGCAAGTACGCCCCGGCATCGGGTGTCGCCCGCGGTGCCTACGTGCTCGCGGATGCGCCCGGTGGCAAGCCGGAGGTGATCCTCATCGCCACGGGAAGTGAGGTCAGCCTGGCCGCGCAGGCGCACGAGAGACTCATGGCAGAGGGCGTGCGATCGCGCGTGGTCTCCATGCCTTCCTGGGACATCTTCGAGCGGGAAGCGCGGGCATACCGGGACAGCGTGTTGCCCCCGGACGTGCAAGCGCGAGTTGCGATCGAGCAGGCATCGACGTTCGGTTGGGAGCGCTACGTGGGTCGGGACGGTCGAGTCGTCGGGATGCACACCTTCGGCGCGTCCGCGCCTCTGAAGGCGTTGCAGCAGGAGTTCGGATTCACCGTCGACCATGTCGTCGCGACCGCAAGGGAACTGTTGGGGAAGGGCTGAGACGTGCAGGCGTTCGAGCCGATGACTGGGCCGGCGAACGGGCTGCGTCTCGTGAAACCGGGGACGCAATTCGGGACGTCGTTCTGGAGCGGCATCGACATCGGGGAGTGATGGAACTCGACCCGGTCAGTCTTTCCCGCATACAGCTTTGCCTTCGTCGTCAGCTTTCACATCGCCTTCCCCGCCTTCACGATCGGGCCGGCCGCGTGGCTGGCGACGATCGAAGGCGCGACTCGCTACGGGCATCCGCTTTACCGGAGCGTGTTGGGTTTCTGACTTAAGGTGTTCGCGGTTTCTTTCGACGCTACGATGTTCTGGCTGTATATGATTCCCTACTCGATCACGGTAGCGGACGCCGCCGCGCCGGAAGCCTCGTTGAGCTTCCTGTTCTACGGGATATCGTGGTGCTGCCAGTCATCGCTGTCTACACCATCGGCGTCTACTGGGTCTTTCGCGGCAAGGTTCGCAAAGGCTACGACTGACATCGGCGCTCACGGAATCCACCGTTCATAGTGGAAGGTTACTCTCGCATCGGATCGCGGAAGGGGAAGAATGCACTTCCCTGAGAGCTTGGTGCAGCGTGGAGAAGATTCGCCCTTCGCCGATCACCGACGTGATGCCATGCCGATCCATATCGGACCGCAAATATGGAGAAACGCGAGCGAACATCAGTTGGACCTCGCGGTTCCGAAGTTCCTCGCACAGATCGCGCACCGAGCGTGCGGCAGAATAGTCGAGGTCAGTGATCGCGCCCGCATCGACCACGAACCAACGTACCGGTGTGGGAGCACCATCGACGAGCGCGTGCACCTCGTCGGCGAAGCGGTCGGCATTTGCGTAGAAGAGGTCCGCTCCGAATCGGTAGACGATGAGTCCGTTCTCGGTCTGGACACCGGGCGCCGCGGGAACCGGTTCGCGTTCGCCGGTTGCGTCGATGACGAGAACGCTTGCATGCGGACGATAGCTGTGGCGGACATGCCTTACCAGCGAGAGCGCTATCGCAAGCAGGATTCCCTGCTCTACGCCGATCGCAACCACTGCTGCTGCGGTAAGCAGGGCGAGATTGAATTCTCCGGGACTCTCGCTGCGGATCTCGCGCAATCCTCGCACATCGATCATTCCCACGGCGATCGTGAACACGATGCTTGCAAGCACGCAGCGCGGGAGGTACTGGAGCGGGCCGGTCAGATAGAGCAGCACGACCAGCACGATAGCAGCGAAGGCAAGTTGTGCGACCTGGCTGCGCGCTCCTGCGGCGTCGGCCATCGCGGTCTGCGTCGGGCTGCCGTTTACCACGAACGCGCCGCTCAACCCCGCTGCGGCATTCGCTGCCGACAACCCGAGCAGATCTGCGTCTCCATCGACCCGCTCGGAATGGCGCTCTGCAAATACGCGGGACGTCGCTGCGCTTTGCGCGACGATCATCACAAAGCACGACGCCGACACCGGTAGCAGCGCGAGCATTTCAGGCCATGCGACATCGGGTAAGGCAATCGTGGGGAGGCCACCGGGTACCGGACCGATGACCGGTATGCCGAATTGAGGAAAGCCGAGTGAGGCGCTCGCGACAATCGACCCCACCACGGCGAAAAGCGCAATCGGCAGCCGTGGGCAGAGCCGGCGGCCAAGAAGAATACTGCCTGCCGTGAACCCGGACAAACCCAGAACAGCTATGTGGGTGTCGAGCAGGCCGCGCGCGATTTCCCAAACCTGCACGAACGTGCGGTGCGAGCGCACGGTGACTCCAAGCATATCGCCCAACATCGCGACCGCGACCTGCATTCCGACACCTGCGAGAAAACCGACGAGGACCGTGCGGGAGAGAAAGTCTGCCAGAAAGCCGAGCTTGAACGCGCGTGCGAGAACCAGAAGGGCAGCGGTCAGCAGAGCGACCATGCCGACGAGCGCCATGTAATGCTCGCTGCCGGGCCGTACCATCTGCGACAACGAACTGGAGAAGATGGCAGCAGTTGCGGAATCGGCAGCGACGATCAGATGGCGCGAAGAACCGAATACCGCGAACGCCACGAGTGGCAGCAACACGGTGTACAGACCCGTGACGATCGGGGTCCCCGCGATGCGGGTGTAACCAAGCACCTGCGGGATATTCATCGATGCGAGCGTTGCTCCAGCCAGAGCATCGCGCAGCGCCCCCTTGGACGTGACAGGTCGAACCCCTCCGAGCAGATTGATCGGCATCGTTATTCCGCGTCTACGTGCTTTCGAGCTTCATGCATTGAAGGCAGCTTCACTGTGTTGTCCGTCCCACTCGGACGGATTTTCTTGGTAAGTACACGGTAAAGCCCCCGACGCTCGGTAGCTGGTCGAGAGGCATCATTTCATATTTGTACCGTCCCTCGTGCAAGTTTCACAGCGGATGTACTCTGATCGAGATTGGCTCGCGCACCGGCTTCCCTGGGCGATGCCCCGTGTTATATTCGTGGCGGCAAATTCTTCCGCGCCGTACGGCCTCGCTAATCAAAGCCACTTCCGGAGCTAGTTTGTTCATGCGTGATTTCACCGAAGACATGATCGACTCTCGTCACATCTATGACGGACAACTGCTGGAGGTGCGGGAGGATACAGTGAGGTTACCGGACGGGCGGCCGGCGCGGCGCGAATATGTTCGGCATCCTGGCGCGGCGATCATAGTACCGATTCTGGACGACGGCACCATCCTTCTCGAACGACAATATCGCTATCCGTTACGGCAGCATTTCCTTGAGCTCCCAGCAGGGAAGATAGATGCTGGCGAGGACCCGGCCGCGACCGCTCGACGCGAGCTTCTGGAGGAGACCGGTTACGAGGCAGAGGAATGGGAGCATCTCTTCACTACGTACCCCTGCGTGGGCTATTCGAACGAACGGCTGGAGTTCTATCTCGCCCGACGGCTGCGCCATGTCGGTCATCCTGGCGAAGACGGGGAGTTTCTGGAAATCGTCGCGGTGCCGATGGATGAGGCACTGGCAATGATCGCGAGCGGAGAAATTACCGAGGCGAAGACGATACTCGGTGTGCTGTGGATCGAACGCTTGTTGAGAACCGGGAAATAGCGGGAAATGATTCCGCGGTCAGCGCAGCGCGATGGCCTGCGGAATCGCCTTGAGCGGTATGTCCTCGTCGAGCGGTACAGGCCTCCTGAACAGAAACCCTTGCCCGTACTGAGTACCCATATCAACGAGAGCTTTCAGGACTTCCTGATTCTCCACCCACTCTGCGATTACCTGCTTCTTCAGCCCTTTCGCTACGTCGTTGAGGGCCTTTACGAAGATACGGCTGGCTTCCTCGGTGGCTAGATCGCGGATGAAGCTGCCATCGATTTTCAGGTAATCCACGTCGAAGCGCTTGAGGTAATAGAACGAGCTGAAACCTGCGCCAAAGTCGTCGAGAGCAAACCGGCAACCCATATCCTTGAGCTGGCGAATGAAGGAGAGCGTTACATCGATCTCCGACATCGCGGCGGTTTCAGTGATTTCGAACACGAGCTGATTCGGATTTACCCGGCTGTCTGCGAGCATTCGGTGGAAGCGCCGAATCCAGTGCTGGTCGGAGATGCTGACCCGGGACAGATTCACGAAGTAACGCAGACGCTGATTGTCCTGATGGTTGGCCTCCATGTGTGCGAGAAGCTTCTGTACCACCCGCATGTCGATTTCCTGTATCAGGTTCAGTGACTCGGCGAGTTCGATGAAGTGCCCCGGCATGATGATCGAGCCGTCCTGCTCCTTTATGCGCACGAGGATTTCGTGGTGGACTGGCTGCTGGTCTGCGAGGCGCACGACGGGCTGCCAGAAGAGTACGAGCCGATCCTCGTCGAGCGCTTCCCGGAGCTTTTTTGCCCAGTGAACGCGCTTGTGCGTGCTGCGGATGTTGTTCGCATCCTGGTCCGAAAGGACGAACCGATTGCGACCGTGGTCCTTCGCTTGGTAGAGCGCGATATCCACATTCGAGAGCAATCCCACCAGATCGCCGCCATGGAAGGGATACAGACCTATCCCGATCGATACGGTGAGATTCGAGACCTTGGAGTGACCAACTGGGTGGAAGCGATAGTGCCGAACCGCCTCAAGGGTCTTCTCGGCGACCGTAACCGCTTCCTTTCGCAATGCGCCAGGCAGATGGATCGCAAACTCGTCGCCGCCGATCCGATATAGCTGACTGTCATGCTCTCGCAGGAGCTCCTTGAGTATTCCGCTCACCCCGACGATGAGCTGGTCCCCGGAGTGGTGGCCGAAGTTATCGTTGACGTACTTGAAGTGATCGATGTCCAGGAACAGCACTGCCCCGACCTTGCCCTCGTCTATGGCCGTCTCGACTGTCTGCTGCAGCGAAACGCGATTCGGCAGGTCGGTGAGGGCATCATGCAGGGCTAGATGCTCGATCTTTAGCGTGGCGACGTGTTGCTCCGTGATGTCGCGCGCGGTGCCGCGTATGCCGACGACGGTTCCGCGTTCATCGCGGATGATGCGGGCGTTGATGCCGATCCAGCGGTCGAGGCCATCCGCGGTGATCAGGTGGGTAACGTAATTGCGGACTTCGCCGTCGCGTTTGAGGGTCGCGAGGAACCTGCGGTTGGAGATGTGGGAAGGACGCGATTCGAAGTCGAAAAAACACCGGCCCAGCAGATCCTTGCCCGAGAGGCCGAAGATGTCACGGGATGCTGTGTTCAGGTAGGTGAAACGGCCTTGCGAGTCCGTGGTCCAGATGAGATCATGAGTGGTTTCGACTAGGTCGCGATAGCGTTGCTCACTCTCGAGAAGGAGTTGGATGATGCGGCGCTTTTCGTCGAGGGACCGCTTGACCGTTTCAAGCTCTTCGTTGTTCGTCGTCTGCAGCGTTCCGGCAGAAGACGCGATCAGCCTGTCGATGAGTTCCTTGGAGTAACGGCGGTGGCCTCCTTCGGTACGTCTGGCGACCAGCACCCCTTGATCGTCCCACCGTCGCAGCTTCTGGATGGGAATTCCGAGCTTTTCGGAGACATCCTGGATACTGTACTCGGAAATCTCGAATGACCGGCGTCGCGCCTTGGTGTCGGTCTCCTGCTGATCTTCCATCAAGCCCCCCGGTTTAATGGACGGCGCGCGATTCGTTGAGTCCATTTTGCCGCGATACCAGCCGATGCATCAGCTTCAGATCGCGGGGATTGAGTCGGAGCGCGCAGTCCACCCAAATCGCTACAACGTCGAGCAGTTCAGCAAAGTCTATTCCATGAACCCGGCGACGGGCGGCTGCCAGCCCGAAATGGCCGACGTTCGTACGCTGCCGGCTTGCAACGAATGAGGATACACCGGCTTCACCTTGCCCGTCCTCGGCAATTGCATCGACCACACCCAAATCGCGCATTTCCTCGGCAGAGTACAGCTTGCCGCTGGTAACAATCAATTCTGCGGCTTTCTGCCCGACCTTCCTGTCGAGGAACGAATACGCTCCCATACCGGGGAAGAGGTTAAACAGGATTTCCGGGAAACCAAACCGCGCACTCCTCTCCGCGATGATAACATCGCTCGACAACGCTGCTTCGAAGCCTCCACCCAGACACTCGCCCTGCACCAAAGAAATCGTAGTGACAGGAAGTTCGTGGGAGACGTAGTTCCGGTAAAGTACGTCAATGCAGGCGCGGCCGTAGTAAAGAAGTCCGGCGCGATCTTGCTTCTCGATCAGCAGCTTGAACAGGTCCAGGTCCCCGCCCAGATTGAACACTCCGGGAATATCCGACGCGAGCACCACGTAGTTGATCGCGCAGTCTTCGCCCCCCACGGCGATACGACCATTGCTTCGACTGAGGAAGTCGTAATAGCTGCGGATCTCCGCGAGCAGTCGCGGATTAAAGCATGGCCGTGGAGACGGATTCCAGCGTGACCACATGATTCCCTGACTCTTGTCGAAGCGCGCCTGCAGTTGCGTGGAGAACGAGTATTCGAGACCTCCGTCCGTCTCGTTAGCCGGGGTTTGCTGGGGCACCTGCAGAAGCGCGTGAGGGACGATCATGTTCATTTGTTGTCTCCTGGTTTGATCATGGACGGTGACGATTTTACGTTGGACACTGGCGATCTCTCGTCAAGCGTATTTAATGCCAGGGGATTGTAGAAAATCAAATCTAACTTTCTGTTAGATTTTCACTTTTTCGACTTTTGCTGTCAGGTTCGAAGCCCTCCGGTAGGCAGAATTCGGAGGGAAAGGCGGGGGTTGTCGGCGTTCCGTCAAGCCCGGTATTCTTTAACTTGCTTAATACGATCAACTGGCGTTCCGACCGCGCACTTCCGCGTTGTGCAGAGACTCGCTTCATCCCTCTTAGGCCTGCTACTTCGCCGCTTTTTTCGGCTTCGGTTGCACACGCCCAGCACGGGCGCGCTTCCCGGGAGGATGCTCGTCGTGTGCAACCACCAGTCGTGGCTGGATGGTCCGTTGATCGCCGCTGTCCTGCCTTTCCCAGTCGTCCTGGTGGTGGCGCCGGAGGAGTATCAAGGTGCACGGAAGTGGGTACTCAGCCTCGTTCCGCACGTGGTGATGGAGCAAGCCGAGGCCCTTTCTGTCAAGCGGCTCGCCCGGCTGATCGAACGGGGCGTACCCGTACTCGTATTTCCCGAAGGGCGCGTAACCCGAACCGGAAGCCTGATGAAGCTGTACGACACGGCTGGGCTGGCCGCCCTCAAAACCGGGGCCGCGATACTTCCCTTGAGCATTGATGGGCTGGCGACGAGCGGTTTCGGCGAAATACCGGGCAGACATGAAAAAATCCGACGTCCGGACGTCAGTCTCACCGCTTGTCGGATTGAACCCGCCATGGCTCCTCTTGAAGGCTCTCTAAGAGCCCGTCGGCGTCGGGTAGCCCTATATATGCTGAGCCTTCTGCAGGCTGCTTCGGCAGCCGCCGTTCCCCGGCAGACTCTCTTCGAAGCCTTCCTCATGGCCGCCCGCCGCTTTGGCCGTAAGCGAGCGATCCTCGAAGAGGGTCGGCAAGCTCCAAAGACTTATGGGGATCTTGTCAGGGCGAGCCTAGCTCTCGGGCGGCTTACCGCCCGGCTAACCCGTGAAGGTGAGGCAGTAGGGGTCCTCATGCCCAACGCTGCGGCCACCGTCGCCTTGCTGTTCGGCCTTGCCGCCATGGGACGGGTGCCGGCTATGTTGAACTTCACGGCGGGCTGGGCCGGAGTACAGGCAGCCTGTCAGTCGGCACGGCTCAGAACCGTGGTTACTTCGAGGCGCTTTATCGAGGCGCTGGCGGAGCAGGGTATTCGGCTGAAGCTCGAAACAGTCGAGGTCGTCTACCTGGAGGACCTCAAGGAGGGGCTGACCCTTCTCGACAAGGTCTGGCTCCTCTGGGCCCAGTGGACCCCCGAAAGGGTGATCGCGAGGCAGGACCCGGCGGCAGCCGCCGCCATTCTCTTCACCTCCGGTTCCGAGGGAAGCGCCAAAGGCGTCGTGCTTTCGCACGCGGCGATTCTCTCGAACATTGCCCAGATGCGCGCAGTCATCGGCTTCACGCCGGCGGACAAATTCCTGAATGCGCTCCCGATGTATCACTCCTACAGCCTCACCGCCTGCACGTTGATGCCTCTCGTCACGGGCACGAAGGTTTTGCTGTACCCGACGCCGCTCCACTATCACGTCATCCCGGAGCTCACCTACTCGAAGCACTGCACGTTTCTTTTTGGAACCAGCACGTTTCTCGGTCACTATGCGCGCCACGCCCATCCCTACGACTTCCATGGACTGCGGGTGGTCGTGTCGGGCGCCGAGAAGCTGGACGATGACGTGGCTGCCCTCTGGTTGCGCAAGTTCGGGCTACGCATCACCGAAGGCTATGGCGCTACGGAATGCTCCCCGGTATTGGCGTTGAACGCTCCTCTCGCTTATCGGGCCGGCTCCGTAGGGCGATTGCTGCCGGGCATCGAACATCGGATTTTGCCGGTGCACGGTATTGGAAACGGTGGCGAACTCCATGTCCGAGGTCCGAACATAATGCTCGGCTACCTGTTTCCTGAGCACCCAGGCGTTCTGCATCCGCCGCGCTCCGAACTGGGAGACGGGTGGTACGCCACGGGAGACGTTGTGGAGATGGACGATGAAGGTTTCCTTTCCGTGCGCGGTCGGGTGAAGCGATTCGCCAAAGTGGCCGGAGAAATGATCTCGCTGGAGGTTGTGGAACGCATCGCCCGGTATGCATCGCCCCAGCATCAGCATGCCGCGAGCGTGCAGGTGATCGCCGATCTGGGTGAGAGCACCGTTCTGTTCACCACCGATCCGGTGCTCACCCGCGGCGTGCTCCATCAGTCCGCGCGCAAGCTCGGCACCCACGAGTTGGCAGTCGCGCGAAGCATCGTGCACGTGAAAGACCTTCCTCGACTCGGAACCGGCAAGACCGATTACGTCGCCCTTCAGCAGTTGATTGCAGATGGCTTGAAGCAGTACCTCCCGGAGAAATCCGATTCCGGTACGGTCGTGACGTTGCGTATGGCGCCTCCCCTCTCCTGATGCAGCCTCGAGGTTTGGCGGACGCTGACCCGAACTTTCCGTCGTTCGTGGATTTTCTGCCGCTGTCCCCGATGGAACTCACGGAGCGCGAGCGTCGCCTGGCCCGCGACGCAGCGTGAGCGGACCACCTGGCCTTGAGCGACACCGATCTTTCGGTTCGCTCGGGGGAAGATACCATTGGAACTGATCGAACTCATCGCTCTCCTGCTTGCGTGTGCCGTCGGGCTCGGCTGGATTGCGCGTAAGGTCAACGTGCCCTATCCCATCGCACTGGTGATCGGCGGGGGTGCGCTGGGATTTCTGCCGTTCGGACCTCGCATCGACCTTGATCCGAACCTCGTGCTCGTGATCATCCTTCCGCCTGTGCTCTACGTCGCCGCGCTACAGACTTCCTGGCGCGACTTCAAGCGGAACCTCCGCCCAATCACGCTGCTCGCGGTACCGCTCGTGATCGCCACCACTGCGGCGGTTGCCTCGGTCATCAAGTCGATGGTTCCCGACATGCCGTGGGCCGTTGCGTTCGCACTCGGCGCGATCGTTTCGCCTCCCGACGCGGTCGCAGCGACGGCTGTCCTGCAGCGCATGCGGATTCCCGCACGGATCATCTCCATCCTCGAGGGCGAAAGTCTTGTCAACGACGCGACAGGCCTGGTTCTGTACAAATTCGCGGTCGTCGCTGCGCTCACGGGCGCATTCTCGCTTCCGGAGGCGACGCTTCAGTTTTTCGTGGTCGCCATCGGCGGCATCGTCCTGGGATTGGCTTTCGGGCGGCTTTTCGTCGCCATTCACGCCTGGCTCGAGGACACCCTGATCGAGGTGATGCTTGCGCTGCTCCTGCCGTACGTCGCGTATCTCGGCGCGGAAAGTCTGCACTTCTCGGGTGTGCTCGCAGTCGTCGCAGCCGGCCTCGTGCGGGCGCGCTATGCCCCGGAGATCTTCTCCGCGGAAAGCCGCATTCAGGTGCAAGCCTTCTGGAACACGTTCGTTTTCCTCATGAACTGCATGGCATTCGTCCTCATCGGGCTGCAACTGAACGAGATCGTCGATGGCATTCGCTCTGTGCCGAAGGGCCAGCTCGGATGGCTCGCCATTGCGGCGTGCGTCACCGTGGTCGTGATACGGTTCGTGTGGGTGTTTCCCGCAGCGTATTTGCGCTGGCTTTTCAAGCCGGCCCCAGGGCGGACTGATCCTCCGCCGTCGTGGAAAGCCATTACTGTCGTTTCGTGGTGCGGCATGCGGGGCATCGTTTCGCTTGCGGCGGCGCTCGCGCTGCCGCTTGCGCTGCCGGACGGGACGCCCTTTCCGAACCGGAACCTGGTGATCTTCCTGTCGTTTGCGGTGATCTTCTTCACCCTGGTCGTTCAGGGCCTCACGCTCGCGCCGCTGATCGGGTTGCTGAAGCAGGGTACCGACTGGAGCCCGGTCCAGGAGGAGCACCTGGCGCGAGACGCTTTGGCGCGGGCGGCCATCAGCGAAATCGAAGCGTTCGGTCGAGGCGAAAGCGTGTCGTCAAGGATTAGCGATCCACTCCTTGCGGAATATCGGCTGCGACTGAAGTGCGCCGATCCCCGACAGGCCGCCTTTTCTTACGCGGACAACATCGATCTCAGGCTGCGCCTGTCGGCTATCGCGGCCCAGCGCAGGGAGCTGATCCGCCTATGGCGCGAAGAAGCGATCGGCGCCGAAACTCTGCAGAGCCTGCAGCGCGAACTTGACCTGGAAGAGGCCAGGCTCAAGGTCTGAGATCGATCCGGCGCTTGAAATTCTGAGCTTTCGGCCTTATCTTCCCCGCGCGAAATCAGCACCATCCCAAGGGAGTTCACCGATGGAAACCACCATCTCGAAGGAAACCCTCGGCTTTCAGGCCGAGGTCAAGCAACTGCTCAACCTCATGATTCACTCCTTGTACAGCAACAAGGAGATATTCCTGCGCGAGCTCATCTCGAATGCGTCCGACGCCTGCGACAAGCTGCGCTTCGAAGCCCTGTCCGATCCCGCATTGTTCGAAAACGACTCGGACCTCAAGATCCGTGTAAGCGTCGACAAGGCTGCGCGCACGATCACCGTTTCCGACAACGGTATCGGGATGTCGCGCCAGGAGGTGATCGAGAACATCGGCACCATCGCCAAGTCCGGGACGCGGGAATTCTTCAGCGCCCTCACCGGCGACCAGGCGAAGGACGCGCGGCTGATCGGCCAGTTTGGCGTCGGTTTCTACTCCTCGTTCATCGCCGCGGACAAGGTCACGCTCATCACGCGCCGCGCGGGTCTCGGCGCCGAGCACGGCGTGCGCTGGGAATCGGGCGGGGAGGGCGACTACACGATCGAGACTGTCGACAAGCCGGGCCGCGGCACCGACGTCGTCCTGCATCTGAGAGAAGGCGAGGACGAGATGCTCGAAAGCTGGCACATCAAGTCGATCATCCGCAAGTACTCCGATCACATCCAGATGCCGATCCTCATGGCGAAGGAAAACTGGGATGAGGAGAAGAAAGAGCAGGTCGTGACCGACGAGACCGAGACCGTGAACCAGGCCTCGGCAATGTGGGCGCGGCCCAAGTCGGAGGTCACCGAGGACCAGTACACCGAATTCTACAAGCACGTCGCCCACGACTTCGAGGCGCCCCTTGCGCACGTGCACGCGCGTGTCGAAGGCAAGCAAGAGTACACGGAACTTCTCTACCTACCGGCGCGCGCCCCGTTCGATCTCTGGGACCGCGAGCATCGGCACGGCATCAAGCTCTACGTGCGGCGGGTCTTCATCATGGACGATGCCGAGCAGCTGATGCCTACGTACCTGCGCTTCGTGCGCGGCGTGATCGACTCGAACGATCTCCCGCTGAACGTCTCGCGAGAAATCCTGCAGCACTCGCGCGACGTCGAAGCGATTCGCGCCGGGTCGGTCAAGAAGGTGCTCGGTATGATCGATGACCTGGCGGAGAACCAGAAGGAGAAGTTCACCACGTTCTGGAAGGAATTCGGCCGCGCATTCAAGGAAGGCGTCGGCGAGGATTCCTCGAACCGCGAGCGCATCGCGAAGCTGCTGCGCTTCGCATCGACGCAGACGGACACCGAGGAGCAAACAGTCTCGCTCGCTGATTACGTCTCGCGCATGAAGGAGGGGCAGGACAAGATCTACTTCATCACGGCCGACAGTTTCGCGGCGGCGAAGAACAGCCCGCACCTGGAGATTTTCCGCAAGAAGGGCATCGAAGTGCTCCTGATGTCCGATCGCGTCGACGAGTGGGTGATCGCCCATCTAGACGAGTTCGAGGGCAAGCAGTTGCAGTCCGTGGCGAAGGGGGGGCTGGACCTCGGGAAACTCGCGGACGAGGAAGAGAAGAAGCGCGAGGAGGAGGAGGCGGGCGAATACAAGGCGCTCACCGACAGGATCGCTTCAGCGCTTGGCGAGCGCGTCAAAGAGGTTCGGATCACGCACAGGTTGACGTCGTCGCCAGCGTGCCTCGTCGCCGACGACTACGGCATGAGCATGAATCTCGAGCGCATGTTGAAAGCAGCGGGACAGAAAGTGCCCCCGACGAAGCCGATCATGGAGATCAACTCTGGCCACCCGATGGTGCAGCAGTTGAAGACCGAGGACGCCCGCTTCGATGATTGGTCGCTTCTGCTGTTCGATCAGGCATTGCTGGCGGAAGGCGGGCAGCTCGACGATCCAGCAGGGTTCGTGAAGCGGCTGAACGAGCTGATGCTGGAGTTGGTTGGAGGGAAGAAGGATGAAACCAATTAAGGCCGGCCTATGGATGCGGCTGAAATAGGAGCAGCTCGCGCAGCGGTAACGCATCGTGCGAACTTCCCGCCCTTGACGACTCGTCAGAGTATGAACGCGAGCGTGGAACGGCTTGAGGTGAAGGGGTTTCGTGGCGAATTGCGGGTTGGTTGTTACCCACCGAGTACGAATGCTCGAACCTGACCGGCAGACGGTGCCAGACTTGGTGTGCGTTGGTGGTGATTGAGCGTCTGAGATCGGCCCAAGACCGGTCCGACGACCGCTCCGCTCAAAGCTGCCATTCGATGATGCTGTCGACCCGTTGCTGCCTGCCGTGCTCTAAAGAAGCGGACGTTCGCGGACTTCGCTGAACACCCGACTAACCCGACTACCGAACGATCACCTCCGGGAGCAGGCGATCAGACTCCTTCTTGTCCACCGTGTAGCGCTCAACAAGGACGGCGACAAGTTCGCCGAGCCTTGGAGCATCGCCCCTGGGCCCAAGAAGGGAACCGCCACACTCGGGCCGGGGACGCGCGCAAGTACAAAGGCATGGAGGGCACAACTTCGAGTGGGAGGTGATTACCAGCCTTCCCGCGGCGACCGGCACCCATAATTTCATTGGAAGCAAACGGAGCAGCTATCGGTTGCCGTGATCTGGGGCCGTACGCCGTTCGGGTGTGCGATAAGCAACTGACGCGCTGGCATCGCCCTATGTGTGCCAGCGTACAGACTTGACGTGCGAACCAGCATAGCGTGGACTAAGATCCGGTGAACGAACTCATCGATCACCGCTACGGCTTCATCCGAGGTGTCTGCTCGCGATAACATCAATCTAGGGAGCCAACATGAACCATCTGTCTCGGGTCGCACTGGCGGGTACGCTCGCGGTGCTGATGACGTTGCTCTCATACGGCTGTGCACCCACGGCCCAGAACACGGCGAACCAGCCCGGCGCTGCGGCGACGAGCGCCCGCATCACGATTCTCTACGACGCGTTCGGCAAGGTCGCAGGGACGAAGCAGGACTGGGGTTACGCCGCCCTCGTCGAAGTGAATGGCAAGCGCATCCTCTTCGACACCGGGGACAACCCGGAAGTCTTCGCTCAGAACGTCAAGGCCAAGGGCGTGGACCTGGCGAGACTGGATTTTGTAGTCATGTCCCACCGCCATAGTGACCACATGGGCGGCCTCACCCATCTGCTCGCGGTCAACCCCAAGGTCAAGATCTACGCGCCCAAGGAGCCGTTCGGTGTCTATGGGTCTTCGCTACCGAGCAGCTTCTACCGCAAAGCCGAGTCGCTACCGCTGGACATGCGCTACTTCAACGGCGCACCTCCCCAGACGATGGTGTTCGGCACCGCCTGGCCGAGCGGCAACTTCGAGCTCGTGGACAAGACGACCGAAGTCGCGCCGGGTGTCTGGCTGATTGCACTGGTGTCGGATGTCCCCGGCACCAAGGAGCTGAAAGAGCTGTCCCTCGCCATCAACACGCCCGAAGGGCTCGTGCTCGTAGTCGGCTGCTCCCATCCTGGCATCCTGAACATCGTCGAAGCCGCGACCACGGCAAGCGGAAACAAGCACGTCCAGCTGATCGCGGGCGGATTCCATCTGGTCGTCGCCCAGGATGATGCGATTGCGAAGGTCACAACTTCATTGCGCGATACCTGGAAGGTGGAGTACATCGCGCCGGGTCATTGCACGGGCGAGCCCACGTTCGTCGCGTTGAGCCAGGCGTTCGGTAACCGCTACGTGTATGCGGGGCTCGGCACTGTCCTTATCTTGGGTCCTACCGTGAAGCCGATGGCACAGGCGAACGAGCCGACAAAACAGGCGATGGATAAAGCAGATTTCATAGCCTATCGGACCCTGTTGGCCCAGAGCGATGACATTCTCGACGCCGCTGGATCGCCGACCAGACTCGGACTCGCACGATAACGATAAACGAGGCTGAGGCGGGGTATTCGTGAGCCCGCCACTTTCACGCACTGCGCACGGGTGGAACGGGTCAAGCCACCCAACTTCGCATGCCTCGCGGAGGAGCTCGCAGAAGCTAGTCCACTCCAGATCTCGGCTTCCACCGGCGGTTCGTCGGTTCGCGCGATCGAGAGGCGGTTGCAGCGACCGCCCGAGTAACCTCGCCTTCTCTCGGCGAGCTGCTAGTGTCCTGAGTCCGAAATGCGTTGACAGAATCTGGCGACGCTCGCAAGGATGTGATCGGCAGTTTTGGTCCAGATGAACGGGGTTGGGTTTTCGTTGTAGGTATCGAGGTATTGGCGGATGGCGCGTTCCAGTTCAAGAGTGCTGCGATGCGTTCCGCGCTTGATCTGGCGTTCGCTTATGAGCGCGAACCAGCGTTCGACCAGGTTGAGCCAGGACGATGAGGTGGGCGTGAAATGCAGCCGAAATCGCCGATGACGGGCGAGCCAGGCTTTGACCGAGGGCGTCTTGTGGGTGCCGTAGTTGTCCAGTATCAGGTGCACCTCGAGCTCGGCCGGGACATTGGCTTCGACGGTACGCAGGAATCCGAGGAACTCCTTGGAACGGTGACGCCGATGCAACTGACCGATGACATGTCCGGTGGCCAGATCCAGCGCCGCAAACAATGTGGTCGTGCCGTGTCGCGTGTAGTCGTGCGTGCGCCGCTCCGGCAGACCCGGGGCCAGAGGCAGGATCGGCTGGGTTCGATCCAATGCCTGAATCTGGGTCTTCTCGTCCACGCACAGAACCAGCGCCTTGGTCGGCGGATTCAGATACAGGCCCACGATGTCGCGCACCTTGTCGATGAACAGCGGGTCGGTCGAGAGCTTGAAGGTCTCGGCACGGTGCGGTTGCAAGCCGAAGGCGCGCCAGACCCGACTCACCGTGCTCTGCGACACGCGCAGCTTCTTCGCCAACAGGCGCGTGCTCCAGTGCGTGGCCTCGCGCGGGCGCTCATTGAGCGTGGCGGCAATCAACTGCTCGATCCTCGCGTCATCGTGCTTGCGCGGCGCACCCGGGCGCGGCTCATCGAGCAAACCATCGAGCCGACGCTCCAAAAAGCGCTTGCGCCACTTGCCCACAGTCTGCTTGGTCACCCGCAGCCGCACCGCCACCGCGTTGTTGCTGGCGCCTTGCGCACACCCGAGGATGATGCGCGAACGCAACGCCAATGCTTGCGAGCTCTTATGCCGCCGCGTCCATTCGACCAGTCGATCGTTCTCTTGCACCGTCAATTCCAATGGCGCAAGCCGCGGTCCTCTTCTCATCGTTCGCTCCCTGAGTGCTCACACTATCGTGAGACTCAGACACGAACAAAACATTCACTGAATTAAAGACTCAGGACACTAGCGCTCAGCGCGCAAAGACCGATTCCCTCTGATGAGCCGTTTACGGACCTCCGAAAATACCGATGCGTCACACTCCCCCTTCACGACGGCTCCAACGCTATGTTCATCAGGCTGTGCAGGATCATGCGTGCTTCTTGAGCAGTTGACGGTGGGTCGTTTTGGACCAAGCGAGGCAAGCACGACGTAGCTTGATGTGCGTCGCCCAAACGATCAACATGACCGATTGCGATCGGTTTTCGGAGAGGACAGACAGGCTCAGACCGCGCCGGAGATACAAAGCCTTGCGGGAAAGCATGGTGCCCGCTCTGCTTGCTGGGGCGCCACCGCGTTGCGCATTTGTCAGTCGAAGGCTATCACCGCGGCGGGGGCTGCCACCTTTCCATCCTCAGAGGAGGATCACCTATGACAATCGTAGCCCACATTCTCAAATCGAAACCTCTCGACACCGTCTATACCACCACCCCCACAGCTTCGGTGTTTGACGCCATCACGCTGATGGCAGAGAAGAACGTCGGTGGGCTCGTAGTTATCGAGGGCGAGCGCGTCGTCGGGATCATTACCGAACGCGACTACGCGCGAAAAATCGCTCTCAGGGCACGGTCGTCAAGAGAAACAGCCGTGCGCGACATCATGACATCCCCTGTGATGTGCGTGCGTCCCGTCCAAACCAGTCAGGAGTGCATGGCGCTGATGACGGAAAACCGGCTGCGACACTTGCCCGTCATGGACGGCGCCAAGCTCATCGGCCTCATTTCCATTGGCGACCTCGTGAAAGACATCATCTCCGAGCAGAAATTCACCATCCAACAGCTCGAGCACTACATCCACGGCGAGCGGGGAGGATACTGAGGAGGCGTGTAGAGGTCCTGTGGATACGAGACTTTTCAGGGGCCCATATCCCTCGCGATCCGGGGGGGTCGTAAAGCTGCTGAATGAGCCGATGCTGGAGTTGGCGGGGGGTAAGAAGGACGAAACCAAGTTAGGCCGGTTGGTTGCGCCCATCGAGTACGGACGCTCTGAACCTGAGGAGCAGACGGCGTGAGAGTTGACGTGCGTCGGTGGTGACTGAGCGTCTCAGTTTGGCCAAGACCGGTCCTACGACCACTCCGCTGAAAGCGGCCGTTCACCGGCGCTATCGATCCGAAGCAGTGACTCGCGCACTGCACCTAGGCGCTCGGTTCGATTCTCTCACCACCTCGATCGTCTGGATCATCCCCCTCTCTTCGCGACGCCCGATCCCCGGTACTCCAGAAGGCTGCGATGGCGGCGGTTGAGATCCTCTGCGCAGTATCACGGCCCGGCCTTTGCCCGACTAAGTTAGCGGGAGAACCTGCCAGCCCTAAGTGCGAAATTACTTGACCAACACGACGTAGTCGATCGCCGAACTCCCCAGGCTGACGTGAGCGCCACTGGCGAAAGTCTTCTTGTAGAGCGCGTAGCTAACCAGCTTTAGATTGTTATCGCGCCACTTGCCAGTGACCCCCGTGTCGGCGAAGCCGGCGCTGGCGATCCAGCCAGGAGTGGTAGCCTGCTTCGTCGCCATAATGTATACGGTGGCGGCCGCGGTCAGATCGAAGGCGAGGCCGGTCGTCTTGGCCGGATCGCTCTGGCGCTTGGTCGCGATCCAGGTTGCAGCCGCCACGACCGAGGGCACGACGTCGAAGGTGTTGTCCCCCGTGCCATCGAAATCCCAGTAAAAGGGCCGCTGGTCGGCGATGGCCTTGTTGATGAAGTACGCCGGCGAACTGGCGTTGCTCGAGGTCAGGTTCTTTACCTTGGCGCCGCTTTCGGCTGGCATGGTGCTGCCAGTGCCCTTGTAGTAGATAGTAGCCGCGTCGCTGTTACCAGCCTCGTCGGTGGCGGCGATCACGTTCTTGCCAAGGCTCAGAACGTTTTTCCAGTAGAACACGTTCTTGATCACGGTCCCGTTCGGATGGGAATAACCGCCATCGGTCTTCGCGCCTTTGGTCACGCCGTTGATCCTGAGTGTCACCGTGGTGGCGTTGGAGTAGACCTTTACATCTCCCTGGCCCGCGGGATTGGCGCCGCGCAAAAAGTGGTGCGCTCCTACCACATGGATGACTGGTGAGGTTTTCAGGAATGACTTGAAGTGGTAGTACACGTCCTTCTTGTAGTTCGAGAAGGTCAGGAGCCCCTTGGTGTTGATGACTGCCTTGTACTGGTCGCTCGCGAATTCACGGAATACCCAGCTCGAAAAGGCCGGCACATGGGTCGGATTGTTGAACAGGTCGTGGAAGCGGACCTCGTTGACCAGCGCCCCATACTCCTCCGGCTCATAGGAGTTGACCGTATGGTTCATCGCGAAGTAGTTCGCGGTGTGCGTGCCAACAACCATACCGCCGCCCGTTTCGGAAATCCAATGGTCACTTGCCTTCAGGAAGTCGTACATGGAGCCGCCGTACCAGCCGGCATACGTATTCTTGAAGACGAAATCCACATTCGACGGGGTCTGGCCGTTCGACGCGTACACCACCGGACGCGAGCTGTCGGCGGCCTGAAGAACGCCGGCATACTGAGAGGCCGCCGTCGTGCCGGCTTCGTTACCCGCGCTCCAGACAATAATGGAAGGGTGGTTGTAGTTCTGATACACCATCTCCCGCGTGATGTTGTCGCCGTTGGGCGTCGGCGCGCCGCCATTGGTGTGGCCATTCTCGGCCCACACCATGATGCCGCGCTTGTCGGCCTCGTCATACTCGAGCACAGCGTGCGGGTAATGCGCCAGCCGCACGAAGTTCACCCCGAGATCCTGAAGGTTGTCCCAGTCCTGGATGAGCTCGGCATCCGTCACGGCGCTGGCGTGGTACTCCGTTTCCTGGTGCTTGCCCACACCACGCAGCCGCATTGACGCGCCATTCAAGGTGAAGTCACTGCTGGTGAGCTGGTAATAGCGGAATCCGGTGTGCTCGTTGACCGAATCCTTGATCGCACCGTCGACCCACACGTTGGCGTGTAGGTTGTAGAGATACGGATTGCTCTTGCTCCAGAGCTGCGGGCTGTTCACTGTGCCGCTCTGCGTGACTGCGACAGTCGTGTTGGGCGCGACTTCGACGTTTCTCTGGAGGGAGAGGATGTTGTTCTCATTCACATCCGTTAAGAAGTTCTTGACCGTGAAGGTCTTGCCCACCGTGCCACTGTTCGTCACCAGCGTCTTGATGGAGACGCTTGCTGAGGCCGCACTCACGTTGGACGGCGTGACATAGACGCCGCTTGAGGCGTAGTCGCTCGTCGCAACATGGTACTGGTTGGTCCTGACTATCCAGACCTTGCGATAAAGCCCGCCGTAGCCTTTGAACAGTCTCGTATTGCCGTCGGGCAAGCAATCGGCGCAGTCGGCACTGCTCACCTTGACGGCCAGCACGTTATCGCCGCCGAAGGTGATCGCGCTCGTGGCGTCGAAGATAAAACGGGTGTAGCCGCCGCGGTGCTGTCCCAGATACTGGCCATTGACGTAGACATTGGCCACTTGGAAAGCGCCTTCGAAATACACGTGGATGCGCTTGCCGGCATCCGCCGCCGCAATCGTGAAGTGGGTGCGATACCAGCTATTGCTGTGTTTGGTGGTACTCGTCACCGAATCCCAGGTATGAGGCACCGAGACCGATGTCCATGAGCTGTCCGGATACGCAGGGGCTTGGGCCCCATTCAGGGTATCGCTGGCAATGAACTTCCACGTGCCGTTGAGCTGGACCTTAGCTCGATCGGTGATCGGCTGCACGTAGGCAGCCTGAGCTGCCTGAGTGCAAATCCAGACGTTCAAGAGCGCGCAGATGATTAGCAGGTTGTTGAAATTCCCCGGAAACGATCGGTTGATGTCAGGATCATAGACTGAAGGTTTCCGGGGAGCACAGCATGCGCGGCCAGATCGATCCTCAGAGCGCGTTGTTCAGCTACGTCTCGGCGGAAGAGCGAATCCCGAAAGACCATCCGCTGCGCTCGATCAAGGCGCATGCCGATGCGATTCTGCGTTCGATGAATGCCCGCTTCGAGGCCATGTACGAGGACGGCGGTCGGCCCTCGATCCCGCCCGAGCGCCTGCTCAAGGCGACCCTTCTCATCGCGCTGCACTCGATTCGCTCCGACCGGCTGTTTTGCGAGGTGCTCGGCTACAACATCCTCTATCGCTGGTTCCTGGACATGGACCTGGAGGAGGCCGCCTTCGATCACTCGAGCTTCTCGAAGAACCGTGCGCGGCTGATCGAGCACGACATCGCCAAGAGCTTCTTCGCCGGGGTGATCAAGCAGGCACGCCGTGAGCGGCTGCTCTCCGATGAGCACTTTACCGTCGATGGCACGCTCATTGAGGCGTGGGCCTCCTTCAAGAGCTTCAAGCGCAAGGACGGCACCCCGCCCCACAGTGGAGAGGACGGCACTGGAATGGTCGACTTCCGGGGCGAGAAGCGCACCAACGCCACCCACCAGTTGAGTACCGACCCGCAAGCCAAGCTCATGAGGAAGGGCAACGGGCAGCCGGCGAAGCTGTCCTTCGGTGCTCAGGCGTTGATGGAGAACCGCCACGGGCTGCTCATCGATGTGCGCATCGGCGGGGCCACCGCGGCCGAAGTGGCGGCGGTGCAGCCGATACTGGACCGGCGGCGCCAGGGGCGAAGCGGCCTGCGCACCCTGGGAGCGGACAAGGGCTACCACAGCAAGGGATTCGTCGCCTGGCTGCGCGAGCGCGGCATCGCCCCGCACATCGCGCGCATCGAGGGCCGCATCACCCCCGGGCTGGACGGGCGCACCACGCGCCATGCCGGCTATGGCCTGAGCCAGCGAAAGCGCAAGCGCATCGAAGAGATATTCGGCTGGATGAAAAGCATCGGTGGTCTGCGCCGCACCCGCTTTGTCGGTATTGCCAAGACGCAGCTCGCAGCCTACCTGGTCGGGGCTGCCTACAACTTGATGCGCCTCGCGCGATTGGGGCCAGCGACGGGATAGCTCCGGCCCAAGTCCGGAAAACGAACAGCAGGAGCGCAAGAAAGACCGATGATTCATCAAATAGCCCCGCGGTTGCGACAACCCGCGCGCCAACGGTTTAGCAAATTCTCACTCAACTCGAATAATTCAACACCCTGCTAACTGCCGCGGGAAACCGCAGCGCGAACTTGCGCGTGCGGATGGCGCCAGACGTTAGAACCTCGCGCCTACCGCAATCCTTACCATGTTGTCCCGCGTGAAGTTCACCTTCGGGTCCCAAGCGATCCGCGCGAACCAGCTCCTGTAGTCAACCGAGGCCGAAACCCCCGTAGCATTTACCGTCCCGCCTTGGTTACTGTCCAGCGGACCATACTTGTAGAACACGTCGATGCTCGCGCGTGTATCCGGCGTCAGCTTTGTCCGACACACCGCATGCGTCACGCGCTGCCCGGAGGCGATCCATTCGCCATGGATCTGGTAGAGCATGAGATTCGTTTCGTGCGGTAGCCTTGCGCCGAGTCCGAGGGTCCAGGCGTCGTTCGGGTCGAAGTTGAGGTTGAAATACGGCTTCTCGTTCGTTCGCGAGATGCCAATCACACCATATAAGTCGCCGCCCACCTCCGCGGTCACGCTGCCACCCAGGAAGCCGTGCGTAGCGTACTGTGCCGATAGCACCGCCTCGGTAAGTGGCAAGCTCAGGGCGTACTCGTAGCCAAGCCGCGCCTGGCTGAATTCCCCCGGCTGATCGTAGTATCCAACCCATGCCGTGTGCGAGCGGAAGTTACCACGCAGATTAACGTCGTATGCACCGTCCTCGTTCGTCGTTGCGTAGTACGTCGTAGTGAGTTTCCACGCGATGGCTTCGACCGACCGCGGAAGGTGACGCTCCCCGTCGCCAGATTCGTCGAAGGCGCCTGCTGCACCCGCCGCAGTGGCAAGAACTGACGCGAACGCCCAGCGGGCGAATACAGACCATCGTTTGGCGTACCGCTTGCATCCGGTTAGCGTCATGCGAACTAGACTACAACGCGCGCTCGTCCTCGTCGCAATCCTCGGCTTCGCGTCGCCGATAGCCTTTGCGCGTGCACATGCGGAAACGATCTCTGGCCGCGTGGTCGGCGTTGCTGACGGCGACACACTCACAGTCTTGGACGGCGACAACGTGCAGCACAAGGTCCGCCTTTGTGGAATTGACGCACCCGAAAAGAAACAGCCCTTCGGCGGTCGATCCAAGCAGAACCTTTCCTCGCTCACCTTCAGCGAGGGTGCAGTCGTCGAATAGTCGAAGCTCGACAGTTACAGTCGCATTGTCGGAAAGGTCATCGTGAACGGTGAGGACGTAGGGTTACAACAATTGCAGGCGTGGAGTTGCCCCGGTTTGGGGGACGGTTTAGGGCTTGGTTCTCAAGCGAGTTCAGTTGTGTTCTCCCGGACAGAGGTAATTAGTTTGGTTGCTGCATAGCGCCGTTCGAATTCCGCGGGGGCGATCCGCCCGAGTCCGGAGTGTCGTCGCCGCGGGTTGTACCATCCCTCGATGTAGGTGAACAGGGCGAGCCGCGCTTCGGTCTTGTTCTGGAAGCTGCGCCGATCGATGAGCTCGCACTCGAGGCTGGCGAAGAAGCTCTCGGCCATGGCGTTGTCGTAGGCATCGCCGACGCTGCCCATCGACGGGCGCACGCCGAGCTTTGCACAGCGCTGGCCGAAGGCAATGCTGGTGTACTGCGATCCTTGATCGCTGTGGTGGATAACCTCTGCCGGCCGGCGCTGGGCGATCGCCATATTCAATGCCGCGAGAACCAATTCGCTCGTCAGTTGCTCGCCGATCGCCCAGCCGACGATGCGTCGGCTCCAGACATCGAGAACGATAGCCAAGTAGATGAACCCCGCCCAAGTTGGCACGTAGGTCATGTCCGCGACCCACAGCCGATTGGGGCCTGCGGCGACAAAGCTGCGATTCACCAGATCCGGCGCCGGCCGTTGCTTGGGATCGCGCTGCGTCGTGACCACAAAGCCGCGACGGCGTGAGACGCCGTGCAGACCCGTCCGCCGCATCAGCCGCGCCACACGCTAGCGTCCTATGCGCGTGCCTTGGTCGCGCAGCTCGGCATGGATGTTGGGGCTGCCGTAGAGACCGTCCGAGTCAAGATGGATCTGCCGAATACGTTCGCTCAGCACTGCATCTTCCAGCGAGCGAGCCGACGGCGCGCGATCGCGCCAAGCGTAGAAACCGCTCGGCGAGACCCTCAGCATTCGACACAAAGTACGCACGGGGAAGGCGGCCTGGTTCGCCTCTACGAGTTCGAAGACGACCCGTTGCGTCCGGCGAACCAGGCCGTAGCCTTTGCCAGGATGTCGCGCTCCCTCTGCAACTGCCGCACTTGGCGGCGCAGCCGCACGAGCTCCTCTCGCTCGGCCGTGCTCAGCACATTTCCGCCCGGCCGCGGCTTGTCGGTATCAGCAGCGGCTTGCGCCACCCAGTTGCGGATCCCTTGAGCGGAGCACCCGAACTCGCGCGCCAGCTCCACCGGCTGGCGCCCAGCGCGGACCAACTCGACCATCTGCTGGCGAAACTCGGAGGGATACGGTGGATGGGTTCGTGGCATCGTGGACTCCTTTCGGCAAAAGATTGAAGTGTCCACGAAAGCGGGTCAACTCCAGCGGGCCTTGCCTGGTGGTATCGCCAGTACGCGCGGGAGCAGAGCGCGCAGGACCGAGTGTCCTACGCGCAAGCCGAGGATGGGCACGGGTTGCTCGCTTGGGTGTGTGGAGCGATCCTCAAGTAGTGCCGCCGTGGGAGTACAGGCACCTCACTGCCGCCGTCACAAAAGCTGTATTGTTTGCCGACGGCAGCAGTCCCTTGGTGCGCATTGCATGGTCCCGGAAGAACGTCAGTTTTCGATAGCCGCCAGTCTTGCGCTCTCCAGCCAAAGCCTTTCGGCAGAGGCGGCGTCTTGGGCTTCCTGCGCTGGGGGTATTCGGCGGCATTTGTAGAAGTAGCCGCCGCTAACGTCAGCCACATCCTCGGACGAAGCAAGGTAGACAACGGTCTCGGCGCCCCTTTCCGGGGAGATAGCCAAGACTTTCGCGACGCGGACGATGTACGCTCTCAAGCCGCCGCTCTGATCGCCGAAGCGGGTCGCGACAAATCCAGGATGCAGGCAGTTGGCTGTGACACCAGTCCCATCTAACCGACGTGCAAGTTCGCGCGTATACAGGATATTGCAGAGCTTGGAGCGCGCGTAGACCTTGAATCCGCTATAGGCACGGGTCGATTGCAAGTCACCGAAGTCGAGGTGGGCACCCTTGTGGTAGTCGGAGGCGGTATTGACCACCCGCGCGGGCGCCGAGGCGACCAAGCGTTCGCGCAGACCGTGCGTCAATACGAAATAGGCCATGTGGTTGGTGGCGAAAGTAAGCTCCAGGCCGTCCTCGGTAACCTGGCGTGAATTGAACAGGGCGCCAGCGTTATTGATAAGGACATCGATCTGCGATTCTGCGGCGACGATCTCCTTCGCCACCCGCTTCATCTCGGCAAGACGCGAGAGATCTGCATAGTGGATGCTGTGCGCGAGACCGGGTGCCCGCTCGTGCAACCGCGCGAGGGCAGCCTCACCGCGGATCTTGTCGCGCGCCACCAGCACCATGCGTGCACCCTGGGCCGCAAGCCTTTCCGCGGCGACCTGCCCTATCCCCGAGGTTGCCCCAGTGATGACGACGACTTTTCCCTTCACAAAGCCTCCTGCTGTTGCAGTGTAGCCACGGCCAATGTCACGCATCAATGCATTGTGCCACGATGCCCTGGTCCGCCACTTCACGCTTGCGCTTCAACCTACTCTCCACTACCGCTCGCGCCGAAACCTCTACAGCCGCGTCGTGGGCATGATAGACGGAGGCACCCTCACCGTCCTCGACCGACAGCACAGGATCCGCCTTTCGACGCACACGAGAAGAAGCAGCCCTTCGGGGCTCGGTCAAAACAGAATCTAGCGGCCCTGGCGTTCGGCAAGTATGCGGTCGTCGAGTGGACGAAGCTTGATCGCTACGGGCGCATCATCGGGAAAGTTCTGGTTGGCGGCCAGGACGTGGGGCTGCGGCAGATCGAAGCGGGTCTCGCGTGGTGGTACCGGAAGTGCCCGCGAGCAGAGTTCGCAGTATCAGGTCACCTACGCACAGGCGGAGGAAGGTGCGCGGTTTGCCCGTGTTGGGCTATGGGCCGATGCTGAGGCGGTGCCGCCATGGAAATACCGGCACAAGGATCTCGCGCGCACTGGGTACCTAGGCCACCTGCCTGAATTCGGGCAGTAACGAGCGGCGACAGAAGGGGCACACGGTCGCCTCGGCGCTTTCGGAACATTCAGTGAGCTTGCCGTCGTTGAGGGCCCGCTCCTCGATCGTTTGGCGGCTGCGGCCAACGGCGAGAAGAAGTCCTAGGCCGACCAGAGGCGTCAAGATCAAAGAGAGGAGCAGGTACCCGCAAAACGATCGCCCACGGGCGACGGCCATCGACGCCACCATGAACGCAAGACATGTCCAGATCACCCCCAGAAAGATTCCGAGCACATTCATCGCTGATCCCCTTAATCTCCGAAATCGCCTTCGACGTGGCGCCAGCGTTGAATCATGCATGCGCTGCGTAACACCCTTGTTACAACCCTCACTGAACCCCGATCGGCAGCAAGGTTGCAGACCACGGCCGCGCCTCAATGAACGGGCGGCATTCTGTCGAGCTTGCCGGTGGCAGCGAGTTGGATGTTTTCAAGGTGAGGGCAGTTGATCCAGCAGGGATTCGACCGCTCCTGGCTAGCCTGCTTGCTCAAATCGGCTGGGATTCTTCGCAGCGGTTGGAATTAGCCGCTCATCCGCCAGAAACGCGCGCCTATCCTCCACGCGTTGACTTACAGATCACTCACAAATTCTGTGGATGGTTTTGTGGAAAAGGCTGCACACGGCCACCGCAGGCCCGCGTAGAGCACCGTTCGTCGGGTTGATTAATTTTCGAGCAGTGGCGTTCCGCGCAACTCAAACAAGATGTTATGCGGGCTGGCGGGTTGGTGCGGGAACGCTAGAGTTTGCTTTAACTGTTGTGTATAACTTAAGGGGATTGCCGCGCCAGAGACCCGCCGCGCGGCGCTGTGTTTCCGTAACTCCCCACGGTATCAGCGATTCGCCGCTCAAGAGACTCCAACTCGGAGCCGCACCACCGTCAACGCGAAGGCGGAACCGGCGAGTGACGCGCCCATGTTTCGCAGGCTCATCTGGGAGCGTCGCCGCCCGGACCCGGCAGATTGGTTCTCCGAGTGGAAGGTGACGCCGGCCGGGAAGATTCCCTACCGCGTGCGCTGGCATCCAAAGAGCCTTTCTTCTTCGCCAGCCTATGGGACATCTGGCACCCTCGAAAAGAGGATGCGCTCCGATCCTTCACCATTCTCACCACGGCGCCGAATGAGCTCACCGCGAAGATTCACAACCCGATACCGGTGATTGTGCAGAAGGAGGACTATTCTCGATGGCTCGATCCAAAACTCAAGGATCACGAGAAACTATCGGATATCCTGGCGCCGTATCCGGCGGAAGAGATGATCGCCTACCCGGTCAGCATGCTAGTGAACAACGTCAAGAACAATGGACCGGAGTTGATCGCGCGCTTCAGTGACCTGCACCAGTAGCTACTAATAACCCGTACAGCATCACAGCGGCACACACAACTACGTAGAGAATCCAAAGATAGCCGACAGGTGGTCTGGGCCAAGGTACTCCAAGCTGCTTAAACAACGGGCGCAAAGGTCGCGCTAGACGTGGCCGGACATACGCGTGGTCGCTTTGCTCCATGTAGAAAAACCTAGGTCCTTTCGCACGTAAAAGAGATGGCTTCCAGTTCGCGCTGAGATGACAAACGCCCGAATGCTGCCAATCGACCGCCACCCCAGATGCGGAACAGTCCAGCGTGGCATCTTGGCCCCGGCGAGCAGGCTCCTGAGTTCTGCCTTGCTGTCTACCACGACCAGAAGTTGTTCTGGCGAAAGTAGCTCGAAAACCTTGTCTAGTTCCCAACGGAGGCCCTCCGACAAGCCAGTGCGAATCGCAACGAGGCGGGCGCTTTTCATTAGGTCCTCTACGGTGCTTTTCCACTTGCTGTCGTCAACGTAGATGCGGCGGGCACCGCCGTTCGGCAGCGGCTCTCCAGGTCGGCCAATGGCAACGACGGGCCCAATGTAACCAAGCAAGAGCGCTAGATGCTCCTCCTCCGTCCGATCTCCTTTCAGTCTGGCTGCAATGTCGTTGAATGACCGGAGATAAAGCAGGTGAGGTTGATCGTTCAGTTTGGGCTGTGCGGACGCATCCACGATCTTTGCCTGCAGCGCATCGTGCTTACGAATCTCAAGACCCAATCGCCGCGAAAAGCGGTAGTACGGAAGAGCGGCTGGAACGAAGACGACAAGGGCGACCGCAGGCACACCCGCCCACTGCGTTGGTACAAAGTTGCCTGTAAACGCCACGACGAAGCTAACGACCATCGTTCCGCCCCAGAATCGCGTCATTCGGCGGAGCCTTTCCACAATCGGGGACGGCTCGTTCACGGCACAGAACGATGCTCAATAAGGTGAGATTGGTGTGCCGACTGACGTGCGCTTTTTCGGCCCAATTACCGGACCACCGGGTGAGCACATGCTATCAAACGTCTATACGCAGCTTGCCCCCTCATCCCAAGATCTCGCCAGGGCACCGGGCCCAGCAGGCACCAGTCGATTCGGATTCAGAGCTTAGGCAGACTCTCGAAGGGTTCGTCAGTGGCCAAGGGGTCGATGCACCGCTTGAGCATCAAGCGCACGTCCTCGCCGAGCTTGTGGATGTCGACGGCCCGGTCGATGAACCGGAGCACGCTGTAGTTCGGGTTCCCGACCTGCAGGTCCGTGTTCCAGTCCGTGCCCGGGCGCGCCCGGAAGGTGCCAAGTATGTCCCAGAGCGTCAAGTAATGGGGGCCGGCCGGTAACTGACGCCCGTCGAGCCGGTACTTCACGCCGACCTCGTCGGGGTGATCCACCTCGCCGTCGCCGTCGTCGTCGGGTCGATTGTCCGGGTACGACTGGGCAGTGCCGAAAAGATGGTTCCACCAGCCCGCGCGCTCGCCGCACCGGAGCAGGCGCAGCGCGTTCTCCACGCCGGGGTCGGAGCCTTCGATCTCGTCGAGCGTGCTCAGGGCGAGCCCGGCGGCGACTGCTCGGCGGTTGAGTGGTCCGTTGAGTCGTATCCCCCACAGCTCGTGCAACAACGCATTCGACGCGAACAGGGAGAAACCGTGAGCGAAGGCGGCGCTGGGAAAGCCCGAGATCTTGCGCAACCCCTCGGTGTGGAAGTCGTGCCACATCAGCATGAACTGCTTCAGCACGAAGTCGGGATGCCAGTCGTCGTCGGGCTGCCCTTGGTGCAGGTAGATCCTGTCCACACCGTTGTAGGACGTTCTGGGTGGCGGTGTTCGCCGGGTAGACCGCCTTGATCTCGCGGTTCATGGTGAACCACGGATCCTCGTCCTCGAGGCGATCCATCGCTGAACGCAATACGTACCAGATCAGCGCCTGCCGGCGAAAGATCGAATTGCCGAGGTCGAGCGGCTGACCCGACGCGAACACCTTGGTGCCGACGGAGACAGCAGGGCCTTCCCGCTGAGTGCCCGACTTCCAGATGGTGCGCCAGTTCTTGTCGAGCAGATCGAGGGACTTCAGGTCGCCGAGCGTGCCGTCCTCAACCGCGAAATCGGCGCCGACCAGGCGTGCCTGCACACGGAAGAACCGGGTCCGGCCGTTGTTGGTCTCGGAGAGGGCGAAGTCGCCGTCGGCGTCGGTGCGCACCGTGCCCCATTCCGTCCACGGCCCATCCGCACCGATGTCCGATGCCGACACCTTGACCTCGATGCCCTTCAGCGGCCGGTCGTGCGAGCCGCCGTTGATCTCGCTCTCGCGCACGCGGAGGCTACCCGTGATGGTCCACACCTTGGCACTGCCGCCGCCGGGGCCGCTGCTCGGCCGATTCTCCACCGTCACGTCAGGGATCGACTTCATGCTTGTACTCCTCGCCTGAGGTTGTATTCACCGTTATGCTTTGGGATGTACGATGTATTTGCCGTCGTTTAACGATGGATCTCGGCTGGCGTCCTAAAGGTACATTAGTTCAAGATTCCCCCAATACAAGTCCAGTCCCGAGGTTGCTGGCGAATTTTGGCCTGCGGCTTGCGTGGTGTCAGCACCATGTCGACGACAGTTCCACGCGCTACCTTCCTAGCTGTCCTCAGCCTCGCATCACCAGTCGCGCACGCCGAGACGATCTCTGGCCGCGTGGTCGGCATGACACCCTCACCGTCCTCGATAGTTCCAGCCAGCAGCGCAAAATTCGCCTTTACGGGATCGACGCACCAGAGAAGAAACAGCCTTTCGGCAGTCGATCGAAACACAATCTAGCGGCCCTCGCGTTCGCCAAGTACGCGGTCGTGGAATGGAACAAGACCTGATCGTTACGGGCGCATCGTTGGAACTGATGTTCCACGTCGTTGTGGTGGCTCTTATTTGTCGCCTACATCGCCCTCGTTATTTTGTTTGTGAGGTTCCTTTTCTGGTCGTACCGACTTCGACGTATGGAATGAGGTGGCACCGACAAGCCGCCGCTGTTCTCAGGCAAAATGCGTGGAGGCGTGTTCCTGAACCAACAGGGCGCGTCAGTGATGGTTCGACGATCACGACGAGCGTGCCGCTGCATCGTTACGTTTAACGTATTCTCCCAGTGAGCTTCGGGCGAGGGCATGCAGACCGTTTCTGAAAAGCTCTCGGCACCAAAGCCAGGATTGACCTCGGCCGCCACCCCCGGCGATACTCCCCAAGATGGCATTGAATTTCTTTTCCTCCGTTAGTACCCGAGGCTCGCGGCGCGCGGAGTTCTCAGGCCGAAAGGTTGCAGTATGATCGACCATAAGCACGAGGCGAAAATCTGCCCGCGCTGCGCGCGCGAGTTCGTCTGCAAGGCCAACCGTATCCACCGATGCGACTGTCTCGGTGTGCGCTTGTCACCGGAAACGGTGGAATATGTCCGCCAACTTTACGACGACTGCCTATGCGTGGCGTGCTTAGGGCATTGGAATGCGTCTTCGGTCAGCCGATCGGAGGTTCCTCCGGAGAGGCTCTGACCGGCGCGAATCCGGACAGTGAACCGAGGATGCGGGAGCGCTCGTCTGTGGCACTGCCAGCGAAGCGCACGCACGCTGTCAGCCGCGATGCTGGACGGCCGCAGGCCGCCGAAGTGACCGGTCGCCATCGTTTGCCCCCGAAATCGGAATGAGGCCATTACATGTTTCTCAACGATGGCGACAGGGTTGTAGGATTTACCGAGGCGGCCAGGCCGCGTCGCGCAGGGTTCGCGCGGCGGCCACCATGTTGGTCAATGCGGGGATGACCTCTGTCCATGTACGGGTCTTCAGACCGCAGTCCGGATTCACCCACAGCCGCTCCGCTGGAATGCGTTCGGCGGCCTTTTGCATCAGTTGCACCATGTGCTCCTGCGTCGGGATGTTCGGCGAGTGTATGTCGTAGATGCCGGGACCGATCTCGTTGGCGTACTTGAAGTCGTCGAAAACATCGAGTAGTTCCATATCGGAACGAGAGGTTTCGATGGTGATTACATCGGCATCCATGTCGCCGATCGAAGCGATAATGTCGTTGAACTCCGAGTAACACATGTGCGTGTGGATCTGGGTTTCATCCTGCACACCGTTGGCTGTGATGCGGAAGGACTCCACCGCCCAGTCCAGGTATCGCTTCCACTGGGACTTGCGCAGGGGAAGACCTTCGCGCAGCGCGGCCTCGTCGATCTGGATGACCCGTACGCCGGCCTTCTCCAGGTCCAGCACTTCCTCGCGGATCGCGAGCGCCAGCTGGTAGCATGACACCGAGCGGGGCTGATCGTCGCGGACGAAAGACCAGTTCAGGATGGTGACAGGGCCGGTCAACATGCCCTTCATGGGCTTGCTCGTCAGCGAGGCGGCGTACTTGATCCATTCGACCGTCATCGCCTTCGGCCGGCTGATGTCGCCGAACAGGATGGGCCGCTTGACGCAACGAGAACCGTAGGACTGCACCCAACCGAACTGGCTGAAGGGGTAGCCGTTGAGTTGCTCGCCGAAGTATTCAACCATGTCGTTGCGCTCGGCTTCGCCGTGCACCAGCGCATCCAGGCCCCAAGGCTTCCTGCTCGTGCACGCTACGGGCGATCTCGGCCCGCATGGTGGCCTTGTAGCCCACCTCGTCCAGTTCGCCTGACTTGAACTGGCTGCGTGCCTGACGGATTTCCGCAGTTTGTGGGAAGGAACCGATGGTTGTGGTCGGCGGTCACGGCGGCACGGCCCTCGTTCAGCGCAGTAGCCAGCACTTTTAGCTCATCGAGGTTCTGCAGCGCGAAGGCCAGCCAGGATTTCACTTCTTCGTGACCCCCGGCAGGCTGTTGTTGTATTCGGGGGTAACCAGGAGCAAACCGGCCGCGGAGGCAATGGCGTCTTTCAGACGTGCCACCGCCTTCGGTATGCCGTGCGCCACCTCTTCATCGCCGTTGTACAGCGGAATCGCGGCGATCGATTCGATGCGAAGCTCCGCGCCCGCCGGCATGACCGATTCCGCCGCGCGCAGCAGCGCCGAGTTCAGCGACCCGCGGCGTGTGCTGCCCGAAATCCCGATGATGGTGACCATTTCAGTGCCTCTTTGGCCTCGCGAAATATCCTAAGGTCAAGCACCGGGGCAGTAAAGGGTGAAACAACGAGTGCAAGCGAGACCCAGGTTGAAATCTGCATTGGACAGATCCATCCGGTGAGCGCTAATTTCTCTCGGTCGATTTCAAGGAGCGAGAGAATGAATCAGCCAGCACGAGTTGCGATCGTTACGGGCGCCTCCCGTGGTATCGGGCGAGCCATCGCTGTCAGGCTCTCCATGATCTCGCTCACGCGATTCTTCATCCATCCCGCCCCTACCGCCACAGATTTGACCGGGCGAGGTCGATGACCTCGTCGGCGCGGCCGCTGATGACCGCCTTGACCATGTAGAGCGTGAAGCCCTTCGCCATCTCGAGCGTGATCGAAGGCGGCATCGCGAGCTCGGTCCGGTTGACGACCGCATCGACCAGGACCGGCCCGTCATGTGCCGAGCGCCTGCGGCGATCCCGTCCTCGACCTCGGCCGGATCTTCGAGCCTGATCCCGCGGATGCCGACGGCTTCGGCCATGGCCGCGAAGTTCGGATTCTTGAGTTCGGTGCCGAATTGGAAGAAAGCCGGTGGACTTCTGCTCGAGTTCGACGAAGCCGAGCGCGCCGTTGTTGAACACGACCACCTTCACCGGCAGCTCGAGCTGCGCGAGGCTGAGGAAATCGCCCATCAGCATGGTGAAGCCGCCGTCGCCCGAGAGCGAGATCACCTGCCGGCCGGGAAATGCCGCCTGCGCGCCGATTCGCCTGCGCCATCGCATTGGCCATCGAGCCGTGCCAGAACGAGCCGATGAGCCGCCGCTTGCCGTTCATCGCGAGATAGCGCGCGGCCCACACCGTCGGCAGGCCGACGTCGCAGGTGAAGACGGCGTCCTCGGCTGCGTGATCGCTGATCGCCTTGGCGATCTGCTGCGGATGGATCAGCTTGCCGCCTGCCGGGTGTGCCGACGGCGAGATCGTCGAGCGCCTTGCGCGCCTTGGCATAGTGTTGCCGCGCCTGCGCGAGATGCGTGCCGTCGCGCTTCTGTTCGAGCAGCGGCAGCAGCGCCTCGAGCGTTGCGCGAACGTCGCCGACCACACCGAGATCGACGGCCACGCGGCGCCCGATGTTCTCCGCGCGGATATCGACTTGCGCGATACGTACCCCGCTGCCCTGCGGATAGAACTGCCGATAGGGAAAGTCGGTCCCGAGCATCAGCAAGACGTCGCAGTCGAGCATCGCGTAGTAGCCGGACGAGAAGCCGATCAGACCCGGTCATGCCGACGTCGTACGGGTTGTCCCACTCGACGTGCTCCTTGCCGCGCATCGCATGCACCATCGGCGCCTTGAGCCGCTCGCCCAGCGCCAGCAGCTCATCGTGCGCGCCCTGCGCATCCCGAGCCGCACAGGATGGTGACGCGCCCATCGCCGTTGAGCAGCGCCGCGAGACGATCGAGATCTTGGCGCGCGGGGGTTACGACGGGCGGCTGCGGCAGCAGGCCCGCCGAGCCGCGGCGGCGGTGCATCGGCCGCCGCTTGCAGCGCGACGTCGCCGGGCATCACCACGACCGACACGCCGCGCTTGCCCACCGCCTCGCGGATCGCGACCTCGAGCACGCGCGGCATCTGATTGGCGCCCGGAGATGAACTCGCAATAGTGGCTGCACTCCTGGAACAGCGTCTGCGGATGCGTCTCCTGGAAATAGCCGGCTGCCGATCTCGGCCGAAGGGATTTGCGCGGCGATGGCGAGCACCGGGACGCGCGACCGGTGACAGTCGAACAGGCCGTTGATGAGGTGCAGATTGCCCGGTCCGCAGCTGCCCGCGCACACGGCGAGCTCACCGGTCAGATGCGCCTCGGCGCCCGGCGGCGAAGGCCGCGACCTCCTCGTGCCGGACGATGCACCCATTCGATCTTGCCCTGCCGGCGCAGGGCGTCGGTCAAACCATTCAGGCTGTCGCCGACGATCCCGTAGATCGCGCTTTACACCTGCGCCGCGAGGGTTTCCGCAAACTGATCGGCCACCGTCTTCGCCATAGCTCCTTCCTTCCTGGTTGCGTGGCTCACTGCGACGCCGGCGCAGTTCCGAGCCCGATATGCGGGACACACCTGCGCATTCATCTCGGACGCCTTCCGGTTGAGCACTGACACCCCGCGCCACATGAGGTTAGTCCGGCACGATGATGCCAACAAAAAGCCGGGCGAGTCCACCCGGTCCACTGACCCGCCGCCGTCGAACATGCACTGACGGCAAGACTGCGATTCGGCGAACTGCTGTGCACACCCGTCCGCATTGGGTGGACAATGTCCGACCTGATGAGCGAGAACGCCTTATTGTCAGCGAGTTTCCGACCCCACCGGGCCTGCCCGGCGTGCCGCAGTCCATTTTCACTGCGCGGGATGCGCCAGGGTGCGCTTTGGCAATGACGCTATCGGGTTGCGCTGAGGCCGAACGGCGCGACCTCGCTGCGCTGGAAGCGCGCGTCGGCGAAGCGCACGTGCGTCGGCGCCTCGACCTGGAAGGCGGCGGAGCCACGCATGCCTTTCGGCGCGGTACGCAATTGCTCGATCTCGAGAACTGGTACGCGATCGCGCTCCTGCGCGCGGCGCTCACGCTCACCGGTTTGCGCGGACGCGGACGCCGCAACGCGCTACGCATTCAACTGCGGCACAACGACGTGGCGCTTGCCGCGCTTCCCGACGCCTTCGACGGCTGCACGCTGCTGCATCTCAGCGATCTGCACCTCGACATGAGCGACGCACACCTCGCGCGACTGATCGAATGCGTGCAGTTTCTTCACTGCGATCTGTGCGTGCTGACCGGCGACTTTCGTTTCCGCACCTACGGACCCTACGCCCCGGCGCTCGAAGCGCTCGAGAGGCTGCGCCCGCACCTGCACACACCCATATACGCCGTGCTCGGCAATCACGACACGATCCGCATGGTGCCCGCGATGGAAGCGCTCGAAATCCGTGTCCTGATGAACGAGTCGGTGCGCATCGAGCGCGCGGACGGCGCCCTCTATCTGGCTGGCATCGACGACGCGCACTATTTCCGCACCCATGATCTCGAACGGGCCGCGCGCGGGATTCCGGACGATGCGTGCGCCATTCTGCTTTCCCACACGCCGGAGACGTATCGCGATGTGGCCGAATCCGGCTTCAATCTGATGCTTTGCGGTCATACGCACGGCGGCCAGATCTGCCTGCCGGGTGGTGTGCCCGTCATCACGGATTCGGAAGCGCCACGCACCTACGCGAAAGGTCCATGGCGCTTCGGCGAATTGACGGGCTACACGTCGGTCGGATGCGGATCGTCGATCCTCGACGTACGGTTCAACTGCCTTCCCGAAGTCACGGTGCACCGCCTGTTCCGCTCCCGGAATTCAAGTCCGTGAACCGTCGCGGCGGATCATTCGCGGCTCAGTTCGCTCGCTCTCGGATACCCAGGCGATAGGAGACGTGCGTGAGAGGTATCTCGAGCGCGAGGAAGAGAAACGTGATGCCGAGAATCTGGGCGATGGAGAGGTCGAGCAACCCCTGCACAGCGATGAGGGGCAGCAGGGACTCGGGGATCTGGTCGAGACCCATGACTTCGCCGCTCGAGGGGACGCCGAGTCGGCGTTTCGAGAAACTGGAGAGGGCGTCGCCCGCCATCGCGGCAGCGCCGACCAGCACACCGAGGCCCGCGGGGAATCCCAGGAAGGGCGCGGCGCACGCGGTTGCCACGATCGCCGCGATCACGCCTCGAACCGTCTTCGATGGACCGAGGAGCCGTCGCCCGTCGAAGAACCGCAGACCGCCATCGAGGGGCATACGCCAGCGCGAACCGAACAGTCGCTTCGCGACAATGGGTGACATGTTCGCCGCGACGATGAGGAACAACAGCCGTAGGTTCAACCAGAGCTCGTCCATCACCTTGATCGCAATGGTCAGGCGAAGCCGACAGATCGACAAAGGCGTGCACCAGCCCCCACGTAAGGTAGTCCCGATACCCGCCCCCAAGCCTTAAGTATATTTGGATCGGCGCCCGGATCACCACAAAGACGTGCCCTCTTGTGCGCTCGACCATGCAGAGAGTACTTCTCGCGCGCGGGGCTGCAATGCGACGGTAAACAAAGTTTGCTTTTTTTGTTAGCTGCCTGCCACAAACCGAGACGCAGAAGCAGGCTGGCAAATGCCGCTGGCGATGCAGTCCGGCGAGGCTGCGACTTCTTACGAGGTGCCAGCGTAGATCTGAAGCAGGAGCGCCAGACCGCTCGATGCCAGGCCGATCACGATGGCGAAATAGCTGCAGCGCAGCCAGCGATACTTCCCGCTCAGGGCACGGGCCCCGGAATGGAGGTCCGCGACGATGGCACCGTAGACCGCCTCGTTGCTGCGCATGAGCTCGCACATTTGGGCGAGGTATTGCGGGTAGTCGACGGAAGCGATAGCTGCGAAGAAGAGCGGATTGTAAGAAGACTCGTCCCCGGTCCCTGTACGGCGACTAGCTGCAACGGACGGGCGGGGAAGCAGCGCGGCAAGCGCAAACAGGCCCGCCACGATGGCGGATATCAGCAGCACCAGAAGGGCAGGGGGGGTGTCATTCTGCGCCAGCCGCGTCGCCGACAATGAGATCGTTAGAAACGCCAGCCCCAGGACAATGTTTGCCTTTTGATCCGCTAGGGCAGTAAGCGCCATCTGATTCTCCTGTGCGGTACGCAGCATGTAATCGACCGAAGAGCGTGCGTGAACGTCCGCAAGCAAGGATGGCCCTTACGTCAGGGCGCATTCCGGGCGCTACGAGCGAACCACTACCGGCGAAAGCCGCCGCCCCGGAAGCCGCCGAAGCCGCCGCCGAACCGGTCGCCGAAGCTGCCGCCGCCGAACCCGCCGGAGTGATCCCCCCATGCGCTGCTGCCCCAGCCACCGCCGCCGGAGCGGTCGCCCCATCCACCGGCGTTGAAGCGGTCTTCGCCGGCGCTGCGCGCCTGCTGCTCCTTGTCGGCCCACGAAGAATCGCTGAGCCCTGATTGCCACCCGCTCGTTGTGTGCTGCTGCCAGCCGCTCGCGGAATTGCGATACGCGTTGCCGTCCGCGCCCGCATAGGTGTCGTTGGCTGGACGCCCGTCCGACCAGGTTTTCGTCTCGCCGGTCTTGGCGTCGTAAGCGGTGGTCGTGGAAGAGTGCGCGACGCCTTCGGGGCCCGCGGTAGCCGTTGCGTTGCGCGTGACGGAGCTGCCGCCGGGCCCGGTCGCGCTTGCGCCGGAAGCGTAGTAGCGCTGGCCCGTATTCGTGTTGTACGCCTGACCGCGATCGACGCTGCCGCTCACGCCGCCCGGCGTGTTGTACGTGCGCGCATAGCCTTCCTTCGCCACGCCCGTGTCGTAGTTGTAGCTGCGTCCGGCCGTGTAGGCCCCGGTGGTGCCGGTGCGGTAGTTTTCGTAGCCGCCGTAGGCCTTGGTACCGACCTGGCTGCCATCCGCGTACCAGCTTCTGGTGCCGTAGCTCGCGCCCGTACCCCAGTTGCGATAGACGTTGGCGGTCGTCGCGCCGCAGCACGGGTAGCCCCAGTAGCCCGGGTGGTAGTACGCACCGTAGTACGGCGCCCAGACCGCCGCACCGACGGCAGCGCCCATCGCGAATCCGAACGCGGTGCCAACGTACGGGTTATAGACTGGCGCCGCGGCGATGCCGTACGTGACCGGAGGCGCGTACCAGTACGTGCCGATCCACGGCGTGTAGTAGTAGCCGGTGCCGTAGACGACCGTACCGTCGGGAGTCACCACCGTGCCGAGATAGCCCGGTGTGTAGCCGACGTAGACCACGTCCGTGGTCGATCCGTAGACCCTCACGTAGGTGACGTAGTGGAGCGCCGAGCTCGTTGGAATCGTATAGATCACGGGTGGCACTGCCGTCGCCACGATCCATGGCCCGTTGACGGCCGCCGAAGTAAACCAGACGCCGGCCTGCACCGCGTAGTAGCTCGTCGGACCGACTTGGATGATGGGCGCAGGGGAATTGACGACGTAGTTCAGGGGAGTGCCTTGAATCGGTTTCAGCTCCGGCGCGCCGTCAAATGCTGGAGTGAACGCAGGTCCATTCGCGCGCTTCACCGTCGCGGTCTGCGGCACCGAATTTTCGATGAGCGCTTCCTGTGCCTGCGGAGTGCCTGCCACGGACGCGAGTACGACCGCTGCCGGCGTGCCGACCGGAATTCTCGCGAAATCGGCGGGCAGCGCGTTCGCCGCAACGTACGTCCACGGACCCTCGAGTCCCGGTCCGGTGTACCAGCGTCCAGCGATCAGGATGTAGTAATTGTTGTTGGCGGTGTCGATGAATACGTCCGCCGTCGTGTTCTGCGCCCACAGCAGGCCCGTTCCGGTGACCGGCTGAAAGTCGGGCTGGCCGTTGAAGGCGATCAGCTCGGCGGGCACGTCGCTCACGAAGATGGCGGGAACGCCCCGCGCGAGGGTGAGCTTGTTCTTCGCGTCCGGCGGACCTTCGAGCAGATCCACCACGCCGGACTTCGCCAGCGTTGCCGCCGTCGCATCGAGGCCGGGGGGAATGCGGAACGCCTGCGACCATACGCCGTCTATCGTGTCCGCAGAAACCCATCCGTCGTAGAGATGCATGTACCACCTGCCGTCACCCTGGGGACGTGCGATCAGAGCCCGCGTGTTGATGACCCGCTCGAAATTCGTGTTGGGAATCGGCCTTGTCACCGGTGCGCCGTCGATGGAGACGAGGAGCCCCGCCGAGAAGCTGATGATCACATGGGGCGGTTCGTTGCTCACCACGGCGGCGGGCGGCTTCACGCCAGCAAGCGCGAGGGACGCGAGGACGCGATCGAGCGCAATGCTGCGAATCTCGCTCGCGAAGTGCTGCTGCAGTTCGGCGACGTAACCGGCGCCCTTGAACGGCGCGGTTGGAAAGTTGGTCTTCGTGACCCGCAGATCCTCGAAGATCACCACGCGATCGATCCGGTCGACCTGCGTGCGCGCGGTGGCCCAGATCACGCCGAACGATTCCGCCTTCGAACCGCTCGGCTTGAGCGCGACGGCGCTGCGGAACTGGATGACGTTGCCTTCCCACTTCGTCACCTGAGGCTGGTAGATGAGCACGCTGGCGCTCTTCAGGGTGAGCGGACGCGGCCACGGATCCGGCGGCAGCGGTGGCAGCGCGGCGGGCGCTGTCGCTGCGGCGGAGTCAGGAGCGGCGGGCGGTGGTCCGCCGGGCAAGACCGGTGCCGACAGGGACTCGACGCCCGGTGGCGGCTGCCCCGACTGCGAGTTGGCGCAGCCCGACAGCACCGCCAGCGCCATCGTCACCAAAGAAAGTCCGAATAACTTCGCGATCCTTTCCCGCTTCATCGGATGCCTCATCCCGTTTTGTCCAAGAGCCCGCCAGCGGCACGACATGCAGTCATCGCGCCGCGCGCGCTGATCAGTACGGCTGTCCCGCCGCCGCAAAGCAACTTACCGAGCCCAACTGACACACGACGATGTAGGTCTTGCGCTGGCCGCAGCCTTCCACGCCCACCGTGTATTCCGCGCGCTCGAGGCCGCGCCACGCGACGGGCTGCAGCAGATTGCTCGAAAGAACCGACCCCGTTGCCTGCGGGCAGGAGAGCTCGAAGCGTCCACGATTCACGGCAACCTGGACTGCCATGCTCTGTTCGCTCTGAAGGATCTGCTCCTGGGTCTGGCATCCGGTCATGGTCAGCGCAGCCAGAGGCATCCACATCGTGAACAATCTGCGTTGCGACATCGTTTCTCCTCGGTTGACGGTCACTTGGGAAACAGGAGCTGCACCTGGAAACGAAGCTGCCACGAAGCGCCGTCGTCAGGTCGTGCGACATTGTAGTACGCGGAGAGTTGCGTGTTCACGGGGAGGGGTCCGACGTGGAAGATGCGGCCGACTCCGCCGCCGAGCGGCACCGTCCACTTCTTTCCATCCATCTGACAGTTGGCGGTCACGATGGGTGCGGACGTGAGATAAGTGCCGCCTGGAAAGTTGTAGTTCACGAACGGCTGCAGCAGAAAGTTGCTGTAACTCGGCGAGCTTCCCGAGTGCTTACCGACCACACGTTGTTCACCAGGAAGCTGTACACCCACGGGATTCCCTTCTCCAGCTTCAGGATCACCGCCGAAGGACCGAGCCCCCAGCGTTCATTGCCGAGGACCGAATTGGTGTTGGTCGGTGCCTGCATGATGGCGCCAGCGCCCCAGATCAGTCCGTCCGCGTTGGCCGGGGAAAGGAACGCGGAGAGCTGCAGGTCGCCGAGTCCGTTCACACGATCATCAACTGGCATCAAGGGTGGCTGCGAAATCACCGGGAGAATGGTGCGCGTGATGAGGTTCCAGTTTTCGCCGAGGGAGATCGGAATCACCGGCTGTATGTTCAGAATGTTCTGCGTGCCCTTCTGTGGGCCGACATTGAAATTGGTATTGTTCTGGAACGGCACGCTGATGAGATTCGCCACCGGATTCTGTGTGAGCTTGGCGAGCTCTTCGGCGCTCATCTCCGCGTGCACGTGCGCAGTGAAGAGTGCCCCCACAGCGAAGATTGCGACGGTCGTGCGCGGTGATCCCACGCCATGCCCCCTCTACGAAACCATTTGTTGGTCGGAAAAACGCTTCTTGTTCTATCCAGGTCACGACGACGGTTGTCGGCAAGCAACGACGTGCTCGAAGGTGCCGCATTATATTTAGAGTGCGAAGCCGCCGCGACACGACGAGCGAGTCACCGCCAACTTTGTGTTGACCGCGGGCGGCTGCGCGTGAGCGCGGCGGATGCATCGCCGTCCTGAACCACCGTTGACGGCATTGGTTCCCCGTTGACGGAAGAGCTACAATGACCGGCCCGGCAAGCCCATCAGGACGCGTTCGTGGCCGGGAAGCGCGACTCTGACCGCTCAGGAGGTGGTTCGAGAACGCCGGGAAACCCGCATCGAGACGCTGCTGCGTGCGCAATTCCCTGTGGGCCCACGCACAATGCCCGAGCGGGTGGAAAATGAATGAACCAGGAGCTGCTCCCCGCCCGAAGTCGAGGTCATGACGCTCGGGTAGCAGTATCGCTAACCTAGCGGTTGCGGAGCGAAACGGTGGAAACCGGATTGGAACACTCGTCCCTGCCTGCCCTGAAATGCGGCTTCTGCCGGCACGACAATCCTGCCGGCTCACGGTTCTGCAATGCCTGCGGCGCCCCCGTGGCGGCGGAGCCCTGTCCCGACTGCGGCACAGTCAACGAAGCGACGGCGACGGCTTGCCAGCGGTGCGGCGCGAGCCTCGGAGGGGGCGCGGAGAACGACTTCTTCCTGCCGTTGCCGCCCGAAGCAACGTCGGCTTCTAAGCCCGAGGAGGCGCACACCGAGGCCGTACCCGCTGCGCGTGCCGCTGCGGCCGTCGAGTTCGAAAGCCCCGACGACAATGCATCCCTGATCCCGAAGCCTGCGCTTGGCAGCGGCTCGATGGGCAACGCGGCTATGGACAAGGAGTTGAGCAGCCGCATTTCCCCGGCGCCGACAAGTCCGGTCGCGATTCCTCCATCGACCGGGAGCGCGACTTCTGCCGCAGTCGAGCGCATACCCGCTCGCTCCGCTGCTTCCGAAGCGGTGCCGATGGCGAGCGCCGCTGTCGCCGGTGCACCTAACGGTCTTGAGCGCAGCGGCTCGTCAGGGCGCACGCTCACATGGGGCTTCGTCCTGGTCGCCATGGCGGTCGCCGCCTACTTCGCCTATCAGCACTTTCACCGGTGGCAACCCGGCGATGCAGGGTCGCAGCCCACGTCCGCCCGCGAAGCAACGGGCCGGGCGATTCCGGCGGTTCCGGACAAGTCCGGCTCGGAGCCGGCGGTTGCGGCCAAACCTGCGGCGCCCTCCATGTTCGCACCCGACCGCGAGCCCCAGGCAGTCAGCCAGATGAAAGCAACCGGCGGCGGTGGCGCAGACACACGGGGCAGCCATGGCGGCGATCATGCGGTCGCGGGTTCCACGCAACCGCAACCGGCGCCCGATCAGACGTCGAAGGCCGACGCGGGTCAACGGCGTTCTCCGTCGGAATTGCAGGAAGCGCCGAAGACGCCCGCAATTCGCGCTGACGGCGCGGATGCGCGGCTGGCGGAAAGAGCCGGCGCACCCGCCGCCCAGCGTCCGTCTGATGCACGAGCATGTACCGATGGCCTTGCCGCCCTGGCGCTGTGCAAGCCGGAAAAACAATAGGAGAAAGCCGTAATGGGATGGAAGTCTGTCGGCCTGCTTGCCGCCACCCTGATGTGCGTTCAGGGGACGACTGCTGCGGTGGAAACCGAGTACGACCGGGCGACTCAGCAGCGCAAGGTCGTTCCGAGGGCCATCGCGGGGCCGCCGATAGACTACAAGATCGCTACCGCTTCAGAGCGCGGAACCTACTTCGCCATCGGCAAGGACATCGCCAAGTTTGTGGCTCCCCCAGCGAACATTCAACTCGAAGTCCTGCCGACAGCGGGGTCAGCAGAGAATGTCAAGCTGCTTCGGTTCGAACCTGGCGTCAAGTTCGCCATTGTTCAGGCGGATGTCTTTCAGGCGTTCATGGACAAGGCAGGCACCGGCAACGCCGAGGCGGCAAGGATGATCCGGCCCCTGCGCGTCATCCTCCCGCTGTACAACACCGAGATTCACTACATCGTCCGCGCCGATTCGCCCATGAACTACCTGCACGACATCAAGGACGCGAAGATCAACGGCGGGCTCGTGGGCAGCGGCGCCGCCTACATTGCGCACACGCTCTACCGGATGATGTTCGACAAGCCGATTCCCGAGGCGAATGACAGCTTTCTTTCGAACGAGGAAGCCCTCACCAAGCTCATCACCGACAAGTCCGTCGATGTGGTGGTGGTCGCAGCGGGTCAGCCCGCACCGCTGATCGCCAACATGAAACCCGAGGCGCAGAAATTCATCAAGCTGCTCAAGTTCGACCCCGATCATGCCTCGAGCAAACTTCCGCTGACCATCTATTCGTCCGCGACCGTGCTGAAGAGCAGCTATCCGAATCTTCTCACCCAGGACTTCACTACGATCGCCGTGGGCGCGTTTCTGGTGACCTACGACTTCAACATGCAGGGCACGGTGGAGAACATGGTTCGCTTCGCGCGGTCACTGTGCGAGAATTTTCCGACGCTGCAGGCCGAAGGGCATCCGAAGTGGCGTGAAGTCGACCTGTCCCTTCCGAAGCTGAACACCGGATGGGTCTACTATCCCCCCACTGCGCGTGAGATCCGCTCTTGCGTTGCCGCCCAGAAAGCCAGGCCACCGGTGAAGCCTAAGAAAGGCTGCCTGGCGGAGGAGCGTATACTCGGGCTCTGCGACTGATCGCGGACATCCACCGATGGTGCTCAAATGATGTTCGTGTAAGAAATCTGTAAGTTGAGCACCCTCAGAATTGCGTCGAGTAATGGAACAAGTGCCGTCCAGAAGGTGGCTCGTCATATTCCCTGAGTCGAAAACGAAAGGCCTGACCATACTGCCTGCGCTCTGCCCGGTCTCTCGTATCAGTCGCACGCGGCGACCGGGTAGTCTCGAATCTCGTCATTTCAGGAGAAAAAGCCAATGAACACAAACCGAGCTCGAATCGCGACGACGGCGCTCCTCGCTGCAGCAGGATCGGCAGTCGCACTGACGATGCAGGGATGCATCGCGACGCAGGACTGGGTCAAAGCGCAGATGCAGCCTGTTACCAAGGATGTTTCGACCTACAACGAACGGCTCACTCAGGCCGAGCGTCAGATCAACAGTCTGGGCGGACGCCTGACCGGTGTGGAGGGCACGCTCGGGGCGCTCGATGCCAAGACCGAGAAGGCTCTGAACGCCATCGCCAATCTCAAGGTCGAGCGGCGAGTCGTGATCGATGTAAAGGATGGCGCCAACTTCGGATTCGGCTCGGCTACCCTGCCGAAGGAGGCCAAGAAAGAGATCGATGCCGTCCTGAACGACTTGAAAGCGCAGCCGGGCGGTTTGGAGGGCACGACCATCGTCGTGGCGGGCCATACGGATAGCGCCGGAGATACCGATTACAACTACGATCTGGGTCAACAGCGCGCGGCCACTGTGGCGCGATACGTCACTTCGAAGACGACGACGGACCCGCTCCAGGTGATCCCCGTTTCCTACGGCGAGAGCGCGCCGTTGTCCGCCAATACCACCGCCAAGGCGCGAGCCCAGAATCGCCGCGTGGAGATCCTCGTCTATCGCGACGTTATCACGTCCTCATCGACCCCGGCGGCGGCCGAAGAACAACCGCGCGAGAGTAAACCACTCGCGGAGCGAGTCAGTCAGAGCAAGTAACCCGCTCTCCGCTGTCGCGGCTCGCGGCGGCTCTTCCTCGCGCATAGAGCCCTTACGGCAAGTCCGGAAGGGCGCGATGGATCGTCCTGTCAGGGCCAATACCAGGACCGAGATGTTGCAGTTCGCGCGCGTGGTGCGTCCCACTAATCCGCCGAGGTGAGTGACTTCGCCGGACCTTGCGTACACGCAATGAACGCCTTCAGAAGCGATACTCCGGATTCTTCGGATCGAAGTCGGCTGCTGTGAGTCTGGCGTCGAGGTTGAGCCGTTCATACGCGTAGTTCTCAACGAGTTGATCAGCTTGATCATAGATCCGGATCCTGATGAGGATCTTGTTCTCAACATCCTGGTTGATGACAAGCCGGCGGCCGTCGTATTGCGTCACAACTTCGAACACCTGCGTCTTTCGCCCATATACCGTTTCTTCTCCATGTCCAGAAAATACGAGGTCGTTGGCCCTGATCGCCTCGCGTATCTTTGCCGCAACGGCCTTTACGAGGTTACCAATCCCTATATCGGTGACCGGACGAAGGTTGTCCTTCATGAGCTGTGGGTCCCTTGGGTCGAGATTGCGTGTAACAAACCGCAATAGCCCCCCTCTGTGAGCCCTGATCCGGTTCTGATTCCAGCCTTGGGCATAAATCAATTCGCTGCCTGCGTATGGTCCCTTTATCCAGCTCAGGTACAAGCTGGATGGCTTCTTCCACTTAAGCAGTATGGTCTCTTCTGGAAGAAGCTTCCCCGCAACGCGCTGTTGTTTGTGGAAGACAGCCGTGTAACTCGTGACGTTATCGTACGCAGCCTCAGCCTCGTTGCTCCACCTCTCGGCCTCAGGATCAGCGTTGGCGCCGCCGGCTCCAGCTACCGCCGCGAGAAGCAACGCCGCCATGCAGATGCTCTTGGCCGAGCCCCTGCTGCGGGTATTCAAGTAACTCGGCCGCGCATCGTCGGCGGGAATTAGCCCTACGCGGCGTCGGATGCGCAACAAGAGCTCGTTGCTCACGAGCCAGAGAGCGTTGCCGGGAAGCGTAGGGTTGCGAGGGGGCACGGGGCGAGTCCGGAAAGTCGTGCAACGGTACCATGCTAACGCCAATGGTCGCGGACACTTGTCCGCCACCTGACAACTCCGGAGCGCGCGCCTGGGTGTGCTTGCTCCGATCCCTCCGAAATTACCGGCCCGCCGACGCATGCCTGTCGAGCCGCGCGGGGAGCCTGTGTGCGATGCGGTCCTCTCCGGTGTCGCTCACTTCGGTTGGACATTGGTTGCAGCGCCGCCGGCGACGCCCAGCAGCGAGCGTGGATGATGCGCGACGCGGTTCGCATCTTCGGATCGATTGCTTACGCTGACAATGATGATCGTCTTAGTGGCGGCGCCCGCTGACAATATACTTCATGGTTGGGTGATGGTGACTTGCACGCGGCGGTTGCGCGCGCGGCCCTCATCGCTGCCGTTTCCCACGATGGGCCTGGACTGTCCGTAGCCTACCGACGTGAGGCGCTTAGCCGCCACGCCCATCGCCACCAGCTCCGCCTTCACTGCTGCCGCGCGCTGCGCGGAGAGTTTCCTGTCCGCGCCCGCATCGCCGACACTATCGGTGTGCCCCTCAATGGAAACGGTGGCGTTTGGAAAGGCGCTTAACACCGCTGCGAGCTGTTCCAACTGCGCCCCCGATGGCGCGGGCAGTCTGGCGGACTCCGGTGTGTAGTCGGTGCGATCGAAAATGAACGGCCCGATGTCCGCGCCTTCGTGGCTCGCCAAGGCGCCCACCAATGAGTCGATGAAACCGCGCCGCGGCGCTTCCAGCGTCGTTCCCCCCGGCAGTTCGATAACACGAAGGTTCATTCCCCGCCCGGGGTGCATCAGCGCTCCTGGCTTCAGGGACTCGTACCCCGTCCGCCATGCAAACAGGATGGCGGCGGCAGTCGCCAGAAACGCCGCCCAAAGAAATACCGTGTGCGCCTGCGAGCTTGCACTGACCTGTGCGCTGGGTTGCACACGAGCTCTCGCCATCGAGTCCGCTGCTTCGGCCGAGAGGCCGGACGCTGAGGATGGCTTCGTTGCCTGCGAAAGATCGCCTGGCACTCCGATATCTCCGTTCATCATTTCAACCTCACGGCAACGGCCGTGATCTTGCCGTCGAATCTAAACGGACGGCGGTCGAAGTATTCGAGCGAGACGGGTGAGCCGAGATCGATGCCAACATCGAAGCTTTCGCTGGCCGTGAAGGCGGCAGGCACGGTGCGCTTGACCGTCGTGCGCGCGACCTCCTTGCCGTCGACGGTGAGCACTATCTCTGCCGGCGCGCCCGGCTTGGCGATCGTCGTGTCGACCTCGATCCTGTGTTTCCCGACAGGGAGCTTCTCCTTCGACCGCGCGACGTAGCGCTCAATGACCATCATGTTGTACTCGTAAACGAGCTCGCCCTTGTCCATGTAGAGTGTCAGTCCGCCGGAGGCTCCGCCGAGCGCATACAGAACACCGGTCGCGTTCTCGCCGAACTCGGCATCGATGGTCACGCGATTGCTCTCGCGGCCGAGGCCTGGCGCGGTGAATTCGGGCATGCGGGTTGTCGTCGCGTCGAACTGCCAGCTTGTGTAGGGTGCCTTCACACGGTCTTCGGGATGCAGACGCAACCAGTTGCCGGCGCCGATCGGGAACGCCTTGTTCGCGTTCGCCTCTTTCAGGAACAGCCCCTTCATCTGCTCGAGGCGCTTCGGGTCCTTTTTCGCGAGATCGTCAGCCTGCGAAAAATCGTCGTGCAGGTCGTAGAGCTCCCAGAACGTCCTTATTCGCGTCCCAACTGCCAATTGCGTTAGCCGAGCCGGCGGCGTCCCACGGGACGAACGGTCCGAACGTGCAGGCGTACCAACCATCGTAATAGACGCCGCGGCTGCCGTTGTTCTCGAAGTACTGCGTGTGCTTGCGCGCTGGCGCCTTGGCGTCGGCGAAGGTATAGGCCAGGCTCGTGCCGTCGATGGGGTCCTGGGTGAAGCCGTCGACCACCTTCGGCGGCTTGATGCCGAGGATCTCGTAGAGAGTCGGCGCGATGTCATTGACGTGGCTGAACTGAGGTCGTGGCGTCTTGTTGACCTGGATCCCCGCCGGCCAGGAAATCGCCATTGGATTCTGTGTGCCTCCGAAGTGTGAGGCAACGAGTTTGGTGTAACGAAACGGAGTGTTGCCGGCCCACGCCCAACCTGCGTGGTACATGTTGTCGGTCTTCGGGCCGCCGAGCGCGTCGAGGCCGCCGAGCCCTTTCAGCGCATCGAGCTGCTGCTCCATGGTGTTCGGGATGTTGTTCTGCGCGAGCAATTCGCTTACGGTGCCGCGCTGCCCCTCTGCGCTCGATCCGTTGTCGCCGAAGATGTAGAACACGATCGTGTTTTCACGGACGCCGAGGCGCTCCAGCTCGTCGATGATCCTGCCCACCTGCACATCCACGTGTTCGGTGAACCCGGCGAACAGCTCCATCAGCCGAAGCTGAAAGGGGCGTTCCGATGCGGGGATGCTGTCCCAGGCCGCCATGCTCTCGGCGCGTGGCGTTAGTTTCGCGTTGGCCGGGATCCAGCCCGTATCCTTCTGGCGTTGGAATGTGCTCTCGCGCAAGGCGTCCCAGCCGCCATTGAACTTGCCCTTGTACTTGTCGGCCCATTCCTTGTTGATGTGGTGCGGGCCGTGCGAAGCGCCGGAGGCCCAGTACATGAAAAACGGCTTGTCGGGCGCGTACGCGCGATGCTTGCGCAGCCAAACGATTGCCTGGTCCGCCAGATCCTCTGACAGGTGGTACTTCTCGTCGTGCGGCGGCTCGATCACGTTGAAGTTCTCGACGAGCCGGGGTTCCCACTGCGAGGTCTCGCCGGCAAGGAAGCCGTAAAAGTAGTCGAAGCCGATCGCTTCACCCGTTGGCCAGTTCGTGAAGGGCCCCATCGCTGTGGTCTCGGTCGCGGGCGTGTTATGCCACTTGCCGAACGCCGCGGTCTTGTACCCGTAATACCCGAGTACCTTGGGGAGACTGGCCGAGGTGCGCGGGATCACGCCGGTGTAACCGTCCCAGTCCACCGCCCGTTCCGCGATGGTCCCGGAGCCGACGCGATGGTGATTGCGGCCGGTGAGCAGCGCTGCGCGCGTGGGCGAGCAGATCGACGTGGTGTGGAAGGCGTTGTAACTGATGCCCTGGTTCGCGATACGCGATAGCGTCGGCGTGTGGATCGGCCCGCCGTACGTGTCAGGAAGGCCGAAACCGACGTCGTCGAGTATGACGATCAGGACGTTGGGCGCGTCCTTCGGCAGGCGGCTCTTCTCGATGCGCCGTTGATGCTTGGATTCCTGCAAGGTCGGGCCGGCAACGCTCGCCGACGGTGTCGGCGGGAACGGCAGCACCGAGCCGTCGTCGGGTGGTGCTGCCGCCAGGACCGGCTGGAGGAGCAGGCCGCACGCAACGGCGAGCAACAATTCCTGGACGTCATGCTTACTCCCCACTGCATGAATCACGTAGCCAATCAGTCGAGTCATCGCGCGGGCCTCGGGCCGGGGGGTAGCGGGGCGCGTCATTGCACGGCTTTCTTCACCGCGCCCTTGTCATCGTCATGCCGCTTGTCGATCGACCCCTTGTCTTCGGCGCCGGTCGCTCGTTTGGCGGAGTCCTTCGCGGTTTCCTTTGGATCGCAACGACCGCCAACGCCGACAGTCCCTTTCATCGCCGCGCTCTTGGCCGCCTTCTCCGGTGTGCAATCCGCGTTGAGCGGGCCGGCAAGTGCGATTTGGCCGTGCATCGTCGCCGCGAACGTCACAATCATCACCGCAATTCTCTTCATCGCATGTCCTCCAGTTGTCATAGCGTCGGCCGGCATGGTGTGGTGCGTCTCTTCACTGTCTCCTCGCCATGCCCGGCCTCGCCGTGGTTTGCTTGTTCGGTACACAGATACCATTTGATCTGAGTTGACCTGGATCAAGGTTGACCTAGATCAAGCCCATCGATCGACGCATGGCAGATGTGGGGGTCGTGGTGGTTCCCCCTCGAATCGAATCCCCGTCTCGTGCTGCGTTCTGGATAAGCGCTGCGGATTTCGAGTGGGCACCTCAGCCATCCAGCCGCAGCAACCTTCGGGAAGGCGCCCGGGGTCATGTTAGAAGCGCTTGCGCCGGCCACCTGTCCGCTGCACGACAAGTTCTACAGTCGGACCGGCGAGCGTTGTAGGGGCGGGCGTGGATAGGGGCGATGTCGATGCGCCCGCGCCGGCGGAGGGCGCACTGGGCCGGGCTTCGCCATGCCGGGACTCGCTGTCGAAATAGACAGTTCCAGAGTGCGCCTATCCCACTTCGCTCACTGGCTGAGCCTCATGGTCCGTTTGTTGACATCACCTTCTCAACGTTGGGCTGCGAAGTCGTCCTCATTTCTGGGGTAGGACCAGCTTTTGGTGCGGCAATCCGGCGTCATCAATGTCGAAGTCCGGATCGAAGACGGTCTTTCCCTGAGCGCCCAGGTAGTCGGGCTGCGCCTTCAGCCACTCGCTCATCTTCTGCTGCTTGGCATAACTGATCAGGCGGCTTTCCAGGTCACGGACGACCTCCGGATTCTGCTCGGCGACGTTATTCTTCTCGCCCGGATCGGCGGCGAGGTCGAAAAGCTCGGTCTTTCCCGGCAACAATGCGATCTTCACCAGCTTCCATTGACCCTTGATGACGGAACCGCGGAACGCCTCGACGTTGACCAGAATGTCGTCGTGCGGCGAGGGCTTGCCTTCGGCGAGAGTCGCCCAGATGTCCTTGCCGTCGAGCGGCTTGTCGGCAGGGTTCGGTTTGGCACCGGCCAGGGCAAGCACGGTCGGCATGACGTCCACCATGTGCAGCGTCTCGTTGACGACGCGGGGTTTGAGCCTGGCCGGCCAGTTGAAGATGGTCGGCACCCGGACGCCGCCTTCGTACAGGCTGCCCTTGCCGCCGCGCAGGTCGCCGTTGCTCGCGGGCAAGGACTCCTGCTTGACCCCGCTCTCGGCTCGCTCCTCTTTCGAGTGCGCGCCGCTTGCGACCACGGCGTTGCGGGGTCCGCCGTTGTCGCTCGAGAAGATGAGCAGCGTGTTCTCGCGCAAGCCGCGCTTGTCCAGCGCGGCGACGATTCGCCCGACCTGGTCGTCGACCGAAGTGATCATCGCCGCATAGGTGCGGCGCGTCGGGTCCTTGATGGTGGACGCGTAGCGGTCCTCGTCGGCCTTTTGTGCCTGATAGGGAGCGTGCGGGGCCAGCGACGCGAAGTACAGGAAGAATGGCTTGTCCTTGTCCTGCTTCTCGATCATTTTGACGGCCTCGTCGCCGATCAAAGGCAGGTAGTAGACCTTCTCCTGGAAGAATTTGCCGTCGCGCTGCCAGTCCACGATGCCGCCGCGCATCTTGGTGAAATAGTCCACCTCGCCGACGAGGTTGCCGTAGAAGTGATCGAACCCGCGATTCTGCGGCCAGTACTTCTGGTCGGCGTGACCCAGGTGCCACTTGCCCACCATCGCGGTCTGATAACCCGCCTCCTTCAGCGCCTGCGGCAGGGTGCGCTCGTCAGTCGGCAGGCCGTAGGTGTGGTTCGGAAAGATCACCAGCGTCTGCAGTCCGTAGCGCATCGGATAGCGGCCTGTCATCAATGCCGCGCGCGCGGGAGTACACACCGGCTCGCCGTGGAAGGATTCAAGCCGCACGCCCTCGACGGCAAGCTTGTCGATATTCGGCGTCCTGATGTCGCTGCCGCGATACCCGAGATCGGCGTTGCCGAGGTCGTCGACCAGGATGACGATGATGTTCGGCGGACGGGTCTCCGCGGCGACCGCTTGCGCGGCGGCGAGCCACGCTACGCAACCAAAAGAGAGGAATTTCATAAGTTGGAATGCGTTCATAGCTGACTCCTAGGCGACAAAGGCGATGCACCAATTGGTGCCACCCGCCGCGCTCGGGGGCGAGGCATGTCGGGGTCTGCCGGCCAGTTCCGAGAAGAGGGCGATCGATGTCGCCACCAAGCAGGTCTGAAGTATCTTCAAGGTGTTCATCGTGGCGCCCCCGTCATCGACATGCGGAACTGCGGATTGAGCAATCAAAAGAACTTGAACACGGCCTTGAGCCAAAAGATGTTGCCCTGGAGCCGGTTCAGGGTGTCGACCTCGTGCAGCCACTTGAGCTCGACGATTGTGTCGTGGCCTCCGATCTTGTCCACGTACGAGAGGACCGGACCGACGCCCGTGGTCATGCCCTTGAAGGCGCCCAGCGTCGCCCCGGAGCCGCTGTCTCCGGCGATCTGCTGGTAGTAATAAGCTGACAAGCCCGCGCCAGCGAGAGCGCCGAAGAGCGGAAAGTGCTGGGCGAGCGTGCCGTCCACATGAAACTGGGTGCCCGATTTGTAGTCCGTGTCGCTGTTCTTGGTATTGAAGTCGGCGCCGATAAACACCGAGGCCTCGATTCCGTTCTTCTGGCCGAAGTACATGAGCCCAAGGATCGGCTCGATGGTCCAGAAGTTCTTGCCGGTGTTGGCGAGACGACCGACCTGATAGTTGCCGGTGGGTGCGTAGGCGCCGACACGGAAGTTCACATTGAAATCGGGATCGACGTTGTAGTTCAGCATGAGCGGCATCAGCACGATGTCGCCCAAGCCGTCGGTGGTGCTCAAGCGCGCAATGGCGCCTGGTGAGCCGTTCGGTAATATGCCGTTCACTTCGGCCGAGACGTCCATCCACAGATACGGGATGGTCGCGCTCATCGCATAGCTCCAGCGTTTGCCGAGGTCGAGCGGCGGGCGCCACAGAACCGTCAGGCCGGCTCCCCATGACGAGGCCTCGGCGCCGAGCGCAGTTTGGCCGGCAATCGGCAGCGCCTTCTCGGCCGCGATCGAGCCGCTGTAGTGGATGACATTCAATCGGGCAAGAAACGTTTCCGCCAAGGGAACACCGTCGATGAAGGACGCTATCGAGCCGGGCAGGTAGTGGCCGGAGCCGCCTTCCTCGGCCGTGGCAGTACCGGACAGGACTGCAAGGGTGATGGCTGCGAGCGATTGTGCGGCTCCCGCAAAGGCCGGGAGGAAGTGCAGCTTTGGGCGCCTGGCTGTGTAACGCGGAAGAGCTGCTGCGTGCCTTGCAAGCGGAGCAAGGGCGAGCGCGATGATCTCGAGCGTCGATCTGAACATCGCGACTCTCCGAGCAGTGCCACTCGCTCAACCCGGCGGACTGACCACGCCCGGCGCGGGGATCGAGGCGTAATGGTTCATGCGCGGTGCATACTGCGTGAGGGACTTGCCGCCGCAAAAGAACTCCCGATGATGGCGATCGGTGTTCACCTCGGCATGCAGCCGATTCGGCGTCTGGACGCGATAGTCACGCGTGCCCGCAAACTGCAACTTCTGGCCGGTCGTCAGGACATCGTCGATGGCCGTGTCGGCGTGGATTGCGAACGACTTGAGCGAGCGGAGGTACTCGCCCATGGCCGACAGAGCATCGATCGCTTTCGCGTCGTACGCGGCCGCGGCTGGTGCCGGCTGCTGCGCAAGCGCGGCGTCGGCCCCGAATGTGAACACGAGCACCGCGGCTGCGGTGCCCACCAGAGCGCGCAGGGCTGGCACTGCGTTGCATTGCAGGACTGCGGAAGTTCTCACCGTCTTATTCTCCCTTTGATCGACTGCCTGACTCGCGTGTCGCTCGCGTTCTCGTTCGCGCCGCTGGGACTCAGGCGGGCTTTGCGATGCCGCGGCGACTTTCCCGCGGACAATCCAGGGCTGCGCCGCAATCTTAGAACCGGTCGCGGCGCACACGTGTCCGCTGCACGACAAATTCCGACCGGCGAGCGCTGTGGGACAACTGGCTGGTAGCGAAGGTCGATGTCCATGCTGGCGCGCCGGCGAAGCGCCCGCTCGATACTTCGCTCAGGCATAATTGTCGCCGCGACGACAAATCGGGCAGTCAGGGCATGAAAGCCGATGAACAGCGAGGCATCCACCGTTTTTTGAGCGCGGGCGACTGGTTCGGTGGGCTGCCCGCTGACCTGCAGGAGATCATCCTGTCCCGCTCTGTGGTACGAAAGTTCGCGAAGGGACAGGTGATCAGTCTCGAAGAGAGTCCGGGGAAGGGCCTGCACGCTGTGCTGGAGGGGGATGTGCATCTGGTCCGCGAGGTCGCGGGCGAGGAAGCGCTCATCCACGTCGCCGAGCCGGGCTTCTGGTTCGGCGAGTTCGCGATGCTGACCGGACAACCCACCCTTGTGACCGCCGTTTGCCATTCGGCGGCGCGGGTCCTGACGCTGCTGAAGGCACAGTTCGATCACATCATCGCCGAGGACCCGCGGCACTTTCAGGCGTTTGCCAAGCTCGCTTTCGACCGATATGCCGCTCTGCTTCGCGTTTCCCTCGATGTAGCTGCATTGACCCCGGAAGCGCGCCTCCGGCGACGGCTCGCCGCGATGGTTCAGCAGCGGCAGCGGGATCAACCGAGCACGGCACCGGTGTCCCTCGCCGTCTCGCAGGTGGATCTGGCGCGGATCGTGGGCGTGTCGCGCCAGACGCTCAACGCGGTCCTCGGCAGGCTGCATCAGAAGCGCCTTATCGAAGTCGGCTTCCGGCGCATCCGCGTGCTCGATCCGGCGCGTCTTGCCGATGCGAACGCGGCCGCTGCACTCGAGCTCCCGGCTCTCCGGACCGCGCAGCAGGGCACATCGAACAGACCGCCTCGAGCGAGCGTCGAACGCGCCAGCAGATGAGGTGGGGGCAACGCTGGCTCACGCGATCGGTCCTCGCGTGGGTGCTCTATGACGTCGCGAGCTCGACGTTTGCCGCACTGGTGCCCACTTTCTTCGGGCTTTACTTCATCACCACGATTGCAGACGATCTGCCCCGCGCGCAGGCGCAGTGGGGCGCTATCGCGTCGCTCGCCCTCGCGGTCGCGGGTGGACTTGCCCCTTTCGTCGGTGCGTGGGCAGACCGGCGCGGGCGCTTGTTAGGCGTTCTAACGGCGACGACGGCGCTGTGCGTAGTTGCGACGGTGTCGATCCCGACCGCTGGTCCACGCGATCTATTCTGGGCTGGAGTGCTGTTCATCGCAGCGCAGGTCGGGTACACGCTCGCGGTCGCGATCTATGACTCACTGCTCGTCCGGATCGCGCAGCCAGCGCACGTTGGGCGCGTGTCCGGTTTTGGATGGACCGTCGGATTCGCCGGCGGGATCATTGCGCTGCTCGCGGCGCTCGCTGTTATGCACGGTGTGCCTGCGGAGGCGCAGGCAGCGCGGCTGAAAGACACTTTCTTGGTGGCGGGGCTGCTCTACGCAGCGTTAGCTGTACCGGGTCTTCTTTCGCTGCAACGTCTCGCTTCAATGCATGCGAACAGTCCGCTGCCGGCTTCCTTGGTGCGTGACGCCTACGCATCGGTGATGAACACGATTCGACACTGGCGGCGCGACCGCGAACTCTTCCGTTTCCTTGTCGCGTATTACCTCATCAACGACGTGTTGGTGACGATCCTGTTTTTCATCGCGATCATCTTCCGCGTGCGGTTCGGGCTGAGTATCGAAGGGCTGCTCTGGCTCGCGTTGCTTTATCACGTCCTCGCTTCGCCGGCGACGCTCACGTTCGGCCACGCCGCGGACCGTTGGGGGCAGCGGCCTGCGATCTATGTGATGGTCGCGATCCTGGCCGCAGCGATCCTGCTACTCGCATTCGGCACCGGCAGGATCGCACCTCTGATCGTCGTGGTCCTGCTGGGAACAGTGTACGGTTCCATTCAAGCGGTGTGCCGCTCGCTTTTCGCGCTGCTCGTTCCCGCCGGCAAGGCGGCCGAGATGTTCGGCTTCAACGCGATCGCCGGTCGGCTGTCCGCGGCGCTCGGACCCATCATCTTCGGGACAGTTGCGACCGCCACCGCGAGCGAATCCTTGGCGCTGGTCTCACTCCTGGCCTTCCTCGCCGCGGGCGCCACGTTGCTCGGCTTCCTGCAGGTGCCATCGCCGCATGCCGCAGTCCCTGCGCTCAGTGGCACGCGCCGCCTCTAGCTGATGGACGCCGACCGTCACTGCCGCGCAGCTTCGACCGCGTAGACATTGCGGTCCGGATTCTTCTGCGCGAACGCCGGCCACACTGCTCAGAGCGCGAGAACGCTCGACACCATTGTCACGACCCTGTCCATGAGCGCCCTCCCGTTCCACTAGAAACGCGTCTCATATGAAGCAGCAGCCCCAGCCGTTTCTTGCGCCGCGCTTCCCTTAGAACGTGAACGTTGCCCCCAGGCCGGGGCCCGTGAGGCGCAGATCAAGCTTGTTGTTGTCGAGCTCGTAGGAGAGGCTGCGCACCACGAGCAACAGGTTGCCCCACTTGAACTGGTAGCCCACGCCGAGGATTGCCTGCCAGGTCCAGTTGCTGGAGCCCGCGCCGATGTCGGCGTAGTAAGGCATGAACCAGTTGCTCTCGCCGAATCGCACCTGACCCTTAAATCCAACGATCCCGTCCCATTTGTTCAGTGTTTGCGAAACCTTGCCCCCTGGCGTCAGCAACCCGACTGGTGTCGAAAAATTCCAGCCGAGCGTGGAATCGAAATTGAGAAGGCGCACCCCAGCGAACACATCGAGATGTCCGGGTGCGTCCCGCCAGACTGTGTAGCCGCCGGCAAGCGTCCAGATGTTGGAGGTCACGTTTGACGAACCGCTGAGGTTGATCGGCACCTGTACATTGCCGACCGGGTCGGTGACCGATTTGACCGCCGGATCGTGACCGTTCATGTGCATGAAGATATAGTCGGTGAACACCGACCAATTCCCCTTGCGCGCTTCGCCGTTCAGCATGGCGGCAAAGTCGAGATTCTCCAGATAGCTGCCGGGGTCGACCTTCGCGGAGATGCTGCCACCGCGACCCACAGAGTAGTTCACCGTTCCATTGATGTCGGGCAGCCAAAGATAGGGCGTGATGCCGAAATGCCAGTTCCCGTCGAACATGTCTTCGGCGGCGCGGGACGGAACCGCGATGGGGTATTGATCGTCAATCATTGGCTTTTTTGCGTAGCAGGGTCATTGTCGCAAGTGTACCCAGCACCAGCGACGCCAGATGTAGTCTCACACCGCTTGTTCGCATCATAGTGGGCTCGCTACCAGTTGAGTCGCGTGATCTTCGTGCCTTCCAGGCCGACACCCGCCATCAATCCCTGCTGACCGAAGACAAAAGCATAGACGTCACTGGCCAAGGTTGTCGATGAAACCGTTTTGGCAGTTCCCTGGTCAAGGACGACGACACTCGGACCAACGCCGACCTGGAGTCCATCCCTCGAGTTGAGAGCCCGCCACGATGCCTCGTTCATGAAAAACATCACGTAGCTGATACCGTCTGGGCGCCTGCCTGAAATCCGTAACGATATCGAAGCCGTGTTGAAATACCCGTAGACTCCGCCGCGCCGGAATCACTGTCGATGCTCCGTTCGGCCGTGCCCTGGCCAGACGTCAGTCGCCAACGCCAACCTGAGTCCATCCTTCGAGTTCAGAGCACGCCATGTGCCTCGTCATGAAAACTCCGCCACTGCGCGGCGGTATCCAGCAACAGCTCCACGGAATCGTGGGAATAGTGGTCGATCGGTACACCGCTGGCCTTCAGCAGGAGGTCCAGGCGCCCGGCGGGTTCTCCGATGCATCCCAGTGCATCGGTGGCGAAGACAGCGAATCGACCACGAACACGACGATCCGCCGCGCATTGATGAGATGGTTCGGCAAACCCGCCTCGTCCAACGCCTCGATGATCTCCAGCCCATCGAGCACGTCGCGTATGGCCACGTTGTCGGCGACCCGCGATCCACGAGGTGGACATAGGGCCGATGAGGCTGTCGCCAAACGCTTCCTCGGCATCCTTCACCGACCCGATCGCGCGCGCCGCGGGACGTGGCGGATTCGCCGAATCGGCGAATCGCCTCATCCAAGCGGGAAGAGCAAAACCGCAGGTGCCGCTGTAATTGTTGAAAGTCACCGGCGAAAGCACCACCGGCACCGCCGACGACGCCGCGGCGGCGCGGGACAATCGCACTGCGTCGAGATCCGAGCAGATCAGATCGAACCGCGGTTTGATCGAACAGGAAACTGACGCCGGAAGCAATGTCCGTGGCCGACGCGACGATCATCGGCCCATTCGCCGCGGTCGAGGTCCCGGAACGTGGCGCCATTGAAGAGTATTTCGTCATACAACTCGGCCGCCAATTCGGAACGACCCCAGCCCGTTCCTGACAGCCTCCCCCAGTTGAGCGGATTGAACGCGCGGGCGATGATTTCGCCCTGCACATCGCGCTTCAGGAAACGCTGCTCGTAGTCGCGAACAGCTTGTCGCCGTAGAGCCCGTAGGCCAGTGCGGTGAAGCTGCCGCCGGACACGCCGGTAATGACGTCGACCTCGTCCAGCAGCCGAACCTTCCTGCCTTTCGAATCGACGACTTCCGTGCGCCGAAGAAACTCCAGTACGCCGTAGGAAAACGCGGCCGCGCGCGTACCCCCGCCGGAAAAGGCGACGATGATGAGATCGGCCGTGGCAACGGCGATCAAAGCGCGCACCCAATAGAAAGCATTTCGCTTCATCGTGTTCTCCACAAGTTGAACCAACCCGACTCCCGATATTGCATGTTACCTCCTGATTGAATCAATGACTTCTGAATCGCGCGATCGATCACGAGAAAAGCTGGCGCTCCGCTTCCATCGAGCGCGCGCAAACTGCGACCGAAGCCTGGCCGGAGCGAGCACTGGCGGACGCCCGCTCGCGGAGCATGCTGCACGATGAACCCATGTCACCTACACCGTCAATACACGTGCATTGACACATACCAACCCTGCACTAGCCTTTGATGATGTCTGTCGCCACCAAATCTGCCCAGCTCCAGATCCGCGTATCTCCTGCGGAGAAGGCCGCCATCGAGCGCGCGGCACGGCGTGCGGGGTTGGACATGTCAGCCTACGTCCTGGAACGGGTGTTTCCGCGACTTCCCGGCCGATTTGCCGAGCTGGTCGAAGGTTGCCATAAGTCCGAGAACGATCGCTTCGCGCTCGCCGAGCTGAGCAGCTGGCTCGCGGCGCTCAGCAGCGCCGAACTGCGCGACGCAGTGGCATCGCCGTCGGCACCGGGGCCACGCCTTACCTCGCCAACTATGTGGCTGCGATGGTCGAGTGTGCTTGTGCTCGACGCAACATCCCGCCGCCGCCATGGACGCGGGAAATCGCGCCACTTACGGAGCCAGTTTTCGGGTCGACGCTCATGAGCCTCCGGCCGCATCTGCTGACACACTCGCCGCCGCCGTTCCGGAGGCGCAATATCTTCATCGACTCCACGGTCGGCGCGCGCGTATAGATGGCTGCGCTCGATGCCCGGGACATTCGCCGGCTATTCGAGCTCCTCAACACGGCACTGCGCGACGAGGGGATCGAGGGTGAACTGTTCGTGGTGGGTGGTGCGGTCATGTGCCTCGCCTATTCTGCCCGCCCTTCCACGCAGGACGTGGATGCGCTGTTCCGCCCTGCGCGTGAGATCCGCACTGCGGCCGCGCGGGTGGCAATCGAGACGGGCTTGTCGCCCGACTGGCTCAACGACGGCGTCAAGGATTTCTCAGCGAGCGCGGCGAGTTCACAACATTCCTCGCGCTGGACCATCTGCGCGTGATGGTGGCGCAGCCGGAGTATCTGCTCGCCATGAAGTGCCTCGCAATGCGGAGCGGCGCGGAATTCCACAATGAGGACGACGTTCGCTATCTTCTCCGGCATCTCGACATCCGCAGTTACGAGCAAGCTCTGACGGTGATCACGCGCTACTATCCCGTCGACCGCTTTCCCCAGAAGACACTTTACGCGCTCGCGGAACTGCTTCCACTGCGGGCCTGATGGAGTTTCGTCCGGCGTTCCGGGTTGCTGGTAACCCGAAGGCTGCGAGCGCGTCGGTTCCGGCGCCCGCGCATAGCTTCCGCTTACCTGGTCAGCGCAAATCCAGGTGTACGGAAAACTCGCGGGGATCACAGCCCCGCGCCCCAGCGATACTGCCAGGCAATCCCGAGCAGGTCGTAGTTGTTGTCGGTGCGTGCAGATACACCTCTGCTGGCGTAAAGCTTGATGGAGTTGTGGACGTCCACCGGAAACGCCAGTGTGCCGCCCACGCGCCAGTTCTGCTGCAGGTCTTCGTTGCGCGCGCCATTCAGCGTCGTGCGGCCGCCGGTGAAATAGGTCGCGTCGAGTGAACCCCAGATGCCCGAGCGAAAGGCGTAGATCACGTGCCCCTGCATTGAATAGAGCGGGGCTTGCGCGCGGGTGTTGCCGCGGAAGAAGTCGTTGTTGTCCGTAAAGAAGGTTGCCGCCGCCTGAAGCTCCAGCGTCCACGGACCTACCGCCTTGGAGACGCCCACCTCCGGCTTGAATGACCAGCGGTTCGTTCCGATGTTGACGAGCTTACTCGGGTCGTACTGGCCTGAAGGCACCGACACCTGCAGGCTCGCGCCGACGATCAGGTCCTGCTCGTAATCTTTGAACTCCTTCAGGGTCAGCGCGGGTGCGCCGTACAGGTTCACCGACAATCGAAATCTGGGATCGGCGAAACCGCTGACGTTGCGTTCGATCGGTTCGCCTTCTTGGTCGGCCGATCCAGACAGCCAGGTATACGGCACGATCGCGTCGAACTTGGCGGACTGGCCCCACAGGTCGAGCACCCGGGCGTAGGCGAGAACCGCGCTGGATGTCTTAAGGTTCGCGTTTTTCACGGGCAGGGAGGCGTCGAATGGTATTGCGCCTTCCGTATACGCGTAACCCGCGATCAGGAAGTTAACGCCGATCGGTGCATTGGAATAAGCACGCGGCTCGATGTCCTGCGCGTGCGCAACGGAAAGAGTGCCGACAACAAGCGCTGTTGCGGCGACCGTCCAATGCATTGCTCGGCCGAGCTGAAGCCTGAATGTTTGCCGCGATCCAGGCGAGAGACATGTGAGCATCGAGAACAAGCAGAAGGAGGTGAGCTGGCGACGCATCCTGACTACGGCGGTTGCGTCAGTATCGGGTTTTTCAGCGGAATCTGCATTAGTCGCTTCCGGCGTTCGGGCGAGAACTTGATGCGGCCTGAATCTCAACCTGTTCCCACCCCTCTCTACCTCAGTTCGCTGGCTGCAGTTTTCAGCGACCCCGGCGTTGCTGCCCCGACGGCCGCCAAGATCTGGTGAACAATTTCATTGTCGCCCTCGTGAGGGTGCGCGGCGTGGGTGTTCGGATCGAGCGCCCGCGGCCGAAGCTGGCCGCGGGCGCATCGGAAAGGCGGGGCGTTCAGTCCTTGGACTTCATGGCTGCCTCCAGCTTCTTGATGTCCGCCGGGGACAGCTGGGGCCGGTCGACCTTGATCGTCAGCTTGTTGAGCTTGGCGGTGAGTGCGAACGGCGGCTGGTAGTCGGCGTCGTTGACGCCGGTCAGCGTATCGGAGCCGATGTCGAAGCTCTCGTCCCACTGCAGGATCATCGGCAGCGTTTTCTCCATCTTCTTCGTGGCGACCTCCTTGCCGTCGACCTTGAGCGTGCCGGTGCCCGGTCGACCGAGACCGCTGAAGTTGTTGAACGCGAGCGTGCCGACGCCAATGCCCTCGTACTTGAAGTCGAACTCGACCATATGGCGCCCCGGTGCGAGCGCGTCAGCGCCTTCCCACTTGAGGCGCTCGAGGTCGACCAGGTTCCACAGGAACACCGGCTTGCCCTTGAGCAAATAGAAGCCGTAGCCGGCAAAGCGACCGCCGGAGGTGAGGATCATGCCTTCGGCACCGCCCTGCGGCACCTCGATGTCGGCGGTGATGGTGTAGGTGGAGTTCAGCAGCATCGGCGAATCGCCCTGCGGCAGGCCAACCATGGGCCGTGTGTAGACGAATTCCGTGCGCCCGGCGGTGATGTTCGGGCGCGGCGCGACGATACGCGCCGCCACCGAAGCATCCAGCGGGAAGACCTGGTACTTCTTCGCTTCTGCGACGAACATCCTCCGCATTTCCGACGCCTTCTGCGGGTACTTCGCGGCGACGTTGTCGGCCTGGCTGAAGTCCTTGTTCAGGTCGTAGAGCTGGAACACCTGATTGTTCAGCGGATCGGGGTTGGCCGCGCCGAACGCCTGCCAGGGAGCACGGTTGACCTTCGTGCTCAGGAGCCAACCGTCGTGATAGAGCGCCCACTGGCCCATCATCTCAAAGTACTGGGTCTTGTGGTGCGACGCCGCCTTGGCGTTGCCCGCATCGAAAGTGTAGGCGAAGCTCGTTCCCTCGATCGGTTTCTGCTTGATGCCGTCGACGACCTCGGGCGCATGAATGCCCGAGGCTTCGAGGATCGTCGGGACGACGTTGATCACGTGGATGAACTGCTCGCGCAGGGCCCCCTTGTCCTTGATGCGCGCCGGCCACGACACGACCATGTTCTGGTTGATGCCGCCGAGCCTCGACGCGTTCTGCTTGAACCAGTCGAACGGCGTGTCGAAGGCCCACGACCAACCGGCCGACATGTGGTTGTACGTCAGGTCGGTGCCCCACACGTCGTAGAACTTCATCTGCACGTCGACAGGCAGTTCACTGAGGCCGTTGAAGAACGCCACCTCGTTGGGCGTGCCGAGCGGCCCGCCTTCGGCGCTGGTGCCGTTGTCGCCGTTGATGTAGATGACCAGCGTGTTGTCGAGCTTGCCGAGGTCCTCGAAGGACTGGATTACGCGCCCGATCTCGTGGTCGTTGTAGGCGGCGTAGGCCGCGAAGACCTCGACTTGGCGGATGAAGAGCTTCTTCTCCTCCGCGCTGAGCTGATCCCACGGCTTCAGGACGTCATTGGGCCAGGGCGTCAGCTTCGAATCCTTGGCGATCACGCCGAGCCGCTTCTGGTTCTCGAAGATGCGCTCGCGCAGCTTCTCGTAGCCGTCGTCGAAAAGGTGCATCGCACTGATCTTGTCCACCCATTCCTTGGTCGGGTGGTGGGGCGCGTGCGTAGCGCCGGGCGCGTACTTGATGAAGATCGGCTTGGAGGGGTCGGTCTGGTGGATCCGCGTCATGTAGTCGATCGCGTCGTCGGCCATCGCGGTGACGAGGTTCCAGGTGCCTGGCGCCTTGCCCTCGAACGGGTAGATCTGCGTCGTGTTGCGGAACAGGTTCGGCTGCCACTGGTTGGCGTCGCCGCCGACGAAGCCGTAGAAATATTCGAAGCCCATGCCGGTGGGCCACTGGTCGAAGGGTCCGACCTGGCTGGCCGCGAAGGCGGGCGTGTTGTGGTCCTTGCCGAACCAGGCGGTCGAATAGCCGTTGTCGAGCAGGATGCGGCCGATGGTGGCCTTGTCCTTGGCGATGATGCTGTTGTAGCCGGGGAAGCCGGTTGACTGCTCCGAGATGACGCCGAATCCGGCCGAGTGGTGGTTGCGACCGGTGATCAGCGCGGCGCGCGTCGGCGAGCACAGCGCGGTGGAGAACACACGGTTGTAGCGCAGGCCCTCCTTGGCGATGCGGTCCATCGTCGGCGTCGGAATGACACCGCCGAAGGTGCTGGGCACGCCGAAGCCGGCGTCGTCGGTGATGATCAGCAGAACATTCGGTGCGCTCTTGGGCGGCACCACGCGCGGCGCCCACCACGCCTTGGACTTGAGCGCGTCGTTCCTGATTACGCCGCCGAAGTTCGGGTCGGGCGGCGGCAGCTGCTTGTTGCTGATCGTAGTCGTGGCGCTGGGCGAACCCAAAGTGCCGGTGACCTGCTGCGCGTGCGCCGGGCTTGTGCCAGCCACGACTGCGGAAAACAGAAACATCACGGTGATTGCTATTCGAGCGAGGTGCATGCTTCGTGCCTCAATGTAGGTGGGATCAAAGTGCAAGGTTGGATTGCGCGCATGCTTGGCTTGTTGATCCAAGTCAAACGATCGCGCTGTTGACGAACGTCGGCGCGGTTCTGCGCCAACACCGTTGCCCTATACGACTACTTCGGAAACATCAACTGCACCTGGGCTCGAATCTGCCAGTTTGCACCGTTGTCAGGATGGACGATGTTGTAGCAGCAACTAACCTGCGTATCACACGGCAACTCGCCGATGAGGAGGATCTTGCCGATCCCTCTACCTCGTGGCACGGTCCACTTCTCCCCACGTCTAACGTCTTCCGGTCACCGGAATCGTGAGCAGGGGTACCGTGTCGGTGGTAGACGGAATCTGCGCGCTGGCTAGAAGCTGCAACATCATGAACCACTGCTTGCCCGCATCATCGTCGTTCTCGATGTAATACCAGCGACCGCGGTACTCCACCGCCACCCGCGCCTGTGCCGGGCGGGTGGCCGCAGAGTGGATATGGATGCTCTTACCTGCCGGACCTACCTCCGGATAGTGCACGGCGACCGCTGCGGCATCCGGAGGAAGTTCAATGCTGGCCGCCGCGAGCCGCATGAGATCCATTAGCGACCGCGTCTCTATCGAGATGGCGCCGGAGTCGGGGGCACCCACGGCCACGCGCACAGGAACGACGATGTCGTCGCCTTCGCGCGCTGGTTTCTCGATGCCGAGCAGGTCAAGCAGTCGCCCCACCTCCCGTGAACTCGCCGGTGAATAGCTGTGCAGTACGACTGCATACCCCGTCTGCGCGCCGCCGAGCCGCACCCAGTAGAGGATGCCCCGGTACTGAAGCGCACCGCCCAGCACCGCGATCTCGTCGAAGCGCGGATCAACGACGAGCGCGGGCGGATCGACAAAGTCGGGGTTGCGGATGTTGTTTACGCGGCGGACGATCGCATACCACGCCTTCGTGTTGGAGTGCGCCGCGTTGATCAGGAGGATCGCGAAATCGAGCGGTATCTCGGCTGCGAATTGCCGCAGCAGGTGGTCTCCCCTCACGGGTGCGTAGGAGATCGTTGGGTTTTGCTCCGCAATCAGGCTTCCGCTGAACGGGACCAGGTTACCCACATAGTTCTGCGAAGGACCGATGCCGAGATCCACGCTTCCCCCGACGGTCATTGAAACGTTCGCCGTGACCGCGGACACCGTGAGGAAGCCGATGCTGTCGCCGAAGCGCAGCCGCACGATGTTCTGAAGCAGCTGCTCGTCGTTGGTTGCGAGGATGGCATCGTTGTAGGCCGGGCGCCCGGAACGGATGATCTCCGGCCCGAGCCAAGCGCAGCCTGCCAGTGCTGCCGCGAGCACGACCGCGGCACCTCGAACGATTCCCGTCACGAAGCGGTCTCCCCGTGGCGAGCGAGACGTGAACCGTAGCACCCGGCCCGAGTCCCGCCCTCTTTTTCAAGGGACAAACAACGTCCACTCCGTAACCGAGCCAGTGGGCTGCCAGAGTACCCAGCAGCAATGGAATTGAAGTCGTGGTCGCCGAACACGATCGACCGAAAGACCTTCTGCCGGAACAGCGTCATGTCGATTTCCAATCCTGCCGTGCACATCAGCAGCAGCATGTCGAGTTCGGAAGAATTCGGCGACCGGATGCTGACGAGAAAAGACATCGAGCAGGTGCGGCCCGAGGACGCCGCCGCTCAGCACCAGCCCTACCGCCTCTGGCAGACCGACCCGGCGGCGACAGTCGTGGAACGATAACGATCAGCGCCATGAGGATCGTAAACCTCGCCAGGTGCGGAAGAAATTCGACTGCCCGATGAAGGATGTCAAGGAGCAAGGAGCCACATTGCTGGTTGCCTTATACGATCTACTTCGGAAACATCAACTGCACCTGCGCTCGGATCTGCCAGTTCGCGCCGTTGTCAGGATGCACGACGTTGTAGTAGCCGCTGAGCTGCGTATTCACCGGCAGCTTGCCCAAATGGAAGATCTTGCCGATCCCGCCACCCAACGGCACGGTCCACTTCTCTCCGTTGGCATTCCAGTCAACGGTGGCGATCGGTGAGCTCGTCAGATACAGGCCACCAGGGAAGTTGTAGTTCACGAACGGCTGGATCAGGCCCGTGCTGTAGGAACCCCCTTGCTCGTTGCTGGTAAGCGACCAGACGTTGTTCATCAGCACCCCGTAGACCCACGGGTCCCCCTTGTCGAGGTGCAGCACCACGAAAGAGGCTCCGAGGCCCCAGTTCTTGTTGCCCAGTTCCGCGTTGCTGTTCGTGGGTAACTGGACGACGGGCCCGGCACCCCAGATCCAACTGCCCGGGCTTGGCGGGGGAGACGAATGCGGTCAACGTCGTGTCGCCGATGCCGGTGGTGGCGCCGTCGCCTGGACCCAGCGACGGGTTCCAGATTACTGGCAGGATCGTGCGCGTGATGACGTTCCAGTCGTCGTTCACCGAGATCGGAATCACCGGCTGGATGTTGAGGATGTTCTGCGTTCCCTTGTCCGGCCCGAAGTTGAGATTGGTGTTGTTCTGGAACGGCACGCTGATCAGATTGCCGACCGGATTCTGCGACGAGCTTCGCGAGTTCCTCGGCGCTCATCTCGGCGGATACGGGTGTCGTGGCAAGGGCCGCCGCCACGGTAAAGCCTGCGCATGCCAGCATTCGTCGGCGCAACTGAGTCGTCATCGTTTCCTCTCCATTTCTACGATTGCCGTTCGCGCGAACATCGACCGGCACGCGCGGGCGTTGCCGTTGGTATCGGCGATTTCCTGGGCGAGTGCGGTGGTCTGTCCGGCAGAGGCCCCACCGAGCATCGTCCCCTTGGGCACGGTGACGCTCTCGCCGCCATGCAACGAGTACGTCTCGGGTTGACCGGCGCACCGGCGAGCATTCCAGCAGTGACGGCGGCAACCAGCGCGACAGTAGATTTCACCGATTTCATCGCGGCACTCCTTGGGTTAAGAAAATCCCCCGTTTGCGGAGGTAGATCAAAGACGCATCGAAAGGTGTAAGCGAGCCAAAAGTGCAGTCAGGATCACGTGCAGGACGACCGCCGGCCACAGCAGTATGCCGTTCATGCCGCCCGCGAAGCCGAGGTAGGCGAGATACAGCGTGACAGCCGCGCTGTACGTCAACATGCCGACCCGCGGCGGTCCCGGCCAACAGGCGACCCCTAATGCGATCAGGGCGATGCCGGCGACCCGCGCGACGGGTATGGCGATGCCGGTCAGTTCCTCACCCAACAACAACCGCCCAACGAGCGATGGAACGAGCAGCAAAGCCACCCCGGTCGCGCCTTCACTGACAGCGGCAAAGATCAGCACCCATTTCATAGAACCTCCGTTGCTGGACAGCGCTCGGTCGGCATGCAGATCGCGAGTCAGCATGCGCGGCTACCGCAGCGTCCAGCCGGCCAGCAATAGCCCTCCTGCCGCGATCCAGCTTCCTGCGACGCGCCAGGCGATGCGCAGCCATCCCGACTGCCATGCAACGGCGCACGCTGCGCCGAGGGTCGTGACAACGAAGACCGCGCCGACGATGCCGACGACGCCGCGGACGCCGGGACCGGCCTGCGCCATCGCGTAGCCGTTCGAAAGACCGAGGAAGAGGCCGAGAGCGGCTGCGAGCGCCGTCGTCGCCACGACCGGCAGCCGCAAATCGGCCGCGACGAGACCTCCCAGCACGAGCAGGGGCACCCACGAGAGCGAGTCCGGCAAGGAGACTTTGGCCGATGCGCCGAAGAAGCCGGCGAGTAACCACGCCAGAGGCAGAACGAAGATCGCGCGGCGCGCATGATCCCTGCCGCGCAATCCGGCGAGCACCGCCAGCGCGAGCACCGGGATCAGGTCTTCGGGCGTCAGCGCGAAGTGAGCGATGCCGTCGTATACCGGTCCGAGACCGGTTTCGATCAGATGCGCGTGCGCCTGTTGTGCATACGCCGTCAACGCAAGTCCGCGAACGGCCACCCAGCCCGCGATGCGAAGCGGTTTCATGCGATGGCCCGCCAAAGGAAGAAGGTCCCAGCGAATCCGACGCCGCCGCCCGCGACCCGCAGGGCAATTCTGCCCGCCGGCCAGCGGTGGATGGCGCCGATCGCGATGCCGATCGCGTGTAAGCATCCCGTCGCCACCACGAAGCCGAGGCTGTAGAGCAATCCGCTTTCGCCGGAGGGCAGCTCCGTGCCGTGCGCGTGTCCATGGAAGACCGCGAAGAAGCCCACCAGTGCGACGGCGGCATAGAGCGGAGGCCGGCGCTCCGTCATCACGGCGGTGCCCAGCAGGATCGCGGAGGCGGCGATGCCCGCCTCCACGCCCGGCAGCGGAATACCCAGCAGGCCGAGCAGTCCGCCGAGCGCCATGACGATCGGAAACGTGACCGGCAGCAACCAGATCGCCGGCGCGCCGAGCTGCGCGCCCCACAGTCCGACTGCCACCATCGCGAGCACATGATCGAGTCCCGAGATCGGGTGCACGAAGCCGCTGAGGAAGCCAGTGGCCTGCCCTGCTTGCACATGTGCGAACGCTGGCGCTGCCGATGCGGCCAGCCACGCGGCAATGAGCGAGCGTGTCGCACATGGCGTTCGCATCATCCACCTTCGACCATCAGCACGAGACGCTGGATCGTCCAGAACGCCCCGAGCGAGCCGACGACATACGCCGGCAGCAGCTCGACGGACCGTGGCCAGTGAACCTCGAGTACCTTGAACGCGCGCACCATCAGCAGGATCAACGCCACGAAAGCGAGCTGCCCGATTTCCACCCCGACGTTGAACATCAGCAGCGCGAGCGGAATGTCGGCCTGCGGCAGGCCGATCGCGGCGAGACCGCTGGCGAAGCCGAAGCCGTGGAGCAGGCCGAAAGCGAATGCGACGACCCACGGGTGCCGAATGGTAAAGCTCGTCTCGCCGCGCCATGTGCGTATGATCTCGGGGCCGAGAAACAGGATCGACAGCGCGATCGCCGCGTTGAGCGGCGGCGCTGGAACGCTTGCGTAGCCAAGCGTGGCGGTTGCCAGAGTGATGCTGTGCGCGACGGTGAAGGCAGTGATCGTCTTCACCAGCATCCACGGTGTGCGCACGATCAGCAGCAGTCCGAGCACGAACAGCAGATGATCGACGCCAAGCAGGATGTGCTCGATGCCCTGGGTGAGAAACACGCCCGCAGTGGCAAGCGTACCGCGCGGGCGTGCGATCTCCATCCAAGGGTGCGCTGGCCGCACGAGCTCGGTTGCATGCGTACCGTCGAGTTGTTCGATGCGCACGAGCACATCAGTGATCGTGAGCTGAAGTCCGGGGAACTCGATGCGCTTGCCCGCGAGTCCGGTTTGCCCTGTGTCGATCGAACGCCGTTCGAGCAGCGAATCGGACAGTTCCTGAACCCTCGGCTCGCTCAGATTGCGAGCATCGTCAGGGAGCTTGAGTGCAACGGGAAGACGCGTGCCGGCGAGCACTGGCGTCCGCCACAGTACGCTGAACTGACCCGGTGCCATTTCCTTCAGTTCGAGGTAGGCAGGGCGCGACTCGTGCGCGCGCGCAGACGGCAACGCGGCGAGCAGTGCGAGCAGCGCGGCGGCGATGCGTTCGGGAACGCGTTGCCAGAGACTCATTTCTGCACTTCGCCCGGCTGCTCGGGTCCCCTCTTCGCCTGCGAGGGGGGCACGGCGCCGGCGCCTGCCGATGCGTCTTCGGGCGGCGCGGGCAGCAGCACCGTGTAATTGGCGCGCATCTCCTTGTACGCCTTCTCCCAGGCAAGCGCCTTCTGCTCGCCGAGCCACGCGGTCCTGACGTCGGGCTCGACCTCCTCGAAGGCCGGCACGCGGCCGGGAATCATGGTGTCGACGAACACGAGGTGCCAGCCGAAGCCGGACTCGATGGGCCCCTGCCACGAGCCGGGCGGAAGCTTGACCACCGCCAGAGCGAACGGCGGTCCGAATTCCTTGCCGAGATAGTCGGGCGCGCGATCACGGTAGTAGTCCTGGAACATGAACGGGTCGGCGAGCGAGCTCGCGATTTTCGCGTCGACCGGCTGGTCGGCGAGCTTCGACAGCGCCTGCTCCGCATCGTCTCGCGCGCGGACGCCGCGCCGGTCGGGCGAGAAGTACAAATGCCGGAAGCTCAGCCTGGGCGGCTGCGCGAATTTGGTGCTGTTCTTCTCGAACCAGCTCCTGAGCTCGGCCGTCGTCGGCTCGCGCGCGGCGGCCACGTCCTCGGCCAGGAACTGCATCTTCTGCGCCATACGGCGCTTGACGATCTCGTCGTCCTTGTCGAGGCCCATCGCGAGCGCCTCGCGGTAGAGAATTTCCTGCTGGACCTTGTTCTCGACCATGCGCTCGAGCTCCTGCGGCGTCGGCGGCCGGCGCCACTGCGACTGGTAGAGCAGGGTGAGCTGGGCGATCTCGTCGAGCGACAGCCGGATCTCCTTCGACGGCGCGGTTCCCGGGCGTCCGGACTGCGTGAGGCTGTAGAGGCCGAACAGAACCGCGCCGATCAGCAGGAAGTGGACCAGCGGCTCGCGGAGAAGGCGTCTCATGGTGCTCGCAAAAAATTCGGCGCCAGGCCGCGATGATGCCATCGCGGCCTGCGCCTCAGCCGTGGCGTGGCTCAGTGCCATATCAAGGGCACAGGAGGCAATCGCTCCCGAATCGCCGGATCCGCTCCGACTCGCCTTCCAGCCTCTTCAGCGCTACTTGTGCACGTCGGCGAACCACTGTGACACTGCCGATTTCCCCTTCTGCAGCGCCTTGTCGGCCATCTCCTCGATCATCCGCCGCCGCATCTGCTCGCGCATGGCCTGGAACTTCTGCTGCTGCTCCGGATTGAGCAGCGGCGAGATCTTCTCGTCGAAGGAGACGCCGAGCTTCCGCAGCGCCTCCACCTTCTGCAGGCCGCTGAGAGTGGTGTTCTTCTTCAGTTCGCCGAGTTGCTTGATCTCCTGCTGGAGGATCGGAACGATCTGCTGCTTCTGCTCTTCCGTCAGCCCCAGCTCGATCGAGAACTGGTTCGACAGCGCGGTCAGCGGGTTCGCGGCGATCTGCGGTGGCGGAATGATCTCGTAGTTGGCGTAGCCGAACTCGTTGCTGCGCGCGGCGTAGTAGGTGTCGCCGAGCTTGTAGAACGTGAACGAGTACGGTTCCTGCGACACGGGGATGACGAGCTTGCCGCCCTCGATCTTGTAGGCGCTGGTCAGTCCCTTATAGCCGTCGCGCTCGACGTTGCCGAAGGCGCTCGGCATGAGGGCATTCGTTCCGACGCGGAACAGGATCGTCTGACCCTCGGTCGTGAAGTTCTGGCTGAACTGTTCTCCCGTCACGTTGTTCCGCATCCAGAAGGCCTTGCCGACGATGAGCGCCTTCAGCTGCGCGTCATTCAGGGCGCTGACCCCCTTCTTCTTCAGCTCGGTGACGGTCATGCCCGCCGGAGCGTTCTTGCGCGCCTCGGCCGACGGCGCGTACCAGATCGGCGAGCTCCAGGCGCGTTCCTGCCCCGTCAGCGGCACGATGTCGGGCGGCGGCAGCCCCGACTTCACGGACTGGATGAGCGTCCAGCGCGGCGTCGGAATCTCCAGCACGCGCGCGTAGTAGAAGGCGTGCAGGCTCGCGTCGAACTCCGGATCCGTCCACACCGTCTTGAGCTCGGTCGAGCCGACGCTGTTCGTGTAGGTGGCCTTGTCGAGGTCCACCGTGCTCTGGATGGCCGGCACGCGGCCGGACCACTTGTCGGGCTTGCGGTCGCCGGACCACGCGACGTCGTAGACCTTCTCGAAGCTCTGGCCGTTCTGCGTCCAGCCCTTGATGACCTGGATGCGGTCGAGATTGGCCGTGGTCGGGTCCTTCACCGCCCAGACGACGAACCTCGGGGCCGTGCCCTTGCCGCCCGAGGGCATCGGCGGCAGGTCCGCGCCCATCGGCACGCCGCCTGCGTAGGACTGCTTCACCCAGTCGCCGGCGTTGAGGATGTCGTTGCCGTAGCCCCAGCCGCCGAAGAAGCGCACCTTGATGCGCGGACCGCTGACGCCGAACGTTTCCTTGCGGTACATCGCGTCCCACAGCGAAGCGCGGGTGTTCTCCTCGGCCCACACGCCGGTCAGCCCGCCGGGGTTCTCCAGGCGCACGTCCATGGTGCCGCCGATCAGTACGCCGGCAAAGCGCCGCTCGACCGTCCCGTCCGCATCGGCGTGCAGGCCGAAGAAGTTGTCCTGGCGGTACGGGCTGCCGGTGTTGTGCGAGTCGGAGCCGCCGGCCATGCCGAACTTGTACGGGTTGTAGCCGCGCACGTCCTGCATCGCGATGCCGTCCTTCAACGCCTGGCGCCCGTAGCTGCCCGTGATGCGGTCGATGCGGCCGACGTCGGCCGGAAGGCCGAGGATGGCCTCATACAGCTCGTAGCCGGCGAACTCGTCGTTGGGCGACAGCAGGGGATGCGTCTCCGATTGTCCCTTGCCCTGCTTGATCTCGACCAGGCGCTCGTTGCGGTCGCGCGCGGCCGCCCAGGCGGCGTCGATCGGCCGCCCGGTGGTGTTGTCGATGTCGACCGGGTACATCCAGCCGTCGCTGACGTTGGCGTTGTGCGAGATCGCGAGCAGCTCGTTGCCGCTCTTGCGCTGCGCGTCCATCCAGTTCCACAGCTCCGTGGGGAGCTTGGAGTCGAGCGCGCTGAATGGATAGTCCGGTACCTTGTCGCAGGCCCGGAAGAAGACGTTGCGGTGCAGGTTGCGATTGCCCGGCATCGACGTCCACTCGTACGAGCAGAACGCGGTGAACTTGCCGGGATGGTTGTTCTCGTCGGCGATCCTGACGTTTTCCTTCCACACGGTGGAAGTGACCTTCGGGCGACATGAACGCCTTCACCGGCGCGCTTCCGGCCAGCTTTAGCAGATACGAGAAGACCTGCTGTTGTTCAGCGCTGCTGTTCGGATCCTTCATGATCATGGGCTGCGCCTCGGGCAGCTTGCTCACGTAGGATCCCGGGGTGTTGGCCTCCTTGGTGACGCCGACATACTCCGAGTGATCGGTCACGCCCATGAAGTCGAGCGGCGTGTCGATCTTGATGTCGAAGCCCATCGGGTGCTTGATCGTCTCGCCCTGGGCGTACTTGTACGCGTCGGCCGGGCCGGTGATGCGGTTGCCCATCACCCACGCGTCGACCGACCAGCTGGTGTGAATGTGCGTCTCGCCGAAGTACGCGTTCCGCTCGGGGTTGGGCTGCAGCGAGGGTTCGGGCGCCGGCGCGGCAGCGGGCTCGGCCACGGAACCGGAGGCAGGCTGCGCCGGCGCCGGCGCCGGGGCAGGGGCTTCCGCCGTCTTTTTGGCTGTCTCATCCGCCACGGACTTCGCCGGCGCGGATGGTTCGGGCTCCTTCTTCTGGCAGGCGCCGAGCGTTACCAGCGCAATGATTGCCAAGGTGGTTGCGTAAGGGCGTGAACTCATGACTGTGGCTCCCACGTGGTATTGGCTGGCATCTCGTCTACCTCACATCGGCGCAAAGTATGCAAGCACAATGTTGGCGCTCAGGCGCTCGAACAGAGCGATTCAGCGGCGCATTGCGGACACGAAACTGGACAGCAAACAGAACGATCTTCGCTTTCATGTGCTCGCTCCGTAGCGCTTCCCGCATGTTCGCCGCTTCTCGGCAGTTTGGGACGGCCGAGAACTTCCCTGTCTAATAGTTGAGCCGAGTGATCTTCGTGCCCTGCAGACCCGCACCTGCCATCAGTCCCTGCTGACCGAAGACGAAGGCATAGACGTCACTGGTGAGCGTGGCCGATGTGATCGACCTCGCTTTTCCCTCGTCGAGGACGACGACACTCGGACCGACACCGACCTCTAGCCCGTCAGTACGAGTTCAGAGCCCGCCATGACCACTCGTTCATGAAGAACATGACGTAGCTGAACGTCTGTGCACCCTGCCTGCAGTCCGTAGGACACGCCGGCTGTGTTGTAGTACCCGTAGACGCCGCCACGCCGGAACAGAACACCATTGCCATACTCACCACCGATCAGGAATCCCGCCTTCGTGACATCCGGAAAGACGAGCGTGGCATATGCCCGCTGCTCCAGCATCCTGGCCTGGGGAACCGTTGCCATCAGCCTGTTCAGCGTCCACCTGGCTTCGCCTTCGAGCCCATAGTCCTGCGCGGCGGCGGGTGCCGGCAGAAGGCCGATGGCAGTCGTCGCGATGGCCAGGACCAACGCCAACGCTCGAAGGAACGAAAGCGAAGCCCTGCGCCGCAGCGCTCGCTTTGTGCTCGTTACGTTCAGCCCACACTTGGCCTGCAGATTTCGCGAACGTTTGCATCTCGACCTCCCGTTTGGTCAGTCAGCTCTTTCAAAGTCCGTGGATGGAAGGCAGCCACCCGTCTGTGCTGAGTACCCGTTTCTTCACTCCTGTACCGCCTCAGTAAGCTAGACGCGCGTAGTTGTAGTTCTGTACCTGCACGCTCAACTGCTTGGCGGCCACCGTGGCTTCGGCGAACGCTGCGTAGTTGAGGCCGCTCACGGCGAGCGTCTGGAAGGTAGCGGTCATCTGCACGGCGTTGCCCTGGAACGTCGTGTTGACCTGCATCTGGCGTAGGTGCTTGGTCCAGGGATTGACCCAGAGTGTGAGGTTGTCCCCCGGCTGAACCACGTTGTAGCCGGTCATCTGGAAGAGTCCGTTGGCATCCGGTCCGCTCGGTGTCGCCGTCGAGATGAAGTCGAGGATCTTGCCGGTCGTGGGCAGCGTGTACTGCTCGAGGAGGCCCTGCAAACCCAACAGATACTCCTGCAGTTCCTTCTTCTTGTCCTCAGCGATGGCGCGTCGGAGGAATCCGAAAGGCGTTGGCAGAATCAAACCGCCTGAGGCGGGCTGGTCATTGAGAACGGTACGCTGCAGTTGCCCGAACGGGCCGTAGCTCACGAGATCGATGCGGATATCCTTGACCTGACCCTGACTGATGATCTCGGTGCGGCTGTTCCACTGGTACTGGTGCATGAGCGCGGCGTTCGCTTCGCGCGCCTGGTAGATCTGGACCGCCCGGTTCGCGGTAGCGTACGGGCTCTGGGCAAGGCCGGTCTGCACCCACCCGCTGACGAACAAGATCACCAAAATCTTCCACGCCACGTTCATCGTCATTCTCCCTTCCTGATTGCGCTTTGATTCTTCCGCCGCAATCGCGGCGTTCGCCTCAGTCACGATCGGTGCATCGACCATCATGGTGCCGGCACCACCCGGTAGTAGACGCCATTGGCGCCGTAGGCCGGCTGGAACCAGGTATTGCCGCTCAGGTAGTAGGTGCTGCCTCCCCGGTTGATGGAGAGGGCGCCCGGCGGCAGTGCCGCGTAGTTGACGCCCATCGCGTAACTGGTGGTAGCTCCCGCTGCATAACCTGCGGAGTAGGCGCTGGCGGTGTTGGCGCTGGCCGCACCGGTTGCGACACCGGCGTTATAGGCACTGGCCGTATTCGCGCTGCCTGCCGCGACACCGGCGGAGTATGCGTTGGAGGTCGCCGCCGCAGCGTTGGACGAGGCGATGGCCGCGCCTGCGGCCAAGCCGACCACGGCACCAGCCGCCGCCGCACAACCGTAGCAGCCCGAGGACGGATAGGTGGACACCACCACCGGCGGGTGGTACGGGTAATAGGCCGGGGGATGGTACGGGTAGTAGGCGGGGGGATGGTAATAGGCGCCGCCATAGCCGGGCGGATGGTAAGCGGTCGCACCATAGGGAGTGGTGTGGTAGGCGCCTTCTCCGTACTTGCCCGCCGTGGTGCCGCCGTACATGTTGGTATGCTCGCTGCCGCCGCCCCAGGCATGCGCGGAGCTGCCGCCATACGCATTCGTATGTTCGGTGCCTTCCCCATAGGCGTGCTCGGTGCTGCCGCCGTAGCGGTTCGCATGGGACCACGCAGCGGCCGTTCCGGACCAAAGCGCCGAGATCAGGAATCCTGTGAAGGCAATAGCGATCTTGTTCATGGTGTGGCCTCCTCAATGCGCCTTGGAGGGTGGAATCGTGGCCTTGCTCCTCGACGGGGGTTTGATGTTCGGAACAAGCTTTTGCGCCGGATGGGCAAACGGCATGGGTGTCGCCGCTGCCGCCTTCGCCGATTCGAAGAACTCCGTGGCGACCGGCGGGTCGATCTGCCAGTTGGAGAGCTCCATCTCGTGACGGAGCTGGGCCGGATCGTTCAGGTACGCCGCACGCACGCGGCGCGGCAGTTTGTCCTCCACGCCGATCCAGGCCTGCACGAACACCCCGTTGGTCACATACGCCACCATGTCCGTCCTGGTCCCGCCCACCACGGTCGACTGCCCGATATAGAACGCGAGCTCCAGCCCGTCTGCGATGTCCTTGTAGGGGTCGGTCACGATCAGATCGGTGAACGGAAAGTAGATCGCTGCCGAATCGAATGCGAAGTCGAGCGCGCCGTCGATCGTGGGTGGCGCATTGGTGACCGCCACGAGGTTCTCCGCTGGTGCGAACGCCATCATCGTCTTGCCGTTGTAGTAGAACTCCGAGGCCGGGCCATCGCCGAACGTGACCACCCGCAGCTTGTTGGGTCGCAGCAGCGCAACGTCCGACTTGGTCGTGAAGATGAGGGGCGGCCCGTATCGGCTCGGGCTCTCGTAGGAAACCACAGCCGTGAAGGTCAGCGACTTGGCGGCGGCGAGGCGGGCACTCGTTGCCTTGAGGATGTCGATCGCCCTGGGCTCGATCACCTTCTGCACCGCGGGTGCGCCAGCGGCTTTGCCCGGTGACTTGGCAGATTTCGCAGCTTGCGGCTTCATGGTCTGCGCTTGCGCGGCGTTCGCACTCCCAGCCCACAGCACGCCCAGCGCGACGATCAGCGCACACCAGAAGGACGGTCTTCGCGGACTTACGACCATCATGGAATCATCCCGCACTGGAACATCTTGTTCGCGATGGGCGCCGCGACCTGGTTGATGAAGGTGGCGGCCATCTGGGGATCGTTACGCAGCATCTGAATCGCCTCCTGTTCGCGCGGCGATTTCGGCTGGCCCTTCTTCTCCCACAGTTGCTCGCAGGTGGACTGCTGGTACTTTTCGATCACGCGCTGGGCGAGCATGTCCAGGATCGGGTATTGGGCGTCGGCGGCGCCCACGAGGAGCAGGGCGGACACCAGAACGAACAGGCAGGAACGTTTGATCACGGGTTTCTCCTTGCCATGCGCGGCTGGATCTCGATCGATCCAGCCGTTTTTCCGGGTTGCGCCGATCAGCCGGGCACGTTGCCGAGCTGGGCGGCGTCGTAGGCGGCGATGATGCGCACACTCTGGTAGCGCTTCTCGACCTGCATCGGCGCGCCCTTCGGCGCGTACATGTCGCCGATCGCGGAAACCTTGAAGAACTGATGCGGGGTGTTCACCAGATACTGGTTGATGATCGGCAGCGGGGCGTCGGAGCGCTCGACGCTGAGCTTGCGATTGATGGAAGCTGATCCGATTGCCGAGGCGCTGCCGATCGACACCAGGATCACCTTGCGCCCGCGGCTCTCACGCTGCAGGTAATCGAGGAAGTTGACCAGACGCTGGTATTGGAACTGGTCGAGAGTGGCCGAGCCTTCGCCGAAGAACAGGGTGATCTGGCCGGTGCCCTGCTGCGCCGAGATCTGCTCGAGCTTCGCGAGCGCGGCCTGGGAATTCTGCAGTTCCTTGTTCTCGGTGCCCTGCATCTTGCTCATGTCGCCGCCGAGTTTGTCGAACTGCTGCATGGCGTTGTTGTTGGTATCCGCGATCTCCTGCGCGAGTGCGGTGGTCTGCCCTGCGGAAGCCCCGCCGAGCATGGTGCCCTTCGGCACGGTCACGTTCTCCTGCCCGGCAGGCCCCTGCAGCGAATAGCTCTGCGGTTGACCACCGCAGCCGGCGAGGGCTGCGGCTGCGGCGATGGCAATCATCGTTACGGAATATCGGATCGATGTCATGGGAAAACTCCTTCTCAGCGTGTGAGTGGTTTTGGGGGCGTGCAGTATAGGGGGATATGAAATCCAGCGGCAATTGGGGGCGCGCGGTCAGCGGTGGAGCGCGCCATTGATCGCACGGAGCAGGGCGTCGCCGTCCACGGGCTTGGCCAGGTAAGCCCAGGCTCCCAGGCCGAGCGCGCGGCTTCGAGATTCCGCGGTGTCATGCCCGGTGATGACCACCACCGGTACTTCCGGACGACGCTCGGCGAGCTGCCGCTGCACCTCGAAACCGCTGAACTCCGGCATGTGCAGATCGAGCACCAGACACTCCGGTACGTGATCGCTGATCGAGCGCACGAATTCGGTGCTGGACGCGAAAGTCTCTGTGGCAAAGCCGGCAGACGAGATCAACCGCATCAAAGCGACACGAACATCGGCGTCGTCGTCCACGACGGCCACCAAGGGTGGTCGCTCGCTTGACATGGGAGTATGTTCACAAGCCAGACTGGGCAATTCAACTGGACTTTGGTCCAGTTCGGCGGGGATGCGCTTCGTATCAGGCAGGCGTCAACGATGCTCGGAATCCGTGACAGGCCCACCGGAGTGCTCCACGAGCCTGACCAGCTCGGCGACCGAGCGCACGCCGAGCTTCCTCATCACGTTGCCCCGATGGAACTTGATGTTCTTCTCTCCGGTGCCGAGATCGAAAGCGATCTGCTTGTTCAGCCGGCCTGCGACGACGTGCGTCAGAACCTGGCGCTCGCGAGCGGTCAGCATTGCAAGTGCGCTCTCGATACGCGCGCGAACGGCGCGCTCCTCTTGCAGCGCGTCCGCCTTTGCCAGGGCCTGGGCGACGGCGGTAAGCAAGTCGGTGTCGTCGACTGGTTTCGTCAGAAAGTCCACCGCTCCGTTCTTCATTGCCTGGGTGCAGCTTCGGATGTCGCCGTGGCCGGTCAAGAAGACGATCGGTAGCGGTCCACCGCGTTCGGCGAGCGCGTGCTGCAGATCGAGCCCGGTCAATCCCGGCATGGCGAGGTCGAGCACGAGGCATCCGGGACTTCCGCCGTCGTAAGATTCAAGAAAGGTCTGCGGGGACTCGAATGTGGAGACGACCATGCCGGCCGCGGCAAGCAGGCGCGCCGTTGCCTTGAGGACATCGGGGTCGTCATCGATCACATAGACAGTGGTGTCGCTGCATCGAATACGTTCAAGCGTCAGGGAAGCTCTGCCGTTGCGGCAGCTCAATAGTGAGAGTAGCACCGCCGTCCGGGTTGTTGCAGGCCCAAAGACGGCCATTGTGCGCCGTGACGATGGAGCGGCAGACCGCCAGTCCCAAGCCCAGGCCCTGCGGCTTTGGTCGTCACGAACGGATCGAAGATACGTTCCAGGTTCTCGGATGGGATGCCGGTGCCGCGATCGGTCACGCTGACTCTCACGCTCACGTCCGATGTGCATTCGCTCCGCACCATCAAGTCTCGCTGCACCTTCGACGCGACCATCGCGTCGCAGGCATTGATGAACAGGTTCAGCAGGACCTGCTGCAGTTGCACGCGGTCACCCGTCACCGCTGGAAGCTCTGGTGCGAGCTCCGTGCGCACGCGGACCTGACGGTTGATGAGGTCGTTGTTCATGAGCGCGAGGACTTCCTGCACGACCTCGTTCATGTCGAGCAGCTCGTGCCGCGCCTCTTCCTTCTTCAGCAGCGACCGCAGTCGCGCGATGACCGCGCCAGCTCGCTTGTCGCTCTTGACGATATCCGCGAGGATCTCTGTCACCTTTTCCAACTCGGGCGGATCGCGGGCGAGTAAACGCTGCCCCGCCTGGGCATTGCTGAGAATTGCCGCCAGCGGCTGGTTCAACTCGTGGGCCAGCGAGCCGGACAACTCGCCCAGCATGGCGACGCGCGCGAGGTGCGCCATCTCGTCGCGCTGGCGCGCCGCGTCGAACTCGGCCTGCTTGCGCGCGCTGACGTCGACCACGGAGGCAATCACGAAACCGCCGTCGGGATTCTGTATCGGGTTCAGTCCCACCTCCACCGGCAGCTCGGTCCCGTCTTTCCGCACGGCGAAGAGCTCGCGGCCGGCGCCCATGGCGCGTGCCTGCGATTCCTGGAGATACCCCTGCCGGTGCAACTCGTGCGCAGCGCGAAACCGTTCCGGGACCAGCGTTTCGATCGAGCGACCGACCAGTTCCGTCGGGCGCATAGCCGAACATCGTTGCGGCCCGGGCGTTGAGGAGCGCGATGCTTCCTCGAGCGTCGACCATGAGCATCGCGGTGGGGGCTGCCTCGACGAGTGTCCGGAACCGCTCTTCAGCGAGTCTGCGCGCCGTGATGTCATGGGTAACGCCGCGCATGCGGCAGGCGGTACCCTTCCCGTCACGCTCGATCCGACCGCGCGAGGTTGCCCACCGCACGCGTCCGTCGGGTAGCGACGATGCGGAAGTCCTCGCTCGAATTCGTGGCCTTGCTGGTTCAGCGACGCACTCACGCTGCGTTCGACCACTGCCCTGTCGTCCGGATGGACGCTTTCGAGGAAGCGGCCCAGGCCGATCGGCTCGTCCGCACGGTATCCGAACAGGTCGCGGCACTCGGGTGTCATCCAGACTTCGTCCGACCGCCACGTCCCACTCCCAGAGGCCGAGCTCGCCGGCGCCGGCGGCGAGCTGCAGGCGCTGCTCGCTCTCGCGCAATCGCTCCTCGCTCGAACGCAGCCGCGCGGTGAGCAGCGCGGCCGCGATCAAATCCCAGCCAAGCTCGTAAGCCATCGCGACGACCACGACGAGAAAACCGACGGAGAGCGCGATGGGCACCTGGATCAAACCGCCGTTGAGGAGGCCCGCAAGGATGGCGGTAGCGACGAGACAAAGGAAGAGACTGCCTCCCACGACGGCGGCGCGGCGGCGCGCATTGGCATCGCCGCCGCGCCAGAGCGCGACCGATGCGTCCGCTACGAACCAGATGAGGAGCAGGTTGCTGAGCTGCGCAACGATCGTAAAAGGGCTGGGAACGCCGATCGGCACATAGACCTGTTCGACCGCCCCAGAGCGCCACCGGGTGCATCGCCGTTACCTCCTCGAAATTCACGTTGACGCCGGTGCTGAAGTTCAGCACCAGGGCAACTGCGCGCAAACCGCACGCGGCAATCCCTAGCCAAAGCTTGCCCGAACGGAAGTAGAGGTGGATAAAGCCCACGATGGAAACGAACAGGGTGAAGAGGGGCAGGTGCGCCCAACGCAAGGTGAACGCGTAATCGCTCCGGGGTTGCCGCCCGCATCATGCGCAGTTCGAATATGCTGAAGACAGCGACCGACGCGGCAGTCACGAAGAACACCAGATAGCTGCTTTCGCTCGGAGCGTCGCAACCAGACCAGCAGGTAGATGAGACCGAGGGTGAGGCTCGTCGCCCCGATCATCGGCCAGGCGATGCTTATCCATCCCATCGACGATCCAAACAGCGCAGTGAACATCTCACCGGGGCGTGATGGAACGGCCCGGTTTCACAACGATTGGCCGAACTGAAGGGGTTGTGATGATCGGAAGGCGTGCGTCCAGTTTAGAGTCTACTGATTGAGCTTCGTGATCTTGGTGCCTTCCAGCCCCACGCCGGCCATCAATCCCTGCTGGCCGAAGACGAAGGCGTAAACGTCCTGGGTCAACGTGTTGGATGTGACCGACCTTGCCATTCCGTCATCGAGCACCACGACGCTCGGACCGACACCGACCTGGAATCCTTCCGTTGCGTTGAGCGCCTGCAGTGCGCCCTCGTTCATGAAGAACATCGCATAGCCGAACGTCTGGGCGCCGACCTGAAACCCGTAGGAAACGCCCGCCGTGTTGTAGAAGCCGGCGACCCGGCCGCGCTGGAACATCACGCCGTTGCCGTATTCGCCACCGATCAGGAAGCCGGCCTTGGTGATGTCCGGAAACACGAGTATCGCCACCGCCTTTTCGTTGAGGTACCCGGCAATGGGAACGGTAGCGACGAGGTTTGAGAGCGCCATCCGCGCATTGCTTTCCAGCACGGGATGACCCTGCGCAGCGGCTCGCCCCGGCGCGAGGCCGATCAACAAGACCACAGCGAGCGCACAGAGGAGGAATCTGGAGAACGAGTGCGGCCGTTGCGGACCGCGCACCCATTCATCCCCTTCACTCCTGACACCTTGATTCGCAGATTTCGCTACGGCGCGCATGATTTCACTCCCCAATTGTTGAGAAACACTCGTTGAATCCGATTCGGTTCCCGCGACACTTTGCCACTTCGCCGAAAACGCACGGCGCCCGGATACCTCTGAATGCACCGGTCCGGCACGTATTTTCGGCTGAATGACCAGCCGTGCAAAGTCGTGGCTTTGAAGAGCCACCGAACGGCTACTGTTGCAACGCCATCGAGAAGTGCGCGCCGATCGCACCCAGAATCTGCTCCGATGTCAGGAAATTCTGCGAAGGGCCGCCCTGGGCGAACTGGCAGCTCATGGCATAGGACTGTATGCCATAGGCCACGAGGTCGAGGTGCGTTACGTTGATCACTCTTCCGGTCGCAGAGGTCTGCCGGTCGTCGTAGTAAACGCTGCGCACCGCAAAGATGGTGGGCTGGATGATCCGGGGCGAAGTGACACCTATCGGCGCGAGGCGGCAGTACGGCAGGTCGCGGGTAATCGCTGCCCGGCTCACAAGCTGACTGTCCTGGAAGTAGAGGCCATCGGTCCCCTCGGGGAATGCGAGCGGTACACGCAAAGTGAGCGTCGACCCCGCTTCGATCTGCGGCGGCTCTGCGGGGTCCGGAGGCGGCTTCAGGAAGGATTCGCCGCCTGCGCACGCCGCGAGCAGCGCGGTCCCCGCGAGGGCTACGCTCAGGCTCATGGCGGACATGCCGGCGCGATGCAAAGTGCGGAACAACGATCTCATTGCCTTCATGTCCCTTGGTTCCGTCTCGTACATTCGAACGCGATCATCTTTCGCGAGCGTCCTCGCGCGGCACGCCGCGGTCGCGATGGACAGGCATTTTGCTACAGGATGCCGAAACGACCAAATCCCCTGTCACCACGGGAAAGCCGGGTTCCGGGAGCGAAGGCGTCTTGCGCCATCGGCGTGGAGCTCGCAACGCCAAGCGTATACTCGATCAGTCCATCCGTCAGTATCGTCGAGCATGTTCGCTGCACTCTTCTGCAACGAACTGGCATGCGATGGTGTGAGCCGACTCGGGTTGACGGACTCCAGTTATCCAGTGACGCAGATGATCAGAAAGATGGCAAGAGAGGGAGCACGCTTCGCTTTTGCCGCGGGGCTTGCGTGCTTCATGGTCGCAGGCTGCGACGACGCGCCACCCGCGACCAAATCCGCAATGCCTGCCGCGCCGCCCGCCGCCTATGTCGGCGGCGCAGCCTGCGCCACCTGTCATGCGAAACAGACCGAGGCATGGCGCGGCTCCCAACACGACCGCGCGATGCAGGTTGCGAATGCGCAGACCGCTCTCGGCGATTTCAACGATGCGAAATCTTCCGGCGACGGTGTCGTCTCGACGTTCTTCAAGCACGACGACAAACTCTTCGTGCGCACCGACGGTCCCGATGGCAAGCTCACAGACTTCGAAATCCGGTACACGTTCGGTGTGTATCCGCTGCAACAGTACTTGATCGCGCTCGATCGCGGTCGTCTGCAGGCCCTCGGCATCGCCTGGGACACGCGACCGAAAGCGCAAGGCGGTCAACGGTGGTTCCATCTCTATCCGGACCAGAAGCTCAAGCCCGGTCACCCGCTGCACTGGACCGGCATCGACCAGAACTGGAACTATCAGTGCGCCGACTGTCATTCGACCAATTTGCGCAAGAACTACGACGAGCAGACTTCGACGTTCAAGACGACGTGGACCGACCTCAATGTCGGTTGCGAGGCGTGCCACGGTCCCGGCTCGAATCACCTCGCGTGGGCGAAGCGGGAAGGTGACTGGAAGCGCTTCGACGGCAATCAGGGATTGGTCGTGACCTTCGACGAGCGCCGGGGAGCAGGGTGGACGATCGACCCGGCGAGCGGCAACGCAAGGCGCGCGAAGCCGCGTGAATCGAATCGCGAGATCGAGACCTGCGCGCGCTGCCATGCGCGTCGCGGACAGTTCTCCGATACATGGCAGCCTGGTCAGCCGCTCGGCGACGCTTTCCGCGCTGCGCCGATCGATCCTGGCCTTTACCACGTGGACGGTCAGCAGCGGGACGAGGTGTACACCTACGGTTCTTTCCTGCAGAGTCGCATGTACGCGCACGGCGTCACCTGCTCGGATTGCCACGAACCGCATTCCCAGAAATTGCGCGCGCCGGGCAACGCCGTGTGCGCCCAGTGTCACGCATCCACTCGCTACGACACACCCACGCACACGCATCATCCCGCGGATTCGCACGGCGCGCAGTGCACCGCCTGCCACATGCCGACGACGACCTACATGCTCGTCGATCCGCGTCACGACCACAGCTTTCGCATTCCGCGGCCCGATCGCACGCTCACTCTCGGCGTTCCGAATGCGTGCAACGGTTGCCACACGAAACAGTCGGCGAAGTGGGCAGCGGACGCGGTGGCGCAGTGGTTTCCCACGCGCCGCGATGGCTTCCAGACGTTCGCGGAAAAGCTGCACGCCGGCGACCAGGGTGCGCCCGGCGCGCAGGACGCTCTGATCGGTGTCGCGGAGGATCGTGCTCAGCCATCCTTCGCGCGGGCGAGCGCGGTGCAGCGGCTGGCGCGCTACCTGAGTCCGACTGCTTTGCCGACGCTCCAGCAGGCGCTGAACGATGCGGATCCCTCGGTGCGTGCTGCTGCGGTGGGCGCGCTCGCAAACGCGGATGCGGCGACGCGAGCCCGGATTCTGCCGAGGATGCTCGACGATCCGGTGCGTCAGGTGCGCATGGAGGCGGCGCGCGCGCTGGCCGGTGAGCCCGAGGCGAGTCTCGCCGAGAGCGACCGTGTGCGGTTCCAGCGGGCGCTCGACGAGCAGGCGGCCGCGCTGCGCTACAACGCGGACCGTCCGGAAGCGCAGACCGCGCTCGGCAATCTCGAGGTGACGCGCGGTCGCATTGCGGAGGCCGAGGCGGCGTATCGCAAGGCGCTCGATCTCGATCCGACTTTCGTGGAGGCAGCCGTCAACCTGGCGGATCTGCAACGTCGACTGAGGCGCGACGACGAGGCCGAGCACACAATCCGCGACACCTTGCAGCGTGCGCCGCAATCCGCTCCCGCGCACCACGCCCTCGGACTCGCGCTGATCCGCCAGCAGCGTAAGGCCGAAGCGGTCGTCCAACTGGCCCTGGCGGCGAAGCTCGCTCCCGATGATGCACGCTTCGCCTATGTCTACGGCGTCGCGCTACACGACACCGGGAAGCCCGCGGAAGCGTTGAAAACGCTGCGTGCCGCGCTCACCCGCCATCCGTACGATCGCGAGATGCTCGTCGCGTTGGTGACGTACGAGCGGGAAAGCGGAGACCTGGCACAAGCGCGCGAGCACGCGCGACTGCTGCATGAACTGGAGCCCGAGAACCAGAGTTTCGCGCGGCTTGCGACTGAACTGGACACGGCGAATCGCTGATGCCGTGCCGGTTGCATCGGAGCGCTGTAGACCCCGAGCGCTCGATCCCTGATTGCGCATGCGAAAAATGGCGCAGAACTCAAACCCGCGCCGTCGGCGGCGTTCCGAAGAAGATTTGGAGAAACTTGTCCCGTCCGATCACGCGGACGAGCTCGTGTACTGTGCAGTAGAAAGAAATCAGTACGAGCAGCATAAGCTGGATGGCCCAGAAATGCGGCCACACCATCTCTGCGAGCAGTTTCTGGTTGGCGGCAACGAAGCCACCAGCCTCCTTCCAGAAATCGATGAGACGCTCCAGGTAGTGGACAACCATCGACACCAGAAGGTAGATCAACGTTTTCCATACGACGTTGTAGATCAGCGGCCTGTGCGGATAGAGATTGATGAAGGGGAGCAGATCCGCAATGAGTACCGCCTTGGCCAGGATCAGGGCGCCTATGGTCACCTGCAACGACGTGTTGACCGGGATCCCGGTTCCCTTGAGCATGAGCACACGAAAAAACGCAACGAGGTGCAGGGTGACGAAGAAGAAGATCGTCGGCGGGAGCAGCGCCAGGAACTCTTCTTTGACTTTCTCGAGTAACTTGCTCATGGCATCCCCGTATGAGACTGCACGCACGATGCGATACGTGGAGAGAACGAAGAGTCCTCGCAGGCCGCCCGTCTCACCATTCTATTGCTCGCGACGCAGTAGATCACGACTATGTTAGACCACCTTGCATTTCAGCGCGTGAAAGGAACCCGAAAGTTTACTGCTCAGCTGGCAAGCGAGTGGGGTAGACGCACTTGACAAGAAGATAGGCGATGTCGAAGAACAAGGTGCAATTTCAGAGGAGCATGAGTTTACGCGAATTCATGGTTGGGATAACGTCCGAGCAATGTGAGCGTGCGCTGTTTGCCTGACGCTGGCCGCGCCTTACCCATGCTCGTTGCTTCCCAGGCGACCACTTCGAGACGGTTCCAGTTTTTTCACGGCCTTGCAGCGGGCACCGCAATCCGCTCCCGCGCACCACGCCCTCGCTCCCTGTTTGCGCGTGCGAAGAAGCGGACCCGCGAAAACCACTCCTTGACTCCGACGCGGCCCGAGATTCATTGTCCGAGGAGTCCGACCGCCTTGTACATCGGAGCACTTGAGATCGTGATGAGACCTGCGAGCGGGCTGTTCAACTCCTCGATCAGGAAGATCGAAGCCGACAATGACAGCGCGCCAAAGAACAGCACCGCGATTGCGATGGCATTGCGGGGGGCGAACAGGCCGAAGCTCGTGAACATGGCGGCAAGCCAGAAAACGAGCACCACCAGAAAGGGCGTTGGAATCGTGTTCTCCTCCTGCTCGATCGCCAGCCAGCGCGCTTGCACGACAGCGTCGGCGATTTCCAGGGCGTGTGCCTGGAGAGAGCGCTGCGTGTCGTTCTGCGGCGAGAGTGCGCGCAGTCTCTGCTGAATTCCTTCCGCCATTGCTGTTCCCTCGGCGGCGCCGAATACCGAGTGCTGGGACAGTTTTTGCGGGAAGAGCTGATTGAGCCGGGCAGCGTAGCTCTTCCGTAGCAATTCGCGCAGCTCTTTCGTCTCCGGTCCGTATTGCGCCAGCACGCGATCGAGCACGATGATCTTGGCGGCAGACTGCCTGAACGCTTCGTTCACCGCGTCGAACGAGTTCTTTGCCGAGCCGACCAGCAAGCCGAGAACCAGAGCAGCGAGCGTTGCAACCAGGCCCGTCACGAGCTTCACCACGTCCTTCGATTCATCGCTCAGGTGATGTTCGGGCAAGACGGTGCGAAGGAACATGCCGAACAGCGCACCGCCGAAGACGCACACCAGCACGATCGACGCGATTGCGATCGGGCTCATCGGGTCCGAAGCTTTGAACGCAGCAATGCGTGCGCGAGCCGCTCAGGGTGCCGGCACCACCCGGTAGTAGACGCCGTTCGCACCGTAGGCCGGCTGGAACCAGGTATTGCCGCTGAGGTAGTACGTGGTGCCGCCGCGGTTGATGGTCATCGCACCGGTAGGCAGCGTCGCGTAGTTCACGCCCATCGCATAGCTGGCGCCGGCCGCAACGCCGGCGTTATACGCGGCTGCGGTATTGGCGGTTCCTGCGGCAACGCCCGCGGAGTAGGCGTTGGAGGTGGCAGCCGCGGTGTTGGCCGAAGCGATCGCGGCGCCGGCGGCCACGCCGACGACGGCCCCCGCGGCGGCCGCGCAGCCGGTGCATCCGGATGAGTAGTAAGGGACTGCGACAGGCGGGTGATACGGGTAATAGGCAGCGGGCGGATGGTAGTAGGCGCCGGCGACAGGAACAGGCGGATGGTACGCGGTCGCGCCGTAAGGCGTGGTGTGCACGGCCCCTTCCCCGTACTTGCCTGCCGTGGTGCCGCCGTACATGTTGGTATGCTCGCTGCCGCCGCCGTAGGCATGCTCGGAGCTGCCGCCGTACGCATTGGTGTGTTCGGTGCCGACCCCGGCCACGTGCTCCGTGCTGCCCCCGTAGCGGTTCGCGCTCGCCCAGGCGGCGGCCGGTCCGGACCAGAGCGCCGAGATCAGGAATCCTGTCAGGCCGATGATGATCGTCTTCATGATGCGCTGTGCCTCCTCACTGGGTTTTGGGTGGCTGGGTTCCGGATGGCTTGCCCTTCGGAGGAGGTTTGGCCCCCGGCGTGGGTTTCGCGTTCGGATGCACAAACGAAATAGGTGTGGCGGACGCGGCTTTCTCCGACGCAAACAATTCCGTTGGAACGGCAACGTCGAGTTGCCAGTTGGAGAGCTCCATCTGGTGGCGCAGTTGCGCCGGGTCGTCGCGGTACACCGCGCGGACCATGCGCGGCAGCTTGTCCTCGGCGCCGATCCAGGCCTGCACGAATACGCCCCCCGTGGCGTACGCCACCATGTCTGTGGTCGTTCCGCCAACCACATGGGACTGGCCGATATAGAAGGCCAGCTCCAGTCCGTCGGCTATGCCCTTGTACGGGTCGGATTCGATCAGGTCGGTGAACGGGTAGTAGATCGCGGCGGAGTCGTAGGCAAACTTCAAGGCCGCGTCGATCGTCGGCGGGGCCTGCGCGACGGCTACCAGATTCTCGGCCGGCGCGAAGGCCATCATTGTTTTGCCGTTGTAGTAGAGCTCGGAGGCGGGACCGTCGCCGAACGTGATCACCCGCAGCTTGTCGGGGCGCTGCAAGGTCACGTCCGATTTCGTCGTGTAGACGAGAGGCGGGCCGTAGCGGCTCGAGCTTTCGTAGGACACCACCGCCGTGAAGTTCATCGACTTGGCGGCAGCGAGGCGGTCGCTAGCGGCCTTCAGGATCTCGATCGCCTTGGGCTCGATCACCGGCTTGACCGCTGGCGCAGCCGCCTTGCCTGACTTGGCAGACTTCGAAGCCAACGGTGCTTTCTGTGCGTCCTTCGCTTGCGCGTCCGCAACGCACACTGCCAACGCGAGCAGCAAAACCCAACCAAGAGACCTGCCTCGTACTGTCATGGCTCCCGATGCATGACTCGATCGCAACGCTCGTGCGGTTGCCCTCATGGAATCATGCCGCATTCGAACATCTTGTTGGCGATGGGTGCGGCGACCTGGTTGATGAATGCGGCAGCCATCTGCGGATTGCTCCGCAGCATCTGGATGGCTTCCTGCTCGCGCGGCGATTTCGGCTGACCTTTCTTTTCCCACAACTGCTCGCAGCTCGCCTGCTGGTATTTCTGGATCACGTTCTGGGCGACCATGTCCAGGATCGGGTACTGCGCGTCGGCGGCCCCCACGAAAAGCAGCGCCGGAACCAATACGAACAGGCTGGAGCGTTTGTTCATTGCATTCTCCTCATCTTAGCGTTAGTAGCCGGGCGTGCTGCCGAGCTGCGCAGCGTCATAGGCGGCGATGATCTCGACGCTCTGATAGCGATTCTCGACCTGGGTCGACCCGCCCTTCGGCGCGTACATGTCGCCGATCCCGGTGACCTTGAAGTACTTGTGAGGGGTGTTCACGAGGTACTGGTCGATGGTCGCCAGCGGCGCCTCGGAGCGCTCGCGGCTGAGCTTGGCGTTGATCGAGGCAGAGCCGACGGCCGATGCGCTGCCGATCGACACCAGGATCACCTTGCGCCCGCGGCTCTCGCGCTGCAGGTAGTCGAGGAACCGGATCAGCCGCTGCGTCTGCTCCGGGTTGAGCCGGGCCGAGCCCTCGGCGAAAAAGAGCGTGATCGAGCCCGTCCCCTGCTGTTGCGAGAGCTGGTTGAGCTTCGCGAGCGCGGCCTGGGAGTTCTTCAGCTCCTTGGTTCTCGGTGCTCTGCAGGCTCGACATCTGGCCGCCCATCTTGTTGAACTGCTGCATCGTGTTGTTGTTGGTGTCGGCGATCTCTTGCGCGAGCGCGGTCGCCTGGCCGGCGGATGCTCCACCCGTAATGGTGCCTTTCGGCACGTTCACCGACTCCGGTGCACCGCCGCCGGTGTTCAACATCTCCGTCTCATTCTTGCCGCCGCATCCTGCGATGGTCAGAGCCGACGCGGCGGCGACGAAGGCAAGAACGGTGGATGAATATTTCAGTGCACGCATGGGTGACTCCTTTTGTTGGTCGAGGTTACGGCGAGTGGCGTGGCGGTTTGGTCGCGTCGGCCGGAGAGAAGAGCAGGAAATGAATGGGTGGGATTGCGAGGCAAATCAAGGCAAACATCGCACAGTATAGTGGTTCCGTGACGGTTGCATAACAGTGATACTTGCCCCATTTCATGGCCTCTCGCGCTTCAAATCACAGTAGTCCAGTTGGGCAGCACCACTGCGGCGTGCAGCGCAACGGCGGGCCACAGCAGCGCGCCCGCATGTTCTCAATCGTGCCCAGGTATACGAGGTACTAGGGCACGAGCGTGATGCCAAAACATCGGCCCACCATTACACCAACGCCGGAGACGTCCACGCCTGGCAGTGGCCTGACGACGATCGCAGGATCGATCATCAGGGTGAGTCCGGTGCAGATTTCCACGACCGCAGCGAAGGCGAGGATCTTCCGCAGAATTTCGTTGTTTACAGAAAGCACAACTCTTCAGAAGTCCCTCGCCGTCGCTTGATGCGCGCTTGACGCGTCTTTACGATCAGATCGTAACGCTTCCAAGTGGATGTGGCGATGCGGAACCCGCATCGTTCTGAATGTCTTTGTCTTCGTTAGTTGGGCGATTTCCGGTCGAGAATGAGACGATGGTCGTCCGACTCACAGATCCTCCTCCACCAGCGCATTGATACGTTCAGCTTTCATGGCTGTTCCCTTTCCATGGTGGAGACGGCGGGGGGTTGCACGTGCCAGGATTGATAGACGTGGCTCATGACAGAGAAGAGGAAACCCGTGGACAAGCCGAACATGAGGATGCCCATCAAGCCCTCGATCGGCCCGAGCAGCCGCCACGGTTTCGCCAGCACCACATCACCGTAGCCCACGGTCGTGTAAGTGACCCCGGAGAAGTAGAACGCCGCTTCGGCATCGGGCATACATCCAGCCCATAGATAGAACACTGCCCAGAGCGAAATCGCCGCTAGATGGAAGACGATGATTCTGCGCACGTGGTCGAACGGCGTCGCCTTGCCGGAGAGGTGCACGGCTTCTATTTCCTCCAGATACTGGACCACGCTGCGCACTCCGAGATTGTCCGCCAGGCCACCGTCGACGACGTGGATGTATGGTTCTTGAACGCCGTCCTGGTACGCCTCCAGCGCCTGCCAACGTCTGATTGCGCGAGCCGCGGGACGCGGCGCGGTCGCGGGGTCTTTGAAGACCTCGATCCACGCTGGCCCCACGAACTTGCAGCTGCCGCCATAGTTGTTGATCGTAACGGGCGATAGCGCGAACGGCACGGCCGACGATGCCGCCGCAGCGCGGGAAAGCGGCACCGCATCGAGGTCCGAGCAGAGATAGTCGAAATCGTGCTGACTGAAGCCAATGCGCGCGCCCGTCGAAATGTCCGTGCCCGTCACGAAGATGAACGGTCCGCTGCCACGATCGAGATCTGCGAATGTGGCGCCATGAAAGAGGATTTCGTCGTACAGCTGCGCGGCCAGTTCGGAGCGGCCCCAGGCCTCCGACCCCAACGCTCCCCAGTTGCCAGGGTTCATGACACGCGCGATCAACTCGCCCTGGACGTTGCGCTTCAGGAAGCTGGTCTCGTAGATGTCGAACAGCTTGTCGCCGTACAGGCCGTACGCCAGCGCGGTGAAGCTCCCGCCCGACACGCCGGTGATGAGGTCCACTTCGTCGAGCAGGCGCACCCGCTCGCCCTTGGGCCCAACGATCTCCATGCGCCGCAGGGCTTCGAGGACGCCGTACGAAAATGCGGCCGCCCGCGTGCCGCCGCCCGAGAAGGCGAGAATGACCAGGTCCTCGGTGTCGCTGCCGGGGCGGTGCTCTTGGCGGGTCTCGAACCGATAACCCCGGTTAAGGTCGACCTGCGTGATCGGGGGATTGATCGGACGCGTTGCGCAACCGCCGAGCACGAGGATCGTGGCAGCGATCCATGGCAAAGGGCCGCGCAAAGAAGTCATCACTCTGTGGGCAGAAGGTCGTTGAGGTGGGTCTATTGGTTTATCTCGGTGATCGCATCGCGGATCGGTGCGTCGGAGATCTTGAGCAATCCCTCGAAGGGCCGGTCGAGTTCCAGAATCAGGAAAATTGCGCTGGAAACCGAAAGCGCGCACGCGACAATGGACACGAGAACGATTCCACGGCGCGGCGCAAGCAGACCGAAGCTCATGAAAATGACGACGAGCCAGAGCACCAGCACGACCAGGAACGGCACCGGAATTGCGCTTTGACTTTGCTCGATCATGAGCCAGTGAATCTGCGCCACGTCGATGGTGAGTTGTAAGGCGCGTGCCTGCAGCCACCGCTGCGCATCACTCGTCGGCACGAGCGCTCCCAGCTTCTCCTGGACTTCCTCGATGCCCGAGACGCCTCTTCCCAAGGCGGCGCCGACGGACATGCCGGCCTTAGTCCACACCAGATCGGCCTTAGCCATGAACAAGCGCCGCTGAAGATCGCGCACTTCGTTGGCCTCCGGTCCATAGCGTCGCAGGATGTGGTCGAGCTGGATGACTTTGGTAGCGGCCTGTTCGATCTCGTCCGCCTTCACCTGGATGGAACTCCTGGCCGAGGCGATCAGCAGGCCGAGCACGAGCGCGGCCAGCGTCGCGAGCAGTCCTGTTCCCAGTTTTATTACGTCCCTTGCTTCGTCGCTCAAATGTTCCTTGGGCAGGACCTCGCGCAGAACCATGCCCAGCACCGCGCCGCCGAGCACGCAGACAAGGGCGACAATCGCAACCAGCAACGCGCTCATTCTTGGATTATTGAAGATGTCCCCGTTCCGCCCAGTTTAGCGCCCTCCAACCGGGATCGTGAGCACGGGCGCTCCGAGAGAGGTGTCCGGAAGCTGCGCACTGCAGATGAGCTGCAGCATCCAGAACCAATACTTGCTCGCCTCGTCGTCGCCAGGATGGCGTCGTTGCAGGCAAGGCGCCCCGAGCGCACGATGTCCGGTCCGATCCGCGCGCAGCCGGACGCTGCGGTGGCGAGCCCGCCAGTGCCGCGGATCGCAACAGCGCCCGCAGCGGACCGCGCGGTTCTAGACGCACGTGTTTTTCCCCTTTCTGGAATTACTCCGCAGCCGCGGTGAAAGTGAAGAAGCCGCGTTTGCCCTCTTCCAGAAATTTCGCGGGATCGAGCACTCCGTACATCTGTATCATCCGCGCGACGAGGCCCGTCCAGCCGGTCTGGTGGCTCGCACCGAGTCCCGCGCCATTGTCGCCATGGAAGTATTCGTAGAACAGGATGTGGTCGCGCCAATGCGGGTCGGTCTGGAACTTTTCCGCCCCGCCGAACACCGGTCGCCGGCCCTGCTCGTCGCGCAGGAAGATGCGGGCAAGGCGGCTCGTGATCTCCTTGCTCACCTCGAAGAGATTCATCATCTGCCCCGAGCCGGTCGGGCACTCGATCTTGAAGCGATCCCCGTAGTAGAGGTAGTACTGCAGCAGGGCGCGGATGATGAGCGCGTTCACCGGCATCCAGATCGGACCGCGCCAGTTGGAATTGCCGCCGAACATCCCGGAGTCGGATTCGGCGGGTAGATAAGCGACACGGTATTCCTGTCCGCCCACGTTGAACACGTAGGGGTGCTCGAGGTGATGGCGCGACAGCGCGCGCAGGCCGTACGGGCTGAGGAATTCGTTTTCGTCGAGCACTCGCCCGAGGATGCGCCGCAGCCGCTCTTCGCTCACGAGCGCAACAATGCCACGCTCGGCCACGCCCAGGTGCCCAGGACCGGTTGCGTGCATGCTGCTCAGCAACTCGGGCATGCGCTGCAGGCGTTTCCTGAACGCCTCCATGACGACAGGAACACGCTCGCGTTGCCACTTCGCGATCACTGTCGTTGCGCACACCGGCAGCAAGCCGACCATCGAGCGCACCTTGAGCCTTTGCGCGCTGCCGTCCGGAAGTCGCAGCACGTCGTAGTAGAAACCATCCTCCTCGTCCCACATGCCGTCCGGTCCGGTACGGTTCATCCCCGACGCGATCCAGAAGAAGTGCTCGACGTACTTCGTGCACATGTCCTGGTAGCTCGGGTCCTCGGCCGCCAGCTCGACCGCGAGTTCCACCATGTTCTGGCAGAAGAGCGCGACCCAGGCAGTGCCGTCGGCCTGTTCGAGGTGGCCGCCAGTGGGCAGCGGTGCGCTGCGGTCGAAGACGCCGATGTTGTCGAGTCCGAGAAACCCTCCCTCGAACACGTTCTTGCCAGTGCGGTCCTTGCGATTGATCCACCAGTTGAAGTTGAGCGAAAGCTTGAGGAAGGCGCGTCTGAGGAACTCCCTGTCTGCGGGCGGCCGAGCGCCTCATCCACGCGGTGCAGGAACACAGTCGCCCAGGCATGCACCGGTGGATTCACGTCGCTGTAGTTCCATTCGTATGCGGGAATCTGGCCGCTCGGGTGCATGTAGATCTCGCGCAACATCAGCTCGAGCTGCGCGCGCGCGAAATCCGGATCGACCGCGCTCAACGCGATGCAGTGGAACGCGAGATCCCACGCCGCATACCACGGGTACTCCCATTTGTCCGGCATCGAGATCACGTGGTCGTTCACCATGTGGTACCACTCCGGTTGCGGATCTTGCGATTCCGGACCGAGCAGCGGGTTGGGCCTGGTGCTCCTCCAGCCACTTGTCGGCATCGAAGAAGTAGTACTGCTTCGTCCACAGCATGCCGGCGAGGGCCTGACGCATTACGCGCGCCTCATCCTCGGTCAATGAGGGCGGCGTAATCGACCGGTAGAAATCGTCGGCTTCGCCGAGCCGGGCGGCGAACACGTCATCGAATGCGTTGCCGAAGCAGTCCGCGATCGCGCTGACCGACGTATTGGTGAGGCGCAGCCGAATGACGCTTGTCTGTCCGCTGCCTATCGATATCTGGTAGTGGGCTGCGGATTTCGTGCCGCTCTTGGCGGGATTGACCGCGTCGTGCTGCTGGTGGACCAGATAATTGTCGAACGCGTCTTTGACGTAGGGCGTTGCGTTTTCCGTGCCGAAGAGATGCTTGTTGTTGCTTTCGTTCTCCGTGAAAAGCAGCGTCGGCTCGCCTTCGCAATAAAGGTGGTGCTCGCCGAGTTCAGCGTGCGCAGCCGAGATCGCCCTGGCGCCGGTGAAACCGACGCCTTCCTTCAACACGGGCTTGGTCGCGTGTTCCGACCAGGTCCACGTGTTGCGGAACCAGAGCGTCGGCAGTACATGCAGCGTTGCGGCATCGGGGCCGCGGTTCGAAACGGAAATCCTGACCAGAATGTCTTCCGGCGCGGCCTTCGCGTACTCGACGAATACGTCGAAGTAGCGATCACCGTCGAATACACCCGTGTCGAGAAGTTCGTACTCCAACGCATCACGCCCGCGCTGCTTGTTGGTTTCCACTAAGTCGCTGTACGGGTACGCCGCCTGCGGATACTTGTACAGATACTTCATGTACGAATGCGTGGGCGTGCTGTCGACGTAGAAGTAGTACTCCTTCACGTCCTCGCCGTGATTGCCCTCGCTGTTGGTGAGGCCGAACATCCGCTCCTTGAGGATCGGATCCTTACCGTTCCAGAGCGCGAGCGCGAAACAGAGCCGCTGCTTGTCGTCGGAAATGCCGGCGATGCCGTCCTCGCCCCAGCGATAGGCGCGGGAGCGCGCCTGGTCGTGCGTGAAGTAATCCCAGGCATTGCCGTCCTGGCTGTAGTCCTCGCGCACGGTGCCCCACTGGCGCTCGCTCAGGTAGGGGCCCCATTTCCTCCAGGGTGTTTCGTGATCGCGCGCTTCAGCGAGCCTCGCTTGTTCGGTTTCTGTGCTCATTCTCGTTGTCGATGGGGACGCCGCCGGTCACCGCGCGGCAGCGGGGCGCGCGACGATTACTACCCGTGCGCTTTGTCGAGGTAGGCACGAAATGCCTGCGCCCATCCGGTAAATGCTTCCTGCGCATAGTCCCACGACTTGAGACCCTTCCAGTACTGATCCCACCCTTGCTCTGCCGCACCTGTGACGCCTTTCGAAAAATTCGCCACGTACTGCTTTCCGAACTGCGTGTCGGCATACTCGCCAATTAACTGATTGGTCTTGCCGTCGAAGAATTGAACCACGACGCCCGTGCGTCCGAGGAAAGGAGCAGAACCGAAGCCTTCTCCTGTGACCGGTCCTTCCGCGAGTTCCGCGACTACGCCCGCACCGAACGGCACCGCCTGGTAGGCGATGTCTTCCTTGACGTTGACCGGCACCAGATCGACCAGGGTGATACGCGCCACGAGCACGCCGGGACCGGGCTGGCTGACCACGGGATACTTCGGTTGGAGCGCCTTGACCAGCGCCGCGCGGAAGTAATCGACGAGTTTTGCCTGGGTGACCGGATCGACCGTCTTGCTTTCGGACGTATCGAGCGTGACCAGGATGCGCGAGATGAGCACCTTGTCGTATTGTTTGAAGTCTGCGTTAGGGGCAATCCACCTGTAACCACCCATGGCACCCGGAGCAGGGCTGATGCGGTCCGGGTATTTCAGCAGCGATGTGTACTGGGAGCCGAGGCCGGTGGACCCGGTCGGAGCGGTGGATGCGCATCCCCCTGCGAGGATCACGGCCGCCATGCACGCAACTGCGATCAGATGTCCTGCTTTCATATTCTTTCGTTCCTTTTGTCAATGTCTTGCGCCGCAGTCCTGAGGCACCGATTCCCGTTGCGCCCAGGCCTTGGCGAGGTCGTAAGCATACTCGCGCCGTGCGTAATCGTGGAGGTTGATGCTTGCGATAAGGCGCCGCGCGCGGAATTTGACCGCGCTGACTTCCCGCTGCAGGCTTCGGCAGGTCGCGTCCGATGTATGATGCCGCCTCGGCGACGGGCGAGCTGACGTGTCCGGTGGCTGTCCGTGCCCATTCGCAACCGATTCGTAGTCCGCGCAGCGCGCGCGGCTGCGCAGGAAATCCCGCATGTATCGCAACATTCGACCGGTATTGGTCGCGCTCGTCTTCGTCGGCTCCCTCGTGAGCCCCGCACTGTTCGCACAGTCCAAGCCGAGCGTCGCCTCGTCGCCCATCGAGCCGCGCGCGCTGGATCTCCTCGAGGCTGCCCGGACAAAGCTCGACAACGCGAAAGCGTTTTCTTTTCGCACTCGCACGCCTCAAGGAAGTCAGGGTGGAAGCCCGGAGGTTGCCGTCTTCTTCGCCGATTCGCAGTTCGCCGTCCTGCGCCCCGACAAGGCAAGGGCGAAGGTGCGGGGCGGGCCAGCCATGGATCTCTACTTCGACGGTGCAAAGCTCACGGCGTATCAGCCCACGCTGAACGTCTACTCGACCGCTACCCTCGAAGCGCTGATTCCTTTCGCCCTGCAGCGGCCGGAGATACTCTTTTTGCTCGGCGATGTGCTTCAGAGCGACCCCAAGACGATCACGCAATCCATCACGCGCGCACGTTACAAGGGTGCTACCCAGATCGCCGGAAACCGGTGCGACCATGCAGCTTTCGCGGCCCCGGGCTTGGAATGGGAGCTGTGGATCGACACCCGCACCGCGCTGCCGTGTCGCCTTACGGGTACGCTGCTCGATGTGCAAGGCACGCCGCGCTTCGCGATGGATTTCTTCGACTGGAAGCTGAATCCAGTTGTTTCGGCGGCGAGCTTCGCGTTTGCGAAGCCGCCTGCCGCCGCGGAGTTGGACATGCGTGCGCTGATCGGCCAATAGGACGCGAAAAGCGCGGCGATTCGACGGGGCGTTGCGCCGCGTGGCGAAGCGCAACGGGTCGGCTATCCGGTTCCATCACGACTTCGCGCGCCCGCTCTGCGCCGCCTTCCCGAGGGCTTCGTGATCGCGCTCGTTCTGATCCGCGTAGGCGACGCAAAACTCTGCGATGGCATTGTCGAAGGCGTCGCTCTTGCCCAAACCCGCTGATCGCCGCGGGCTCGCCGGAGCGGGCGTGAGCACGCGCCAGCGCCCAGTTCAGTCCTTCGCGAAGGTGGCCCGCCCGCTGCGCTGGATCGGACAACATGGTTCACAAGCAAGGTGACACCGGCCGATCCGCGAATCTATTAACCTGTCGAGGATGGCGACGATGGTCACCATGATCGGCTGGAGGATCAGCGAAACGCCAAAGGGCCGCTGGGCCGCGCGATCAATTGGCCCCAGAATCGGGTCAAGATTTCCTGAATCTCCAACACCTCAGGCTTCCTCTCTCCCTGCACCGGACCCCGACGCGTCGAACACAACCTGATCGTACCACCAGAGCTTTTCAAAGAAGTTACGTGCCATGTCGAGTTGCGGTTTTCCTTGTGAGGATGGCAACGTTCTTTCCACTATGCCGCCGATACTACAGTTCCCATCAATGGCATCGAACAAACCCTTTTCTGTTGAATCTATTGGCATGATCAGATCCCGGTAGGCGTGTGTCGGGTTGATAAGAACGGCCGCCGCCCCGGGGGGCAGCCGCTCTTGAACACAGATCGTGTCTGGCATTCGAAGCGGCACATAGCCGAGCCAGGCATCACCGGCAAAACTCATCGGCTGCGCGCCGCCAGGGCTATCGTCTCGACAAGTAATCACGCTGTGGCGAACCATTGTGCCGCGAAATAGTTCGACGGCAGCATACTGCTCTACGAGGGAAAGCTGTGCCAACCGGGAAGCCTGCGGAATCTTTGCTAAGACTCCACAACGGGGGGTGTAGGGTGCTTGTTTTAGCCACCGCCCGAACGTCAGTCCTGCCTTTTCGATGAACTCAAATAACTGCGGTACCGAATAGGCGCGGTCCTGCGGATGCAGCAGCGCGTCGGCGAGCGCCGCCTCCTGGCGGAGATCCGGAACCTCGCGCAGCAGATGTTCCAACGGATGGCGGGGTGGCAACGCTTTGAGCGTCGCGATGAGATCGCGGATCCCTTCATCGTTGGCATGGATGCCGATCCGTCTGCAGAATTCCTGCAGCATATAGATTCCAGTTCGTCCGTAAGGCGCATACACCATGAGGTGCATCGCGCCGTCCGGTTTGAGCACGTTGCGCAGAGCGCTGAGCCCTGCATCAGGATTCGCGAGATGATGGAGAACCCCGGTGCAGATAATCTGATCGAAGCTCATTTTCAAGTCGTCTACCCGCTCGATCGGAAGCTGGCGGGCCTGGAGATTGTCCAAGTTGTATTGCCGCTTGAGCTCTTCGGTAGAGCGCACGCTGGTTACGCTGAAGTCGATGCCGGTAACCTGAGCCGCGGGCCAACGCATGGCATGCTTTGCCGCCTGGGATGTCCCGCAACCGGCAATCAGGATGGATAGGTCGTCGCGATAGGCTCTTCGAGGCCAGAAGAGATGATAGTCCGCCCGGCGCTTCCGCCGGTCCTGCCCGAGCCGTCGATATTTCTCAAGGCTGTCGACTGGGGGTGGATAGGGATGACTTTCGTAAAACGCGCGCACCTCCTCTGCAACGCTTGCGGCATCCGCTCTTCGTGATTCGTGGCCTTTCATGATATCTGCGTTGCGAGAAAAGAACCCATGCACGAGATGGTCCCATGCATGGGCTGGTTCCACCGAGGCGCGCGGGGCGCCCACGGCTATGACTGCAAGACCTTGTGGAGGTCAGGAATGGCCGTGACTCGACACCTGCGCCAGCACTGCGTCGAGGTTGAACGAAGCGGGCTTCTGCCTCGGCGGGAATTTGGCGAAATCTGCGATCTGCCCTGCAATCACCGCCTGCATCATGTACAGCTGAGGCACATGATCGACCATCCAGTCCAGATAGGTGTTCGAGTTGTATTCGGCGCGCTCGAACGGGTCGCGACGCATGCTCATGATGTACGGCAGCCGTAATTTCACGAACGGCTCGGCCCACTGTCGCATCGTGTTGGCACGCTGTACCGCCAAATTGAATTTCCAGTCGCCGACGCGCACCGCGATGATCTCCCCATCGTCGCTGAAGTAGACGATGGCCGGTCTCGGACTTTCCTTCACCTCGCCCGTCAGGTAAGGGATCATGTTGTAGCCGTCGAGATGCACATTGAATTTTTTCCCGTCCACCGTGCAACCGTCGAGCAATTGCTTGGTAACGTCGGGATTGCCGGCAATGGCCAGCAAGGTCGGAAACATGTCGATGTGCGAGACGATGCCGTTCAGTACCGAGTCTGCCTTGATCTTCCCCGGCCAGCGCATGAAGCAGGGCACGCGCCAGCCGCCTTCCCAGTTGGAATCCTTCTGGCCGCGGAACGGAGTGGTGGCGCCGTCGGGCCAGGTATCGTTCTCTGGTCCGTTATCGGTGGAATACATCACGATGGTGTTGTCGGCGATACCCAGTTCATCGAGCTTGTCGAGCATCATGCCGATCTGCTCATCGTGAACGACCATGCGATCGCTGTAGGGGTCCTGACCGCTCTTGCCGAGGTTCTTTTCGGCGACGTGCGTGCGGAAGTGCATGGCGGTCGAGTTGTACCAGAGGAAGAAAGGCTTGTCCGCCTTGGCCTGCGCTTCCATCCACGCGAGAGCTTTGTCGGTGATCTCCTCGTCGATTGTTTCCATGCGCTTCTTGGTAAGCGGACCGGTATCGACAATCGTCTGCCCGCCTTTGCCATCGGCCTTGCAATGGAGCACGCCTCGCGGTCCGAACTGCTTCTTGAACGCAGGGTCCTTCGGGTAGTCGGGCAGCTCGGGCTCTTCCTCTGCGTTCAGGTGATAAAGGTTGCCGAAGAATTCATCGAACCCGTGTGCCGTCGGCAGGAATTCGTCGCGGTCGCCGAGGTGATTTTTGCCGAACTGTCCGGTGGCGTAACCGAGCGGCTTGAGCATTTCAGCGATGGTCGGATCTTCCTTTTGCAAGCCGACCGTCGCGCCGGGCATGCCGACCTTGGTGAGGCCCGTGCGGATCGGGTTCTGGCCGGTGATGAAGCACGCGCGCCCGGCGGTGCAGCTCTGCTGCGAGTAGTAGTCGGTGAAGGTCACGCCCTCTTTCGCGATGCGGTCGATGTTCGGGGTCCGATAACCCATCATGCCGCGACTGAAGTGGCTGATGTTCCATATCCCGATGTCGTCGCCCCAGAGAATGAGGATATTGGGTTTGTCCTGCTTTGCCATTGTCGACTCCTTCAAAGGTTACGTGCTAGGTTGTCCTAACCGCACTTCCACTCACCGGTCGTTTGCCCGCGACCGAACACGGTCTTCCAATCCCGCTTAATGCTCACAACAGTGAAGCCATAGTTCCAGCATGGTCGAGAGCCTCGCCAACGGGCGGAGGTGATACTCACGGTTATAGGCGAACTCCCCGCTCGGCATCATCGTGATGTAGCAGCACCGCGAGGCGGGGCCCGTGCCTGACAGAGCGTAGCGCATCATTGCACCGTCACCGTCCGAGTTACCGAACGCGAGAATCGCGTGGCGGCCGATGTGCATATGAATGTTGACCACCTTCTCTTCGCGATCGTCGAAGCTTCTCAGCTCCGTAAGCTTCATCAGCACCGGCCGGCCATCGCGCGTCTCGAGTGCGGTCTTGTTGCTGCTGCCGATTACCTGCTCTGGAGGAATACCGAAGACTCCTTCCGCGAAGACGCGCATGAACTCGATACCGCTTGCGGAAACGATAAACGGCTTGAAGCCGTTGGCGCGCAAATAATCGAGCAGTTCGAGTTGCGGCTGGTAGGCGCATTCTGTTCAACCGTAGCCCTTGCGAACCTTGCCGCGGAAGACCCAGTAGACGCCGATCGTGTAGGCGGCGATGATGGGGAGGACCACGATGCCCCCGTAGAACAGGAATCTCAGCGAGGCTTCCGGCGCCGCGGCGTTCGCTACCGTGATCGAGTACGGAATCATGTACGGCCAGAACATCGTACCCAGCGTCAGGAAGGCGCTGATGAAGAAGAGCACGGTCATGGCAAACGGCAAGCCATCGCGCTTATCGCGCACACCGACAAGAGTCATCAGCAGCGCGATGAGGCCAACGAGTGGAAACCCGAGTCCCCATGATCTCCTCCAGAGATTGCTCTGCGCCAGCACGCTGTAGTCAAAGGTGACCCCGAACGCCAATAGCAATACGGCCAGCACAGCGCCGGTCAGCCAGGGAATTCGGCGATACGCCCAGTCGCGCAGCTCGCCATCGCTCTTGAGCACGAGCCAGCCTGCGCCGAGCAGCGCGTAGCCGAGCACGAGCCCGATCCCGGTCAGGATCGGAAACGGGTGTAGCCAGCCGAACGCGCCGCCGACGTATTGGCCGTTCACGACCGGGATGCCGCGCATCATCGCGCCGATCGCGGCGCCCTGGACAAACGCGACCACCGTCGAACCGAGGAAGAATCCCCAGTCCCAGACCCGGCGCATGCGCTCGCTGCGGAAGCGGAACTCGAACGCGATGCCGCGGAAGATGAGGCCAAAGAGCAGCAGCAGCACCGGGAGGTAGAACGCGCCGAGGAACACTGCATAAACGTCGGGAAACGCCGCGAACAACCCGGCGCCGATCACCACCAGCCAAGTCTCGTTGCCGTCCCAGAACGGGGCGATGGTGTCCATCATCCGCACCCGGTGCGCCTCGTCCCCGGTCGTGCCGAACAGTACGCCGACGCCGAGATCGAAGCCGTCCAAGATGACGTAGATCAGGATCGCGCACGCGAGCACGCCAGCCCAGAACAACGCGAGATTGGATGGTTCCACGTTCGTCATCCCTCGCTTCGCGCGGTTGCGCCCGTAGCAGTCTCGGCATCGTCAGCGAACGCCAGCGGCCGGTTACCCGTGGCGCCAGGGATGGCTTTCGCGTCGGCGGTCGGTCCCTCGTGCAGCAGCTTGTAGATGTAGTACACGCCAAAGGAGACGAACACGGCGTAGACGAGGACATAGCCAGAAAGCGAGAGCAGCACGTCACCGGTATTGAGCGACGGTGTAACCGCATCCTTGGTGCGCAGCAGCCCGTACACGACCCACGGCTGACGCCCGACCTCGGCGGTGAACCAGCCGGTGAGAATGGCGATGAAACCGGTCGGGAACGCGAGGAATGTCCCCCAGAGAAACCAGCGCGTCGTTTCGAGCCGGCCGCGCCAGCGCAGGGCGTTGCCGAACCACGAGACCGCGAGCATGACAAGTCCCATCCCCACCATGATCCGAAAGCCGAAGAACGGGATGACCACCGGCGGCCGGTCCTCAGGCGGGAACGTTTCCAGCCCGATCTCGCGCGAAGTCCAGTTGCCCGAGGCGATGAAGCTGCCGAGCTTCGGGATCTCGATCGCGAAGAGATTGCGCTCGGCCGCCTCGTCGGGGATCGCGATCAGCACTTCGGACGCCGGCTGCTGCGTCTTCCAGCGCGCCTCGATCGCCGCGAACTTCGCCGGCTGGTGCTCGAGCACGTAGAGGCCCGTCAGATGGCCGAAGAAGAGCTGGATCGGAATCAGCACCGCGACGAGCCCAAGGCCCCAGTGCAGCATTACGCGCGCCTCGGCGCGATGCACGCCGCGCAGCACATACCAGGCGCCGGTGGCGGCTACGCACATGCCCGTCGTCAGAAAGGCCGCGAGCAGCATGTGCGGCCAGCGTACCCGCATGATCGGTCCGGTGGTGATCGCCCACCAGTCCGCGGGGATGATCTTGCCATCGACGATCGTGTGGCCGAGCGGCACCTGCATCCAACTGTTGTTGGCGAGGATCCAGAACGAAGAGAACATCGTCCCGAGCGAGACCATGCAGCAGGCGAAGAAGTAGAAGCGCGGCGACACGCGTTCGCGCCCGAGCAGCATGACGCCGAAGAATGTCGCCTCCAGCATGAAGGCGGTGAAGGCTTCATAGCCGAGGAGCGGTCCCTGGATCGAGCCGGTCTTCTGCGCCAGCACACCCCAGTTGGTGCCGAACTGGAACGCCATCACGATCCCCGTGACAACGCCCATGCCGAAGGAAACCGCGAACACCTTGAGCCAGAAATCGAACACACGCCGGTAGAGCGGGTTGCCGGTTGCGAGGCGCGCACCCTCGATGGTCGCCAGCCACGCCCCCAGCCCGATCGTGAACGCCGGGAAGATGATGTGAAAGCTGATGACGAACGCGAATTGGAGGCGCGAGAGGAAAACGGGATCGAGGTCCATCTGATCGACAGCCGGCTAGATTGGCGTGTGTTGCAGATCGTCGAAAACGCAGATCATTGCTTCACAGAGGCCTCGTCCAGCCCAGGATCACAACCTTTGCGTGCGCCGGCTTCGTTGGCCATGCGACCATCGTGAATCCGTCAGCCACGGCAACTTTCTGCACGCCGTCGACGGTGTACGTGATCACGCCGCCTCCGATCCCGCCGCCGGTGCCAAGCACCTGGCCCCAAAGTTTCTGGCCGTTAGAGGAATCCAACGCGTAAAAATTGCCCCCCAGATCACCGAAGAACACGATGCCTCCGGCCGTGGGAGTCACGGCGCCGACGATGGGGTAGTTGGATTTGACGCGCCATTTCCAGACTCCGGTGTCGGCGTCGCTGGCATAAATCCATCCGGCCCAGTGTCCGTCAGAAGGGTCTTCCTTTCCGAACATGTTGATCGGGTTGTACGTCGCCATTCCGGTCCATGGTTGCCCGACGGCTACCGACCGAAGCCTGCTGTCATCCTTGATGGTCACGGTGTCGCACCAGTCGACAGTACCGGTGATGATGAGATTCGACGTCGGATCATAGCCAGGGGTGTTCCATTCAGTGCCGCCCACCGGACCGGGGCAGAAATGCACGTCTTGGCCGATCGCGAAACTGCCTTCGGCATTCTCGATCGTGGTCACCGGCATGCGGTAGAGCAGGTTGTTCGTGGCGAGATCGTAGCCATAAAGGTGTCCATCCTTTGGGGCGACCGACATGATCTGTTTGCCGCCCATGGATTCAAGCAGGATGGGTGGACTGGACACGTCCCAGTCATGCCAATCCTTTTTCACAACCTTGAAATTGTTCCTGAAGTCACCCGTCTTGGCGTCGAGTACCACGACCGAGTCGGTGTAGAGATTTGTACCCTCGCGTGCCCCCGAGGCGAAGTCAGGGGCCGGATTGCCTCCCGGGACGTACAGCAACCCATTCTTGATGTCGAGGGTGTACGAGGTCCAGGTTCCGCCGCCGCTGATGGGGATGCCGGGCGCGTTGTTCCAGGTCGACGCGTCGAGCGGCGACTTGCCCAGAGGGCCTCGGACTGTATCTCCTTCAACCTTCGGTGCGAGAAAAAACTCCCATACGATTTTGCCGGTCTTCCCCTCGAGCGCGAACACGTGCCCTTTGCCGCCCTTGTAGTCTCCGCCCGAATTGCCGACGTAGACGAGGCCGTCCCAGGCGATCGGGGCCGACGGCACCGACTCGCCGCGTTTCGGGTCGGCGATCGCCGTCTCCCACACTTGTTTGCCGGTCTTGAAATCAAAGGCCAGCACCCGACCGTCCTGCGTCCCGCGAAACAGCATGCCGTCCATGTAGGCCGCACCACGGTTGGACGGCAGCAGCGCGCCAGGGTAGTCAAGGTGGGTACGCCAATTCTCTGCGCAAGTGGCCGGATTGATCGAGAAAATATCGAACTCGGTGGTGCCGATCAGAGCGTTGTTCACCATGATCAGACCGGACTCAAAGGAAGTGAACTCGCCGAGGTCGTAGGTGCACAGGACCTTCAGGTTCGCAACATTCTTCGTGTTGATCTGGTTGAGGGGCGAATAGCGCTGCGAGGATGGTGTCCTGTTGTAGCTCGGCCAGTCACCAACCGCCGCGTTCGGCCATACGGGGTCGACCGGAGGCGTGGATGACGCAGCAGCGGTGACCCCTTTATAGGCCGGATTCAACTCCGTGCTCACCGTGCCCGCCGGGGTCGACAACGTCTTTAGATAGTTAAGGGCCATGCCCCCGTAGGTTGTCATCGGCACCGGGAACGTGGCGTAGAGCGCTCCCGCGATAACTACCCCTGCCACAAACAGCAAGCCGAGGATGACAAAAAGTCTTTTCATTTGGAGTGCTCTCTCGATAAACGGATTCGGGAGGGCAGTCTAGGACAGCCCCGACGGTTGCTCTGGCTGCGATTCCTTGCGATTGTAGAGTACCCAAGCACCAATGCCGAGTGCAGGGTCAAGAATCGCAAACGCCCCCAACGTATGAGGAAAAACACCGGCTATCACAAGGGGCACGAGCACTAGAGGAATGAGCACCACCCGATCAAGCACGGAGGCCGGTCCGAACTGTCGAGCGCCCGAACGGCCGCCGAATACGTAGAGCCATCCGATGACGGCTACCGTCATACCAAGCACACGGAAGAGCGCACTCTCGTGTCCGTCGAATGGCTTATCCATGAAGATCGTCTGCACCGCACCTGGCCAAACGATCAACAAGGCCCCGAGCGCAAGATAGATAAAACCATTCATCACTGAGTATTTCGATGCAGTAGATAGGTTAGCGGGTTTCTCGAGAAGCTCGTTGAAAAAAGACATAGCGCTGCCTCTTGGATGCCGATTGCGGCTACTCGAACGCGAAGATCTTTTTCCAGTCGTTCTTCATGCTGATGACGACCCAGCCCTGCTTCCTCGCCTCGTCGTACAGCGCCTGCGGAAACGTGCCGACCTTGGTGTCGGGCAGTCCCTGCGCCGGCCCGTAAGCGTATTCCCGTTTTGCGTCGTCGTGCAGCACGAGCATTGACAGCCGCGCGCCGTCGCCGGCCTTGGTGTACTCGAGCATCTGCCGGTCGCCGGTCGAGTTGCCGAACGCTGCATACGGTCGCCGCCCAATCATCAGGTGAATGCCCTCCGGCTTACCGGCGTTGTTGTCGTTGAGCAGTAGCTTCGGGTCCTTGGTCAGGAAGGGCTTGCCGTCCTTGCCGTAGCCGTAACTCGTCCCGCCGGCGCTGCCGACCACCTGCTCGGGCGGAATTCCGTACACGCGCTCCGCATACACGCGCACGAAGTCTTGCCCGCCGCCGGTGACGATGTAGGTCTTGTAGCCGTTCGCGCGCAGGTACTTCAGCACTTCCTGCATCGGGAGATACGTGAGCTCGGTGTAAGGCCGCTTCCAGCGCGGATCCTTCGCTTCCGCGAGCCACTTCTTCGCCTCGGCCTGGAAGGTCTCGACCGGCATGCCGGTCGAGGTGGCGGCGAGGAGCTCGAACAGGTCCTTCTCGGACAGCTTGGCGACGGCCGCCCGGTCGCCCTTGAGTATTTCCAGCACCGTCGAGTACGGCGCGACCGTTGCCAGTTCAGGCTTGGCCTTCACTAACACAGGAACGCGCTCGAGGACGAACATCACCTGCGTGTACATCGGGTGCGAGACCCACAGCGTGCCGTCCTGGTCGAAGGTCGCAATGCGTTCTTCCTGCGGCACGAACTTCGGGCTGCCTTGCGTGGTGGTCTCCTTCACGAAGGCGACGATCGCCTGCTTGGATGTGCCATCGTTCCACGAGGCAAGCGGATCGGACCGGGTATCGGCCGGCGTCTGCGCGCACGCGCCCAGGGCGAGCAGGGCACTCACCGCAATGAAGCGGGCGAACGCTGAAAAAGAGGGAACGGGTTTTACGGTTGATTCTCCCTTATCGTACACAGAAAACGGGCGACCCTTTCAGGCCACCCGCTTGGTCATCAAGACGAAAGTGCTTTGGTCATTGGCCCGGATGCTTTTTGTTCATCGCCTTGATCCGTTGTAGCACCTGAGTGAGATGCAAGTCCAGTCCTCGACGTTCCTGACCCCCTCGCGAGCGTCGAACGCGGCTGTGCGACGGAGAGGAAAACCTGTCGGCGACCTTTCGCATGAATCACCCGCGAGGCGTCAAAAGACGCGCGATAGTATACCGAACGAGCAGAAGCGAGAAGCATGGGAGAAAGATGTTTATTGGATGACTCGCAGACCAATACGTTGACGTTGGAGTTGTGCGTGTTTCATGCTGCTGACAGCGGCGAGGACAAGCCGGGAACGATGCTCGTTAGGACGCGGCCGGCACAACAGTGTCGTTGCACTCGATGGAACCATGCTCGTCTCCTCGCAATTCCGAATGAGATTCGGGCCCGCGCGACGTTCGCGAAAGCTGCTCAGCCAGCCTTCTGAACCGCAGGCGGCTTCCAGGTGCCGTTTAGCACGGATGGCTTCTTTTCCTTCGGCCAGTACATGCGCAGCATTGGGAGGAAATCGCCCTTCGGGGCCGGCAGCCAGTTCGCCTCCTTGTCCTTGCCGGGCGAAACGTTCTGGAAGTACAGGGTCAACGATCCGTCGCTGTTGTACTTGAGCTTGTCGCGCGGGCTGACGGTGAATTTGTTGAGCGGGTTGGGCACGAACCACCAGCCCTCATCGATCAGGTACATCGTGACGGACCAGAAGCCATTGACGGGTGGCGTCTGACCTTTCGCGAAGGTCAGGGTGTACTTGTTGGCACCGGTGAGTTTCTGTCCTGCGCTGTCGATTTCGGTGTACGGGTAGACGGCGTCCTCCTGAAGGTTCGCTGGCCAGCCGAAGGCGGCCACCACTGCGCGCTTCAAGTAGTCGGTGCCGTAGACGCCGAGTCCTTTCGTGATCACCCAGCCGTTGACCATCTCGCCCAGGCTGGCGCGGTTGGCTTCGATTTTCTTCAACGCCGTCTGCGGAACATCCTTCAACGCTGCCTGGGTCGCCGGATCGAACCTGCCCATGTCGAACGGCTTGCAAGGCTCGATCCCGATACCTGCCATCTTCACGAGCATGGGCACGTCGGCCACGGCGGGCGGGGAATCCTTGCACATGAGCCGCGCCATCATGTCGAAGTAGCCGGCCGTGCCGAGGCCGAGAATTGCCTGCTGGGGCTTTTCGGTCATGCTGAAACCCGGGTCAGGATTCACCGGCGGCGCTTTGGGTGTGAAGCGTTTGCCCCAGGCCGAAAGCGGCGTGATCTTGTACTGGGCCTGCAATGCGTTGACCGCCTTGTAGTCCTTCTCCGTGCCGTCGGCGTAGGTGCGGCCGAGGATCACGATGTAGCGGGTCGCCGCGGGGATGTGCGTCATGCCCTTCGGCACCTCGCCCTTCCAACCGGGACCAGTCAAGAGGTAGTGCGCCGCTTTGCTGTCGCCGGTGCGGCTCCCTGGGCTCGCGTAGATCGTCATCCAAAGATCGATCATCGGAAACAGATGGAAGCGCTTGCCCATGGCCGGATGACTGAAGACCTGCGGCTCGATCAGGTCGAGCCACGCGATGGAATAGAGCGTGTCGGCATTCGGCGCGGAAACGCCCCGGTAGTTCGCTGGCGGATAGCGCGGTACGTTGACGAACTGGTTCATCGGCCCACGCAGCATCTCAAGTTTGTCGACGTCGCTCATCTGCACGCGCGTGACCTCGGTGGTGATCAGCGAATAGCCGTAGATGTACGCGTCGGTCGCGATGTCGACCACTTCCCTGGCCTTCGCCTCGGATTGCGCCGTGGCGGCATCCGCTGCCGTTGCTGCCGGGCGCTTCGTCTGGTCGCAGGCTGCCAGGCCGAGCGCTGCCGCGGTGATGAGCACGGCGAGGCGCGCGTATCCGCTGATGATCACGATATGGGTTCTCCTCTGGATGGGGCGACGAAACTCGCGAAAGCGGTCCGACTACTCAAGCGTGCCCCAGCATCCCCGATCACGCCGGTTTGACATCGAACGCGATGCACACCCGCTCTTCTTCCGAGTCGAACGGAATCGTCCTGTGGAAGAGCGAGGAGGGAAAGAGCACGATATCGCCGACGCCGGGCGAGATGGTTCTCTTTGGAAAATCGGCGTGCCGCTGCGGGTAGTTGTCCCCGTGCGTGCTGAACTCGATGCTGCCTGCTTCGCCGCCGTTTTCTCTGGGGGGCATCGCGAGATAGAGAGAACCGCTCAGCCAGCCGGTTTCGTGAATGTGCGAAGTTAGGTGACCGCCGGTTCTCATTCTCACGTACCAGGAACTGCTGAATTCGACCTGCTTCGGGAAAGCCTTGATGAACACGCAATCGCTGGACGCGAAGTGCGCCCGGTACGCTTCGACGATATTCCTCACCAGCGATGCCAGCGTCTGGAACGAAGCTTCTGGGCGCCTGAAGAGATTGCCGGAGGATTGAATGCCGTGATAGAGGCGTCCCTGCTTGCGTTCGGCGATTTCAGCGTACTCGATGTCCCGCAATAGCTCCGACCGCAACGCGCTCTCCGGCACGGCAAGCGCATCGATCCTGGTGTGGTGTACGAAGTCAAGCGGGTTCCTGCAGAAGTTGTATGGATCGTCCACGCCGAAATTCGTCGCGTAATGCGCGGCCAGCGTGGCGAGGAATGGCGATCTGTCATCCCCGTGGAGCAGTGGTTCGAGCCGCTCCTTGAAGCTGTTGAACCGCTCCGTCTTGTACAGACAATACAGCGTGCGTTCCTGCCAGTCCCGCAACCGGGATCTCTCGAAATGGGGAATGGCCTGCTCCAGGTCGCCGCTGTCGTAGAGGAAGACACCGAGGTTATAGTTGGTTTCCGGGTTTTCGGGTTCGATGCTGAGCGCCTTGCGATAACTCGCCATTGCCTCATCCGGTTTGCCCTGGTCGAACAGAGCTTCGCCGAGGTTGCTGTGTGTGGCGGCGTGGTTCGGATCGATGGCCAGTGCTTTGTGGTAACTCTGCGTCGCCTCGTCGAGCCGCCCCTGGTTGCGCAGTGCGGTGCCGAGATTGAAATATCCGCGCGCATCGGGATGAATCGCGAGCGCCTTACGGTAGCTTGCCACGGCTTCTTCCAGCTTGCCCTGTTCCTGCAACACCGCACCCAGGTTACCGTGCGCCTCGAAAAATCCGGGTTCGATCTTCGCCGCCTTTCGGTAGCTCGTCGCGGCTTCTTCGAACCTGCCCAGCGCCTGCAACGCCGTGCCCAGGTTGAAGTGTGCAACGGCGAGCTTCGGCATGAGCGCGATCGTCTGTCGATAGCTCCCTACCGCCTCGTCCAGCCTGCCCGCGCTGCTCAGTACAACGCCGAGGTTGAAATGCAATTCGGCCGAATTGGGATTCAACTCGATTGCCTTGCCGAAACTTTGAATCGCGTCCTGATACTTTTCCTGGCCTGCGAGGGCATTCGCCAGCACGTTGTGCAGGAGTGGCGCGTCGGGGTAGCGCTCGAGCAGTGCTCTGGCGTTTCTTTCCGCTTCCGGCAACCGATTGCCATGCAGCAGGTTCAGCAGGGGCTGGACTTCCAGCTGACTCGGTTGCCGGGTGTGTTGGGGCTTCATGTCTGGGGCGCAAGCATTGAACAGGTCATTAGCTTAAACGAAATCTTCCGGGGCTATTTCCCAAGCTCGACCGGGCAAAGCAGGAATCCGGACCCGTCTCGGAGCGCGTAATCGCAGCGCGAACTCAAGTTGTGAGATGATCGAATGGTAGTGCAACGTATTTTTCGCACTTTCTTTGGCGGTGGCTCGGTCGGTTCTCAAGCCGCTGCCTCCTCAGGAAGCGGGTTGAGCAGCGTTTCCATTGCGAGATAGCGCCGCTTGCCCCATTTCGTACTCGCGATGTGTCGCAGTCGCGCTGCGACCAACATCAACGCTGAATGTCCATCGGGGAAAGCACCGACGACACGGGTGCGGCGGCGAATCTCGCGGATGATTCGTTCGAGCGGATTGTTGGTCTTTACCTGCCGCCAGTGATTGCTCGGGAAGGCGAAGTAGGTCAGTGTCTCGTGCGCCTTCGCTTCAACGAGCTCGGCTGCCTTTGGCAGCCGCATCGCGCGTAGCTTGGCAATGACTTCGCGCACCTTGTCCTCGGCCGAGCGACGGTCTTCCTGGGCATGAACGGCCTTGAGCATGCGCGCCACCTCGGCCACCTTGCCCTTGGGCACCCGGCTGAACACGTTGCAATAGAAGTGCACCACGCAGCGCTGCCATTGTGCATCGGGAAAGAGCTCCGCCGCTGCCTCGACGAGGCCCATGCACGCATCCGAAATGATGAGCTGCACGCCGGCGAGCCCACGATCCTTCAGATGCCGCAGAAAACCGCGCCAGCCCTCGAGATCCTCTTTCTGACCTTCCGCGACACCGAGAATCTGCCGATGACCGTCGCTCCCAACAGCAATCGCCACCAGCACCGAGACATTGCGCACCTCACCGGCCCAGCTGCGCTTGAGCACCACACCGTCGAGAAACAGATACGGGAACTCGCCTTCAATGGCGCGGTTGCGCCACGCCTCGATGTGACGGTAGATCTTCTGATTGAGCCGCGACACGGTGCCCGAGCTCACCCGCGTACCCCACAACGCCTCGGTGATGTCTTCCACCCGCCGCACGCTCACTCCTGCTAGGTACATCTCGACCAGCGCTTCCTCCACCGATGACTCGCGTCTTCGGTAGCGCTCGATGATCGCTGTTTCGAACGGCAACGAGCGTAGCTTCGGCATCTTGAGCACCACCGCGCCGGCCTTGGTCTCCAGCTTGCGCTCGTAGTGTCCCGCCCGCGTGTCGACTCGTTCCGCTGAACGCTGGTAGCGTCCTGCCTTACAAATCTGATCCGCTTCGGCCTGGAGCAACGCGTTCAGCGTCTCTTCGACACTCGAGCGCACGACCTCATCGATGTGCCCGCGTAGTTGCCCGTCATTGACTCGAATCGCGTCCTTCAGTCCTTCCGCAGTATCCTCTGCCATGGTGGCCTCTCGGTGGTCTGATTCGTGAGTGCTTGGCAGCTACCATTGAACCAGATCGAGGCCACCGCCTCGAAATGTGCGAAATTAATGTTACGTCATCGATCGAATGCGACGCGCCCGGGGATCGCAAGAGAAGAGGCGATGGCGAGGAGCATCCGTTAATAGCACTTTCCATGATATCCCACGATCCACAGATCGCTGCCGCTCAGGTCCGCGTGCTCGAAGGCGGGACCCCGTTTTCCGAGCGCTTCGGAGACGTGTACTTCTCCATGGATGGCGGACTTGCGGAGACCCGGCATACCTTCCTCGCCGGCAATGGACTGCCGGAGCGATGGCGCGGCGCGGACAGCTTCACGATCATCGAAACGGGATTCGGCACGGGGCTCAACTTCCTCGCTGCGTCAAAGGCCTGGATGGACTTCACCCCGGCGCACGCCAGGCTGCACTACGTCTCCGTCGAAAAATATCCCCTTGGCGGCAACGATCTCGCGGCGGCTTGCCGGCAGTGGCCCGAACTCGATTCGTGCGCGCGGGAGCTGTCGCGCGGCTACCCGCCGCCGGCTCCGGGTTTCCATCGACTGCATCTCGGCGGCGGCCGTATCACGCTGACACTGCTCTTCGGGGATGCTGCGGCGATGCTAGCGCAACTCGATGCTGCCGCCGACGCTTTTTTCCTCGACGGGTTCGCGCCGGCGAAGAATCCGCAGATGTGGACGAAAGCGGTATTCCGCGAGCTTGCGCGTCTGGCGCGGCCGGGCGCGACTCTCGCGACCTTTACTGTCGCCGGTGAGATCCGACGCGGTCTGTCGGACGCGGGCTTTCGAGTGGAGAAGCGGCCCGGCTTCGGCCGCAAGCGCGAAATGCTTGCAGGAGAATTCGGAAGGTCTTCACAGGGCGGCGCAGCGCGCTCGACGTTCCGTCGCCATGCTGCAGTGATTGGCGCAGGGTTGGCAGGCACTGCCTGCGCCGCGCGGCTCGCGTCCCGCGGCTGGACTGTGGACCTGATCGAGCGCCGGAGCGGACCAGCTTTGGGTGCATCGGGAAACCCCGCCGGCGTCGTGCATCCGGCGTTGCTGGTGGACCGGCGCACGCGCAGCGCCTTCACAACGGCTGCGACGCTCTACGCTGCGCGCGAATTCGAGCGGCTCGACACGACGCCGCGAGCAGCGGTCTGGCGTCGGACCGGCGTGCTGCAGGTGTGCCGCGACCCGCGGCGGCTGGAGCGGCTGGTGCGCGCGGTGAAGGAGATCGGTCTTCCCCAGTCCGTCGCCCGCCTCGTGGATCGCGACGAAGGCAGCGCGCTCGTGGGTGCGCGAGCGGGCGCTCCGGGATACTGGTTCGAAGACGGGTGCTGGGCGACGGGCGCGAGTGTGTGTGACGCGCGGATCGCCGCGACCGACATCAACGTGCGCGAATTGTATCGGCGCGAAGCGCTGTCTTTGCAGCGGTGCGGGAACGGATGGCAAGTGCTCGGCAGGGACGGAGCGGTTCTCTCCGAGGCGTCGGTGGTCGTGTTCGCCAATGCGGAAGAGGCCGCGCGGTTCGCACGTTTCGCGCTGCCGCTTCGTGCCGTGCGTGGGCAGGTTACGCTGCTTCCAGCCCTTACGGGGACCGCGCTGCGTGCGCCGGTGTGTGGGGACGGATATGTGACGCCAGCCCTCGACGGTACATTCTGCGTCGGCGCAACCTTCGACGAGAACGACGCCAATCCTGATGTTCGGAGCGCGGATCACGCGGCCAATCTCGATCGGCTGGAGCGCATGCTGCCGGACTTTGCGCAATCCTTCGATCCAACGCGGCTCGCGGGCTGGGTGGGTTTTCGCGCGATGAGTCCCGATCGTCTTCCGATCGTCGGCCCGTTGCCCGGAGTTGCGAACGCCGGCCTCTTCGCTTGTGCTGCGCTGGGCGCGCGCGGACTCACGTGCTCCGCGCTTGCTGGAGAGTTGATCGCGAGCATGGTGAACGGCGATCCCTTGCCCGTCGAGCGTCACGTCGCAGAGCAACTGGCGCTTGGGCGGTTTGCGCGCGAGCCGTTGCAGTCATGACGGCACACCACGAACCGTCGACGCCACGGGTGCAGCCCGACTATCACGGTGCGGGCATTGCGAACCTGATGGCATCGGTGGTCGTGGCGCGCGGCGGTGCGCCCACCGGCTATGCGACGCTGAGCAATCTCGATACGACATCATTCAAGGAAGCACGCAATCTCGTGCTCGTCGTGATCGACGGTCTCGGTTACCGGCATCTCGCGGCATCGAATGCCGCGCCCACGCTGCAGCGACATCTGCGCTCGCGGCTCACCTCGGTTTTTCCGTCCACGACCGCGGCCGCGATCCCCACCTTTCTCACGGGCCTCCCTCCGCAGCAGCATGGCCTGACAGGGTGGCACATGCTGTTCGCGGAAATCGGCACGGTCGCCGCGGTGCTGCCGTTTCGACCGCGCCTCGGCCGGCGATCCCTGCAGGAAGCGGGAACGACGGTGGCGGCGCTCCTGCAACTCGTGCCGCTGTTCGATCGCCTGCCCGAGGCGACGTGGGCAATCGCTCCCGAGCGCATCGTCGATTCCGAGTTCAACACCGCGCTGAGCGGCCGGGCGAGGCGCGTCGGGTATCGTTCGCCGATGGATCTTTGCGAGCGGGTGCTAGAAGCGGTGCGCACGCCAGGCCGCAAGTTCGTCTATGCCTATTATCCCGAGCTCGACACGATCGCCCACGTGCATGGAATCGGCAGCGAAACAGCGCGCACCGAACTCGCGCGCATCGATGCAGCGTTCGCGTTCCTGGTCGGCGCGCTGGAAGGCAGCGGAACCACCGTGATCGTGACCGCCGATCACGGATTCGTGGACACGACAGAGGCGACCCGCGTCGACCTGCGCGATCATCCGGATCTCGCGGAGATGCTGGTGCTGCCGTTATGCGGCGAGCCGCGTGTGGCGTACTGCTACGTCCATCCCGACCGCTGCGCCGATTTTGAGCGTTACTTCGAGCGTCGTCTGGCACACGGCTTCGAGCTCTGGCGCAGCCGCGATCTCATCGAGCAGCGCTGGTTCGGCATCGGCGCGGCACATCCCCGACTCGCGCAGAGGGTGGGTCACTACACGCTGCTCGCGCGGGAGAACTGGGCCATCACCGATCAGATACTCGGCGAGAAAAAGCACAGGATGGTCGGTGTCCACGGCGGAACGACCGCGGACGAGATGTACGTGCCGTTGATCCTTGCACAGGCCTGAACGCGTCTCACGCCGTCCGTGGCGGCAGGAAGAACTCGCCGGGGCGTTGCGCAGAGGTGCAGCATCCGCCGCAACAGGTCGCCCCAGTTGCCCCACGCGGCGCGCCGCGAGCGCATTGCAACGTAAATGGCGAGGCTGAAGCTGACGCCGAGGTTGACGATGCCGATTCCGACAAGGCCGGCGACGCACAGGCCGACCGTGCGCCAGGTCACGGCATGCTCCAGAGCGACGAGCCCATACGCGAAGTTCGCCGCGGCGAAAGTCACGTGGCGGATGTCGAGCGGAAGACCGAGCAGAAAACCGATCAGCGCAGTGCTGCCGAGCAGGACGCCAAAGAAGAAGTTGCCGGCCAGGGCGCCGATATTGTTCTCCGCATAGATGGCAAGGCGGTCGAGGCGATCCTGCCCGAGGAGGCGAGCGAGAGTTCGCAATTGCCGGATGCGCTGCGGGATGCGATTGTATTCCGCTTTGTTGTCGTAATAGCCGGAAATGAGGCCGGAGGCGAAGAGCCACACGCCGGCGATTGCAGCGTGGAAGAGGGCGAGGCTGTGGAAGGGATCGAGTTCGTGCAGAAGAAGCTCCCCTTTCTCGGGCGAGGCTACCGGATGCCCGAGAAGCGTTCCGGCCAAGTCGGCGATGAGCCACGCAACGGGAAAGGCGACGATGACATTGCCGATGATCCCGACCAACTGCGTGCGTGCGACCTTGATGACCAGCTCCGCCAGGTTGTCGAGCGAACGCCGCGAGTCCGGCACGTCGGAAATGGTGCGGGCGATCAGATTCGCGGTCATGGCGGGCTGCTTGGTAGCGAGCGTGAAGTGCAGCACGTGGATCAGCATGAAACCGAACGCGTAGTTCATGTACACGAAGAACGTCTCGATCAATGGTGGCATGTGCGCTTTCAGCAGATCGATCTTCCCGAGCGCCATGAACGCGACGACGAGCCCGGCACCCATCGCCGACCAGAGCACGCCCCGATACTCGCGGCGATCGTTGGCGATGTAATGTTCACCGGTCTTGCCGGCGTGCTCGGTGATGCGCAGCGCGAGCAATCCGGTGTTGCGCTCGACGAAACCACGCACGCTGTGCTTTCGATTGTTCTTCGTGGCGAGATCGACGGCGAAGCCGACGATGCGCTGCGCGAGCGGTGCCGACGGTGCAGGATCAAGCAGGCTGAGCAGCGTCCGCATGCGCTGAATGAACTGGCGCTGCATCAGCCAGAGATAGGTGAGGCGAACGCTCGTGCCATTGCGCTGCGCCGTGTTCCGGATACGATTCAAGGTGGTTTCGCACTGATCGATCAGCACTTCGAGGTGACGGTCGTCCTCCAACGGGAGGGTGGGATCCACCAGCCACCTGCGATAATCCACCACGTAGCGTCGCGTCTCGATCTGCTGTCCCACGAACGGAGACTCGTACTCTTCCAGCGCCGGCTCGTTGCGCACGAACTCGGGGTCGAACCCGGTGGCCGCGACGCGGAAGGAGATCACCTGGATCGCCTCGAGCATCGAGAGGCGCACCGTCGTCAGATCCTCTTCCTCTCCCGGTGCGGCACCATCCATGAGAGACGCGAAGAGGGTTTCCCAGCTCCCCACGGGGACGGCGCGCAGCCAGCGCCAGTCATCGCCTTTCCAGAACGTGAGGGAAAGGATGTCTTCGAGCGAATCGCGGTCGAGCGCGGGCGGCAGGATGCGGAAGGCGAGCTTCTCTGCGAGCTCACGCCCGAATCCTTCCTGGGACTGGATGCCGGTGTTCGCACAGAGGTGCACCGGCCGCTTCGTCGCAATGAGGTGAAGGAAATGCGCGCGCAACCCGTGCGCGAGATCAGGCTTTCTGGTGAGAAGGGCGGTGAGCGCATCGACACGCGCTACCGCTTCATGGTGCGGCCCTGCGCCTTCCGGACGAAGCGCGTTGACCAGCGCGACAAGGGGCGAGGGATCACCGTCGCGCGGCTCCGCGGCGATCGCCTCTAGCGTGGCTTGCATGACGGGGTACATGGTTCACGATTGTAATCGCGCCGTGGGATCTCGCAACGCGATATCCCGGTAGGCAAGCCGGGAAGGGGCGAGGGCGCGCTACGCGCGTGAGGATCAGGGTGCGACGAGCACTACGCAGCCGCGCACGTCTTTGGATTTCTGGGAGCGGGCTATCTCCACGATGAAGGTATCGCCTTCGATCGTCGGGAACTTCACGGTGGCTTGATCCACCGCTTTGCCTCCGGCGCCGGTCATGGCGCCCACGAATTCTGCCCCTGCCGGCACATCGGTATTGATCTCGAGCACTTTGACCACGAGGCTGCTCGGGTTTCCGGGTTTGAGCGCAGCGCCGCCAAAGTCCACCTCGACGTTGGTGCCGAACCCGCACGGTGCGCGGATCACGTCGCCAGGACGGGCCGGGACGTTCGCTACCAGGTTCGCGCCTGTCGATTGCATGTGCTTGGCCAGATCGCGAATCTGCAGGTTGCGCACGGCGCGTGTCTCGACGGTGCCGTCGGCGGTCTTCTTGCGGACTGCTTCATTGAGTGCAACGAGCTCCCCGAATTCCTTCCAGGGGATCTGCATGCCTTTCCGGCCGTTGAACTCGAAAACGGCTACGTTGTACAGGTACAGCTCGTCGGAATCGCCGGGTGCGGGCGGAACGGGAGTCGCGGCAAAGGCGTGAGCGGAAAGGGCGAGCAGCAGCAGGAGCGCGTAAGCACGCATCAAGGCATTCCTTGTCGATGAGTCGAGCGCAGATAGACCGGCAGGGGTCGGGATGGTTGCATCGCTAGGAGACGACTTCCTGCAGGACGCTGTTTTTCCCTGACTGCTTGACCTGGTACATGATCTTGTCGGCCGCGTCGATCGCCGCGCCGGCGGAAGCGGGGGATTTCACGTATACGGCGATGCCGATGCTGACCGATACCGGCCAGTTGTTCGTCGCCATGGCTTCGCGCAACTTCTCCTGCAGCGCGCGTCCGACGAGCAGCGATTCGGGTGGATGGGTCGTGGGAAGCAGTACGCCGAATTCGTCGCCGCCGAGGCGGGCGACGATGTCCGACTTGCGCAGGTTGACGGTCAGCGTGTGCGCGACACTCACGAGTACCTTGTCGCCTTCCTTGTGGCCGCGCGTGTCGTTCACCCCCTTGAAGTTGTCGCAGTCGATGTGAAGGAGGGCGAAAGGAATCTGCAATCGCGATTGCCGGTTGATCTCCGCTTCGACCGCGTCCTGGAATGCTTTCCTGTTCAGGATGCCGGTCAGCGGATCGGTCCGCGCCATGGAATCGAGCGTATCCCACGATTGGCGCAGGCGGGAGGCGAGAAAGGCGATGACGAGAAACGCCAGCAGAACGTTCGTCGCATCGAACCAGAAGAAGAGTGCACGCGAGAAGGGATGTCCGACGCTCGCCGCGGTCAGAATGATCAATACATAGGCAATCAGCGAGAATGAGACGCCCCAAAGGTAACCGCCCGTCCACGCGGCAAGGAGGATGGGAAACATGTAATACACGGAAAGGATGACCTCGCGGCCCGTGGAGTAATCGGCGACTCCTACGACAAGGGTGAGCAGCGCAGCGATGCCCAAGGCAACCCGCTTGCGGCGCAAGATGAAATTCAGTACGCCGTCGCCGGTTACCATACGCTCGACGATTCCGGCGGCGCTCGACGCCCCTTACCTCCGGGACGAGGCCGATCCTTCCGTTGATGGATTGGGGTAGCGCGACGACGCACATCGCGCATGGGTTCGTTGGCTCGATGAAGTGGCAAATCGCACCGTCCGTACGGCCAGCGCCGCGCCGAATATGGGCGAGGTGCGCCGGCCGTTCTCCTGTACCACCAGTCCGACATGATCCCGGTGTCGAGACGCCGCAGCGGGTCTCGCACGGATTTCTTCCCTGCGTTGTGCAAAACGACTTTACGACGATTGACGCCGGGCCGCAATCGACTATTGGTAGGCGCCGGGTCAGGGTGATCCCTTAGCAGGCGCCCTTCGCTTCTGCAGCATGCGTGCCCGCAGCGTATCGTAGATCGGTTCGCTCCCCATCACCGTGGCCACGAGCATTGCCGCGAAGCATGCCGCAAGCATCGGCACGAGCAGCGTGGTCGTCGCGGTCATCTCCGTGATGAGGACGATGCCCGTGAGCGGCGCACGCACCACGGCGGTGAAGAACGCGCACATCCCGACCAGGGCGAAGGCGAGCGGCTGCGGCGCGAGCGCGGGCAGCAGATCCTGCGCGATATGCCCGTACACAATCCCGAACGCGGAACCGACGAGAAGCAATGGCGCGAAGAGGCCCCCGGGTGTTCCGGCCGCATACGACCACGGGCCGATGAACCAGCGCACGACAAAGATCACAACGAGGGTGAAGAGCGGCACCTGCGCGCCGAGAACCTCCTGGTTCAGCCGGTCGCCACCGCCCACGAGCGACGGCTCGAACCAGGCCACCAGACCAACCACACCGCCGACCACCGCGGCTCGCAGTTCGACCGGGACCATCCTTATGCGATCGAACACGTTCAGCCCCCACAGGGTCGCCCGGCTGTAGGCCGCGCCGAGCGCGCCGAGAATTGCGCCGAGGACGAGGTGCGGGAGCAGGCCAACGAAAGATGCTGACGCGAGGGACACCACGGTGAAGTCGGGTCGATCGCCAAGCATGACGCGCGCTACACCGACGGCTGCAGCACAGGCGATCAGGGTCGCAAGCGTCAGGCGCAGACCCACGCTGCGGCCGACTTCTTCGAACACGAACAAGGCGCCGCCGACCGGTGCATTGAATGCGACGGCGAGTCCGGCGCCCGCGGTGGCCGCCTGCATGGCGCGCAGATCGGCGACGGTCGCACGCAGCACCCGGGCGATCGATATGCCGATCGTGGCGCCCATCTGCACCGTCGGACCCTCGCGGCCGAGTGCGAGCCCGGAACCGATTGCGAGTGCGCCGCCGACGAACTTCGCGGGCAGCACTCGAAGCGGGGCGGGCTCTGCCTCACCTCGCATCACGGCCTCGACGTGCTGGACGCCGCTGCCGGAAGCAGCGGGCGTCCAGCGGACGATCCAGCGCGCGAGCGCGGCGCAAATCGCAGCGGCGATGACGGGAAACACCCAACCAAAGAGCGGCCACTGATGGGCCCACGCCACGAAGATATCGCGCGCCTCATCCGCGCGCTCCAGAACGAGTCGGAAGGCGCCACCGACCAAACCCGTGAGTGCGCCGCCGATCGCCGCAGCGAGGCCGAACCGGACCAGTCCTGCACTGGCCGTCGATGTTTCACCGGAAAGGTTTGCGGCGAGTGGGTGATCCGCGGGTGTTGTGCTCCCTGGTGGAGCGGTTCGAGCATGTGGCGGAGAGGGAAAATCCATCGGCCGCATGCTACCGATGCGGCGCCGAACCGTCCATGCACGATCGCAGACGAAGAACGCGCGCGAGCTGCTTCCGGTCAGGACTGGGCGATGCGGCGTGCGATATGGGCGAGCGCGGCCTCCACCTGGTCGACCAGGATCAGGCACAGATCGAGTGGCTCGAGGCGCGCGAGCGCCGTATCGATGGCAAGAAACTCGCCCTGGATTTCCTCCACCACCCTGGTACGCGTGGCGCTGCGCAGTCCTTGCCTGAGCAAGGCGACGACTTCGCCGTCGGAGCGGCCGCGCTGGCACTGATCCTGGTAAAGAATGGCCTCGTCGAAGGCGCCGCCCAGGATCCGCGTCTGCTCGCGGAGGTCCTCGTCGCGCCGATCGCCTGCGCCGCTGATCACGACCATGCGGCGCCGCGTAGAGAGACTGTCGACTGCACTGACCAGTGCGCGCATCGCATCTGGGTTGTGACCGTAATCCGCAATGAGGGTCGCTCCGCGATACTCGAAGACATTGAAGCGCCCGGGAGCCCTCTCGGCGTCGGCTACGAACGTGGCGAGCCCGGTGCGAATTCCATCCCAGTCAAGACCTGCTGCCCACGCCGCCGCGGTGGCGGCCATTGCGTTCTCCACCTGGAAGCAGATCGACCCGTTCATGGTGAGCGGCACGTCCGCCAGTGCGATCCGCTGCTCGCGGCCACGCTCGGCCGCGACGATTGCATTGCCGTCCACGTAAACCACGCGACCGCCCTGGGCGCGATGGGCCGCCATTACCGGGTGGTGCCGGTCGCGGGCGAAGAATGTGACCGAACCCGGACAACTATCGGCCATCGCGGCAACGATTGGGTCCGCTGCATTCAGCACGGCGACGCCGTCGGGCGCCACGTTCTGCACCACGACGCGTTTTACCCGGGCGAGATCCTCCAAGGTGGAAATATGGTTGAGCCCGAGATGGTCACCCGCGCCGAGGTTCGTGACCACCGCGACTTTGCAGCGGTCGAAGGCAAGCCCTTCCCGCAGGATGCCGCCGCGTGCGGTCTCGAAGACGGCGGCGTCCACATCAGGATGCATGAGGATACTGCGCGCGCTGCGCGGTCCGCTGCAATCTCCGGTGTCGATGCGGCGGCCGGCGACGTAGATGCCGTCGGAATTCGTCATGCCCACCCGCAGGCCACTGCAGGAGAAAAGGTGCGCGGTCAGACGAACCGTGGTGGTCTTGCCGTTGGTGCCGGTAACCGCGACCACCGGGATGCGTCCGTCTTCACCGTCGGCGAACATGTTCGCGACGATCGCTTCGCCGACGGCGCGGCGCTTCCCGAACGAAGGATCGAGGTGCATGCGCAGACCCGGCGCAGCGTTGACCTCGACGATGCCGCCGCCCTGGTCTTCGAGGGGCTTGAGCACGGTATTGCACACGATGTCGACGCCGCAGATGTCGAGTCCGACCATGCTCGCCGCGGTTACCGCGCGCGCGGCGACCTCGGGGTGCACGTCATCCGTGACGTCGGTGGCAGTGCCGCCGGTGCTGAGGTTTCCGTTGTTGCGGAGGGTGACACGACGCCCACGGGGCGGAACCGAGTCGGCGGCATAGCCCTGGGTCGCGAGGCGGGCGAGGGCGATGTCGTCGAATTGGATCTTCGTGAGCGATGTGGCATGGCCGTCGCCCCGGCGCGGATCGCTGTTGACGCGCTCCACCAGATCGCGCACGGTATGCATGCCGTCGCCGATCACTTGCGGCGGGTCGCGGCGGGCTGCGGCGACGACGTTCTTTCCCACCACGAGCAGGCGAAAATCGTTGCCCGGAAGAAAGCGCTCGACTATCACGTCGTCGCTGAACTCGGAGGCAGAAGCGTAGGCTGCCATCACCTCTTCCTGCGTCTCGACTCCGACCGCAACACCCTTGCCCTGGTTGCCATCCCGCGGCTTGACCACGGCGGGGCCGCCGATCGCGCTGGCCACCGCCCACGCATCTTCGGCATCCGCCACCGGTCGGCCCATCGGGACGGGCACGCCCGCAGCGTCGAGCAGTTTCTTCGTCAGCTGCTTGTCCTGGGCGATCGCTTCCGCAATCGCCCCCGATCGATCGGTTTCGGCCGCCTGGACGCGGCGCTGGCGGCTGCCCCAACCGAATTGCACCAGGCTTCCGCTGGTCAGGCGCCGATGCGGAATGCCGCGTGCGTCGGCCGCGCTGACGATGGCGCCGGTACTCGGGCCCAGACGCACGTCCTCGTCGATCTGGTGCAGCCGTGCGAGCGCACTGCCGAGATCAAACGGCGTGTTCTCGGTAGCCGCGCGGCACAGTTCCTGGGCGAGCTCCAGTGCTAGGCGTCCGACTTCCTCCTGGGTGTACTCGACCACCACGTGGTAGACGCCGACCTCGGCCGTCGGGGCCGTGTGGCCGAACGTGACCGGACATCCCGCCTGCGCTTGCAGGCCCAAGGTGGCAAGCTCCAGCACGTGCGCAATGGATGGGTAGTCCGCATGGGTTGCCGGCTCGAGAATGCCGATCTCGGGAAACGCGGCGCGCAGCCGCAGCTCGAATCCCGGCATGTCGCGAATCGAGCGCTCGTTGTCGGCGCAGGTGACGATCGCCTCGATCGCGCTATGACGACCCCAGAGGTTAGGGCCGCGCAGCGCACGGATGCGTGAGACTTTCATAGGTGTTTTCCCTGGTCGCGGATACGAAGCGGCGACGGTTGTCTAGGCCGCAGAGACCTCGTCCGCGAAGACGCGCGCACCCGGCGTGACGGTCACGCGGGGGTCGAAGGTTTCGAGTCCAGTCACGATCACATCCGCAGAAAGATCGAGCGCGACCGCTGTTCCTATAGCGGCGAGAAGGGAAGGGATCGGCGCAACCGGCTTGCCCCGCGTCCGTGCTACCGCCGTGAGCTCGATCACCGGCGTTTGCTCGCTTCCCGTTACGATTACGATTTCACGCTCGTGGACGAATACGGCGCGTCCGCCTCGCCCGAGATGCTCTGCGATGACGGGGTGATCGCGATCGGTTCCGAAGAAGATCACCTCCCCGTCGCTCAAACGCGCCATGTCCGCGACCTGCGGATCTTCCGCGTTGAGCACTGCTGCGCCATCGGGCAACACGACGTCGACCTGCGTGCGCAGGACGTTGAATGCCTGCGGCAGCTCGCGGACGTCGAACTCAGCGAGCTTGCTGGTGACCTTGACGTCGGTCACAACGCCGACCTGACAGCGGTCGTAGACGAGACCTTCCCGCAGTATGTCCTCAGCGCCGTTTTCGAAGACGGCCGCTTCCACCGCCCGGTTGAGCAGCAGACGCTGACCGGCTTCCCACGTCACGCCCGCGCCCTTTGCGATTTGCCGCCGATCGAGAAAGAGTCCGTCGCGGCATGCAAGCCCGACGTGCTTCCCGCTCAGATGGAGCATCCACGCCACGAGCCGCGCGATCGCCGTCGTGCCATTGCTACCGGTCACGCCGACGATCGGGATGCGGCTGTCGCTGCCCTCCGGAAACAGATGCTCGACGATGGTGCGGCCGACCGGACGCGGGGCTCCATCCGCCGGTTTGAGGTGGTATATCAGGCTGGGACCGGCGTTGACCTCGACGATCGCGCCGCCCTGCTCATCGAGGGGACGTCCCACGTCTTCCGCCACCAGGTCGATCCCCGCGATGTCGAGTCCAACGACGCGGGCGGCTAGCATCGCGGCCTCCGCCACGTCCGGATGGACGCGGTCCGTCACGTCGAAGGCGACGTTGCCGTTGCGCTGGATCAGCACTGTCGTGCCTGCAGGCGGCACGGACTCGGGCGTGAAGCCCTGGCGTGCGAGGTCGACCCGGACCGTAGAGTTCAGGCGCACCGGGTTGAGCGGGAAATCTTCAGTGTTGCCGCGGCGCGGATCGGAGTTGAGCTGGCTTTCGACCAGCTCGCGGATGGTCGAGTGGCCATCGCCGACGACCGACGCGGTCTCTCCCTTCGCCGCCGCCGCGACGCGACCGCCGACGACCAGCAGGCGATGTTCGAATCCCCGTACGAAACGTTCGACGATGACACCGCTTCCTTCCTCGCGCGCGACCGCGAAGGCGGCGTCAATCTCGTGCCGTGTCGTGAGGTTGGTGAACACGCCGCGGCCGTGGTTGCCGTCAGTGGGCTTGACGACGACAGGCACGCCGATTTCCTCAGCCGCCGCCCAGGCGTCTTCGGCGCTGTCCACGGTCCGTCCTTTCGGCACCGGCACGCCGCAGGAATTCAGCAGAGACTTGGTTAGATCCTTGTCCCGCGAAATGCTCTCGGCGATCGCGCTGGTGCGGTCGGTTTCGGCAGTCCACATTCTGCGCTGCTTGGCTGCGTAGCCGAGCTGGACGAGGTTGCCCTCCGAGAGCCGGATCGCCGGAATGTCGCGGTCATCCGCTGCGTCCACGATGCACGCCGTGCTGGGACCGAGGCACAGGGAATCCACGCGGTCGCGCAGGCGGTCGACTGCATCTGCCACGTCGAAGGGACGATCCTCCATCGCCGCCAGGATCAGATCGCGCGCTGCATGGAGGGCTTCGCGCGTGACCTGTTCATTCCACGCCCGGACGACCACCTTGTAGACGCCTCTCGTCGACGTTTCCCGCGCCTTGCCGAATCCACCCGGCATGCCGGCAAGATTCTGCACCTCGAGCGTGACGTGCTCGAGGATGTGCGCGGACCACGTGCCTTCCTTGAGCCGCCTGAGGAAGCCGCCGCGCTCGCCGTAGCTGCAGCGGTGTTCGATGAGGGACGGCAACCAGGACGAGAGGCGCTCGTAGAAACCGGGAATGGTATTGGACGGCGACTCCTCGAGCTCGCCGATGTCCACCCACGCTTCGAGTACCGGGCGGTAGGTCCAGATGTTGGGACCACGCAGCTGCAGGATGCGGAGAAACTCGATGTTTCGCTTTGTCATGACGGTCCTGGAGTTTTCGCTTGTGCGGTTCACATACCCGGCGAGCCGGTCAAGTACAGTATACTTGCGCACTTTCAAAACGTTAGCCCAGCCACGGGCGGGTTTTCTCGACGCCGTCCGAGCCCGCCCGGGAGGATACGCTCTCTGACAGCGTCGCTGCATCCGTCAACGCAGCGGGTCCGCGTCACGTTTACCTCTCGCGGTCACCGGAAGCGCGACTTCCGGCACCGGATCGACATTTTTGGGCTTTGCCCGGAGCGCATTCAAAATGACCAACGCGGACGTCGCCATTCCGAATGGCTCGCCCCCCGAGCTGTGGAAAGCCGATCTTGGCGCCATGATGTCCGGATCGGAACGGCTGCTGGCTTGGCTTGAGCTCGACCTCGACGAGCGCCTTCAGTTTGCTCATGGCCTCCTTGCCGTGACCGATCGGAGGCTCCTGGTCAAGATCGCAGGAGCGGCGGGATGGCGAGAATGGTCATATCGGCGTGGCCTGGCTCTGCGCCATCACGATCATGGCGGCGTCGGCACCCTCGAGTTGCACGATGAGAGGGCACAGCTAGGGCGGTGGCGTTATACCCTCGGTCGTCACAGCGCAGCGGTACGCTTGGTCGACCGCTTCGAGGAACAGATCGGAAGCCAGGGAACCTGGCGCCCGGTGATGCGCGAGGCGGAACCGGCCTGCCCGCGGTGCGCTGCCCCCCTCGATCCGGGGCAGGATGATTGTCCGAACTGCGCGCGCGAGCTCCATTCACCTCCCTCGACCTGGACCCTGCTGCGCCTGTCGCGCTTTGCCAAGCCCTACAAGCTGCAGCTCATTCTGGGCTTTCTCCTGACTGTGGCGGCGACGGCCGCCACCCTCGTACCGCCGTATCTTACGATTCCACTGATGGACAAAGTGCTCATCCCCTTCGGCAAGGGTGTGCCGGTCGACTTCGGGGTGGTCGCGATCTACCTGGGTGGATTGTTTGGCGCTGCGCTCCTTGCGTGGGCGCTCGGCTGGGCGCGAACCTACATCCTCGCTCTGGTGAGCGAGCGAATCGGCGCCGATCTGCGCACGAGCACCTACGAACATCTGCTGCAACTGTCATTGGAATACTTTGGTGGCAAGCGTACTGGCGATCTCATGGCGCGCATCGGTTCCGAGACCGATCGCATCTGCATTTTCCTCTCGCTGCATTTGCTCGACTTCGCCACCGATGTTCTGATGATCACGATGACTGCGGCAATCCTGTTGTCGATCAATCCGTGGCTCGCGCTGGTGACGCTTGTCCCTCTGCCGTTCATTGTCTGGATGATTCACCTGGTCCGGGAACGGCTGCGCACCGGATTCGAGAAGATCGATCGCGTGTGGTCGGAGGTGACCAATGTTCTCGCGGACACCATTCCGGGGATTCGCGTGGTCAAGGCGTTCGCGCAGGAGAAGCGCGAAGCCGAGCGTTTCCGTGAAGCCAACCGGCACAACCTGGCCGCGAATGACCGACTGAATCGTGTATGGGCGCTGTTTACGCCGACCGTGTCTCTGCTCACAGAAGTCGGTCTGTTGATCGTATGGGGTTTCGGCATCTGGCAGGTATCGCGCAACGAGATCACGGTGGGTGTCCTGACCGCCTTTCTTGCGTACATCAGCCGTTTCTACACGCGGCTCGATTCCATGAGCCGCATCGTCTCGGTGACGCAGAAAGCGGCGGCGGGGGCGAAGCGCATCTTCGACATTCTCGATCACGTGTCGAGCGTGCCCGAGCCGACTCGTCCGGTGCACCTCGCCCAGGTGAAGGGGCAGATCGACGTGCGCGACGTCAAGTTTCGCTATGGCAATCGCACCGTGCTAAGGGGCGTGCACCTCACGATCGCGCCGGGCGAGATGATCGGCCTGGTGGGACACAGCGGCTCCGGCAAGAGCACGCTGGTAAATCTGATCTGCCGCTTCTACGACGCGACCGAGGGCGCGATCCGCATCGACGGTGTCGACATACGCTCGCTGCCGGTCACAGAGTACCGCCGTCATATCGGCCTCGTCCTGCAGGAACCTTTTCTGTTCTTTGGCACGATCGCCGACAACATCGCCTACGGCAAACCCGACGCGTCGCGCGAGGAGATCGTCGCCGCCGCGCGCGCCGCGCATGCCCACGAATTCATCCTCCGGCTGCCGCGCGGTTACGACTCCCTCGTCGGCGAACGCGGACAAGGCCTCTCGGGCGGCGAGCGTCAGCGCATATCGATCGCGCGGGCCCTACTCATCGATCCGCGCATTCTGATCCTCGACGAAGCCACGTCTTCGGTCGACACCGAGACCGAGCAGGAGATCCAGAAGGCGCTCGACAACCTGGTGCGGGGCCGCACGACGATCGCCATCGCGCATCGGCTGAGTACCTTGCGCCGCGCCGATCGCCTGGTGGTCATGGATCACGGGAATATCGTCGAGATCGGGAAGCACGAAGACCTGATTGCCCGCAGGGGTACGTACTTCCGGCTCCACGAAGCCCAGGCCCGCCAGGCCGGTGCGCAGGCCGCAAGCGAAGAGAACTGGGACGAGGCAGCGCACGCCACCGCAGCGTAGACGATGCCAGACCGGCTGAACTCGGAAATTCGTTTGAGCCGCAATGCCTTCGGACGGCTTGTCCTCGTTACCTCGCCGGGGAACGTCCACGAGGGAGTCGTGCCAGTTCGCGCATTTCCGATCTCGGCGTCCGACGAAGGAATCGCGCTCGTAAGTGCGGAAGGCGAGGAGTTGCTCTGGATCGACCGCCTGAGCGACTTGCGTCCCGAGATCCGTGCGCTGGTCGAAGAGGAGCTCGCGAGCCGCGAATTCGTACCCGAGATCCTTCGCCTGCGTCACGTTTCCAGCTTCGCCACGCCGAGCACATGGGAGGTGGAAACCGACCGCGGTGTGACGAGCTTCATCCTCAAGGGCGAGGAAGACATCCGTCGGCTCGGCAAAGCAAGCCTCATCGTCGCCGACAGCCACGGCATCCAGTTCCTGATCCGCGACCTGCACGCACTCGACCACGCCAGCCGGAAGCTGCTCGATCGGTTCCTCTGACCGGGTGGCGACGTTGCCGGTAGCACGCGGCGCGATTCCTTGTGCGTTCCATCGCACAAAGTCAAAGGGCCATCCAAACGGATGGCGTGGGCCCAACCGAACCGGAGACAAGACACCTCCTGTAGATATTGACGGTGGACCCTCAACGCACTTCGTGTGATAGCTAAGAATACCCCCAAGAAAACCCCCATGGCGCAATTGGGTGCTGTACCCCGCCGTCAGGGTGCCTCCGAAATGGACTGGTGCGCGAGCCGGCGGGTCAGCCGCTCGAAGCTGATCGCGCCCCCGTCTGGAAGCTTGCCGGGGAGGCGTGAACAGTTAACTCATGTTGAGCCCGAGATACGTCCTCGTGAGCGTCGTTGGAGGCTGTTAGATTGGCTGACAACTGATCCTCCATCGTGAACGCCTTGCGCTCGGAGCTAGTATTCGAGTGCGTCGGCTAAGTGAGACTCCCCCGCCCTGCGTGAACCGTGACTTGAGAGTGGAAGCTGCCACATGAACAAACACCACCCGAAAAACGAGCGTATCAAGCGCACCTACTTCGCCTATCTAAAGGAAGCAAAGCGTCAAAGCGAAGCCACTGTCGATGCCGTCGCGAAGGCGATCAGCCGCTTCGAGGTTCATACGAAATATAGGGACTTCAGCGCCTTCCACTTCCAGCAGGCGATCGCGTTCAAGAGGCATCTTGCCGAGCAGCACGCGCAGCACTCGGGAGAGAAACTGAGCAAAGCAACCCTCCGTGCAACCCTCGATTACCTGAACGGTTCTTTCAATGGCTGGCGGACAAGCCCGGCTACAAGTCCTGGCTTCAGTATTCCGATGCCGACTACTTCAATCTTTCGGACAAGGACGTGCGGATAGCCAGTGCAGAGCGCGAGCAAGTCACCCCGACACTGGAGCAGGTGAAACACATCCTTGCCTCGATGCCCTCCGGAGACGAAATCGAGCGACGCAATCGGGCGCTAGTCGCCTTTACTCTCCTGACCGGTGCACGGGACAGCGCCATCGCTTCGATGAAGCTGAAGCATGTGGACCTTGCCGCGGGTTCCGTTCGGCAGGATGCCCGAGAGGTGCACACGAAGTTCGGCAAGACCTTCACGACCTTCTTCTTCCCGGTTGGGGAGGAGGTCCTCGACATCGTCGCGGACTGGGTGAAATACCTCGTGAGGAAAAACTATTCGGAGGCGACGATCCCCTCTTTCCGGCAACCCGCGTCGCCGTGGGACCCTCTCGCCACTTCGAGGCGGTCGGACTAGACCGGAAGCATTGGAGCACCGCGACGCCGATTCGCAAGATCTTTCGCGCGGCCTGCACTGCAGCCGGACTTCCGTACTTCAATCCGCACAGCCTGCGGCGCACCCTGGCGCGGTTGGGCGAGACAGTGTGCCGGACACCCGAAGACTTCAAGGCCTGGAGTCAGAACCTGGGCCACGAGGGGGTTCTGACGACCTTCTACAGCTATGGGAGTGTCGGAGTGACGAGGCAGGGGGAGATCATGCGGGATCTCGGAGCACCTCGGGAATCCACATCGCGGGATGTCGGCGAGCTGGCGAAGGCGTTGGTTCGGGAGATGTGGGGGGCGGCAATCGAAATGCCGCTCAAATGAACTCCCTGTCTAGGGATGTACCTTACTGGTTCGGAGCGCACGGCCACGTGGAGAGGGTGGGATGTCGCTGCGACGCCTGCTCCCGGCCACGGCAGCCCGTCAAGCGTTCCATACAAAGCGGTCACTCGTGCACATTTCACCGACCGTCATTTGCCTCCAAACCCCGACCGTTGACGGGCACGACCAACCCCCGGATACTTAAGGAACGTCCGCACAACCGCGCATTCTTCGGCTGACCGAAAGCAGGAAAGATTGATTCATCGCGATCTGATCGGTTCTCGGGGTGATTTGGCAGCGGCATCGAGGTTTTCCTGCCTCGTTTTCCTACTGCGGACGCACTGCGCCCAGGACCGTGTAGCGAACGAGAAAAATGTTGGCCAGCGCTGTGGTGACGAATACCCGGTTGGCGTTCTTGGCCAGACCGCGATAGCGCACCTTGGTGAACCCGAACACGCGCTTGATCACCCCGATAGAGTGTTCCACCCGTGCCCGGATGCGCGACTTCGTGCGGTTCTTCGCCTTGATGACTGCATCGGTGAAGTGCTTCCACTTGCACTGCCGATGGGTGAAGTCTTTGGCCTTCGGCGCCTTCGCCCGGATGATCTGACGCTGGCCCTTGTAGGCTTGGTCACCGTAGAGCCGGGTCTCGTGGCCGTGCAGCAGATCGCCCAGCACCTTGCAGTCGGCCGTGTTGGCCGGGGTCGTCACCACCGAGTGGATCACTTTGCTCCGGGCATCGACACCCACATGCACCTTCATCCCGAAGTACCACTGCTTGCCCTGCTTCGTCTGATGCATCTGCGGGTCGCGGCTGCCCTCGGCGTTCTTCGTGGAACTGGGGGCAGCGATGATCGTTGCATCCACGATCGTGCCCTTCGAGACCTTGAGCCCGCGACTGAGCAGTACCCGCCCGACCTCCTCGAAGATCTTCTCCCCGAGCCCGTTGTGCTCGAGCAGGTGGCGAAAGCGCATCAGCGTGCTCTCATCGGGCACCGGCTCGCTCCCCAGGTCAATGCCGACAAACGCGCGCATCGCCAGCGAGTCGTACAGCCACTCCTCCACCGCCGGATCCGACAGGTCGAACCACAACTGCAGGCAGTGCATGCGCAGCATCCGCTCCAGCCCCACCGGCGGGCGACCCCCGGCGCTCGTGGCCTTCGGGTAGTAGGGCTCGATCAGCACGCACAGCTCCGCCCACGGCACCACCGTGTTCATCTCGGCCAGAAACTTCTCGCGCCGCGTCGGCTTGCGAAACCGTTCGAAATCACTCGTTGCCAGGGTCAGCTGCTTCTTCAACGTTTAACCTCGCAGTTCTCTCGTCTGCTTGCAACTGTATCAATCCCCGCACGAGGCGGCGATGGTTTCGCGGAGTTTCCTTAAGTTGGCCTGATTGAAATATCCTTCCGTCGCGACCTGCAACGAGAAAAGGAAACACCATGCCAAAGGCTTATTGGGTCAGCGCGTATCGCGCCGTGAAGGACCCTGACAAACTTGCCGCATACGCGAAGCTCGCCGGTCCTGCCCTCACTGCCGGGGGAGGCCGCTTTCTGGCGCGCGGCGAGCCGGCGAAGGTTTACGAACGCGGCCTGAAGCAGCGCATCGTGCTGATTGAGTTCGACAGTGTCGAGCAGGCTGTCGCCGCTCATGATAGCCCCGCCTACCAGGCCGCGCTGGCCGCTCTGGGCGACGGCGCCGAACGGGAAATCCGCATCGTCGAAGGCGTCTGAGTTGTTCGCCGGAATCGGCGCCGGTCGCGCTATCCGTCAACTTGATCCGCCGACCGTCTGCTCCTGTACTTCCCCGATTCCGCAGGTATCCTCTACAAGGTGTATGTGCACTCGGCCGGTCGCACTTCATGACCGCATTCCGCAACGGGATGCGCTCTGGGACCGGACGATCGGCAGATCTGCCCATCTGACCGCCTGTTGACTAGAAGACGCTCGTGCGTACCTTGTTGAGAGACCGGTTCCGCACGCTTGGACTGGCGCAAGCGCCTTCGAGCACGCTTAAGACCGTGTTGCTGTTCGCGGCGTTGGCTGTGATCGGTCTCCTCGCCGCAGTCTATGGCCGCACCCCTGATCTGTCTTACGTCAAGGTCGTCTTTCTCTCGGGCAGCGAGCAGGGTAACTATTACGCCATCGTTGCGAGACTGGCCGCCGAAGCAAAGCGCCAGCGCGGGCGCATCGATAATCTGGCCACTGCCGGATCGGTGGAGAACATCGCGAAGCTGGCCGCCGGCAAGGCTTCGTGCAGCGTCCATTTCGCCCTCGTCCAGGACGGGCTGGCGTGGCCCGACGCACATCCGTTCGAGCTGATCGGACGGCTTGGCGCGCCCGAGTCGCTGGTGGTTCTCGGACGCGACGCGGACCGGATTCAATCGGTGGCGGATCTGCGCGGAAAGCGGATCGGAATCGGTCCCGTTGGGAGCGGTACCGAGCAGGTAGCGCGGCAGGCGTTAGCTCCGCTCGCCGAGCTGGATCTCAAGGTGACGACGCACCCGTGGGACGAACAGCTTGCAATGCTCAAAAGTGGTGAGCTGGATCTTGGCGCAATGGTGATCGACGCGGACGCGCAGCTCCTGGTCGAAGCCGTGCGCGAACACAAACTCCAGATTGTCGACATCGCCGCCGCAGAGACGCTTGCGCACCGGCTGAGCTTTGCGCGCGCAGGCCAAATCGGGGCGGGACACTACGATCCCATCCGCCAGTTGCCACCGACGGACAAGCGAGTCATTCAGATCGATACGCTCGTCATCGGTAACGGCTGCGCGCGCGAGTCGGTTACCCAAGGGGTCATCACGGCTCTTGTCCGGGTCTTCCCCGACTTCGTGCGCGTGAACCGCGAGCGGGCAAACCTGACGGGATTGGATCTGGCCTCAGCCGCGCGCAGCTACTACGACAACGAGGGTCCGGATCCGGTGGGCACCCATGTGCCATGGGTCGTTGACATCATGCCGACGGCCCGCTGGCTCCAGCTCATCTTCGCGTTTTCGTTGCTGTTCGGCGCCCTGGCTGCGTTGCACCGTTTCCGCGTGTGGCGCATCGACGCGCAACGCGTCCGCATCGAGAGCGAGGTTTCGCGCCTGTTTGAACCTGGGATCACCGTGGGTGAGATTGCGGCGATGACGCCAGAGGACCGACACCGCGACCCGGAGGCGCGCGCGCGGCTGGATGCAGTCGTGGGCGAGCTTGGCCGGCTTGGGGAGCGCTGCCGCCGACAATCGTTGTCAATACTGGTACCAATGGGCCAGGAAATGAGCTATCGCTTTCAGGAGGGACTTATCGCGGAGCTATTGCACGCGCTCAAGATCTTCCGCGGGCGGCTCGATCGCTGAGGCGGACCCAGACGTTGAACGAAAAGTTGGCCGTCACAAGCCGCATAAGAATTGTAAGTTCAGTTTTCCCCTGAGGGTTCATACCCGGTTTTAGATTTGCCCAGGCGCAATACGTTGCTAGTTTTGTACTCCTTAGTCAGACAAGCTCACCGCGACCGCGGTGGTAGGATGATGGGGGATGCAAGGACGTGCAAGTCGGGACGGGAGTTCGCGTCGTTTCTGGGTTTGGTGCCACGCAAAGTGGCACCGGCGTGGGATCCTATGGGGATCAATCTCCAAGCGAGGCGACCCATACTTCCGCACGTATTGATCCACGGTGCGCGATCGGTGATGTACACGCCACCTGGACGGGATCAACCAGATCGACTACCTGACGGTGCAAGTCGCCGAGATCGGCGGGCGAGGTGTTCTTCTGCTACTCGGCCCCACATTGTCAGCGCTTCGCTACAGAACTGAAAGTTCTACTGGACGCTGCCGGATCCTTCCGCGCAGGGCGCCCATTGACCCGATCGACGCTAGGGCCAACTCCGGTCATTCGAGTGGAGCGCCCAAGTGGCCCAAACGTAGGTATTAGTCGCCGCTATGCGCCACGGGTCGCTGCGCCGCAGCGTTTCTCATTTCATCGTCGGCACCGCGTTGCTCGCGTGGGGCTATCGAGGTGGTCTTTGGCCAGGCTGGGAGACCTGGTGAACGTAGCCTTGTTGCCGAGCATCCGCTATGCAGTGCTCGTAGTCGCTGTGCGCAGACGGCGAGTCCAAAATCACTTCCCGGGCCACGGAGAGCCGTTGCCATCGCCATTGCTGATCCTCACCACGATAGAACCGCCAGATCAGGCTCATGTCTGAGTTTCCCGTTCGCGCGAGATTGAACTTGCCAATCATTCTACGCCCCACCGCCGGCGCCTGAGTGCTGGTTTGTAGTCACTGACGATACATCGTTCGAGTTGGACGGGAATACTCCCGGATCGGCAACCCAAACCGCGAAGGGCAAATCCCGGAAGACTCGGAACTCCACGACGGGACCCGGCCCGCCCTTTCTCTTGTCGGAGAGGGGTCAGGGCTACCCAAACCGCAAGAATAGGTTCAGCGGGCAATCAACGGAACGATATCGAACGCGTGTTTCTTGGCCTGTTTTGCTGCCTTCTTTTCTTTGGGAGTCATAACCGGTTGTTTCTTTCCTTCCTTGTTGCGTTTTCTAACCTTGCCCATCGCGGCACTCCTACAATGCATCGGCGAATGCTTGGTGCCTTTTCAGTATAGGCCGATACTAGAGGAGCAACTGATCACTCGAAAAAGTAGGCACTCTCATCGATCGCCGTGTGGATCTCGGGGTGGCCCCTGAAAAACTCGTTTGCGAGGGAATCGACCGAAGGACCCGTGCAATGCTTGCTGATCGAAGCACGCTCACCCAGTTTCTGATCGAGGAGCGGCGGCGCCATCCGGACGCCAGCGGTGATCTGAACGCGCTCATCCTCGATGTTGCCCTCGCATGCAAGGCCATTGCAAAGCGGGTCGCCTACGGTGCATTGGGCGGCGTGCTTGGCACTTCAGGCGCGGTCAGCGTGCAGGGCGAAACCCAGCAGAGGCTCGATGTGCTGGCTAACGACCTCTTCTTGCGGGCGAACGAGTGGGGCGGCCATCTTAGCGGCATGGTGTCCGAGGACATGGATCAACCCTACGCGATTCCGGCGCAGTATCCGCGCGGCAAATACCTCCTGGTATTCGACCCGCTCGACGGCTCCTCCAAGATCGATGTCAACGTCTGCGTCGGCAGCATCTTTTCGATCCTCCGCGCTCCTCGGCCCGGTGAGGACGCGGCGACAGCGGATTTCTTGCAACCGGGATTGCAGCAGATCTGCGCGGGTTATGCGATCTACGGGCCGTCTACGATGCTCGTTATCACCGTCGGCACGGGTGTGTACGGATTCACGCTCGATCCGCAGATCGGCGAGTTCTTCCTGACCCATCCGGAGATCCAGATCCCGGCCGCGACCAGCGAGTTCGCGATCAACGCTTCAAACAGCCGGTTCTGGGAGCCGGCAGTGAAGCGCTACGTCGACGAATGCCTTGCCGGGAAAAGCGGCCCGCGCGCCAAGGACTTCAACATGCGCTGGATCGCGTCGTTGGTCGCGGAGACACACCGGATCCTACTGCGCGGCGGCCTGTTCATGTATCCGCAAGATACCAAGGACCCCGCGAAGCCGGGGCAGCTGCGCCTCCTCTACAAGGCGAACCCGGTGTCCTTCATCGTGGAGCAGGCGGGCGGGGGCGCGAGCACCGGGCGCGAACGGGTACTCGACGTCGGGCCCGACGAACTGCACCAGCGCGTCGGCTTCATCTTCGGCTCGCGCGAGGAGGTCGAGCGCATCGAGCAATATCACCGCGACCGCAACCTGCATGAGTACGACTCGCCACTCTTCAGTGTGCGAGGTCTGTTCCGTGCGCCGGCCTGATTGAAAGAACGGCAATGTCGGTCAAACATCTGATCGTTGCCATCACGCGTAGGTGCCAACACCACCATCGGTGATGGGCACCTTCGAGCAGATCATTTCGCCGGAAGAAATCTGCCAACGGCCGCTTTCACCGAATTCTCGTTTTCTCGACGAATTCGGCGAACGGCGGCTTACAAAGTACACCGGTCAGTGGGCCATAAAATCGCCACGGGCAGGTGTGGGTCGAACTCGGTCGCTTTAGCCATCAAGCAACCTTACCTCCCGCCTTGGGCAGTGGAATATTTTTCGCCCCTTGCTGTGCAGCTGCAAGCTGTTCTCCCCACCAGTTGAACAGCTCAACCCGCTGTGTAAATCGCTCTCCCCGATCGTAGGCGCACGCTATTTCGGTGTCGTGTGCGTGATTGAGCGCGAGCTCTGCTACGTCACGAGCGAAACCGTTGTCACGGGCAAGTGTGGAAAGCGCGCTACGCCAACCGTGGGGCGAGTGCTTCCCTTCCAGCCCAAGCGTCACGCGGTAAGCTTTCTCGATGGACTCGCGGCCAACGTGTTTACCTCCGGATGGAGAGGGGAAGGCATACCCTTTCCGTCCAAACATCCTTTCCCATTGACGAAGCTCCGCGACAATTTCTGAACAGAGGGAATGCGGTGATCGAGGTCGCGAGCGGTAACCTTTATCTTCGCGCGCGGAATGATCCAAAAGGCTTGCTCCTCGTCGAGGTGGAATTCGCGCCATTCGGCGTTGACCACGTTGCCGATCCGCGCCGCCGTGAAGGCACACAGGCGATGCGCCATTCGCACGGAAGGGGATAACCGGGCCATTTCCGCTCGCCGCAGCACGCCCCCTAAAGCAACGAAGTCGGTGAGCGCCGGCATGCGCCCACTGTCCTTCTTGCGCGGCAGAATTTCCCGCGCAGGCGCCGCCGGGTTGTCCCGGCACACTCCCTTGGGCTTGAGCATAACGAAAGACGCCGTTCAGATGCTGGAGAATGCGCGAGGCGGTTTCAAGTACGTCGCGCTTGTGGACGTCCTCAATAGCCTTTGCCACGATGGCCGGACTGATCCGGGCGATAGGGAGCTTGCCAAGGGTGGGATAGATATCGCGTTCGAAGGCGCGGGACGACTTGGCGTGATGCCCCGCACTCCATTCCTTCCGCTTCATCGCCAGCCATTCCTGGGCGACTGTCCTGAACGTGTTGTCCGATCCCGCTGCGGTTGCGGCCCGGTTTAGTCTTCGCTCAGTTACCGGGTCTTTGTTTTCGAGCAGCAGAGCTTTGACCTCGCCCAGCGTAATCCGCGCAGCAGCCAAGCTGACGAGAGGGTAGGGGCTAATGGAGTAGGTCTTCTCCTTCCCCTCGATGCGGTATTTGATGCGCCAGTTGGGGCAACCCCCCGGCGGGGTGAAAAGGTACGGGCCACCGCCATCGGCGAGTTTCTTCCCGGGTACGGCCTTGGCGACGAACGACTTAAGGAACGTCCGCACAACCGCGCATTCTTCGGCTGACCGAAAGCAGGAAAGATTGATTCATCGCGATCTGATCGGTTCTCGGGGTGATTTGGCAGCGGCATCGAGGTTTTCCTGCCTCGTTTTCCTACTGCGGACGCACTGCGCCCAGGACCGTGTAGCGAACGAGAAAAATGTTGGCCAGCGCTGTGGTGACGAATACCCGGTTGGCGTTCTTGGCCAGACCGCGATAGCGCACCTTGGTGAACCCGAACACGCGCTTGATCACCCCGATAGAGTGTTCCACCCGTGCCCGGATGCGCGACTTCGTGCGGTTCTTCGCCTGGATCGCAGCATCGAAGGCGTGCTTCCACTTGCACTGCCGGTGGGTGAAGTCCTTGGCCCGCGGCGCCTTCGCCCGGATGATCTGACGCTGGCCCTTGTAGGCTTGGTCACCGTAGACCCGGGTCTCGTGGCCGTGCAGCAGATCGCCCAGCACCTTGCAGTCGGCCGTGTTGGCCGGGGTCGTCACCACCGAGTGGATCACTTTGCTCCGGGCATCGACACCCACATGCACCTTCATCCCGAAGTACCACTGCTTGCCCTGCTTCGTCTGATGCATCTGCGGGTCGCGGCTGCCCTCGGCGTTCTTCGTGGAACTGGGGGCAGCGATGATCGTTGCATCCACGATCGTGCCCTTCGAGACCTTGAGCCCGCGACTGAGCAGTACCCGCCCGACCTCCTCGAAGATCTTCTCCCCGAGCCCGTTGTGCTCGAGCAGGTGGCGAAAGCGCATCAGCGTGCTCTCATCGGGCACCGGCTCGCTCCCCAGGTCAATGCCGACAAACGCGCGCATCGCCCGCGAGTCGTACAGCGCCTCTTCCACCGCCGGATCCGACAGGTCGAACCACAACTGCAGGCAGTGCATGCGCAGCATCCGCTCCAGCCCCACCGGCGGGCGACCCCCGGCGCTCGTGGCCTTCGGGTAGCAGGGCTCGATCAGCACGCACAGCTCCGTCCACGGCACCACCGTGTTCATCTCGGCCAGAAACTTCTCGCGCCGCGTCGGCTTGCGAAATCGTTCGAAATCACTCGTTGCCAGGGTCAGCTGCTTCTTCAACGTTTAACCTCGCAGTTCTCTCGTCTGCTTGCAACTGTATCAATCCCCGCACGAGGCGGCGATGGTTTCGCGGAGTTTCCTTAACAGCCTTCTCTGAGAGCTTCCCTGAAATACCCCCAGCCATCGCTTTGCCTCCGGTTCGATTTCTCTTATTTCCCCCAAAGATGTTGTGGGATCGCGTAGGCCATTGCTGGACAACGGGATAGCTCAAAAACAAAGAAAAACGCCGTCACTTGGACGGCGTTGGATGTTGCTCCGGGTATTAGTGGTGGAGGTGGGCGGAATCGAACCGCCGTCCGCAAGCCCTCTACAGGCAGATCTACATACTTAGTCTGGCCGTTTGGTTTAACCCTCTCCGCGCGGACCGACACGCTCGAAGGAGGCGAGTCACTGAGCTTTAGTACCGGCTACCGTGACCCTGGCCGGCACGATCCCATGCGAGATGACTCTGCAACTGGTTGGCTTCGACAAACCTTGCGGTCGGTCTTCGCCGAAACAGGCTTGCGCCTATCTCCCAGCCCCGCCCCACGGGCAGAACGGGTGCAGAGTCTGGCCGGTGTTAGGCGGCCAGAGCGTAACGGTCGTCGTTGGCGACTATTGCGTTTCCAGCGGATTTACGAGGTGACTGGACCTCGGTATGCCCTGCGCTGCTTTGCGACCCACGTCGAAACCAGGTCACCCCCAACGCTTCGATACTTGGATCGCCGGCCCGGGATTTCAAGGCCAGCAGGTCCATTCTAGCTCAGCCGGCGATCTCGCTCTGCGAAAGATAGGAGAGGAGGTCGGCAGGAGAGTCGATCAGCACGTCGCCATCCCACGCTTCCGGCGGCCGGCCGGTGCCGAGATAGCCGTACCGTGCAACGGCAACTCGCATTCCAGCCGCGCGACTGGCCTGCACGTCTCGCTCGTCGTCCCCGACGTAGAGGCACCGCTCCGGCGCGACGCCGCATTCGCGGCTTGCGTGAAGCAGCGGATCAGGATGGGGCTTGGCTCGAGCGCAGGTGTCGCCACTGACGACCGACCGTGCGCGTGCCGCCAGGCCTAGCTGCCGCACAAGCGGCACCGTAAAGCGCTCGCCCTTGTTGGTGACGATACCCCAGGCGATATTGCGGCTTTCGATCCACCCCAGCACGTTATTCATGCCTGGAAAAAGGCATGTCTCGCGGCAAAGGTTCAGCTCGTAGAGCTCGAGAAACTCGGAATGCAGAGCGGGGTAACCGTCGTCCTTCGGCTCGAGATCGAAGCCGGCCTTGATCAGCCCGCGTGCACCCATGGAGGCGAACCGCCGCAGATACGTGATGGGCAGCGGCAGCAATCCGCGCGCCGCGCGCTGAAGGTTGAGGACGCGCCCGAGGTCTGGCGCGGTGTCCGCGAGCGTGCCGTCGAGGTCGAACAAGACCGCGCCGATCATGCGGCCCTGGCGTGGACGATGTAGTTGACGCCGGTATCCCGGCCCATCGCATAGATGCGCGTGAGCGGGTTGTAGGTCATGCCGATGACGTCGGCGACCGTGAGATCTGCCTTGCGGCACATCGCGCCGAGCTCCGAAGGCCTGATCAGCTTCGCGTATTCGTGGGTGCCGCGGGGCAGCAGGCGCAGCAGGTATTCCGCGCCGACGATCGCCAGGAGAAACGCCTTGGCGTTGCGGCTGATCGTCGCGAAGAACGCGTGACCGCCCGGGCGCAGCAGTTTCGCGCATGCTTCCACGGTGCTCGCGGGATCCGGCACGTGCTCGAGCACTTCGAGGCAGGTGACGATGTCGTAGTACTGCGGTTTTTCGAGCGCGAGATCCTCGGCGCTGATCTTTCGGTATCGGACCTCGAGGCCGCTTTCGATCAGGTGCAGCTGCGCGATCTTGAGCGGCTTGTCGGCAAGGTCGATTCCGGTGACGCGCGCTCCGCGCGCAGCCATGCCTTCGGAAAGAATGCCGCCGCCGCAACCCACGTCGAGCACGACCCTGCCGTCGAGCGCGGCATGCGCGTCGATGTAATCGATGCGCAGCGGATTGATGTCGTGCAGCGGTTTGAATTCGCTCTGCGGGTCCCACCAGCGGTGCGCGAGGTCGCTGAATTTCTGGATCTCGGCCGGATCGACGTTGATCATGGGTTACTCCTTGAGCCGTTCCCGCCAGTGAAACGCGCGCGCCTGCAGGTCCACTTCGTTCAGACTGGTGAGGCACCCGGACTCTAGCACTCTGCGGCCGGCGATCCACACGTCACTCACGTCGTGTCGCCCTGCGCAGTACACGAGATGGGATACCGGATCGTAGCAGGGCGACAGGGACAGGCTGGAAAGATTCACCGCCGTCAGGTCGGCCTGCTTGCCCGGCACCAGGGAGCCGATACGGCCTTCCAATCCGAGCGCCTGTGCGCCGCTCAGGGTTGCCATCCGCACCGCCGCGTGGGCGGGAAGGACGTTGGCGCGCCCGCTGACAGCCTTTGCCAGCAGCGCTGCCAGGCGCATCTCCTCGAAAAGATCGAGCCGGTTATTGCTGGCAGCCCCGTCCGTACCGAGGCCGACGTTGACGCCGGCATCGAGGTATTGCGCTAGCGGTGCAAAGCCGCTCGCGAGCTTGAGATTCGACGAAGGGCAATGGGCGACGTGGCAACCGTGTCGCGCGAGCAATTCGATCTCCCGTTCCTCGACGTGGATGGCATGGACAGCGATGAGGTTCGGGCCGAGCAGGCCGAGGGACTGGAGCCGGTGCAGCGGACGCGATCCGCTGCGGGCTTTCTCTTGTGCGATCTCGTCGGCGGTCTCGTGCAGGTGCAAATGAATCGGCACATCCAGTTGCTCCGCCAGCGTCAACACCTGGGTGAGGCTCCGATCGCTCACCGTGTAGGGTGCATGCGGTGCCATGCAGAAGGAGAGCAGCGGCTCCTGCCTGAACTCGTCGCGGACTGCGAGTCCTTTCGCGAGGTAATCCTGCGGATCGGATGCGTAAACGGTGGGGAATTCGATGACGATCATTCCCAGCGCCGCGCGCATTCCCGCCTCTAGGGCCGCGCGCGCCGCCGCCTCCGGGTAGAAGTACATGTCGTTGAAGCAGGTCACGCCGCCCCGGATCATCTCCGCGCATGCGATCAACGTCCCGTCGTGCACAAAGCGGTCGGACGCGTGCTTGATCTCGGCCGGCCAGATATGATCCTTCAGCCACGCCATGAGCGGCAGATCGTCGGCGAGACCGCGCAGGAGCGTCATCGCCGCATGCGTGTGCAGATTCACCAGGCCGGGAACGAGCATGTGATCGGTGAGCGCAACGCGCTCGCTGGCCGGAAACCGCTCTCTTGCCTCGTGAATCGGCACTACAGCCTCGATCACGCTACCGTTGACAACGACAGCGTGATCGGGGAGAAGCGCGCCGTCCGGCTCGACTGGCAGCACCCACCGCGCTTCGATCAGCGTCTTTGCCGGGTCGACGGATTTCTGCATTGCTGGGGATCCGTGGGGTCGCACAAAAAGAGAAAGCCCTGCTCGCGCAGGGCTTTCAATGTTACGACGGTTGGCTTCGAATTACTGCGGCTTGGTTCCCGAAACCGAGACCTCCACGCGGCGGTTCGGCTGCAGGCACTCAATCAGCGCCTTCCTGTTCTTCGCGCCTTGCGAGCGGCACTCGGCAATCGTCACCTTGAGGTTGGTCTTGCCTCGACCCTCAGTAGCGATCTTCTCGGTCGGAATACCCTTGCTCGTCAGGTACGTCTTGACCGCGGCCGCACGACGCTCGGACAGCTTCTGGTTGTAGGGTACCGAACCGATCGGATCGGTGTATCCGATTGCCGAGATGGAGTCGTACGTCGCGCCGGACAGAGCCGAGGCGAGTTCATCGAGCATCTCCATGCCCTTCGGCTTCAGCGCGTACTTGTCGAAGTCGAACAGGGCGTCTGCTGAGAAGTCGATCTTCTTCGGCAGCAGCTTCACTGGCGCTGGCTCAACCGCGGGCGGCGGCGGCGCGGGCGGTGGCGGAGGCGGTGGCGGCTCGCAGATCTCCTTCGCGATGAGATCCTTGTCGCATTTGCAACCCCATTCCTTGTCGGCGGCAGCGCCCGCAGGCGTCCAGTAACCAGCACGCCAGCAAAGGTCATACGGCTCCTTCACCACCTGACCTTGCGAATCGGACCAGTAGACCTCAGGGCGAGTTGTCTGGGCCATCGCCGGGATGGACGACAACGCGAACGTCGCCGTGAAACCCGCTAGAACGGCCGTGGTTGCAAACTTCATAAGTTCACCCCTTCACTTATTGGTTTGGTATCGAAATTCTTGTTGCTGCGTCTATTGTGGTCGGACGCAGGTAGCCCCTGATAACGGCGGCATCCTAGCACAAAAAAATTTGAGCGGTTGCGGATTTTGCAGGGCTGTTGCGCGGGCGCAACAGCCAATTCGGGCGGCATATCCGGGACCAGTTTGGTTGGTCGTTCGAGGGGTCGAAATGATAAACTCGCGGTTTTTTCCCGCCGATGGCGAGGGCTGAAGCGGTGGCCTGCCGCCGCTCCGGTTGACGCCCCTAAAATCTTCAACGGCTCAGCGCCTTATCCAATCATCCCGATGGAATCGTTCGCCAAGGAAACGGTCCCGATAAGTCTCGAAGAGGAGATGCGGCGCTCCTACCTCGATTACGCCATGAGTGTGATCGTCGGGCGCGCCTTGCCGGACGTGCGGGACGGTCTCAAACCGGTGCATCGGCGCGTGCTTTACGCGATGCATGAAGCGAACAACGTGTGGAACCGGCCCTACGTCAAATGCGCGCGCATCGTCGGCGAGGTGATGGGCAAGTTTCACCCTCACGGTGACTCCGCCATCTACGACACCCTAGTGCGGATGGCGCAGCCATTCACACTCCGTTATCCCCTCATCGACGGGCAGGGAAACTTCGGCTCGATCGACGGCGACAACGCGGCCGCCATGCGCTACACGGAGTGTCGTCTCGGTCGCATTGCCTCGGAGCTGCTCGCGGACATCGGCCAGGAAACGGTCGATTTTCAACCCAACTACGATGGCAAGGAGCAGGAGCCGACGGTTTTGCCGAGCCGGCTTCCGAATCTGCTCGTCAATGGCTCCACCGGCATTGCCGTGGGGATGGCGACCAACATCCCGCCGCACAATCTCGTGGAGGTGGTGAACGGCTGCCTCGCACTCCAGGAAAATCCGGATATCACCATCGACGAGCTGATGCAGCACGTTCCCGCGCCCGACTTTCCCACCGCGGGAATCATCTACGGCACCCAGGGAATCCGCGACGGCTATCACACCGGGCGCGGGCGGGTGCTGATCCGGGCCCGCACGCATTTCGAAGATCTGGACAAGGGCGCACGCCAGGCGGTCATCGTGGACGAGCTCCCGTACCAGGTGAACAAGGCGAACCTCCTTAGCAAGATCAGCGAGCTCGTCCGCGACAAGCGCCTCGAAGGGATCTCGGACATCCGCGACGAATCGGACAAGTCCGGCATGCGGGTTGTGGTCGAGCTCAAGCGCGGCGAGGTGCCGGAGATCGTCCTGAATCAGCTGTACAAAGAAACGCAGATGCAGGACAGCTTCGGCATCAATATGGTTGCCTTGGTCGAGGGGCAGCCGCGTCTGCTGAACCTGAAGCAGGTAATGCAGGCTTTTTTGCGCCATCGACGCGAGGTCGTGACGCGGCGCACGGTGTTCGAGTTGCGCAAGGCGCGGGACCGCGGCCACATCCTCGAAGGACTCGCGGTCGCCCTGTCGAACGTCGACGAGGTCATTGCCCTCATCAAGGCCGCTCCCTCGCCGGCGGAAGCGAAGCAGCAGCTCATGGCGCGGACCTGGCGCTCGACGCTGGTGGAAGAGATGCTGGCCCGCGCGGCGGGCGACCTCTCCCGGCCCGAAGGTTTGTCCCAGGAGTTCGGGCAGTCCGCCGCGGGTTACCGGTTGTCCGACGCCCAGGCCCAGCGCATTCTCGAAATGCAGTTGCAGCGCCTCACCGGCCTCGAGCAGGACAAGATCCGCAGCGAGTACCGGGAAGTGATGGACCAGATCGCCGACCTGCTCGATATCCTCGCCCATCCGGAGCGCATTACGAAGATCATCGGCGACGAGCTCGTGCAAGTCCGCGACCAGTACGGCGACGCGCGCCGCAGTGAGATCATCAGCTACGCGCAGGAACTCTCGCTGGAGGACCTGATCACTCCCGCGGCGGTGGTGGTGACCCTCTCGCACAGCGGCTACATCAAGTCGCAGCCGCTGGCGGACTATCGGGCCCAGCGGCGCGGCGGCCGCGGCAAGCAGGCGGCAGCGACGAAGGAAAACGATTTCATCGACAACCTCTTCATCGCCAACACCCACGATTACATCCTCTGCTTCTCGAGCCTCGGACGGGTGTACTGGATCAAGGTGTACGAGGTGCCGCAGGGCACGCGTGTGAGCCGCGGCAAGCCGATCGTCAACCTGGTCCCGTTGCAGGAGGGCGAGAAGATCAACGCCATCCTTCCGGTGAAGGAATTCGACAACGACCGCTTCGTCTTCATGGCGACTGCCAGCGGCACAGTGAAGAAGACTCCGCTGTCGGACTTTTCGCGGCCGCGGGCAAGCGGGATCTTCGCCGTCGACCTCGATGCGGAAGACTATCTGGTTGGCGTGGCGCTGACCGATGGCGCCCACGACATCATGCTCTTTTCGGATAACGGAAAAGCAGTGCGCTTCGCGGAGGGCGATGTGCGGCCGATGGGACGCAATGCCCGCGGCGTGCGCGGCATGCGGCTCGGTTTGGGGCAGCGGGTGATCTCGCTCCTCGTGATCGAGGATCAGAGCCAGTCGGTGCTGACAGCGACCGAGAACGGTTACGGCAAACGCACCGCGGTCACGGAGTACACCCGCCACGGCCGCGGCACGCAGGGCATGATCGCGATTCAGACCACGGCTCGCAACGGGACAGTTGTCGCCGCAGCGCTCGTGCGTTCCGAAGACGAGGTGATGCTCATCACCACGGGCGGCGTGCTGATCCGCACACACGTGAGCGAGATCCGTGAGATGAGCCGGGCGACCCAGGGTGTCACGCTTATCAATCTCGACGAGGGGGAGAAGCTCGCCGGGCTTGAGCGGGTGGTCGAATCCGAAGATGACGACGAGGTCGAAATCGAGGGCGAAGGCGAAACGGGGAGCGATGCGCCGGAGACAGACGAGCCGTGAGCGCCCGCGTCTTCAACTTCGGTCCCGGCCCGGCCATGCTGCCGACGGAGGTGCTCACCCAGGCGCGCGACGAGTTGCTCGACTGGCACGGCACCGGAGCTTCCATCATGGAAGTGAGCCACCGCGGCGCGGATTTCATGGGCGTGATCGAGCAGGCCGAAAGGGATTTGCGCGATCTACTCGCGATCCCCGACAGCTATCGGGTTCTGTTCCTGCAGGGTGGGGCGGCCACCCAGTTTGCCGCCGTGCCGATGAACCTCCTGCGCGGACGCGACCGCGCCGATTACGTGAACACGGGCGAATGGTCGACGCGCGCCATCCGCGAAGCCCGCAAGCTCTCTAACGTCAACGTCGTCGCGAGCTCGGAGGACGCCGGTTTTTCCTATGTCCCGAAACAGGCTGCCTGGCGCCTCGACGCAAAAGCCGCGTACGTTCACTACTGTCCGAACGAAACCATCCACGGCGTCGAATTCCACTGGACGCCGGAAACGGGTGACGTGCCCCTCGTGGCGGACATGTCGTCCAACATTCTTTCCCGGCGTATCGACGTCTCCCGCTTCGGACTCATCTACGCCGGAGCGCAGAAGAACATCGGTCCAGCCGGCTTGACGCTGGTGCTCGTGCGCGAGGACCTGATCGGCGATGCTGCGCCGTTCACCCCGTCCACGCTGGATTATCGGATTCAGGTCGAACATCACTCGATGTTCAATACCCCGACCACCTTCTCCATCTACTTCGCGGGGCTCGTGTTCCAATGGCTCAAGGGGCGTGGCGGGGTCGAGGCTGCAGAACGGGAAGCGGGCGCGAAGTCGAAGCTCCTGTACGACCACATCGATGCGACCGACTTCTACCGGAACCCGGTGGCGAAGGAAGATCGTTCGCGCATGAACATTCCGTTCACATTGCGCGATCCCGGCCTGGACGGCTTGTTCCTCGCGCAGGCGAGGGAGCAGGGCCTCGTCGCCCTCAGGGGTCACCGGGTCGCAGGCGGCATGCGCGCATCGTTATACAATGCCATGCCGATGGAGGGCGTCGTGGCACTGGTCGAGTTCATGCGCGAGTTCGAGGGGCGCCACGGCTGATCTTCCCGTTCCGCTGCATGGTGCCTGTCCGATGAACGACGATCGTCTGAAGGAACTCCGGGACCGCATCGATACCCTCGACGAGGAAGTCCTGGGGTTGCTGAACGAACGCGCGGGCATCGCTCTCGAGATCGGCGAGATCAAGCAGAACGGAGCGATCTATCGGCCGGAGCGCGAGGCCCAGGTGTTGCGGCGCTTGCAGGCGCTCAACCCGGGGCCGCTCCCTGCCGCCGCGGTGGCGCGCCTCTTCACGGAAGTCATGTCCGCCTGCCGTGCGCTGGAGGAAGCGTTCTCGGTGGCCTTTCTCGGCCCGCGCGGCACCTTCTCGGAAGAGGCCGCGATCAAGCATTTCGGCGGCAGCGTGAGCCGGATCGCGGCCGGCTCGATCGACGAAGTCTTCCGCAAGGTCGAAGCAGGCTCCGCAGGTTACGGGGTCGTCCCGGTCGAGAACTCCACGGAGGGCGCGGTCGGGCGCACCCTCGATCTCCTGCTGGCGACGCCGCTCAGCATCTGCGGTGAGATCGCGCTGCCGGTGCACCAGTGTCTGCTCGGCGCGCGCGACCGTACCGTGACGAAGATCTATTCCCACGCCCAGAGCCTCGGCCAGTGCCACAACTGGCTCGAGCAGAATTTCCCCGGGGTCGAGCGGATCGCGGTCGTGAGCAACGCCGAAGCGGCCCGAATCGCATCCGGCGCAAGCGACGCTGCCGCCATTGCCAGCCGTACGGCCGCGCCGCTTTACGGTCTGGAGGTGCTCGCGGCGAACATCGAGGACGATCCGAGCAACACGACGCGCTTCGTCGTCATCGGCGGCAACGATTCTCCTCCCTCCGGTCGCGACAAGACGTCCCTCGTCATGTCTGCGCCGAATCGGCCCGGTGCCGTGCACGCACTGCTCTCACCATTTGCACAGCACGGAGTGAGCATGACGCGCTTCGAATCCAGGCCGTCCCGGACGGGGCTCTGGGAGTATGTGTTCTTCGTCGACATCGAAGGGCACCAGCAGGACTCCGCCGTCGCCCGAGCGCTCGAAGGGCTGCACGCTCTGACCGTGTTCGTCAAGGTGCTGGGATCGTACCCGACCGCCGTCCACTGAGTCCGAATCTCGAACTTCCACGAAGCGAACGCATTCCATCGACGACCGCCATGAACGCTCGACCTGCCATCGACTTCTGTGACCTGGCGCCGGCACACATTGCCGCCATCGCGCCCTATCAGCCCGGCAAGCCGATCGCCGAGCTCGAGCGCGAGCTCGGCATCTCGGGGGCGGTGAAGCTTGCGTCCAACGAGAATCCGCGCGGAGCCGGTCCGAAGGCTCTTGCGGCGGCGCACGCAGCGCTCGCCGATATTGGGCGCTATCCCGACGGCAACGGGTTCGAGCTCAAGCGGGCCCTCGCGGCCCGATACCGCGTCGCGGAAAGCGCGGTGATCCTCGGCAACGGCTCCAACGATGTGCTCGAGCTCGTCGCTCGCACGTTTCTCGCGCCCGGCGCTGCCGCCGTCTATGCCCAGCATGCGTTCGCGGTGTATCCGCTGGTTACTCAGGCGACCGGCGCAACCGGGATTGAAGTTCCTGCGCGCGATTTCGGCCACGACCTCGATGCGATGCATCGTGCGATCACGGACGCCGTGAAGGTGGTGTTCATCGCGAACCCGAACAATCCGACTGGAACCCTGCTTCACCCGGACGCCATGCGCGCATTCCTGGATGCAGTGCCGGTGCGCGTGCTCGTTGTGCTCGACGAAGCCTATTACGAGTATCTGCCCGAAGCGCTGAAGGGCGACAGCATCGGTTGGCTCACCCGTTATCCCAACGTCGTCGTCTCGCGCACCTTCTCGAAGGCCCACGGGCTGGCCGGATTGCGCGTCGGCTACGGTCTCGCGCACCCCGCGGTGGTGGACCTCATGAACCGCGTACGGCAGCCCTTCAACGTGAGCAGCGTGGCCCAGGCCGCAGCCACAGCTGCACTCGCCGACGAAGCGTTCGTCGAGGAAAGTCGCGAGCTGAACCGGCGGGGAATAGAGCAGATCACGGCGGGCCTGAAGCGGCTCGCCCTGGACTACATTCCGTCCCACGCGAATTTCGTCAGCTTCCGCGTACCGGACGCGCCCGCGGTCTACGATCGCCTGCTTCGCCTCGGCGTGATCGTGCGACCCATCGCGGCCTACGGCATGCCGCAGTTTCTCCGCGTGTCGATCGGGCTACCCGAGGAGAACGAGCGCTTCCTCGCTGCGCTCGGGCAGGCGCTTCCCCGGTAAGCGCAGGAGTACCCGCACCCATGCTCATCGAACGTCTCGCAGTGGTCGGCATCGGCCTCATCGGTGGTTCCTTTGCCGCGGCGCTCAAGCGTGCGGGCGCGGTCCGGCGCGTGGTCGGCATCGGCCGTCGGCGCGGCAATCTCGCCGACGCGCTGCGGCTCGGCATCGTCAACGACGCGACCACCAACATGGTCGAAGGCGTGCGCGGCGCCGACTTCGTGTTGCTCGCCATGCCGGTCGGGCAGATGGCATCGGTGATGGAAACGATCGCGCCGGTCCTCGCGCCGAACGCGGTGGTAACCGACGCCGGGAGCACCAAGCGCGATGTCGTCGCGAACGCGCGTACGCATTTCTCCTCCATGCTCGACCGCTTTGTGCCGGCGCACCCCATCGCGGGAAGCGAGAAGACGGGAGCCGCCGCTGCCAGCGCTTCGCTTTTCACCGACCGCAACGTAATCCTGACGCCACTGCCCGAAAACCAGCCCGAAGCCGTCGCCCGGACGCGCGAGGCATGGATTGCTTGCGGCGCGCGGGTGTCGGAGATGAACGCCGACGATCACGACCGCACGCTCGGCGTCGTGAGTCATCTTCCTCACCTGCTCGCGTTCGGCCTGGTGGACATGGTCGCCGGCCACCCCGAATCGGAGCGCCTGTTCGAGTTCGCGGCGGGCGGCTTCCGGGATTTCACCCGTATCGCGTCCAGTTCACCCGAGATGTGGCGCGACATCTGTCTCGCCAATCGCGACTCGATCGGGTCCGTGCTCGCCGACTACCAAAGCGAGCTTGCACGCATCGCGCAACTCCTCGCGCAGGGAGACGGAGCGATGCTCGAGCAGGTGTTCACCCGCGCGCGGGACGCGCGGGACGCCTGGGTGCGCAAAAGCGCTCGCTGATCTCGTGTCGTCGGCGCACGAGTTTCTCGATCTCGGGCCGTTTGCCTCCGCTCGCGGCACGGTTCAGCTGCCGGGCTCGAAGAGCATATCGAACCGCGTGCTGTTGCTTGCGGGTCTCGCCGAGGGTGTGACGGAGATCCGCGGACTCCTTGTCTCGGACGATACCGAACGCATGCTCGACGCCCTTCGGGGGCTCGGTGTGCGAATCGACCAGGGCAGCGGCGAAACCGTCAGGGTTCAAGGATGTGCGGGGTCGTTTCCGGTCAAGGTAGCCGATCTCTTCATTGGCAACGCCGGCACGGCGGTGCGGCCGCTCACCGCCGCGCTTGCACTTTCCGGCGGCCACTATCGCCTCTCGGGTGTGCCGCGTATGCACGAGCGCCCGATCGGCGATCTCGTCGATGCGCTGGCGAGCCTTGGCGCGGATATCGTCTACCTCGGGAACGCAGGATTTCCCCCAATCGAGATTCGCGACGCCCCGATCCGCGCCGGGGGGCGCGTGCGGGTGCGCGGCGACGTCTCGAGCCAGTTCCTCACCGCGTTGCTGATGGCGCTTCCCCTCGCCGGTGTGGCGACCACCATCGAGGTGGTCGGTGATCTCATCTCCAAGCCCTATGTCGACGTCACCCTCGAAACCATGTCCCGCTTCGGCGTTGCCGTGCAGCGGGACGGATGGCGCTCGTTCACGATCGCGGCCGGCAGCCGTTACGCGAGCCCCGGCACGATGATCGTCGAAGGCGATGCATCGGGAGCTTCGTATTTTCTTGCAGCTGGAGCCATCGGCGGCGGTCCGGTGCGGGTCGAAGGGGTGGGGCGTGCGAGCATCCAGGGGGATGTCCGTTTTGCCGACGCCCTCGCGGCTCTCGGCGCAGTCGTCGAGACGGGGGAGCAATCGATTGCGGCGCGGGCACCTGCCAGCGGTCGGCTGAAGGCCTTCGACCTCGATCTCAACCATATTCCGGATGCGGCGATGACCCTCGCGGTGACCGCGCTTTTCGCCGACGGACCGAGCCGATTGCGCAACATCGCGAGCTGGCGGGTGAAGGAGACGGATCGCATCGCCGCAATGGCAACCGAGCTGCGCAAAGTCGGCGCGACCGTGGAGGAGGGTGCCGACTTCCTCGTCGTGTCGCCTCCCACAGCTTTCGTTTCGCCGGTTGAGGGCATCGACACCTACGACGACCATCGCATGGCGATGTGCTTTTCGCTCGTGGCGCTCGGGGGCGTGCCGGTGCGGATCAACGATCCGAAATGCGTCGCGAAAACCTTTCCGGACTATTTCCAGCGCTTCGCGGCGATCGCTCATCCGGCTCCGGTCATCGCGATCGACGGGCCTTCTGCGTCGGGCAAGGGCACGATCGCGCACAAGGTCGCGGAGGCCCTCGGATATCACTACCTGGACAGCGGCGCGCTCTACCGGCTGGTGGCGCTCGCAGCGCGCAAGGCTGGTGTGGCGATGGCAGATGAGGCAAAACTGGCGGAAATTGCGCACACCTTGAACGCCGAGTTCACCGCTTGCGGCGCGCTGCTCGACGGCGAACCGGTGGAGGCCGCGCTGCGCTCGGAAGAAAACGGCGCGGCGGCATCCCAGGTAGCGGCGCTGTCCCAGGTGCGTTCGGCGCTCCTCGCAAGGCAGCGGGCATTCCGGAAGACGCCCGGGTTGGTTGCCGACGGCCGCGATATGGGGTCGGTCGTGTTCCCGGATGCGCGGCTGAAGATTTTCCTTACAGCGAGCCCGGAAACGCGCGCACAGCGTCGCTATAACCAGTTGATGGAAAAAGGATTGAATGCTAACATGCTGCGCATTTTGCAGGACATGGAGCAGCGCGACGCGCGCGATGCCCAACGGGGTGTCGCACCATTGGTCGTTTGCCCCGATGCCCAGGTGCTCGACACGACCGCTCTCACCATCGAAGAGGTGGTTGCCGAGGTGCTCGCGCGGTACCGGGCCATAGGGATGCCCGCATGAGTTGAAATCGATTCGGGCGCACCCCGTTCGAATGGGTTTCGTTCAAACCACCACCAGCCCCGCCGGCACCGGCGGGTATTTTTTCAGGTCCTCCCACTTCATGGTCACTATCGCAACCAACCCCGCTTCTTCCACACCGACTTCCGCACCTATTGCCGAGAGCTTTGCCGCCCTCTTCGAAGAGAGCCTTTCCCGCAAGGAGATGCGCATCGGCGAGGTCATCACCGCCGAAGTTGTCCGCGTTGACCAGAATTTTGTCGTCGTCAACGCCGGCCTCAAGTCCGAGAGCTTCATTCCCGTCGACGAATTCCGCAACGACCGCGGCGAGGTCGAGGCCCAGCCCGGCGAATTCGTCGCCGTCGCGATCGAAGCGCTGGAAGACGGCCATGGCGAGACCCGGCTGTCGCGCGACAAGGCACGCCGGCTTGCGGCCTGGACCGATCTGGAAACGGCCCTTGAGAAAGGCAGCGTGGTGCAGGGGGTGATAACGGGCAAGGTGAAGGGTGGATTGACCGTCATGATCAATGGCATTCGCGCGTTCCTCCCGGGCTCCCTCGTGGATATCCGCCCGATGAAGGACACCTCGCCTATTGAAGGCAAGGCGGCGGACTTCAAGGTCATCAAGCTCGATCGCAAGCGCAACAACGTCGTCGTGTCGCGTCGTGCCGTGCTCGAGCAAAATCAGGGCGCCGAACGCCAGGCGTTGCTGCAGACTCTGCAGGAAGGGTCGACGGTCAAGGGTATCGTGAAGAACATCACCGACTACGGTGCCTTCGTCGACCTGGGCGGCATAGACGGCCTGCTCCACATCACCGACCTCGCGTGGCGCCGGGTGAAACACCCGTCGGAAGTGCTCAATGTTGGGGACGAGGTCGAAGCGAAGGTGCTCAAGTTCGATCAGGAGAAGAACCGGGTCTCCCTTGGCCTCAAGCAGCTCGGGGAGGATCCGTGGGTCGGACTCGGGCGCCGCTATCCGACCGGCACCCGCCTGTTCGGCAAGGTCACCAACCTCACCGATTACGGTGCGTTCGTCGAGATCGAGCCGGGCATAGAGGGTCTCGTGCACGTCTCGGAAATGGACTGGACCAACAAGAACATCCATCCGTCGAAGGTCGTCCAGCTCGGCGACGAAGTCGAGGTGATGATCCTCGAAATCGACGAGGAGCGCCGCCGCATCTCCCTCGGCATGAAGCAGTGCCTGGCGAATCCGTGGGAAGAGTTTTCCATGAATTTCAAGAAGGGCGACAAGGTGCGCGGTCAGATCAAGTCGATCACCGACTTCGGCATCTTCATCGGCCTTACTGGCAACATCGACGGCCTTGTACATCTCTCTGACCTTTCCTGGCATGCCACCGGCGAAGAGGCGGTGCGCAATTTCAAGAAGGGCGAAGAGGTCGAAGCGGTGGTTCTCTCCATCGATGTCGAGCGCGAGCGCATCTCCCTCGGCGTCAAGCAGCTCGAGGGCGATCCGTTCTCCACGTTCATCGCGACCCACGACAAGGGTGCCATCGTGAAGGGCGTCGTGAAGTCCCTCGATCCGAAAGGCGCGATGGTCACCCTCTCCGGAGAAGTGGAGGGATACCTGCGGGCCTCCGAAGTCTCGCGTGACCGGGTCGAGGACATTCGCAGCCACCTCAAGGAGGGCGACGAGGTGTCGGTGATGATCATCAACGTCGATCGCAAGAATCGCGGCATCAACCTCTCGATCAAGGCGAAGGATCTTGCCGATACGAACGAGGCGTTGCAGAAAATGGCCGCCGAGAGCGAGAAGGGTGCGGGGACCACCAATCTGGGTGCCCTGCTCAAAGCCAAGCTGGACGGGAAAAGCTCTGAACAATAAGGAAGATCCGGCCATGACCAAGTCGGATTTGATCTCCCGGCTTGCGGTGCGCTATCCGCAGCTGGTGGCGAAGGATGCCGAGCTGGCCGTGAAGATGATCCTGGACGCAATGGCGAAGAGCCTCGCGGAGGGCCGTCGCATCGAGATCCGGGGCTTCGGCAGCTTCGGCCTCAACTATCGCCCTCCACGCACTGGACGCAATCCGAAATCCGGTGAGCGCGTGCAGGTGCCCGCGAAGCATGTGCCGCACTTCAAGGCGGGCAAGGAATTGCGCGAACGGGTCGACCTCAGGAAAGCCAGCGACTGAAGTAGACGTTCCTGGACCGGGGCTCGCACGGCGTGCGGGTGGTGCGGTTTCGGGACGGCGTGGTGACAGGGACAGGGTGCGATGCGCATCGTTGGCTGGGTGCTGAAGTTCGTTGTTTTCGTGCTGCTCGTCGGCTTCGCGGTGAAGAACACGGATCCGGTCGTGGTGCGCTTCTACCTCGGTTACGAGTGGACCTCGCCCCTCGTGTTCGTGATCCTCGTCTTCTTTGCGGCTGGTGCGGCGTTTGGACTGCTGTCCAGCGCGCCGTTCGCTTTCCGCCACCGGCGTGAGGTGCGGCAGCTGCGGCGCGAGTTGCAGGTTCGTCCCGACCCCCAGCCGGAGAGCGCTCCCGCACCCGAGCGGGCGGCCGGCCAGACCACCGCGGACCTCTCCTAGGGTCCGCACCCGCATGCAGTTCGACTTCTGGTGGTTCCTGCTGGCGCTGCCGCTTTTCTTCGGAATGGGGTGGGTGGCGGCGCGCATCGACATCCGACAGCTTCTCTCCGAATCCAGCGAACTGCCGCGCACCTACTTCAAGGGCCTGAATTTCCTGCTCAACGACCAGCAGGATCAGGCGATCGAATCCTTCTCCGAAGTGGTGCGCGTCAGTCCCGAAACTGCCGACCTGCACTTCGCGCTCGGACATCTGTATCGCAAGCGCGGTGAGGTGGAGCGCGCGATCCGGCTCCACGAGGATCTCGTGCGGCGCCCGGACATTCCGGACGATCTGCGCACGAACGCCCGCTACGAGCTTGCTCTCGACTTCCTCAAGGCCGGATTCCTGGATCGCGCTGAAGAGCAGTTTCTCGAGCTCGAAGGCACGCCCCGCGAGCAGCAGGCACTCAAGCTTCTGCTCGAGATCTACCAGCAGGAGCGGGACTGGTCGAAGGCGATCGAAACCTCGCGCAAGATGGACAGCATCACCGGACGCTCGAGCGCTAAGGATATCGCCCACTTCTATTGCGAGCTGGCGGAGTTCGAGATGACCCATTCGCGCCCCGACGTGGCGGAGCGCTCCCTGCACGATGCCCTGGCGGTGAACGCCGAGTGCGCCCGCGCCACCATCCTGCTCGGTGATCTTGCCGCGCAGCGTGACAACCCGGCGCAGGCGCTGGAGTTCTGGAAGCGCGTGGAACGTCAGAATCCTCCGTACCTTGCCCTGCTCGCCGACAAGCTGCACGACACGTACGATCAACTGGGCCGGCGCGATGAAGGCGTGCAGCTCCTCAAGGGTTATCTCGCCAGCTCGCCGTCCCTCGACCTCCTCGACGTGGTGTTCCACGCGATTCTGGAGCGCGACGGCTCCGAAGCGGCGTACCGACTCGTGCGCAACGAACTCAGGCGCAATCCAACGCTGCTCGGTCTCGACAAGCTCCTCGAGGCGGCCCTGATCGAAGCGCCGAGCGAGCAGCGCCGGGACATCGAGCTCGTGCGCCGGCTCGTCGGACATCATTCGCGCAACCTCGCCATGTACCACTGCCGCCACTGCGGCTTCCGGCTGCGCCAATTCACCTGGCGCTGCCCCGCTTGCGGGGCCTGGGAGAGTTACTCGCCGCTGCGCAGCGAAGAGCGGGCACCGGTGACATGATGGGCTCGCCTGTCATCGTCGCGCTGGATTTTCCGGGCGCCGCGGCCGCGATGGAGTTCGCGCGCCAACTCGACCCGATGCGGTGCCGTGTGAAGGTCGGCAAGGAGCTCTTCACGGCAGCGGGGCCCGGTCTTGTCGAGGCGCTGCAGCGCCAGGGCTTCGACGTCTTCCTCGATCTCAAATTCCACGATATCCCGAACACCGTCGTCGGCGCGTGCCGCGCAGCGACCGCCCTCGGCGTCTGGATGTTGAACGTGCATGCGCTCGGCGGTCGTACCATGATGCGCGCAGCGCGCGACGCGCTCGAAGGTGCGGCGCGCCGGCCTCTCCTGACCGCGGTCACAATTCTGACGAGCTTGTCGGCCTCGGACCTGCCGGAGGTAGGCCTTTCAGGAACGACTGAGGAGAACGTGCTGCGGCTTGCGACTCTCGCGCGGAACGCAGGGCTCGACGGCGTGGTCTGCTCGGCCCAGGAGGCAAGCGCCCTGCGATCCGCGCTTGGTGACGATGTCCTTCTGGTTACACCGGGTATCCGCATGGCGGACGAGGCCACCGGCGATCAGAGCCGGGTGGTGACGCCCCGTGCAGCGATCGCCTCCGGCGCCAACTATCTCGTGGTCGGCAGACCGGTAACGCGGGCGCCGGATCCCAACGATGCGCTTACGCGTATTCTGCAGGACATCACTCACGTGCGTCCGGGGGATGCATGACGGCAGCGGCGCGAAATCCGTCGCCGGATCTCGCGCGCATCGCCGCGGCCCGGTTGCTCGTGGTTGGGGACGTGATGCTCGACCGCTACTGGTTCGGTGAGGTCAGCCGCATCTCGCCGGAGGCCCCGGTCCCCGTGGTCAAGGTGGACCGTGTGGAAGCGCGTCCGGGCGGTGCCGCGAACGTCGCGCGCAACGTGGCCGCGCTTGGCCCCCGGGTGGACCTGCTGTCCGTCATCGGCGACGACGAAGCGGGCGCCGCCCTCGAGGCGCTGCTGCGAGGAAGAGCGCGTTCCCGCTTCCTTCCACCGGGATCCCAGCATCACCACGACCGTGAAACTGCGGGTGATCGGACGTCAGCAGCAGCTGCTGCGGATCGACTTCGAGACGTGGCCGAGCCACGAGGTGCTCGCTTCAAAGCTTGCCGATTTCGAAGCGATGCTTCCCGACTCCGACCTCGTCATCCTTTCCGATTACGGCAAGGGCGGTCTTACCCACATCGAGCGCATGATTCGGCTCGCACGGGACGGGGGCAAGCCAGTCCTGGTGGATCCGAAGGGCGAAGACTACGCGCGCTATCGCGGAGCCACGGTGCTCACACCCAACCGTGGGGAGTTCCGCGAAGTGGTGGGAAGGTGGAAGAACGAAACGGAGCTCGCCGAAAAGGCGCACCGATTGCGCGAGGAACTGGGGGTTTCCGCCATCCTCGTGACTCGCAGCGAAGAAGGCATGAGTCTTTTCGAGGCGGGCGGCGGATTGCACGTGCCTACCGTTGCGCGCGAGGTTTACGACGTGAGCGGTGCGGGAGACACGGTGATCGCGACTCTAGGTGTTATGCTCGCAGCAGGTGCCACCCTCGAAGAGGCCGTGCGCACCGCGAACCGCGCGGCCGGCATCGTGGTCGGTAAGCTCGGCACCGCGGTCGTGCATCCTGCGGAACTCTTTCCCGCGTAGCATCGTCGCGTTTTCAGGACCGACTCTTCATCCCCATCGCCATGGATCAAATCGCTATTCGTGCAGTCCGTCCGGGATTCGGCAGCCGGCTGCGCACTGTGTCCCGCGTCTCCGATGTCAGCGGTCGAGGTGCGACATGTTCGTAGTCACCGGTGCGGCCGGTTTCATCGGCGCGAATCTGATCAAGGGTCTCAACGAGCGCGGCGAGCGCGACATCCTGGCCGTGGACAACCTGACCCGGTCCGAGAAGTTCGTCAATCTCGTGGACTGCGAGATCGCGGACTACCTCGACAAGGATGCCTTTCTGCAGGCTCTCACCGACGGCGCGTTCGACGGAGAGATCACCGTCCTCTTTCATCAGGGTGCGTGCTCCGACACGATGGAGAGCAACGGCCGCTACGTGATGCAGAACAATTACCGCTATTCCGCCGCGCTGTTCGAGCACTGCCAGCGGGAGGAAGTGCCGTTCATCTACGCTTCGTCGGCAGCGGTGTACGGGGCGGGCCCGAATTTTACCGAGGGCCGCGCCAACGAGTCGCCCCTCAACGTCTACGGGTACTCGAAATTCCTCTTCGACCAGTACGTGCGCTACCGATGGGGCGAGTGCACGGCGCAGGTGGTCGGGTTGCGATATTTCAACGTCTACGGCCCGCGCGAAGCCCACAAGGGGCGCATGGCGTCGGTTGCCTTCCACTTCTTCAACCAGTACCGCGCGCAGGGCAAGGTGAGACTGTTCGAAGGCAGCGGCGGCTATGGCCCCGGCGAGCAGCGCCGGGACTTCGTTTCGGTGGATGATGTGGTCGCCGTGAACCTGCACTTCCTCGACCACCCGAACCGGTCCGGCATCGTGAATGTCGGCACCGGCTCGGCTCAGAGCTTCAACGAGGTCGCGGTCGCCGCCGTGAACGCCTGCCGCACCGAGCAGGGGGAAATGCCGCTTGCACTGGAGCACATGCGACAGGCCGGCATCATCGAGTACGTGCCGTTCCCCGACGGTCTGAAGGACAAGTATCAGAGCTACACGGAAGCGGACCTCGGCAACCTGCGCAAGCTGGGATACGAAGAACCGCTGCTGCGGGTCGAGTCCGGCGTTCCGCGTTACGTGAACTGGATGCTCGAGCAGGAAGCCATGGCTTCCCCCGAAAAAAGGACTCGCAATGAGTAATCTGAAATCAGCACCGTCGGCCGTGCAGAGCGGTCCCGGCTACGGCTATCTCGAGGACTTCATCGGGAACACGCCGCTCGTGCGCCTGAAGCGCATTGCCGGCCCGACCAGCAACGTCCTCCTTGCCAAGCTCGAGGGAAACAACCCCGCCGGCTCGGTGAAGGACCGGCCTGCGCTCTCCATGATCACACGGGCGCAGGAGCGCGGCGACATCAAGCCGGGCGACACGCTGATCGAGGCAACGAGCGGCAATACCGGTATCGCGCTGGCGATGGCTGCGGCGATGATGGGCTACCGGATGATCCTGATCATGCCGGAGCATCTTTCCATCGAGAGGCGTCAGACTATGGCTGCCTTCGGCGCGGAGATCGCGCTCGTCACCAAAGAGGAGGGCATGGAGGGCGCGCGGGACCTGGCGGACCGCATGGTCGCAGAGGGCAAGGGCGTCATGCTCGACCAGTTCGCCAATCCGGACAACCCGCTCGCGCACTACCAAGGCACCGGCCCCGAGATCTGGCGCGACACCGACGGCCGCATTACGCATTTCGTCGCGACGATGGGCACCACCGGCACCATCATGGGCGTCTCGCGCTTCCTGAAGGAGCAGAACCCGGCGATCCAGATCGTCGGTGTGCATCCGGCTGAAGGCTCGCAGGTCCCGGGCATCCGCAAGTGGCCGAAGGCTTATCAGCCCAGGATCTTCGACGAGAGCCGGCTCGATCGCGTGATTGAAGTGACCCAAGCGGACGCCGAGGAGGCGGCGCGGCGGCTGGCACGGGAGGAGGGCATCTTCGCCGGAATCTCCTCCGGCGGGGGGCTCTGGGCTGCGCTCCAGGTGTCGGCCGAGGTCCGGGACGCGGTGATCGTCTGCGTCGTCTGCGATCGCGGGGATCGGTATCTTTCCACCGGGGTCTTCCCCGCCTGATGCGGCCTTGACTGGGCGTGCTCCTGGCGCTCGACGATCCGCGTCGATTCGTCGGCTTCTGCGGGTTGCGCTGGCGTCGGCAATCACCAAGGCTTCGTTTCTGCATGCGGCCGATGTCACCTTGACTGTCGAGCGCATCGAGGTGCCCGGATTGGTCGCCCGCAACGTCATCGGCCGGCTCGACCCTCAAGAGCAAGGCCGGCTGGACCTGCGCGCGGCGTCGGTGGAAGCGGTCGGCAGAACCTGGCACAACCCTGCATTTGTCTGTGATCCGATCCTGAACCGTGGCAACCGCATGCGCTGCGAGAGCGGCATCGTGGACGCGGGCGAGAAAATCCCAATCCGCTTCGCCTATTTCACCGATAGCGGTGCACTCGACCTGGAACTCTCACCCGCGGGCGGCGGCCGCTGGCGCCTCGCCGCGCAGCCGGCCGGCGCTGGCTGGAAGGGCGGCCTCAACGTCGACGACGGCGATCTTCGACGCCTCGCCCCGCTGCTTCCCGCCGGCGCACCGAAGCTGAATGGCGGACGCGCTTCCGGACACTTCGATTTTGCCACCTCGCCGGCGGGCGAGCTCTCTGCGAACGGCAGCGTGCGCGTCTCGGCTCTGGGTTTCAGCGACGCGAGCGGACTGCACGCCGGGGAAAAGCTCGGCGGCGTCGTCGAACTCGCGACCGGTCCGCGCGGCGGCCGAACGCGCTATCGGTTGAATCTGGACTGGAAGGAGGGCGAACTCTTCTGGCAGCCGCTTTACCTGAAGGGAGGTCACACGCTTACGGCCGAGGGCAGCATGGATGATGGCCGCTTTTCGGTCGATTCCGGCAGCGCGCGCATCCACCGCGTGGGAAACGTCGCGTTTTCCGGCATCTGGGATCGCAAGACCGAAAGGCTGCTGAGTTCAGCCGGCGGTGCCGCAGCCCTCGACATTCCCGGATTCTACGAAGAAGTGGGGAAGCCCTTTCTCGCGCAGACTGCTGCGGCGGACATGCGCACCGAGGGCAAGGCGGACTTCGGCTGGCGCTTTGAGGACGGCGTCCTGCGGGCGTGGTATCTCAATCTTCACCGCGCCCTCTTCGAGGACCGCAACGGCCGTTTCGGTCTGTTCGACATCAACGCGAAGATCCCGTGGGATCGCGAAGGGGCGAGCCTTGCCCAGATCACGATGACGAACGCGGAGGTACTGCGGCTGCCGATCGGGAGGATCGACATTCCCATCCAGCTCGAGGGCTTCGTCGCGCGGCTGCCGCGATTCGAGGTGCCGCTCCTCGACGGCAAGCTGCGCATGGCCGATTTCGTCGCGCGCCGGCAGGAAGGCGGATGGGAGTGGAGCTTCGACGGCAGCATCACGCCGATCTCGGTCGCAACGCTCACGCGCACGCTGGGCATGCCGGTCATGCATGGCACGCTGTCGGCGGTGGTGCCGAAGGTTGCGTATCGGGATTCAACAGTCCGTGTCGACGGTGCGCTGCTGTTCCAGGTTTTCGACGGTACCATGGTGGTCAATCAACTCACCCTGCTCGACCCGCTCGGTCGTGCGCCGCGGCTGCACGCCGACATCGACATGCGCGGCCTCGATCTCGACCTCGTCACCCGGGCCTTCTCCTTCGGCAGCATCACCGGCCGTATCGACGCGCAGGTGAAGGGTCTCGAGCTCGCGAACTGGCGGCCGGTCAAGTTCGACGCGGTGGTTGAGAGCAGCCCGGGCAGCTACCGCAAGCGCATCAGCCAGCGCGCGGTCGAGAACATTACCGCCCTCGGGGGGAGCGGCGCGTCGGCCGCGATCCAGCGTACCGTCCTCCGGTTCTTCGACGAGTTCGGCTACAGTCGGCTGGGCTGGAACTGCCGCTTGCGCAACGGCGTGTGCGAAATGGGCGGCATCGGTGGGGCAGAGCCCGCCAATGGAAGCTACGCCATCGTCGAGGGGGGCGGGGTGCCGGCCATCACGGTCATGGGCTACAATCGCTCGGTCGATTGGGACGAATTGATCGCGCGTCTTGCCCGCATCACGCAGACGGGCAGCGCGCCGGTGGTCGAATGACTGGAGCAGTATCCATGAACAGATACGGGCTGCGCAGCGTGGTGATGGGGGTCGCCGCGGCGCTCGTTTCGGGTTGCGTAACCATCAACATCTACTTTCCGGCCGCGGCGGCGGAGAAAGCAGCGGACAAGATCATCGATCAGGTCTGGCGAATACCCGAGAGTCCGACGCCTCCTCCTTCCGATCCTTCCGATCCGTCGGCTGCCCCGCCTGCCACCAAGCCCTGAGCGGGGCAAATATTTTTCAATCGTTCGGAGACCCCATGAGCGCGCGCAACCTGCCGGGATTTCTCGCCTTCGCCGTCCTGTTGATGACAGCGCTCACGCCGCGGCTCGCCGCGGCCCAGGCGAATCTCGAGATCAATACCCCCGCGATCAACAGCATCCGCAACTCCATGCAGGCCCGCTACCCGCAGATGGAGCCGCTCTTTGCTAGCGGCGCGGTGGGGTTGACCCGCGACGGGATGGTGGCGCTGCGCGACGCGAACGCCGTGCCCATCAACCAGCGCGCCGCCGCGAATGCGCTGGTAGCCCAGGAAAACCAAGACCGTGGGGCGCTCTATCGGGAGATCGCCCGGGCGAATGGGCACCCGGAGTGGGAAGGCGACATCCGCAACGTGTTCGGGCAGCGCTGGATCGACCGCGCGCAGCCCGGCTGGTGGTACCAGGACTCGTCGGGTGCCTGGAAGAAAAAATAGCGGTGAGGCGTGAACGAGTGAAGGAGTGAAGGAGTGAAGGAGTGAAGGCGGTGGACGCCGCTTCCTTGCCCTTCCCCCTTCTCGCCTCTCCTCTTCACATTGTCATGACTCCCGTCCTCGTCTTCGACATTGAGACCGTGCCCGACGTCGCGGGACTGCGCAGGCTGTTCGCCGTCGGTTCCGATTTGTCGGACGACGATGTCGCGGAACTTGCGTTCCAGCGCCGGCGGCAGGCCACAGGAGGCGACTTTCTGCAGCTGCACCTGCATCGCGTGGTCACGATCGCCTGTGCGCTGCGCGACCGCGAGAGCTTTCGCGTATGGTCCCTGGGCGAACCGGAGGACGACGAGGGCTCGATGATCCAGCGCTTCTTCGACGGCATCGAGAAGTACACGCCGCAGATCGTCTCCTGGAACGGCGGCGGATTCGACCTGCCGGTGCTGCACTATCGGGGAATGATCCACGGCGTGCACGCCGCGCGCTACTGGGACCTCGGCGACGACGACCGCGACTTCAGGTGGAACAACTACATCAGCCGCTACCACGCGCGCCATCTCGACATGATGGATCTGCTCGCGCTCTACCAGCCGCGGGCGAACGCTCCTCTCGACGAGCTTGCTCAGCTCATGGGCTTTCCCGGCAAGCTGGGCATGGACGGCTCCCAGGTCTGGCGCGCGTACCAGCGTGGTGACGTTGCGTCGGTTCGCAGCTATTGCGAAACGGACGTGGTCAACACCTTTCTCGTCTTTCTGCGTTTCCAGCTCATGCGCGGCCTGCTCACGGAAGAGCAGTACAACGAAGACTGCGCCCTCGTGCGCACCGTTCTTGAGCGCTCCACCGCGCTCCACTGGCAACAGTTCCTGCAGGAGTGGAATCGGTAGCGTTTGCGCGCCGCAAGCTCCGCAAGGTTCCCCGATGGTCAGGATCGAATCCCTGGATCAGGAAGGCCGCGGTGTCGCGCACGAGGGCGGCAAGGTGATCTTCATCGACGGTGCGCTCCCCGGCGAGATCGTGACCTACGCGTCCTATCGCAAAAAGCCAAAGTTCGAGATGGCGCAGATCGGCCAGATCCTCCGCGCGAGCTCACAGCGGATGGAGCCGCGCTGCCGCCATTTCGGCGTCTGCGGCGGCTGCAGCCTGCAGCACCTGGACCCGGTCGCGCAGGTCGCGGTAAAGCAGCGCAAGCTGGAAGACGACCTCTGGCACATCGGACGCGTGCGACCGGAGACCATGCTTCCCGCCCTGTACGGTCCGTCTTGGGGTTACCGTCACCGCGCGCGGTTGTCCGTACGCGACGTGCCGAAGAAGGGCGGGGTGCTCGTTGGCTTCCACGAGAAGCGCAGCTCGTACGTCGCGGACATGGATTCGTGCGAGGTCGTGCCTCGTCACATCTCCGCGTTATTGGTACCACTGCGAGCTTTGGTCGAGGGTCTCTCGATCAAACGGGAGTTACCGCAGATCGAGCTCGCGTTGGGGAACGGGGTGGCGATCCTGGTGTTGCGGGTACTGCGCGCGCCGAGCGCTGCGGACGAAGCGCTGCTGCGCGGCTTCGCGGATCGGTATGGCGTCCAGTTCTGGTTGCAGCCGAAGGGACCTGATTCCGCGTTTCCCTTCCACCCCGTCGACGCACCAGCCCTTGGTTACAGTCTGGACGAATTCGGGGTGGCGATCGGATTCAGGCCCACGGACTTCACCCAGGTCAACCACGCCGTCAACCGGATGCTGGTCCGGCGCGCGGTTGCGCTGCTTGATCCCCGTCCCGGCGAGCGGATCGGCGATTTCTTCTGCGGCCTCGGCAATTTCACCTTGCCGGTCGCCTGTACAGGGGCGTTCGTGACCGGCATCGATGGCAACCCGGCACTCCTTGCGCGGGCGGAGATCAACGCGAACCGCAACGGGCTGGGCGAGCGCGTGGTCTTCCGCGAGGCTAATCTTTTCGAAGTCGATGCCGAGAAGCTGCGAACCTTCGGATCATTCGACAAGCTGCTGATCGATCCTCCCCGGGACGGCGCGCTGGCCGTGGTGCAGTCGCTCGGTGCGCCTGCCCCGTCGCGGATCGTCTATGTTTCGTGCAACCCGGCGACGCTCGCCCGGGATGCGTCCATCCTCGCCAACATGAAGGGTTACTGCCTCAAGGCAGCCGGCGTTGTCAACATGTTTCCGCACACATCCCACGTGGAGTCGATCGCGCTCTTCGAAATCGCCTGATCCTGCGCGGACGCGACAAAAAAAGGAGGGCGGCCGCAGCCGCCCTTCGAAGAGGAGTTTCCTGTCGTCGTCAGTCGCGCTGCCCGGTGAAGGCCATGAGCAGATTCAGCAGATTGACGAAGAGGTTATACAGGTCGAGATAGACCGCGAGGGTTGCCATGACGTAGTTGGTTTCTCCGCCGTTGACGATGCGGCTGATGTCATAGAGCAGAAACGCGGAGAAGAGCAGCACCGCAATTGCGGAAATCGTCAGCGCCAGCGCCGGGATCTGGAAGAAGAGGTTTGCAAGTGACGCGACCACCAGCAGGATCAGGCCGACGAAAAGGAATTTCCCCATCCCGCTGAAATCGCGCTTGGTGACGGTGGCGTAGGTTGCGAGGGACACGAAGATGAGCGCGGTTCCGCCGGCGGCGAGCCCGACGATCTGCGACCCGTTCTTCAGCGAAAGCGCCGCCTGCAGGATCGGCCCCAGGAAGAACCCGGCGACAAAGGTGAAGCCTAGCAGCATCACGACGCCCATCGAACTGTTGCGCAGCGCGCTCACGCCGAACAGCATCGCCATCATCACGCCGAACATCACGAGCGGCCCCATGATCGGATATTGGGCGAGGAAGCTGAAATTGGTGTTCGCTCCCAGATAGGCGCCGATGACCGTGGGAATCATCGACAGGCCGAGCAGCCAGTACGTGTTGCGCAGTACTCGATTCTGGCCTAGCGAAACGGAACTGGGTGCGGAAGCAGGAAGCTGGAATTCCCGAGCCATTGATTTGCCCTCCAATTGGAATTCACTAAGACTAATCAAGACCCCCTAAAGTTTCAACCTTTTCTGTTCCGGGTGGGCTGGCCGGTGGACGCTGGCACCGTGCGGATCGAATAAGTATGATGGCCGCCGTGCTGGGCGACGAGGGCTATGTTGCGGGGCAGACTAACCTTCAGGTTACGTCCGAGCCAAAACCGGCAGGATCAAACATGGTGGGTTGGCCGAGCGGTTGAAGGCACTAGTCTTGAAAACTAGCAAGGGGGTGACCCCTTCCAGGGTTCGAATCCCTGACCCACCGCCATCATCACACGTCGTCGAAAGGGTTTGATGGGAACATACCAAGTTGCTGAGATATGTCCTAATGGGCACGTCACAACTAGCGCGGCAAACTTGAACCCAGAAATGCGTGAGAAGTTCTGCGCGCATTGTGGCGAGCAGACGATCATGCATTGCCCGAACTGCCAAGTTTCCATTCGTGGTCGCTACGATGTGCCGCAGGTAATCGGCTTGTTCCCCTATTCGCCGCCAGCTCATTGTTACAACTGCGGCAGCGCTTTCCCTTGGACGGAACGCAAGATTGCTAGCGCTGTTAAGCTCGTTGAGGCCGGTGCCGAGTTGTCGGCAGAAGAAGTTCAACAACTCCGCAGCGACTTGACCGAGCTGACCAAAGATAGCCCGAAGACCCAAGTGGCATCACTTCGCTTCAAGAAGGTGATGGCGAAGGTCGGCACCTCGGTGGCGTCGGGTGTGCGTGACATCGTGGTTGATGTGCTAAGCGAAGCGGCCAAGAAGGCTATCTGGGGCGGTTGAACATGGCCACTGCATGGAACACGGAGCGAGCGTTCATCCCGACTGCCGGGAGGTCATTTTCAGCGGTCAGACAGGCGTTTGGACTGCGCGCATATGTTACGGGCGCTTGCGGCTCGGCTCCCGGATTTCGGTTGGACTATACGTCGAAGAGCTTGCAGGGTAGAGAGTCGGCTCTGTCCGCGCTTGGCGTTCTGGCTTAAGATTTCTGACCAGCCGCAACCGCCTGCGATGTTTGGACGCTGACGCGCCGTCGCTTTCCTCATTGAGCGGTGCAGGGTCCTCCCAGAGCAGCGTCTGAGCGCCGATCACGAGGCAGATGCCAGAAAAAACGCCGATCAAGAATGGAATCATTAGGTTAGTGTTTACATCTCATCATAGATGAGAGGTCGCGTGTGTCAAGAAAGATTTTGGGGTGGAAAGGTCTCAATGGTGCGCGCCAAAGGTGGGGCAGATCACGGAAGCCGCCCCAAGACCCGCGCCAACTCTAGGTTCAAGGCGGACACACCTTCCGCCATCGGGATTTTCATGCTTCGTCGTCTGCTCTTCATTGTTATTGTTGGGTCGAGCTTTGCGCAGCCGGTGCTCGCCGCGAAGAAAGCACCGCCAAAGGCCCCCTCCAGTGCCCAGACGGAACCTGCAGCGCCCGCGCCACCGCAGGATGCGCCGCAACCCGCGGCAACGGAGAGCGCTTCCGACCGCCCCAGCAACAAGGTAACCGGCACCTTTTCGACCCTTCAGAACATGGGGAGCGAGGTCGAGGACCTGATCGGCATCGAGGTGACCATCGTCGGAACCCGCAGCGGCCTGCAGGCCGTCGTGCAGACTGCGGATGGCGTGCCGAGCGCGCCGGTCGTTGTGCCCGTGAACGTGGACGGCATGCGTGTTTCGTTTCCCGTTCCCTCGGCAACGGGCGATTTGATGGAATTCAAGGGCAAGGTGACCCCGCAAGGACTGACCGGAAAGCTCGACGGGCGTTCGCTGACCCTGCCGCGGCGCAAGAGTTACTGGCAGTAGTGCCCTTTAGATGGTGGAATGACTGGTGCGCACCGCGTCGGCCCAGCTGTTGGGCGTCTCGAAGAGGCGCACGCGCTCGAGGCGCAGATGATTGCCGTAGAAGTCCTGATACGCCCGCGAGAGAATTGCGAACGCCTCAACAACGAGGTTCTCCGCGGTGGGCACCGCAGGAAGCACAACGGTCTTGTGTCCCGGCATCGAACTCAGGAAGTCCAGCACGACCGCATCACCTCGATAGACCAAAAACGCATGATCCCAGAACGTCCACCAGTTCCCGGCGTGCGATAGCCTTCACGTCGGAAAAGTCCATGACCATCCCTTGTCGCGGCGATCCCTCCGTCGCGATGATGTCGCCGGAGAGCGTGACCTCGACGGCGTAGCGATGCCCGTGCAGGTGCTGGCATTGGCTCTCGTGGTGGGGAATGCGATGGCCGGAATCGAACTCGAGCCGGCAGGTGATCTGCATTTGGGCGGGGCTTCGGGAAGCGGCGGCGATTATAGCATTCGACCCGGTGTGTCCCCACACGCAGCGGGCCTTTCGTGATGGCCGACTCCCGTGCGCAGCTCACGATTCGCGAGCATCCGCGGGATTCGGCGGGCTTCACCTACGTGTATCCCGTGGTATCCCGCCGCGCCGGGGGAGTGTCGATTGGCATTAACCTCAATACGAACGACGCCTGCAACTGGCGTTGCATCTACTGCCAGGTGCCGGGACTTCAGCGCGGCGGCGCGCCGCCTGTGGATCTAGCGCTGCTGGAAGACGAGTTGCGCCGATTTCTCGAAGAAGCGATTCACGGCGACTTTCTTGCGCGCCGGGTGCCGCCTTCGGCACGACGGCTGAATGACATCGCCCTCTCCGGCAATGGTGAACCCACCTCGGCCCGCGAGTTTGCGGCGGTGATCGAAGTGATTGGCCGCGTCATCGTCGATTTCGATCTCGACGGGAAGATCAAGCTGGTGCTGATCACAAACGGTAGCCTCGTGCACCACCGGCGCGTCCAGGACGGGCTCACGAAAATGGCGAAGCTGAACGGAGAGATATGGTTCAAGCTCGACCGGGCAACCGCGGCGGGGATCAAAGCCGTCAACAGCACGCGCACCAGCATGGAAAAGGTGCTGCAGAATCTTCGCACCGCTTCCAGGCTTTGCCCGACGTGGCTCCAGACCTGTCTCTTCGCGCTCGACGGCAATCCTCCAGCCGAGGAGGAGCTGTATGCGTATCTGGACTGTCTGACAACCCTCAAGCGCGGGGGCGTGCCCCTGCGCGGCGTGTTGCTTTACGGCGTGGCGCGGCCGTCCTACCAACCGGAAGCGGCGCGGATATCCTCCCTCACCGAAGTGTGGCTCGACGGCTTTGCCGAGCGCATACGTGCTACCGGATTTCCGGTTACGGTGAGTCCCTAGGTTCTAGGGAGCCGAGGGCGTCGGACGCTAGTAACGGGAGTTGCTGCGGCGATGATTCTTGCCGTTGCTCTTGCCGTTTCCGGGTTGCGTCCGCATCGCCTTCTTCAGATCCTTGTAGAGATTGGGGTTGGACGATTTCAGGAAGTGCACGAGCGCGAAGTCCTCACCCTTCGCCTTGTCGATGTCGATCCGTTCGATGTGCACAAGGCGCAGCAACTCCTGCACGGGCTTCGGCATCGCGCGCCCGCTCTCGTATCGCGAGCCACCGCTCTGGGTCACCCCGACCCTGCTCCAGAAGTCCTGTTGATTGAGTCCCAGCTTAAGGCGAATGTCCCGGGGATTCGGCAGCTTATCGAGGGTTTTCATAATTGTTCCTATGGCGACAACGAGCATACGCATTGACACTGGAATCGGATGTGGGTTCAGGCAATTTCATCGCACAATAGCGGGTGCGCGGCGACCCACCCCGGGCCGCCGTGGCCCGAACCTGGGGCCTTGCGCGCGGCCTTTCTACGCATCGTTTTCGCGGGCGCCTTCGGGTAAAATCGCGCGTTTTCGATGATTGGCGCCGAGAATATGTCCCTGATCGTGCAGAAGTACGGAGGCACGTCCGTTAGCAGCCCCGAGCGGATCAAGAACGTGGCGCGGCGCGTCGCGCGCTGGAAAGCCCAGGGTCATTCGGTCGTGGTCGTCGTCTCGGCCATGTCCGGAGAGACGAACCGGCTGATAGCCCTGGCGAAGGACGTTCAGTCGCACCCGGATCCGCGCGAGCTCGACGTCATGGTGTCTACCGGCGAACAGGTGACGATCGCGCTGACCTCGATGGCCCTAATGGAGGTGGGCGTCAGGGCGCGCAGCTACACCGGCGGTCAGGTCAAGATACTCACCGACGACGCCCACACCAAAGCGCGCATCCTGGACATCGACGAGGCACCGATCCGCGCCGACCTTGCCGACGGCTACGTCGTGGTGGTGGCGGGTTTCCAGGGCGAGGACGAGAAGGGCAATATCACCACCCTCGGGCGCGGTGGCTCCGACACCACAGCGGTGGCTCTGGCCGCGGCGTTGAAGGCGGACGAATGCCACATCTACACGGACGTGGACGGCGTCTACACCACCGACCCGCGGATCGTGCCGGACGCCCGCCGCCTGAAGACTATAACCTTCGAGGAGATGCTCGAGATGGCGAGCCTCGGCTCGAAGGTCCTCCAGATCCGCTCGGTCGAGTTCGCCGGCAAGTATCGGGTCAGACTGCGGGTGCTCTCCAGCTTCGAGGAAGAAGGCGAGGGCACGCTGATCACTTTCGAGGAAGACGAAAAAATGGAAGCAGCCGTCATCTCCGGCATCGCGTTCAATCGCGACGAGGCGAAGATCACCGTCATCGGCGTGCCTGACCGTCCCGGCATCGCATACCAGATCCTGGGGCCGATCGCCGACGCGAACATCGACGTGGACATGATCATTCAGAACGTCGGCGTCGACGGCACGACCGACTTCTCGTTCACCGTTCACCGCAACGACTACGCGAAGGCCCTGGAGATTCTCGAGCCGGTGAGGAAGCACATCGAGGCGCGCGAGGTCGTCGGAGGCGACAAGATCGCCAAGGTGTCGGTGGTCGGCGTCGGCATGCGCTCCCATGTGGGCATCGCGAGTACGACCTTCCGCGCACTGGCCGAGGAGGGAATCAACATCCAGATGATTTCGACTTCCGAGATCAAGATCTCGGTGGTCATGGACGAGAAATACATGGAGCTCGCTGTGCGGGTGCTGCACAAGGCGTTCGAGCTCGATCAGGAAACGCCCAGGGTTTGAGGCCGCAGGTGCGAGCGGCTATACTCTCGCGCGATTCACGGAGACATGGCCGAGAGGTCGAAGGCGCTCCCCTGCTAAGGGAGTATATGGGCAAAACTCGTATCGAGGGTTCGAATCCCTCTGTCTCCGCCAGTTACCTGTTCGGTGGCATTCGCCGCCATCCAGAAAAGACCAATGAGTTCAGTAGTTAGCGGCAATAAATAGTTTGCTAACATCCGCCGCGATCCCCTACAATTCGCCTTAATAGGTGGGGTAACAGAGCGGGTAGGGGAGTTGGGAAGAGAGATTGACAGGCTTTCACCGCGCAAGGTCGCAACCGCGCGGCCTGGCTATCACAACGATGGTCTGGGGCTGCTTTTGCAGGTAGGCGAAAGCGGCGCGAAGTCCTGGATCCTTCGCTACAAAATCGCCGGCAAGCGCCGAGAGATGGGCCTCGGGCCGCTGTATGAAACTTCCTTGGCCGAGGCGCGAGATTTCCGCGAGATGTACCGGAAGATGTTACGCGGTGGCATCGACCCGATCGAGCATGCCCGCGCGGAAAAGCGTGCTCGCGCGGCCGGCCGCATCAAGGCGATGACATTCACGGGGGCGGCTGCGGCCTTTCTTCGCTCAAAATCAGTGCAATGGGAGAGTGCGAAGCACGCGGCGCAGTGGGAAACCACGCTGCGGACCTACGCATTCCCCGTACTCGGCGAGCTCGATGTCCGGGACGTGGATGTGGGGGCCGTGCTCCGTGTCCTAGAACCGATCTGGGAAGAGAAGCCGGAAACAGCCTCGCGGGTGCGAGGGAGAGTTGAGGCGGTTCTCGGCTACGCTACGGCCCGTGGATACCGCGGCGGAGAGAATCCTGCCCGCTGGCGTGGGCATCTGGACAAGTTGCTGCCGGCCAGGAGCAAGGTGCGCAAGGTGGAACACCACGCAGCGCTCCCATACGCGGAGATCGGTGCGTTTGTCCGCATCCTGCGTGACCAGGAAGGCATGGCCGCCCAGGCGCTCGAATTCGCCATCCTCACGGCGGCGCGCACCGGGGAAGTGATCGGAGCAACCTGGGATGAGATCGACCTCGCCGGCGCGCTGTGGGTGGTTCCTGCCGGCCGGATGAAGGGGAAGCGAGAGCATCGCGTGCCGCTCGCCCCGCGCGCCGTGGTCTTGCTGCGATCCCTGCACCGGGAGAACGAGTACGTTTTTCCCGGCATGCGGATCGGCCGGTCGCTCTCGAACATGGCGATGCTTGTCCTACTGCGCCGGATGGGGCGCGGCGAGCTGACCGTTCACGGCTTTCGATCGACGTTCCGCCAATGGGTCGCGGAATGCACCATCTATCCAAGGGAAATTGCAGAGGCCGCGCTCGCCCATGTGAGTGGGGACCTGGTCGAGGCGGCCTATCAGCGCGGGGACATGCTCGAGAAGCGCCGGCGCCTGATGCGCGATTGGGCGCGGTACGTCGATGTGCCGCCCACCGCGCCCCTCGTTTCGATCAGTAAGGAGAGATTGGCCACAACTGGCCAGTAAAGCGCCGTGACGGGTGCTTAGAACACTCGTCACGGCTGACCACAACGCAACCTGAGCAGGAGGTTCGCATCATGGCTGTCCAGCATTCTATCCCCCACAAAGACGACGCGCGCGAACTGGGCGTCACAATCACAATCGACCGGGATGTATTTGTCCGATGGACAGGCACCCGCGCACAACTGGAGGCGGAAGACCTAATTCCAGAGGGAACCCAATGGCCTGAGCGTAATGATTCGATTTGGTGGGATGCCGGTCAGTGGAGTTTCCATTTGTGCCGCACTCGCCCCGCCGCAATGAAGGGACCGATGAAAGTCTGGGTCGAGGGGGATTGGTGGTGTCTGAGCCGGCAGGGTCCCATGGACTGGTACGCCATCCGTGTCGCGAGGGTTCGCCGCGAGCTCGACAACGCCATCTGGCGTGCGAGTCCGGAGGGGCGCGCAGCTTGGGACACGCAGTGGGAATTGTGGAATCTGGCCGATAGCGACGAGGCATTCCAACGCTTCAAGTCCATTTTCATCCCCGCCCCAAAGCCCCGCCGGCTAGTAAAGCGCCGTGACGTGTGTGCTGGGATCGCGGGGGAACCGACCAAGGCCTGAAAGCCGTGGATGAGGATGCATTCAGCAAAGCTCTACGCGATCATTTACGCGTCGTTGAGGCGCTTCAGTATTTTAAATGGTTCAAGCGGGACCTCAATCCATTGGACGTGTTGCACGCGTGCAAGATATTGCGGGAGGGCAACCTTCCGATTAAACGCAGTTGGCTGAAATATGAGAAGTGGGCGGCGGCACAGGTCAAGGGCCGCCGCCTCAGGTCTGTGGCTCTACGCGACCTGCAGTTTCTATGGTTGCTCGCGGAGATGTCCGGGAGCACCGATGGCACGCTGCCTTCTCGTTTGAAATTCGGTCTACTCAAGGAGGCCGCTCGCAAGTTCGGAGTTTCCTACCCCAGCGCCAAGCTGATCGTTAAGCGAGGGTATCGCGACCTGTAACCGCAAGAAGTGAATTTTGTAACCATTCTCTAGTTTGAAGCTCCATGGCAATTCGCTAGCATTTTGGTGTCGTCATAGATACCCGGAGCTAGCCACAATCATGGATAACGCCACGTCGCCCTCGTCACCTGTGCATGTTCTGCGTCTGCGTGATGTTCTCCAACGCACCGCCCTCGGGCGCACTTATCTACTCGACCTTGTAGGTCGCGGCGAATTCCCGAAACCGATAGAGCTGGGACCGCGAGCTCGAGGCTGGCTGGCCAACGAAGTAGAGGGGTGGATTTCCTCGCGTCCGCGGTCGAAGTGATCTCTCGTTGTGGTCGCTTCTTCAGATGAGCCACCCGCCGGGGTGTCGAATGTCGTGCCGCTGAATCATGCGGCAAAGCAATTCGAGGAGTTAGATCGACTCCACATGCTTCCTCTTCTTCGCGGAGACAAGGGACAGATTCTCCCTTGCGAGTAC
>CAVVES010000002.1:0-192443 GCA_963747225.1 uncultured beta proteobacterium | reverse complement strand
GGTCGGTGTTGCATGGACTTGAGGCGGTTGCGGGCGAAGGTGCCGACCTCACCAATGGTATGCACACAGAGATTGGCCAGCTCGCGCTGCTTCATGTAGCCCCAGATGTACTCGACCGGGTTGAGTTCTGGCGCGTACGCGGGCACTCGTTCCAAGACCAGGTGTCCGTCGAGCGATTCGACATAGTCCCTGACGAGGCGGCTGCGGTGCGCCGGCAGGCCATCCCAGATGACCAGCAGCTTGCCGCGAATGTGCTTGCTCAGCGCTTGCAGGAATTCGACGAACTGCCGGCCGCGGATCGCGCCGGCATGCAACCGGAAATAGAAGTTCCAGAAACTGATGCCGGCGATGACCGACAGTTGCTTCCAGTTGAAGCTGTATTCCGGCAGGACCGGGGTTTGCCCCTTCGGCGCCCAGGTCTTGACCCGCGTGGGTCGCTCGCTCAATGCGCTTTCGTCGATGAAGACGATGGTTCTGCCTTCGCGGCGAACTTTTTTTTAGCGCCGGCCAGCGCTTGCTGCGCCAATGCTGGGTCGCCGCTTCGTCGCGCTGGATCGCGCGCCCCGCCGGACGTTGGCTGGAGAAGCCCAGCTCGCGCAGGATGCGCCAGACGTTGACCGTGCTGTACGCCATCCCAAACTCGCGCTCGATCAACTTGGCCACCCGCGCCAGCGTCCACACCTCGCTCGGAAAGTCGTTGGCCACCGCGCCCGCCAGCAAGGCTTTGCCCAATTGCTTCTTCTGCGCTGTATCCAAGCCACCGGGGCGTCCCAACGGTTTGCGTCGCCACGCCTGCGGGTCCTCGGCCAGCTTCCTGGCCCAACTCGATGCCGTCTGCCGACTCACTTCCAGCGTACGCGCCACCTCGGCCTGTGCTACCCCGCGCGCGAGCATGCGCATCCCTTTGCGCCGACGCAATTCAGTTCCTTGAAATCTCGTTGATATCGCCTCGTGGCCATGCCCGCTCCTCGAAGTATGCGCACTTCGATTAACGCTCAAAATAGCGAAGCGGTTGTCATTCATTTACGTAATTCTTAATAGGAGCGCGAAGACTGGCCTTTTCTATGTCTCCGCCATAGAGGTGGCGCCACCGTAATTTTGGATCCGGTATCGCGGATGAAGCCCGGCGTGAAGAAAAAAGGGGCGAGCTGGATACCGCATGAGAAATCGGGAGCAGTTCGGGCTTCTGCACCCGAAACTGGGGAGGTGATGTGGGAGTACAGGGGCTGCGGTGGCGAGTCGTGCAGCGGTCTTCTGTCCACGGCGGGCAACTTGGTCTTCGGCGGACCCAGGAATGGGGTTTTGTTCGCCGTGAATGCTTCGACTGGTGAGGAGATCTGGCCTGCGAACCTTGGAGGGTCCGATCATGGCCCCTCCGATAACTTACCTCAGCGAAGGAAGGCAACAGATCAGCATCGCTTCTGGCGACGCTATCTTCACTTTTGGCCTTGAGTAGCAGAACGCAATTTCAAACTCGTGGACCTTTAGATGCGTGCTAACCGGGTGATGGGCGCGGACCGCTCAACAGCGTCTTGCCGCTTCCTGCCTGGCGGTTCATCTTGATTCGTTGAACGGCCGCTTTCGCGAAGCGCGAACGTCGGAAAGGGTCGAGCACGCCCTTTGAACAGAACCGCCTGCAACGCTTTTAGCCGATCCGGCAAACAACAAACGCGACTTGCGAAAGAGTCCGCATTTCCGCACCACTCAGCACCTCCACGGCGCCGGCCGTTCAGTGTCGACACCATAGCGCTTGATCGCCTCCACCAACACGCTGCGTGGGAGCGCTCCCTCCCGCACCAGCGCATCGAGCGCTGCAAGCGCAATCTGGCGACGATCGACCTCGAAGAAGCTGCGCAGCGCCGATCGCGTGTCGCTGCGGCCGAAGCCGTCGGTGCCGAGCACGACGGAACGCGCGTCGACGTAGGATGAAATCAACTGCGGATACGCTCGCACGTAGTCCGTTGCTGCGATCACGGGAGCATCGCCGGACAGGCAGTACCCGCGACGTGGCTGCGACGAAGTTCCTGCTCCGGATGGAGCCGGTTCCATCGCTCCACCTCGCGTGCGTCGCGCGCGAGCTCGCTGAAGCTCGTCACGCTCCAGATTTCGCTTTCCACCTGCCAGTCCTGCGCCAACAGGTCCGCTGCCGCGATCACCTCACGCAGGATGGCGCCCGAGCCGAGCAGACGCACCTTGCCCTTAGCAATTTCCACGTCCTTGATCGCGATTCGATGCATGCCCTTGATGATGTGTTGCTCGACACCAGCGGGCAGCGAGGGCTGCGCGTAGTTTTCGTTCATCACGGTCAGGTAGTAGAAGGCGTCTTCCTGCCGTTCCATCATCTGCCGCATCCCATGGTCCATGATCACGGCCAACTCGCAGGCGAAGGCGGGATCGTAGGCGCGACAATTCTGGATCGTCGCTGCGATCACGTGGCTGGAACCGTCCTGATGCTGCAATCCTTCGCCGCCAAGCGTCGTGCGGCCGGCCGTTGCACCGATCAGGAATCCGCGCGCGCGCTGGTCCGCGGCGGCCCAGATGAGATCGCCGATGCGCTGGAAGCCGAATATCGAGTAGTAGATGTAAAAGGGCAGCATCGGCATGCCGTGCACGCTGTAGGAAGTGGCGGCCGCGACCCACGATGAAACCGCGCCCGCCTCGGTGATGCCTTCTTCGAGCAGTTGTCCGTCGCGGCTCTCGCGGTAGTAGAGCATCGAACCGGCGTCCTCCGGCTCGTAGATCTGCCCGACCGGGGAATAAATGCCAACCTGACGAAAGAGATTCGCCATGCCGAAGGTGCGGGCTTCGTCGGCGACGATCGGCACGATGCGGGGACCGAGCGTCTTGTCCTTGAGCAGGTTGCTGAAGATGCGCACCGCGGCCATGGTGGTCGACATCTCCTTGCCATCGGCGTGCAGCGCGAACTGGGCGTAGTCGGAGAGCGGCGGAATCGCAATGGACTCGGCGACGCGCCGCCGCTTGGGCATGAAACCGCCGAGGGCTGCGCGCCGCTCACGCAGATATGCGATCTCGCGACCGCCTTCGCCCGGATGATAGAAGCGAAGGTTCGCAACGTCGTCGTCGCTAAGAGGTAAAGCGAAGCGATCGCGAAACGACTTGAGCGCGTCGATGTCGAGCTTCTTCGCCTGGTGCGAGGTCATGCGCGATTCGCCAGCGCCGCCCATGCCGTAGCCCTTCTTGGTTTTCGCCAGAATCACCGAGGGTCGGCCCTTGTGGGCGCGTGCCGCGGCAAATGCCGCATACAGCTTGCGGAAGTCGTGCCCGCCGCGCTTGAGTCCGTCGATCTCCGCTTCGCTCATGTGTGCGACGAGCTGCCGCAACTCCGGGGCGCGGCTGAAGAAACGCTCGAAGTTGTAGTGGCCGTCGTTGGCGCCGAGGGTCTGGAACTCACCATCCGGCGTATCGGCAAATGCGCGCAGCAGCGCATGGGTTTCGTCGCGCGCAAAGAGAATGTCCCAGTCCGATCCCCATAGCACCTTGATCACGTTCCAGCCGGCGCCGTTGAAGAGCGACTCCAGCTCCTGGATGATCTGTCCGTTGCCGCGCACCGGACCGTCGAGGCGCTGCAGATTGCAGTTGATGACGAAGGTCAGGTTGTCGAGCCGCTCGCGCGTTGCAAACGTCAGCGCCCCGACTGATTCGGGCTCGTCCATCTCGCCGTCGCCGAAGACACCCCAGACGTGACGGTCGCCGGTATCGGCGAGTCCGCGATGCTCCAGGTAACGCATGAACCGCGCTTGATAGATCGCGCTGATCGGCCCGAGACCCATCGAGCCCGTAGGAAATTGCCAGAAATCCGGCATCAGCCAGGGATGTGGATAGGAGCACAGACCCTTGCCGCTGAGCTCCTGCCGGTAGTTCGCAAGATGTTCCTCGGTGAGGTGGCCTTCGAGAAAGGCGCGCGCATAGACGCCGGGTGCAGAGTGCGGCTGGAAGAAAACGAGGTCGCCGCCGTGCGCGTCGCTTGCGGCGTGGAAGAAGTGATTAAAGCCCGCTTCGAAGATCTCCGCCGCCGAGGCATAGCTCGCGATATGACCCCCCAGTTCTCCGTAGGCCAGATTCGCGCGCACCACCATCGCCAGCGCGTTCCAGCGGATGATGGAAGTGATGCGCTCCTCCAGCGCGAGATCTCCGGGATAGACGCCCTGATTTTCGAGCGCGATGGTGTTGCGGTAAGCGGAGTACGGCTGGACGTGGGTGATGATGCCGAGCTGCTGGGCCTGTTCCCCGAGTCGCTGCAGCAGAAAGAGGCCGCGCTCGTTGCCCGCACCGCGTACCACCGCCTCCAGGGACTCGATCCACTCGCTCGTTTCGATCGGATCGGAGTCGACCCCATCGTGCGCGGAACCGAGTCCCGGTGAACGTTCCTCACGTACGCCCATTGGTGTATCTCCCACGCAGGGTTACAGCAGATATTCCCCTATCGTCCATGCCAGCGCAGCTATCGCGGCGGAGCACGGGATGGTGAGCACCCAGGCCCAGACGATGGTTCCCGCCACCGCCCAACGCACCGCGCCCGGGCGCTGGGTGGCGCCCACGCCGACAATGGCTCCGGTGATCGTGTGCGTCGTCGAAACCGGAACGCCGAGCTCGGTCGCGAGGAAAAGTGTAATGGCCCCTCCGGTCTCCGCGCAAAAGCCTCCCACGGGCTTGAGCTTGGTGATGCGTGTCCCCATGGTCTTCACGATGCGCCAGCCGCCGAAAAGCGTTCCCAATCCGATGGCGAGGTAGCACGATGCAATGACCCACACCGGAACCGCGTCCTGCGTGCTGCTCACGCCCGCCGCGATGAGCAGCATCCAGATGATGCCGATCGTCTTCTGCGCGTCGTTGCCGCCGTGACCCAGACTGTAGAGCGAGGCGGATACGAGCTGCAGCCTGCGAAACCAGCGGTCGACGCGCCACGGCGTCGAACGGAAGAAAAGCCGCGCGACGATAACCATCAGTATCGATGCGAGCAGGTAACCGAGCACCGGCGAGATCACGATGAACGCGATCGTCTTCAGGATCCCGCTCATGATGAGCGAGCCGATTCCCGCCTTTGCGAGTCCCGCTCCAACCAAGCCGCCGATAAGGGCATGGGAGGAACTCGATGGCAACGCAAACCACCACGTGATCAGATTCCACACGATGGCTCCGCACAGCGCCGCAAAGACGACATACTGGTCGACGATGCTCGTATCGATGATGCCCTTGCCCACCGTCGTGGCGACCTTCAGCCGGAACACGGCCAATGCGACCACATTGAAGAACGCGGCCAGCAGAACTGCCTGGTGCGGTTTCAATACTCCCGTCGACACGACGGTGGCGATCGAGTTCGCCGCGTCGTGAAAGCCGTTGAGAAAGTCGAATACGAGCGCGAGCCCCACCAGAAACACCAGCGTCCAGACGGTCATCGTGGAAGCGTCCATCGGGTCGGCTGCCCGCTAGGCGCTTTCGAGCACGATGCCTTCGATGATGTTCGCTACGTCCTCACAGCGGTCGGTGACCGCTTCCAGCAACTCGTAGATCGCCTTGAGCTTGAGCACCTGGCGCACGTCGGCTTCGTCGCGGAAGAGGCGCGACATGGCCGAGCGCATGACCCGGTCGGCATCCGACTCGAGAAGGTCGATCTCATGGCAGATCTTGAGCAGACCTTCCGGGTCCTTTAACTGCGCCAGCGCTCCCACCGCTGTCTGCAACCGCTCCGCACACGCCCGGCAGATTCGCGCAAGCTGCTGCGCGTCCGGCGTGATCCGGCGGATGTCATAGAGCTGGAGCGACTCCGACACGCTCTGGATCAGATCGAGGATGTCGTCCATCGCATTGATGAGGCCACGGATGTCATCGGTGTCGAGAGGCGTGATGAAGGTGCGATGCAGAAGGCGGATCGTATCGCGGGTCACCTTGTCCGCGGCCCGTTCGATCTCGTCGATGTTGTGCGTGCGCACTTCCATCTCTCCCAGGTCGGACATGAGCGCCTCGAGCTCGCGGCTGCCGCGCACGATGTGCTCCGCGTGAGCATCGAAAAGCTCGTAGAAGCGCCGCTCCCGCGGCATCAGCCGTGCAAACATCAGGTCGTTCGCCTCCCGCGTGAGTCGGAGAGCGCCGGCGCCACGGCCGGCATCGTCATGATTCCGTCAACATTTTCGCACGGAAGCAACTTGGGCAGGGCTGTGACTGTGGCAGAGCCCCGGCGCCCTTTCCGCGGCGGTATGATCGGAAACCGAGGCCGTTTCCCCGGATTGAGCACATCGCGCGAAGGGATCACATGTCCGACATGCTGGTAAAGTTGTATGCCCTCCCGGAACTCGCATCGCTGCTGGTGGATCTCGCGGCACGGGGCGTGGAGTTGCGGCAGGCGAGACCCAACGAGAAGCGGCAGGTAGCGGAGTGGGCGCGCCGGCATTTTTCGGAGTCGATTGCGAGCTGGTGCGAGGTAGCGATCGAGCAGCGGCCGATCACGTGTGTCCTCGCGGTCGAGAAGCAGGCCCGCGCTGGCCCAGGTACGGACGCGTACGATCTTCCGCCCGACCTGCTATTGGGGTTTGCCTGCTACGACACAGTGGCGAGGGGCATGTTCGGTCCCGAAGCGGTGCGCTCGGACCGCCGTGGACAGGGAATCGGTTCGGCGTTGCTGCTCAGCTGCCTGCATGCGATGAAAGCGGAGCGATACGCCTATGCCGTAATCGGGTGGGCGGGCGCGCCGGATTTCTATGCGCGGGCCGTCGGCGCGACTCCCATCCAAGACTCCGAGCCGGGGTGCTATCGCGGCCCGCTGCTCGTGGATGGTCCGGGTTAACGAAATCGGAAAAACCGATGCGCGTCGTATCGCTGATCCTCATGGTAGTGGTTATCGTGCTCGCCATCGTTCACAGTTTGCGGTCGCCGAGCCTCAAGGACGAGGAGCGGGCGTGCGCCCGGAAGTGCCAGGGGGAGGGCTATCCAAACCATCGCTTCACGCCGCCGAGCGTGACAAGTGCAAAGACGGAAGTCGTTCCGCAGGCTTGCCGGTGCGAGCGCTAAAGGTTGCAACGACGGGGTGATCGGGGCTGGAAGCGGCCGCCCCCAAAGCGCTCTCGAGAATATGCTTATTCGAAATTCTGCTGTACGCGTAAGACATCGGTAACCCGAATCGAACTATTCTGTAGGTTTCCGAATGGCCTTTACCAATGATCGATTCGCCCCTCGGATTCTGCCCAGTGTGCCGGCAGATCGTCCTCCTCGATCAGACTCACGCGGAATGCGCACGCGATCAGCTGTGTACCGCTGAGCGCTGCCCGCTGGCGAGCAGCTTCACCGGCATCGAGTTCAAGGAAGGCAACATCGGAATGCCGGAGCGCCGCCGCGCTGCATCCGGCGCGAAGCAAAGACGCTAGCGCGCAGGCGCTACGCACTCACGCGTATCACCGTTCCGTCGATTAACGCCCTTTGTGCCGTTCGCGCAGCCAGGCGAGCACGTCGTCGGCGTTGCGATCCGGGGGAAAAACCGGATAGAACACCTTGGCGATTCTGCCATTCTCCGCAATCAGCGTGACGCGCTTGATCAGGATCATGTCGCCGACGTTCAGGAGGGGCAGCTTAAGGGCGTGCGCGAACTCGAGGGACGCGTCGCTCAAGAGCTCGAACGGCAGGTGCAAGCGCGTGACGGCTTCCTGTTGATATTCCGTGGTCTGCGTGCTCAGACCGAAGACGCGCGCATCGAGGGCCCGCAGCTCCTCGTCGTGGTCGCGAAACGCGCAGGACTGCGGCGTGCAGCCGCGAGCGCCCGGAATCTCGTTCCAGCCTTCTGGGAGCGCCTGATCCGGACGGCCCGTTCGGGGATAGCAGTAGACGACGATGGTTCCCTTGACGGCGGAGAGGTCGACCTTGCGGCCAGAGGTAGCGGCGAGTTCGATCGACGGCAGCGGCATGCCTGTGAGGTGATCGCACGCACCGTCGTCGATGGGAGTGGGCAGATTCTGAGGAAGCGTATTCACATTACGGGTCATGGCAGCACTTCGAGATTGACCGGGCGTTGAATCACGACCACTTCGGCGCGCGCTTCTGCAGGAAAGCGTCGATGCCTTCGCGGGTGTCCGGGGCGAAGAGGTTGCGGGTCATTTCGTCCGCGGCGATCGAATACGCGGCTTCCGCATCGACTTCGATCTGTTCATAGAACGCGCGCTTGCCGTCGGCGATCGCTGTTCGGGGCTTGGACAGGATCTTGGTGCCAAGCATCCGCACTGCTTCATCGAGCTCCGCAGGCGCGACGACCCGATTCACCAGTCCTTGAGCCAACGCCTCGTGGGCATCGATGAAATCGCCGGTGAGCAGCATTTCTATCGCTTTCTTGCGCGAAATGTTGCGCGCGATCGCCACCCCTGGCGTGCTGCAGAAGAGGCCGACGTCGATGCCGGAAGTCGCGAAGCGCGCGTCGGTCGATGCGACCGCGAGATCGCAGGCGGCGACGAGCTGGCAGCCGGCCGCGGTGGCAATGCCGTGCACGCGGGCGATGACAGGCTGCGGCAGGCTCATGAGCTTGAGCATCAGCTCGCCGCAGAGGGCAAACACCGGATGGGCGAGCACGGGATCGTTGATGCTCCGCAATTCCTTGAGGTCGTGACCGCCGCAGAAGGCCTTGCCGGCAGCGGCGACGACGACGACACGGACCGATTCGTCGTGCTGGATCTTCGCGAGCTCTGCCATGAAGGCATCGAGAAGCGCACGGGAGAGCGCGTTGAACTGCGCGGGACGGTTGAGCGTCAGGGTCGTGATGCCACCCTCGTCCTGGCGCAGCAGCAACGCCGTTTCGGAAGGCGCGACGGAAGCAACCACGACCGGGTCAGGCACGCACTAGAACGCAGGCTTCTCTTGGGCGTTGTTGTAGCCCTCGACGCCAGCCATGATTTCCTTCTTCGCTTCTTCGGGTCCGTACCACCCTTTTATTTTCACCCACTTGCCCCGCTCGAGGTCCTTGTAGTGCTCGAAGAAATGAGTGATCTGCGAGAGTGTCATCTCGGGCAGGTCGCGCGGGGTTTCGATTTCGCGATAGGCGGGCCACAGCTTCTCGGCGGGAACGGCAAGCAGCTTGGAGTCATCGCCGGCCTCGTCCTCCATCTTGAGCACGCCGACGGGACGGCAGCGCACCACCGAACCCGAGATGAGCGGTACGGGGGTCAGAACCAGCACGTCCACGGGATCGCCGTCGTCCGACAGGGTGTGCGGGATGTACCCGTAGTTGCAGGGGTAATGCATGGCGGTGGCCATGAAGCGATCGACGAACATGGCACCGCTCTCCTTGTCGACTTCGTATTTGACCGGATCGCCGCGCATGGGAATCTCGATGACCACGTTGAAATCATTGGGAAGATCGCGTCCGGAAGGGACTTTCTGCAGGCTCATGGTGGTCTCGCTCCCTTGGTTTGTCGTGCGGGTGTCGGCATTATATCTGCCGCCGGCCGCGGTTGTGGCGTCTCGGGGCACGGCGGATAATCGCAAACGCCTCGGGGCTCGGCTGCGCTCCCGTAACGGAATGTCCTGCAAGAAATCAAACGTCCCATGCGAAATTTCGGATACGGTCACGCCGCGGGCAGCAACTGGCGCGTCATCGTCGAACGCTGCCTGGAGCAAGCGGGCACCCACGCCCCGGGTGCCAACCTCGGCTTTCTTTACGCGAACGACATTTTCTGCGGTCAGCTGGACGAAATTCTCGATGTCCTGCGCGAGCGCACCGGCATCCAGCAGTGGGTCGGGACGGTGGGCGTGGGGGTTTGCGCTGCGGGCAAGGAGTACTTCGACGAACCCGCCATGGCAGTCATGCTCGGCGAGTTCCCCGCGGACTCGTTCGAGGTGTTGCCCACCATACGCGGCATGGAAGGACTGCCGTCCGGACCGTTCGTAGCGAACGGCACGCCCGCGAACTTCGCCATCATCCACGCCGATCCACGCAACGGACATGTGCCCGCGCTGATAAGCGCTATCTCGAAGAAGGTGGAGAGCGGATTTGCCGTCGGCGGGCTCACGAGTTCGCGGCGCAGCTACTCTCAGATCGCGAACGTCGTCACGAGCGGCGGAGTCTCGGGTGTGCTCTTCAGCGGCGACGTCGTGATTTCGACCCGCCTCTCACAGGGTTGCAGTCCGGCGGGACCCAGTCACACGATTACCGAGTGCCAGAAGAACGTCATCGTCACCCTCGACGGTCGACCGGCCTTCGACGTGCTGTCGGAAGATGTCGGCGCGGGATTGGCCCAGAGCCCGCAGCGGCTTGGTGGCCGCATTTTCGCGGGTTTCCCGATCGCTGGTTCGGACCGGGGCGATTACCTCGTCCGCAACCTCATCGGCGTCGACCCGGAATCGAAGCTGGTCGCCATCGGAGAATCGCTGCACGAAGGCATGCCGATGATGTTCTGCCGGCGCGACACCTCGAGCGCCGTGGAGGACATGGTGCGCATGCTGGAGAGCATGAAGGAGGGCCTCTTCACGCGGCCGCGGGGAGCGGTCTACTACTCCTGCCTGGGGCGCGGGCCGAATCTGTTCGGGTCGAACTCCGAGGAACTCACCCTGATCCGCGAGAGCCTCGGCGACATTCCCCTGGTGGGTTTCTTCTGCAACGGGGAAATCTCCCACAATCGGTTGTACGGCTACACCGGCGTTCTGACCCTCTTTCTCTGAAACTGAAGGCGGCCGCAGCGCGAAACATGACCTCTGCTTTTTCTCTGCTGAGCTACGCTGATTACGCTGCGCTCTCGTGGTTCGCGATCGTTTCCATAGGCTACGTGCGCTTCGCCGAATGGAAAGCACAGCGGGCACCCAGCCTGCTGGGAGCGATGAACCTGTATCGCCGCCAGTGGATGGAGCGGGTCATCCCGCGAGAAAACCGGATCGTGGATTCGAGCCTGATCGGCACGTTGTCCAACGTCGCGACGTTCCTCGCATCGACCACGGTGCTGATTCTCGGCGGTCTCATCGCGCTCCTGGGGACGACGGAGAAGGTCGTCGACGTGGTCGGGGAACTGCCCTTCGCCGTGAAGTCGAGCCAGCGTCTGTGGGAGATCAAGATCCTGCTGATGATCGTCATTTTCGGATTTTCGTTTTTCAAGTTCACATGGGCGCTGCGGCAGTTCAACATGCTCGCCATCCTAGTCGGCGCGGCCCCGGCAGCCGGCGGGGATCCCGCTGCGGAGGAGGACTTCATCGACCGCTCGACCGATGTGTCGGTCTACGCCGGCGAGAACTTCAACAACGGGTTGCGCGCCTACTACTTCGGGCTCGCCGCGCTGGCGTGGTTCATCCACCCGTTGCTGTTCGCAATCACGACCGCGTGGGTAGTGGTCATCCTGTACCAGCGCGAGTTCCGGTCGGCAACCCTGAAAACGCTCGCGGGCCTGCACGGTGAAGGCGACTGGGAGTGGCCTCCCCGGCGCATCGTCCCCCCCGCCGTCCCCAAACAACGCCAGTGACGGAAGCAGCCGACGCACAGATCGAACTGATCGACCCGCGCACCTACGGAAGCGGCGACGACCCCCTCGCACAGCTTGCGGCCGCGAGCGCGGCCGCCGAACGGGGGGCGCGCGGAGCCCTCGTTGCCGCCTTGCGCCGACGTCTGTCCGAAGGCGACGACGACGCGATTGCTGCTGCCCTGTCGGCGGCGCCGCGCGAGAAGGTCCGGCTGGGCTTGCTACAGGCATTGACCGCTTCGATCGACGAGTTGGACGCGAGCGAAACCGAGGGGTTGCTTACGCGCGTCTTCGCGATTCCTATCGTGTTCGTGACAGCAGGTGCACCGGGAACCGTGCTGCCGGGAAACCTGCCGGACGCGGGCGCGGTCGCCGCGACCCTGCGCGAGCACGGCGCGTTGGGGAAGGCTGAGAACTTCGGGTTGTCGGCGACACTCGTCACGACGGAAACCCTTCAGTCCGTGGGACCGAGCACGCTCTTCCGCTGGACGCGAACCATCGGGGAGCACGCGCCGGCGCCGCGCGACTTGCCCGGCACGGACATCACCGTAGCCTCCTCCGCCGAGCATGTGCATCTGAGGTTTCTCGCAGGGGCCGGCATCGTTCCGGCGCACGGATTGTCTTTCGTCGAATCCGCATCGCGCATCAGCGCATGGGGGATGCCGGTCACGCGTGCGCTGGCCGCCCAGCTCGGGCGTGAAGGGCTCTCGCTGCTGCCGCTGCCGCGTCCGCCGAAGTCCCTGGCGGCGGCGGTTCCCGCGGGTTCGTTTGCCTGCGAGGAAACGCGGCTGCAGCTTTTCGTAACCAGCGTGCTGCGACGCCTGCGCGGGTCCACGGGTGATCCCACGGCGGTGATCTCCGCGCATCGCGGCGGCGAACTGCAGCTCTGCTTCACTTCACCTTTCAATGACCAACTGCGGGAAGCATTCCGCTGGCGCCTCGGTCCCTTCGACGCGCTTGGCGAAGTGGTGGCTTCGATCCTGTCCCTCCTCCGCGATTGCCGGGTGCTCGACGTGCAGGTGATACCCGGACTGCAAGCGGCCTTGAGCCAGACCGGAAGGCCTTGGGGTCTTTCCGATACGAGTCCAACGGCAGAGGTCAGACATTGACCGAGGGTGCGGACCTTCCGCCCGCAGTGGACTGTGCGGAGGAGTCCGCCCTGCCGCATCTGGAACTGCGCAGCGCGCGGCCCCTGCTGGCGGTGCTCGCCGGGATCCAGTTCAGCCACATCGTCGACTTCATGATCATGATGCCCCTCGGGCCCCAGTTCATGACGCTCTTCGGGATCGGTCCCCAGCAGTTCAGCCTGCTGGTGTCGTCCTACACCCTCACGGCGGCCCTCGCCGGTTTGTTGGCCGCGCTTTTCATCGATCGCTTCGATCGCCGTCACGCGCTGCTCGCGCTGTACGCCGGCTTTTCCCTGGCGACCCTGGCGTGCGCCCTGGCTCCGGGCTACCACTGGCTCCTCCTTGCCCGCGCTGGGGCGGGGGCGTTCGGGGGAGTGCTGAGCGCGAGCGTTTTCGCGATCGTCGGCGACGTCATCCCCGACTCGCGCCGAGGGGCGGCCATGGGGACCGTGATGTCCGCCTTCTCCCTCGCCGCCGTGGCCGGCGTGCCAATCGGGCTCGTGCTCGCGAATGCGTTCGGCTGGCGCGCGCCCTTCCTCCTCCTTGCGGCGCTCGGTCTTGCGATCCTGCTTGTGGCCGCCCGGTACGTTCCACGCCTGCAGGGCCACGTGCATCATGCGCAGGGTCGCAGCGCCTGGGCGCAGTTCGCGGAGGTTTTTCGGCGGCCCAATCATCTCCACGCATTCGCGCTGGTGGGGACCCTCACGGTGGGCGCCTTCTCCGTGATTCCCTTCATCAGCCCTTTCATGGTGGCCAACGTGGGCCTTACGCTGGGCGATCTGCCGTGGATCTATCTCAGCGGCGGACTCATGACCCTTTTCACCGCGCGCCTCTTCGGCCGGCTCGCGGATCGGCACGGCAAGCGCCGCGTGTTCGTCGCCGTGGCTTCGATGTCGGCAGTACCGATCCTGCTCGTCACGCATCTTCCGCCGGCGCCGCTCGCGCTGGCTCTCGGGGTGACGACCCTGTTCATGGTCTTCGTGTCGGGCCGCTTCGTCCCGGCGATGGCAATGATCACGGCGAGTGTCGAGCCGCGGCTGCGTGGCAGCTTCATGAGCGTGAACGCATCGGTGCAGCAGCTCGGCTCTGCGGTGGCGACGCTCGGTGCCGGACTCGTCATCGGGCGGACCGCGTCAGGAGCCCTCACCCATTACGGGAGCGTAGGCGTGTTCGCGGCTTGCGCAACGCTGGCAGCGGTGCTGATCGGGCGCAGGCTTCGGGAGCCGAACTGCTGAGGGTGCGAACGGCGCACTTGCCCGCGTGATTTGTAGCGCAGCCGGCTGTGGCGTGCGCCGCGAGCATCCCGAAGCAAGACCCCTGACATTTCCGCAAGGTTGTCCAACGACCGAAAACATGCTTCAATTTTTTCTGGCGACGATCGAAACGCTCGTTGCCAACGTGTCCTCCGGTCGTTTGCGTCCCCCACCATGAAGAGCGAAAACGCCGATACTTTCGATTCCTCGCTGCTGCGGGAAAACCGCGCGGCGTCCTCACAAGCCTCCGTCGTTGACGGTGCCGGAACGGGAAATGCCACCTCCGGGAGCGCCGATGGCCGCGAGAGCAGGACGCTGGGGATGGAACGCGGGCTGCTGCAACAACTGCTTCACAAGCTCGGCGATCCTCCGCTCCGCATCGTCCTCTGGGACGGCACGGAGATTCTGAGTGGCGGTGAGCCACCGCTCGCCACCGTCACAGTGCGCAGCCGCGGTGCGCTCTTCCGTCTGCTGTGGGATCCGAACCAGCACTTCGGCGATGACTACGCCAGCGGAGATATCGAGGTTGAGGGGGACTTCGTCGGGTTTCTGGGCACACTCTACTCGGCGACGGGCGACGTGCCATACAGCTCGGCTGGATTGCGTCTTTTCCCCGGCGGGCGCCGCGCGCGCCGAAATACGCTCAAGCGCTCGCGCGAACACATCCATCACCACTACGACATCGGCAACGCGTTCTACCGGCTCTGGCTTGACCGCGAGATGCAGTACACCTGCGCTTACTTTCCAAGCGCGAACGCCACCCTCGAAGCGGCGCAGACGGCAAAGCTCGATCATGTCTGCCGCAAGCTGCGCTTGGGCGCGGGCGATACAGTGGTCGAGGCGGGCTGCGGATGGGGTGGCCTCGCGTTGCACATAGCGCGGCGGTTCGGTGTCGCAAAGGTGCGAGCCTTCAACATCTCCGAGGAGCAGGTGCGTTTCGCCCGGGAGCGCGCCGAGCGGGAAGGGTTGGCAGACCGAGTCGAGTACGTGCTGGACGACTACCGCAACATCGTCGGTCGCTACGATGTTTTCGTCTCGGTCGGGATGCTCGAGCATGTCGGCGTCGACAACTACCGGGAGCTGGGAGAGGTCATCCACCGGGCACTCACCCCGGAAGGTCGTGGCCTGATCCATACCATCGGCCGCGACCATCCCGGCCACATGCATCCGTGGATCGAAAAGCGCATCTTTCCGGGTGCGCAGCCGCCCGCGCTGTCCCAGATGATGCAGATCTTCGAGGCGCGGCGTTTCTCGGTGCTCGATCTCGAGAACCTCCGCCCGCACTACGCGATGACTCTGCATCACTGGCTCGAACGGTTCGAGGCTTCGAGAGACGAGATCCGCGCGATGTACGACGACCGGTTCGTCCGCATGTGGCGACTCTATCTGGCCGGTTCCAAAGCCGCGTTCATCGCCGGCGAGCTGCAACTCTTCCAGGTGCTGTTCGCGCGCTCCGCGTTGAGCAGCTGGCCGCTTACCCGGGAGTGGATGTACGTGGATGTACGGCAATGACTGAAGAGCGACCACCCGTTTCCTGCGACGTGCTGATCGTAGGTGGTGGGCCCGGCGGTTCCACCTGTGCGTGGGCGCTCGCCAGAACCGGCCTCGACGTGGTCGTCATGGACAAGCGCACCTTTCCGCGGGACAAGGTTTGCGCCGGATGGGTCACACCCGCCGTGATCAAATGCCTCGGGCTCGATGTCGAAGACTATCGCCGCACTCGGGTGTTCCAGCCCATCACTGGTTTTCGTACGGGATTACTCGGGAGCCGTGAGGTCGAGACCGACTACAGCGAACCGGTCAGCTACGGTATCCGGCGCTTCGAGTTCGACGACTATCTTCTGAAGCGGTGCGGCGCGCGGCTCGAACTCGGCGATCCGCTACGCACCCTCGAAAGAGAGGGGGATCACTGGCTCGTGAACGGACGAACGCGTGCGCGGATGCTGGTGGGCGCTGGCGGCCACTTCTGTCCGGTTGCGCGGCACTTGGGGGCGGACCTTGGCTCGAGCGAACAGATTGTGGCCGCGCAGGAAGCGGAGTTTCTGCTCCCTGCGGAGCAGGCTGTCAACTGTGCTGCGGAAGGCGAACGTCCCGAGCTCTATTTCTGCGCCGATCTGAAGGGCTACGGCTGGTGTTTCCGCAAGGGGGACTACCTCAACATCGGTCTCGGGCGCGAGGACAATCGCCGGCTCTCCGATCATCTCACCGCCTTTTGCGCCTTTCTCAAGCAGCGGGGAACGATTGCTTTCGATCCGTCCGCGCGCTTCAAAGGCCATGCGTACCTGCTTTACCGTCATGCACCGCGCGAGGTGCTGGGAGAAAGCGTCCTGCTGATCGGCGATGCGGCGGGACTCGCGTACACCCAGAGCGGGGAAGGCATCCGTCCTGCGGTGGAATCCGCCCTCATGGCTGCGCAGACCATTGTCGCCGCGAACGGAGATTATTCTGTCGAACGCCTGCGTTGCTACCGGGAAAAGCTCATCGCCCGCTTCGGTCCGCGCCACAAGCAGAGCGTTTCGGAATTTCTCCCCGGCGCGGTCAAGGCAGTGCTAGCGCGCGGCTTGATGGCCAGTCCGTGGTTCACTCGCCGCGTTGTGCTTGACGGCTGGTTCCTTCACGCCGACGAGGGCGCGCTTTCGCTCGCGGCGCTGCCGCAATAGGGGTGCGTGCGAATAATTCCGGCTGGCACCCGGATTTTCACGCCGGGCATCCTGCGTTCTCCACCATTGCACCGGCTGCGAAGGAATTGCGGGACACGATCTGGCCCTCGCTTGTCGCGCTCGATGCGTGTCTCGCAAACGGAAAGGTGCGCAATGCACGGGGGAGTCTGCTGCGGGTGGTCGACGCGGATGCCTCCGTTGCCGCTGCGGCTGACTTCGAAGCTCGGACTCTGGACGAGGCGCGGCTGCCAGTCCGACGCGAAGCTTGGCACGACATCTTCAATGTTCTGGTTTGGCGAACCTTCCCCACAGCGAAGGCAAAGCTCAACGAACGTCACTGCGCAGAACTTCGACGGGCCCCGGAGGAAGCGAATCGGCGCGGGCGGGTACGCGATACGCTCACACTGCTGGACGAGAGTGGAGTGATCGTTGCGGCAAGCGATGCAACGCTGCTCGGGCTGATTCGGGAGTTTCGCTGGAAGGAGCTTTTCTGGCGGCGGCGGTCGGAACTGCTTCGCAGCGTGCGTGTACACGTGTTCGGCCATGCGCTGTACGAGAAAATGTTGTCACCATTCGTTGGAATGATCGGACACGCGGTACTGCTGGAAGTCGAGCAGACGACTATCGACGCGCCCGTTTCCGCTCGAGTCGATGCGCTCGATGGAATGCTGGGCGCGATGATCGCGGATGCCTCGCTCTTTGAGTCCCCTCGAGAGCTGCAGCCGCTGCCCGTGCTCGGGATACCGGGTTGGCACAGCGAAACGGACAGCGCAGGGTTTTACGACCACGTAGGACATTTCAGGCCGGGTCGGAGAGAACGTACGAACCGGTGACACGCGCTGAACCCGGCGGCGGACGATTCCGCTTGAAGATGACTTGTGTCGCCGCCGAGAGGACTATTCGGCGCGCCCGGCGCTCGCCAGCTTTGCCGGGACTTCAGTAGGGGGCGACGCGGCGTCGGCGCCGAAGTGCGTGGACCGATTGCGTCCTTCCTGCTTCGAGCGGTACATCGCCTTGTCCGCCTTGTCGAGCAACAGTTCGAGGTCCACGCCCTCGTCGGGATAGCTCGCGACTCCGAGACTTACCGTGGTCGGCACGATGCTGCCCCGCACCTGAAGTCCCGTGGATTCCACGGACCGCCGGATGCGTTCCGCCACTTCGCGTGCGCCGCGGGCGCCTGTTTCCGGAAGCAGCACCACGAATTCGTCGCCACCGTAACGCGCTAGCACGTCGGTGGCGCGAAGCTGGGTCTGCACGCAGGAGACAATCTGCTTGAGCAGGCGATTGCCGGACTCGTGTCCGTAGGTGTCGTTGACGTTTTTCAGATGATCGGAGTCCAGCATGATGACGCTCATGGGACGTGAGTAGCGCACGGCCTGAGTGAACGCGCGTTCGAGGATGATGTTGAAAGCGCGCAGGTTGTAGAGACCGGTGAGGGGATCGGTCTCGGACATGAGCTTGACCTTGTTTAGCGCGTAGTGGATGTCGGCCGAGAGCATGGTCGTGATGTATGCAACCAGGAGCACCGGTGAAAGCTGGGCTGTCAGCTCCACCGCGTAGCTCAGAGACCATAGCGGCTGCATGGAGCCCACAGCGGTGAAGAACATGTAGCATCCCGCGACCAACGCGATCTCGAGCAGCGTCGCAATCTTGCCGAGTGCCAGCGCGCTCGCGATGATGGGCAACAGATACAGGCTGATGAGTGGACTCTGCAGTCTGCCCGAATACCACACGACCCACGTGATGAAAAAAATCATGGCGAGGGTCTCGATGGCGAGCTTCCAGCGGGTCTCGCGCTTGTAGAAGTTCGCATAGCGGAACGAGAGCACGAAGGCGCCGAAAAAGAAGAGCGACATCATGATCGCCGTGCTGCTTTCTTCATCGAGGGGTCGGATGAACTGGAAAGCGAGCACCACGATGAGGATCAGCCAGTCGATTTCCGCGATGGTGCGGGAAAAGCCCCGCAGTTCCTCTTCGATCGGGATCAGGCTGGTGTGCTTGAGAATGGTCATGTCGAGTGGAACCCGGTGGGAACTCTTCTCCGCGCGTGCCGTTGGCCGCCGCGCTGGCACCGGGCTAAGCGCTGGCCGGCAGGGGCAAGGTCCGACTCCGGCGCGGCGGGGATCGAACGGCTGAACGGCGGTTTAGCAACAAATATGCCGCTCGTCGGCACCATCTTTTCGCACCTAGACTAAAACGGTAGCGGAGGAAAAATGATCGGGCTGCTGCAGCGGGTGACGGAGGCACAGGTGGTGGTGGGTGAGGAAAGCGTCGGCGCCATTGGCCGTGGACTCCTCGTACTCATCGGCGTCGAGCGCGCGGACAGGGAGGCGACGGCGGAACGTTTGCTGGAGCGCGTGCTCAGTTACCGCGTTTTCCCGGACGCCGAAGGGAGAATGAACTTGTCGCTGCGGGATGTCGGCGGCGGATTGTTGATCGTGCCGCAGTTCACCCTTGCTGCTGATACGCAAAAGGGAACGCGCGCGAACTTTGCCTCGGCGGCACCCCCCGAAATGGCCGAGCGGCTGTTTGCATATCTCGTCCATCGCGCCAGCGCGTGCCATCCAGAGACCGCGTGTGGTCGGTTCGGAGCGGACATGAAGGTCGCCCTCGTCAATGACGGTCCGGTCACTTTCTGGCTTCGCGCGTCCGACCCGCAAGCGGGCAAAGACCGCGTGGCCACGGGCGAGATCCTTGCGTGATGCGCCTCCCCCTGACGGTCATAGCGGTCTCCCATGCTGCGTTCCCACGCCTCACGCGCCGTACTTTTCGCGGACGTTTGCGGCAGCACGCGCCTCTATCAGCGCCTTGGCGACGTTGCGGCCCAGCAGGTTGTGGGCGAAACGCTTGCCCTGCTTGCTGACTCGCTCCCGGAGCACCATGGACGACTGGTGAAGACAGTCGGGGACTGTGCGCTCTGCGTGTTTCCCGACGCGGACGACGCCGTGCTCGCGGCCGTGCGGATGCAAAGTCTGCTGGCGGGAAGGGAGCACGAAGGGCAGCTCATGCGGGTCCACGTCGGCATCCATGTCGGTCCGGTGATAGAGAAGGACCACGATGTCTTCGGGGCAACGGTGAACATCGCCGCCTACCTGGCTGCGGTGGCTTCTCCCGAGCAGGTCCTTATCGCCGAGAAGACGCGGGCAGCGCTGACGCCTTCGCTCAAGCTTCTTGGGCGACCGCTGTTCAATGCGGTACTGAAAGGGGCGGTGAGCTCAACCGCGGTCTACCAGATCCTCTGGAAACCGGAGGATGCGGAAGTCACCAGCATCAATCTCGGGGCGCGAAGGCTGCTTCCCTCTGACTTGGGGAGTTTGCGGGTTGCCTCAGCAACGCAGCGTTTTGTGGTCGATCGGTTGCACCCTCTGCTCGCCATCGGCCGCGGACTCGGCTCCGATCTCGTGGTAACCGGCACGCTGGCTTCGCGCCAGCACGCGAGCATCTGCGCGCGGCAAACCAACTTCTACCTCGTGGACCAGAGCACCAATGGTACCTTCGTGGAGGTCGCCGGCGGTGAAGAGGTGCATGTGCTGCGCGAAGAGTTTCTTCTCTTGGGTAGCGGACGCATCAGCCTGGGGTGCAGGTTCACCGCGTCGCCGTCCGAGGTGATCGAGTTCTCGCGCGACCGACGGTCGATGTTTCGCATTTGACCAGCCAGATGCCCGCGGCACGGTGATTCAGGGTGCTGCCGCCACGAGATGCGACGTACCGCCCGATTCTCGAAGGAACTCAATGCGGCGTCCGTGAAACCTGTTCAGCGTCGTTCGGTGCCCGATGCTGAAGACCGTAGTACCGGGCATTCGCTGTAGCAGCATCTGGTAGAGACGGTCCTCGGTGGCTTCATCGAGTGCGGACGTCGCCTCGTCGAGATAAAGCCACGCCGGGCGCAGCAGATACACCCGGGCGAACGCAAGCCGCTGCTGTTCCCCCGGGGAGAGCTGGAGCGCCCAGTGTTCATCGTCGTCGAGGCGATCGGTGAGCTGAGGCAAGCCACAGGCCGTCAGCGCCTCTCGAATCGCAGCGTCCGAAAAACGGCCAGGTTCGGCGGGAAAGGTCACGGCGTTTCGTAAGGTCCCGATCGGGATGTAGGGCCGCTGCGGCAGAAAGAGCGTCGTGCTGCCGGGTCGTTTGATGTGCCCGCAGCCGAAGGGCCAAATGCCGGCAATGGCGCGGAACAGCGTGCTCTTCCCGCTCCCCGAAGGCCCTGTCAGAAGCACGGTTTCGCCCGTTTTGACCTTGAGCGCGGAACGTTCCAGCAGCAGTGTCGCGTCCGGCAGCGAAAGGCTCATGTCCGCAATTTCCAATGGCCCATCCGCGGCGTCTTCGATCTCGATGCCACTCTCCTTGCCGTGATCGATGGCCCGCTGCATGGCACGCTCGAACGTGATCAGCCGGTCGGCAGACGCACGCCACTCCGCGAAGGTCGTATAGGCGTCGATGAACCAGGAGAGGGCACCCTGAACCTGCCCGAAGGCGCTCGCCGTCTGCATGAGCCCTCCCAGGGGCATTGCGCCGGAAAAATAGCGCGGTGCAGCGACCACGTACGGAAAAATGATCGCAATCTGTGAGTATCCAGCCGTGAACCAGGTGAGCCGCTTCTGCTGGACCATGATGCCGATCCAGTTGGATATCACATTTGCGAAACGCGCGCGGAATCCCGAAAGCTCCTGCGCCTCGCCGGCATAGAGCGCCACGCCTTCGGCGTTTTCCCGGAAGCGCACGAGCGAGAAACGGAAATCGGCCTCGAAGCGCTGCTGATCGAAGTTAAGGCGGATAAGGGGCTTTCCTATGCGGTGGGTGATCCATGTCCCGAGGGCGGCATATAGCAGGGCGATCCACACCATGTAGCCGGGAATTTCGTAGGCGACGCCGTTCAGGCTGAAATCGAGGACACCGGACAAACCCCACAGGATGCCGATGAAAGAAACCAGAGTCACGAGCGCGTTGATGAATCCCAGGGTGAGGGACAGAGTCTGCGCGATGAAAAGTCGGAAGTCTTCCGCGATGCGCTGATCGGGGTTGTCGGTGCCGCGGTCGGCGAGCTGCATTGCGTAGTAGGTGCGGTTCGCGAGCCACTCGCCGAGGTAGAGGTAGGTCATCCACCGCCGCCAGCGAATCTGCAGCCATTGGTTGAGGTAGAGCTGGTAGACCGCCATCACGATGTAGGCGGCCGCAAGCCAGCCGAACTTGATCAGGAGCTGGAAAAAGAACGTCCTGCTTTTTGTCCTGGAGCGAGTTGAAGAAGGCGTTCTGCCACTGGTTGATTTCGACGTTAATCCACACTGTGCCGAGTGTGAGCGCGATGATCGCCACGAGTAGCAGGCGCGCCGACCATTTCTCCTGCGAGAACCAGTACGGACGCACCAGATGCCACAGAGCACGGACAAAGCGGCTGTTCTTTTCGTTGAGCATGGAGGACACCTAGGCGGCCAGTCGACCGCGCATTATGCTGGTCGAGGCGCATCCGCGGCAGCGTGGATCAACGCGGAGAAACGCCGGGGCTCGACGAGTTCGGCGCCGCGTAAGTGAACACGTCGCGGGATCAGGCTTCAGCGATCGAGGCTGAGAGGAAGAATTACGTGATCCGATTCGCGGAGGCGTGCAGCGCCAGCTTGCCAAGCTCGGACAAAGCTCCATTCCGAGGCGCGAAGGCGCCCAAGGGCTGGATCGCCCCGCTGGGGGCGGTCCTGAATGGAGGGCTAGTGCAGGTGTCGTCGCCCGGGGCCGGTGGAAGTCTGCAGAAACGCCAGATCGAGCTCGCCATCGCTGTTCAGCTTCCGCTGCCATTCCCGGGCGAACAGACCGTTCACCACAGCGAGAACTTCATCCACCGCCTCCTGACCGAACTGTCGGGACAGCAGATGGGCGACGTCCTCGGCCATGCGTAGACGCTGCGCTTCGTGGATCGTCTCCGCGGTTGGGCCCACGAAGATCACCTGATTTTCCTCCTCGCCGCTCTCGTGGTAGAGGTTCACATCAACCTCGGCCGCCTGCTCTGTCAGCGGGCCGATCGCGTGCAGGGCTTCCTCCAGTCGGCGCTGGAAGCTGCGACCGATGTGCCCGGTCCAGCAGATCTCGAGGGTGCGCTTGGAGGGATCGAAGTTGATTCCCGGCTCCTCCGGCAGGCTGCTCTTGGCCTCATCGAGCGTGTCTACGTCCACGTATTCGAGCCACGGCTGGATCGCCGCTTCGATCTGCGTGCGCGTCACCCCCTTGCAGATTACCAAATCGCCATGGACGTGCACTTCAATGCGCATGTGAATGCTCCTTTACGGGTGAGGCAGGTTGCCGCCGGACCAACTCATGAGGACCCCTTGGCAGGGTTTGCTTCCGGCTTCCCAGATGCAGCGTCTGCCGCAGGACCGGCCAGCGGGTAATAGACATATCCCCTGATCGGTACGCTTGATTCCCGTGTGCGCTTCAATTCGTCGAAGTCCACCTTCTTGTCCCACCAGATCGCGCGCGCCTGCTTCTGCGCATCGGCGAGGCGCGGGCTCTTCCGGAAAAGTTCGCGCATGAATATGGTCAGATCAGACTCGTACATGGGCTCCACGACCCTCTTTTCAACGTTCCTCCTGCATTCTAGCATCGCGGAAGGGCCTTCGGCGTGCTGTACCCGAACGCTCCAGTTCCGGCTTCCTGGCCGATTTCTTTGGCGTTGCTCCCGATTCTCGCTATGCTAATGGGGTGATTGCCTTTAAACCATTTCACCCAAGCACGCTTTCATGATCGTTTATCGCTTGAGCTGCGATCAGGACCACAGGTTCGAAGGCTGGTTTCAGTCCAGCGAGGATTTCGAACGGCAGCACGAGGTGGGAGCGGTACTGTGCCCGATGTGCGACAGCGCTTTTGTCTCGCGGTTGCCGTCAGCGCCTCACGTGCGAAGCGGCCGTGAAACGGGCTCTTCCGACGGTGACCACGCTGCGTCGATCGGTTTGCGCAAGCTGGTTCGGCTGCTGAAGAGCATTACCGACGATGTCGGGGAAGCGTTCCCCGACGAGGCGCGAAAGATTCATTACCGCGAGGCACCCCCTCGCAACATTCGCGGCTATGCCACCCAGGCCGCAGTGCAAGACCTAGAGGACGAGGGGATCGAAGTGCTTCCCCTCCCGGATTTGCCCAAGCTGCACTGAGTTGCCGATCGCTTAGCTTTGCGGGGGCCATGCCTGTACGTCAGGTCTTCGCCTTGAAATCGATGGCCAAGCGGGCAGTATCTTGTGTCATCGTCTCTTCCCATTCATTTCCCCCATCCCAACGCCGAAGCGTCGACCACGGATGTCGGATCACTCGCGATCCGGTGATCTCCTCCTGAACGTCCGTGACGGATCAGTCCAAGCGTGAGGCGGCACGACGATTGCTATCTGCGGTGCGGGCGCCTGCGGGGCAAGCACAATGGGTCGCCTGCCAGTCAGCGTCGGGCTCCAAACCGCGATGCTGCCTGGCAAACCAGATGCCCGGGCGCCCACCAGATTCCTTTGAGACATGGTCATCGTATACAACAGTGAAAGCTACTACGTCGTCGAATATCCCAAACAGCACAGTTTCGAAGTAGTGGACAAGTGCGCGGGACGGGGCGCATACCTGAGCGGCGATCTGGCAGAGCGCTTCCGATGGAGCATCAAGAGCGTGATCGCTGTCAGCCCTTCAGAGGAAGACGTGGACAGGTTTCTGGGTGAGCTCGACGCGTTGATGACGCAACGGGTTGCCTTCCACTGAGCGCTTGGGGTTTGGTAGTCCCACCACATCTGTCCCGAAGCGCGTTCGGGAAACGAATGTCGTAACGACGTCAGTCTTGACGCTTGCTCCCGCGGTATCAAACAATTACAGCTCGTCCGTTTAGTCTCTACCTCATCCTATGGCTCTCTCGCGCGTCCTGCTGTGCGCGCTCTGGTTATTTACCCTTCTCGGGGCACCTGTGCCGAGTCACGCTACCTTTCCCGCCGTCGTCGGCAAGGACAGCATGCCGTCGCTGGCTCCCATGCTGGCTGGCGTCACGCCTGCGGTCGTGAACATTTCCGTGCTTTCGAGGTCTCCGGAGGCCGATAATCCGCTGCTGCGGGACCCGTTTTTCCGGCGTTTCTTCAACGTTCCCGAGCGTCCTAATCCTCAGCTCTCGGCGGGATCGGGCGTGGTCGTCGATGCCCAGAAGGGTTACGTGATGACGAATCACCACGTCGTGAAGAACGCGCAGGAGATCATGGTGACATTGAAAGACCGGCGTGAATACAAGGCGCGCCTGGTCGGATCGGATGCCGGCACCGACATTGCGCTTCTGCGCATAGATGCGCGGAATCTCAAGGCAGCGGCTTTCGGCGATTCCGACCAGCTGAGCGTCGGGGACTTCGTCGTGGCGATTGGCAATCCCTTCGGCCTCGGTCAGACCGTTACCTCTGGAATCGTGAGTGCCCTCGGGCGCAGCGGGCTCGACATCGAGGGATACGAGGACTTCATCCAGACTGACGCATCGATCAATCCAGGCAATTCCGGCGGGGCGCTCGTAAACCTCAAGGGGGAACTGATCGGCATCAATACGGCGATCATCGGGCCGGCTGGTGCGAATGTCGGGATCGGCTTCGCAGTCCCCAGCAACATGGCGCGCGCGGTGATGGTGCAACTCGGGAAATACGGCGAGGTGCGCCGCGGCGTCTTCGGCGTCGGCAGCGAGGATCTCACTGTCGAGATGGCGAAGACGCTTAAAGTCAGCGCGACCGAGGGCGCCGCAGTAGTGTCCGTTGCACCGGGCTCCGCGGCCGAGCGGGCGGGTCTGAGGCCATCGGATGTCATCGTCGCCATCAACGGTCGTGCCGTGCGCAGCTCTCTAGACCTGCGCAATCAGTTGGGCCTCGTCCCAGTAGGTGAGGAGGCTGAACTCAAGGTGCAGCGCGAGGGCCGCGAGCGTGCCGTCAAGGTGATTCTTGATCCGGTGCAGCCACGCGCTGGGCGCAGCCAGCCGGTACCAGAAATCGCCGGTGCCTCGGTCGTCGCGGGAGGGCGGCGCAACGGATTTCGCGCCGAAGGCGTAGGTGTAGCTGCCGTCGAGCAGGGCAGCATCGCGTGGAACCACGGTTTACGTGTTGGAGACGTGATCGTTGGCGTGAATCGCCAGAAGGTCGCCTCGGTGACCGAACTGGAAACCGCACTCAGGTCGAGAGACAAACCGATGCAGTTGAACGTCGTGCGGGGGGACTTCCTGCTTACCCTCGTCGTGCGTCGCTAGGCGTCATCGAAAAGCGTCTTATTAATCGGACGGAACAGTGCCTCAGTTCCCCTAGGTCTATGAGCGTTCGCGCATCGTTCAGACATTCGTTCAGGTGGCTTGGTCTTGCGACCGTCGCAACCTCGCTCGTTTTTCACGGCAACGTCGCTGTTGGCGAAGACGCGCCATCGAGCGGGCAACGCTATTTCCCGCCGGCCGGTCCCAGCAAGACCTGGGAGCGTCGCAAGCCTGAACAGGTGGGGCTGGATCCGGACAAACTCGAGGCTGCGGTGAAGTTCGCACGCAGGAACGAGATGCCATGGCGACGCGAGGTGGGCGAGCAGATTTTTTCCAACAACGTGCTGGAAGCAGCTGCGGCCGCGCCGCTCGGACCCACGCTCGACCGCGCCGGTCCAAGTGGTGTCATCCTGCGCCAGGGATATGTGGTGGCGGAGTGGGGGGAAACCGACCGTGTCGAGATGGCGTTCAGCATCACCAAGAGCTATCTCTCGACGGTTGCGGGGCTCGCGGTAGAGTCCGGGCTCATCCTCAACACTAAAGATCGGGTCGAGACCTATGTTCGGGAGAACTTTGACAGTCGCCGCAATTCCCGCGTCACCTGGCAGCAACTGCTGCAGCAGACAAGCGAATGGCAAGGGGAGATGTGGGGCAAACCCGACGCGGTCGATCGGCGCGCGGGTCGCGACCGTGCTCTGCAGGAGCCGGGGGCATTCTGGGAATACAACGACGTGCGCGTCAATGCGCTCGCGTTTGCGCTTACTGCAGTCTGGAAACAGCCCCTGCCGGACGTGCTCAAGCAACATGTGATGGACCCGATCGGCGCCTCGAATACCTGGCAGTGGCACGGCTACCACAATTCCTTTATCGCGGTTGACGGGCGCAGCGTGATATCCGTCAGTGGCGGCGGCCATTGGGGTGGCGGCCTGTGGGCGAACGCTTGGGATCATGCCCGCTACGGGTACCTGTTCCTCTGCCGCGGTAAATGGGCGGGTAAGTCCATCGTATCCGAGCAATGGATTCGGCAGGCGCTGACACCCTCCACCATCATGCCTTCGTACGGTTACCTCTGGTGGCTGAATACCAATCGTCAGCTGTATCCGGGGGCATCGGCCACGAGCTTCCTTGCGCAAGGTTCTGGAGGTAATGTGATCTGGATCGATCCGGAAAATGATCTCGTGGTGGTTGCACGATGGCTGCGGCCGGACAAATTCGACGAATTCTTCGGCGCGGTCAGCGGGGCGGTTCTGCGCCCCTCCGGTGGCCCTGCGGTGCGCGCTCCTTGAATTGTCATCGGCGTGGTGGTTTGATAGGTGGCGGCGGCACAGCCACGACGGAGGGCACCATGGCCAGGATGATCCCGGAGACAGCTCCCGTTTACGATCGAGCGCGCGTTATCGAACGTCCGGACGGGTTCTACTGGCAGGAGAAAGACACGGATCTGACCTACGGACCCTTCGCCTCCCTGTGGGACGCAATGGAAGACATGGAGGGCGCTGAGACGGGCTACGATGCGGGCGAACCCCTGGAAGTGGAGGAAGCCCATCTGGAGGCGGCGCACTTCCTGGAAGACGGGCAAGGCGACGACGGGCGGATAGACTTCGACCGGCTCTGACAGCCGACCGGGCCGTTACCGATCGTTTTCTTGATCGTGCCGCGAAGGCGTGCTAACGCGATGCCTTGAGCTGGGGATCGGCGACCTTCCCCGACACGGCAACCACCGCTCGAATTGCATTCGGTTTCGCTGCGAGCTCGACGTTGAGCCGCCCCGATAGATCCCCTGAAGGAACGAGATCCGTGCTGCCACTCGCGCGCAGAATTCCCGATGAAAGCGCGATCTGCCGGTACTGGTAATTGTTGCCGGACACATTCATCGTGCCGGAAAATTCTGCGAACTGAGTCTTGCCGCCCCTTACCGGATTGGTCGCGGCCGCCTGCTGAAGAGCGCGGGTCAGGTCCACGTTGTCCAGCTCCCCTCGCTCCGCCTTGAACGTTCCTTCGACGTGGGGTTCGCCAAACAGCCGATCCAGCGTTTCCGCGTGCAGCGTGTAGCGGCCGCTCGTTTCGAGACGCCCGGAGGCCCGGAACTGGCCGGTGAATGGTTTGACGGCCGCTGCAAAATCGAGCTCGCGCGCGCTGAACTCACCTGCCAGAGTCCACGGTCCTGCCCATGACAATGTTGCGTTGCCGGTCGCGGTTCCTCCGTACAGGCGGGCAGAGAGTTCGTTGGTCGTCATCGCGGTTCCCGTCGCCATCGCCTTGCCGTGGATCTCTTCGAACTCGATTTCGGGTCCAATCGGTGGCTTCCAGCCGCGGCCGGTGAAGGCGACTTCCATACCGTCCGGTTTGCTACGCAGGTTGAGACTGAACTTGCCGTCCTGACTGCGGAGCGCCGCCGTCTTGAGCGCGCCATCCGCCCCCAGCGTCACCTCACCCTCGAATGGCGGCAATGCCACGGGCCGCGTCGCGATCTTGGCTTCCTTGAAGGAGATCCGCGATACCTGCAGCGCCTTTCCGCGGCCAGGCTGGGCCCATCCTGCAAGGCGGCGGATTACCTCCTGGTCTGCGCTGACTCCCTGAAGCTCGAGGTTCGATAGCACGACGCGATCGGAAAAAAGCGAACCGAGTTCGGGCATGGCCTGGGCTGACCCCACCTTGACGTTCCTGACCCTTTCCTACGGTGATGCCTTCGAGCTTGATTTGCGGATGAGGCAGCAGGGCGAACCGTACACTGCCAACCTTGACTGGTTCGCCCAACCGCTCTGCGACGGCGCTTTCGACTCTGGGAGCATAGCCGTCGAACGGCACGACGTGCACGAGTCCAACTGCGACCGCCGCGACCACGGCGGCATAAATGGTGACGTGTTTCAGTTGCTTGTTGGACTGCTTCGAGGAGGCACGCCCGTCCCGCTTTGCTTCTGCCTTGGCGATGGCCTTGGCGCGGCTCTTCGCCTCCGCTTCCTCCTGCTTGCGTGCCTTCTCCTCTTCTTTTGCGCGTCGTTTGTCTTCTTTTTCCTTCGCCTTTCGCTCGGCCTCGGCCCGTTCTCTGGCTGCGGCCTCTTCCCGGTCGCGGCGCTCGGCCTCCTCGCGAATCTGCTGTTCCTTCTCTTCTCGCGCCTTGCGCGCAGTCGCTTCCTGCCGTCGAAGTTCCTCCGCCTCGCGCAGCTTCCGCTCTTCTTCCTGCGCTTTCTGTTCCGCTTCCTCGACCGCTTCCCGCGCTGTTTTCTCCGCTTCCCGCGCCAGTACCTCGGCGCGTTCTTTGGCACTGCGCTCCGCTTCCTCGCGGGCTGCTAGCTCGCGTGTGTGACGCTCGGCTTCCAGCTTGCGTTCCTGCTCCTCCTGCGCCCTCAGCTGCCGCTCCTGCAGGTCGAGTGCCTCGAGGTCGATCTCGAACAGGGACGAAACGTCGCCTAGTTCATTTGTGGAAGTAAGGTTCGCAGCAGTGCTGGAATTCCCGTTCGGGATTCCATCAGCCGCTGCACCGGCATACACGGGATCGTTGGATTCAGCCGCACCGTCCTGCTGTTTTCGCGCCGCGGCTTCGGGACTCGCCAGGACCGCGGTGTCGTTCTGCCCGTCCTCGCCTTCCACCTCTTCATGCGCTGCCGGTGCTGCTTCCGGAGCAGCCTGATTCGACCCCCCGCTGGCTGCGCGCTCCCCCTCTTTGCGAGCCTTGCGTTCCTCTTCCTCCTTGGCTGTGCGCTCGGCTTCTTCCTTCCGCTCGGCCGCAAGCTTCGCTTCCGATTCTTCGCTTGCCCTGCGTTCCTCTTCTCCCTTGGCTCTCCGCTCCGCCTCTTCCTTCTCCTCGCGTTCTGCGGCGAGCTTCGCCTCCAATTCTTCGTGTGCCTTGCGCTCGGCTTCCTCTTTTTCCCTGCGCTGCGCTTCTTCCCTAGCACGACGTTCCGCTTCTTCCTTGTTCCTGCGCTCGGTCTCTTCTCGAGCCCGGCGCTCGGCTTCCTCCTTTGCCTTGCTTTCCGCCTCCTGGCGGGCGCGGCGTTCCGCCTCCTCCTTCGCTCTGCGCTCGGCTTCTTCCTTCGCCTTACGCTCTGCCGCGAGCTTGGCCTCCAATTCCGCGCGGGCTTTGCGTTCGGCTTCCTCTTTCTCCTTGCGCTGTGCCTCTTCCTTAGCGCGGTGCTCCGCCTCTTCCTTAGCTTTGCGCTCGGCTTCTTCACGTGCCCGGCGCTCGGCTTCCTCCTTTGCCTTGCTTTCCGCCTCTTGGCGGGCGCGGCGTTCTGCTTCCTCCTTCGCTCTGTGCTCTGCTTCCTCTTTTGCCTTGCGTTCGGCTGCGAGCCTGGCTTCCAATTCTTCGCGTGCCTTGCGTTCGGCTTCCTCTTTCTCCTTGCGCTGCGCCTCTTCCTTGGCACGACGGTCTGCTTCTTCCTTGGCTTTGCACGCTGCCTCTTCCCGCGCCCTGTGTTCCGCCTCTTCTTTTGCCTTGCGCTCTGCGGCAAGTCGCACTTCGAGCTCCTCGCGGGCAGTGCGCTCCGCGGCGAGCTTCGCCTCCATCTCCTCTCGTGCTTTTCGCTCCGCCTCGTCGCGAGCCTTGCGCTCGGCTTCCTCCTTTGCCTTGCGCTCCGCCGCAAGTCTGGCTTCGAGCTCCTCGCGGGCGGTACGCTCCGCAGCGAGCTTTGCCTCCATCTCCTCTCGTGCTTTTTGCTCTGCCTCGTCCCGTGCCTTGCGTTCTGCTTCCTCTTTCTCCTTGCGCTGTGCCTCTTCCTTGGCCCGGCGCTCCGCTTCTTCCTTGGCCTTGCGCTCGCTCTCTTCGCGCGCTCGGCGTTCCGTTTCTTCCCTGGTCTTCCGCTCGGCTTCTTCTTTGGCTTTGCGATCGGCTTCTTCACGTGCCCGGCGGTCCGCTTCCTCACGCGCTCTCTTCTCGCCTTCTTCGCGCGCCTGCTTCTCCGCTTCCAGACGCGCTTCCAGCGTTTCGCGAACCCGGCGTTCCTCGTCTGCCCTGCGCTCTGCCTCGGCGCGAGCTTTCTTCTCCGCCTCCGCTTTCATATGTGCCTCCAGCCGGGCGCGAGTTTCTGCTTTCGCCCTGGCCTCCGCCTGGGCTGCGAGTCGCGCCTGCGCCTCTGCTTCGGCCTTGGCCTGAGCGTCCGCCTTGGCTCGTGCTTCTGCGTCGGTCCTTGACTTTGCTTCGGTGACCGCCTGCGTTCTTGCTGCGTGCGACGCGACGAGTTCCGGTTCTGCGTCCCCGTCCGGCACGCGGTGAGCGGCGCCGTTGGTTTGCGCCAACCGCGAAGTCATGGACCGCGCAACGACACGGATTTCCGTATCGGTCATCCCTTCGCCCTTTTCGGCGAGTGCATTCCTGGTGATGGCCGTGAAGTCAAGCTCGTCCAGACCCTCCACGGGCGCTTTCCGAGGGGGAATCGCATGATTTGGTGGGTTGGGGGCATCGGCAGAGGGAGAGCGCTTGGCGACGACCTTGATGAACCCTTCGTCCTCCAGTTGGCGTATCGCTTCCTGGAACTTCATTTCCGAGAGCTTCGAGGCTTGCAAGAGATATTCGAGGCTGGACTTTCCATCAACCGTCGTAAGCACGTTCAGAAGACTGCGGGGCAGGCGCGCCGCACGATTCTTGACTTCGCTCACGCCGCGGGGGGTCTTGGTGTAGATCGCCAGAAGTTCCATGGATACCGTCGCTTGATTTCGTAACCCGGGTTGCCTCAACAGGAGGCGAGCATCTCTCCACCTCTGACGAGGGCGCCCTAGCCCGGCAGGAAATTTCGCCTGGCGCCGACCATGACCGCTTGCCGCAGTGGCGGGACGGAGAGTGCTCGATCGATTGCCTGAGCCGGCGCGCCGCCGCAGTCCGTCATGGGAGAGCCAACGAAGTCGGCAGGCGGGTCGAGCAAGTTTCCTGCCTTACGGCCGACAGGCGGCAGCCGGAAGAAATCCGGCAGGCTTCGAGAAGGGTCAGCGCACGTCGAGGACGATCTTTCCGATGTGGGCGCCGCTTTCCATGAGGGCATGACCGTCCGCCGCGCGGTCGAGCGGGATCACTGCGTGAACCACAGGGCGAATCTTGCCGGCTTCGATGAAGGGCCAGACGCGTTCGCGAAGGCGGTTCGCGATCCCAGCTTTCACCGCGCTGCCGCGCGGACGCAGGGTAGACCCCGTCAACACCAGGCGCCGCCTCATGATATCGGCGAGATTGACGGTTGCCTTGGCACCGCCAAGAAATGCGATCAGGACCAGCCGGCCATCGTCCGCAAGCGCCTTGAGTTCGCGGGGCACGTAGTCCCCGCCGACCATATCCAGGATGACGTTGACCCCCTTGCCGCCCGTTGCCGCTGCGACTGCTGTGACGAAGTCCTCGGTCCGGTGGTTGATGCCCAGTTCCGCGCCAAGCTCCCTGCACGCAGCGCACTTTTCGTCACTTCCTGCGGTGGCAAAAACCCGGTTCCCGAACGCATGGACCATCTGAATCGCCGTGACGCCGATGCCACTGGTGCCGCCCTGAACCAGGAACGTTTCGCCTGGCTGAAGCGCGGCGCGATCGAATACGTTGCTCCAGACCGTAAAGCAGGTTTCAGGCAGCGAGGCAGCCTGCACAAAGTCCAGACCCTTGGGCACCGGCAGGCACTGGCCCGCCGGAACGGTGCAGTATTCGGCGTAGCCTCCGCCATTGACCAGGGCACAGACGGGTTCGCCCACCGCCCAGGATGTGACGCCATCCCCAACTGCGGCGACGCGGCCTGCGACTTCGAGCCCGGGTAGGTCGGATGCGTCCGCAGGCGGCGGATAGACGCCTTGGCGTTGAAGCACATCCGGCCGGTTGATCCCCGCCGCGTGCACCTCCACCAGCACTTCTCCTTGACGAGGCCGGGGCACCGGACGGGCCGCGGGCTTCAGCACTTCAGGTCCGCCGGGGCTGGAGATTTCGATTACTCGCATGGTCGTTGGCAGGGCGGGGCTCATGATCACTCGCGATTGTAATGAGGCTGCGCATAGTATCGCACCGCATGCAAAACCATGGCGTCCTCGGGGTGGTCACGCACTGCACAAAGGGACACAATCCGTGTTCCATTGTCGTGAGGAATTTTCCGAAACCCACCATGCTCGTACTCGCTCACCGTGGCTGTCACGACCGCGCGCCCCATAATTCGATGGAGGCATTCGTTACGGCTGCCGCGAGTGGCGCCGACGGTGTCGAGACCGATGTTCGCGTCTCTTTTGACGGGTTTCCCGTGCTCGTGCACGACCGCGTCGTCGCGCATAGAACGGTGAAAAGCATGACCAAGGACGAGATTGAATCTGCGACGGGGCACGAGGTGCCGACCCTAGACGAAGCGCTCGCGCGATTCCCGGATCTCTGCTGGAACGTCGAGATCAAAACCCCTGACGCAATCGTACCGACGCTCACCGCTCTCGACCGCTGTGTGGTATCGCGGCTGCTCGTTACGTCGTTCCACCACGAAGCGGTTGCAGCGATCGCGCGGCAAGGCAATATCGACTGCGGGTTGCTGGTCGCCGAGCGGCCCCTCTCACTGGTGGGGTTGATCGACCCCGCAGGACCTTTGCCCCGGCTGCGGACCCTGGTCTGGGATTTTGAAGTGCTGGACGGTGACCTCGCAGCGGACGCCAGGCGCCGGGGATGGCGCAATTTCGCTTACGGGCTGGAGACGCTGGAAGAGCATGAAGCCTGTGCGGCGTTCAACCTCGACGGCATCATCACCGACCATGTCGGACTCGGTATGAAGGCGGACCGCCGATGAGCCGCTGCATCCTCGCTCTCGACCAGGGCACCACGAGTTCGCGGGCGATCGTGTTCGATGCGAGTGGTGCCGTGCGCGCGATGGCACAAAAGGAACTCACCCAGATCTATCCCCACCCGGGCTGGGTAGAGCAGGATCCGCGGGAGATCTGGTCTTCGCAGATTGGCGTGGCCGCCGAAGCCCTGAGCCGGGCGGGCGTTTCCCCCCACGACGTAGCCGCGATCGGAATCGCCAATCAACGGGAAACGACCGTCGTCTGGCACCGGCGCACCGGGGTACCGCTCTGCAACGCAATCGTCTGGCAGGATCGCCGGACCGCCGCATTTTGCGAGCGCCTGAAGGGGCAGGGCCTCGAGCCGCTGTTCGAGAGCCGCACCGGGCTCGTGATCGATCCCTATTTCTCCGGCCCCAAGCTGCGCTGGATCCTCGATCAGATATCCGGCGCGCGTGAAGCCGCCGAAAGCGGCGAGCTCGCTTTTGGCACGGTCGACAGCTGGCTCGTATGGAACCTGTCCGGGCGTACCCGACATGTCACCGATGCCAGCAATGCCGCGCGCACGATGATGTTCAACATTCACGCCGGCGTATGGGATGACAAGCTGCTCGGCATCCTAGGCATCCCCCGCGCGGTCCTGCCGGAGGTGGTTGCATCGAGCGGCGAAGTGGCGTTGACCGATCCCGATCTGTACTCCGCCCGGATACCGATCGCTGGCCTCGCCGGCGATCAGCAGGCGGCGCTGTTCGGCCAGTGCTGCTTTACGCCGGGAATGGCGAAGAGCACCTATGGGACGGGGTGTTTCCTGCTCATGCACACGGGTGACGCACCTAGCCACTCGAAGAGCCGCCTGCTCGCAACGGTGGCCTGGAAGATCGCCGGGTCCACTGAGTTCGCCCATGAAGGCAGCGTGTTCATCGGCGGGGCGGTCGTGCAATGGCTGCGGGATGGTCTGGGTCTCATCCGCTCGGCGGAAGAGGTCGAGCAGCTGGCGGCAAGCGTGCCGGACAGTGGGGGTGTTCACTTGGTCCCCGCCTTTACCGGTCTCGGTGCGCCGCACTGGGACCCCAACGCACGAGGCATCATCTGCGGGCTTACGCGCGGCAGCACACGCGCTCACATTGCACGCGCCGCGCTCGAGAGCATGGCGTTCCAGACGGCCGACGTGCTCAGGGCAATGCAGAAGGACGCGGGAATAGGAATACAAGAGCTGCGAGTCGATGGAGGCGCCGCCCGCAACGACCTCCTGATGCAATTTCAAGCGGATATTCTTGGGGTGCCGGTGGTGCGGCCGCGGGTGACGGAGACCACGGCGCTCGGCGCTGCCTTTCTCGCCGGTCTCGCGGTAGGCTACTGGAAAGACCGGGATCAGCTCGCTGGGTTATGGCAGGAGGACCGGCGCTTCGAACCAACCCTTGCAGCGGAAGTCAGGGAAGCGCGCTATGGGGCGTGGCGGGAGGCGGTTGGCCGCGCGAAGGGTCATTTGCGGCTGCCTGGGTAATTGCACCGGCGGAATCCGCCGGCCAACTTGAAGGGGTGGTTGGAAGCGGCTACAATGCCGGCCTTTTGAGCATTGCCGGGGTATTACCATGGCTCGAATCTGTGAAGTCACAGGCAAGCGTCCTCTGGGCGGAAATCACGTCTCCCACGCCAACAATAAGACCAAGCGGCGTTACCTCCCGAATCTCCAATATCGGCGCTTCTGGGTCGAGAGCGAGAACCGCTGGGTGCGGCTGCGCGTAAGCCAGGTCGGCTTGCGCACGATCGACAAGAAAGGTATTGATGCCGTGCTTGCGGAACTGCGCGAGCAGGGCGTGAAAATCTGAGGAGTTTTCCATGCGCGAAAAGATCAAGCTCGAATCCACCGCCGGGACCGGCCATTTCTACACGACCACGAAGAACAAGAAGACAACTCCCGACAAGCTGGAATTCAAGAAGTACGATCCGAAGGCCCGCAAGCACGTGGCCTACAAGGAAATCAAGCTCAAGTGACCGAGCGGATTCTGAATGTGAAAAAGCCCGCGTGATCGCGGGCTTTTTCGTTTCCGGGAGGACCCGGCGGAATCGCTTGGCCGGTTCTCTCAGGCGTAGCAGCGAAGCCGCAGCGAGAAGTCGCGGAGCGGCGCAATCCCGCTGCGCTCGGCGCGTTGGCACCAGTCTTCGAGCTGGCTCACGAGCTGTTCCCGGGAGGCGCTGGAGCGCGCCCAGATGCCCGCGAGTTCTGCCCGCATCGAAAAGACCGTGCGCAGCACATTGCTCTTCGTCGAGAGCTCGTCCAGGTGCAGCTTGTCCTGGGCCTTCACCTCGGATTCGCCACGGGTGAGGAATCGCTTCACCGATCCCCAGTCGACCCGGGTATGCTCGCGCAGCTTGTGCAACTCGTCGGCACAAAGCTGCTTCACGCTCTTCGCGTACTTTGCCATCACGTCATAGCGATGATTGATGACGGCCTGCAGCGTGGCGGCGTCACACGCGGGCTTAGCCGTCGCCATGCGCAGGCGTGGTGCGAGACGCTTCACCTCGGCGAGGCCAAGAATTTCCATGATCCGGATGTAGAGCCAGCCGATGTCGAACTCGAACCAGCGGTTCGAAAGGCGGGCCGAGCTGCCATACGCGTGGTGATTGTTGTGTAACTCCTCGCCGCCGATGAGGATGCCCCACGGCACGATGTTGCGGGACGCATCTTCCGTCTGGAAGGTGCGGTAGCCCCAGTAGTGGCCGATGCCATTGATCACGCCGGCCGCGAATAGGGGAATCCACAGCATCTGGATCCCCCAGACGGTGATTCCGAGAAAGCCGAAGAGCGCGAAGTTGATGAACAACATCAGCGTGATGCCGAGGCGCGTGTACTTCGAATAGAGATTGCGCTCGATCCAGTCGTTTGGCGTCCCGTGACCGTACTTGTCGAGGGTCTCCTGCTTCCTGGTTTCTTCACGATACAGTTCAGCGCCTTCCCACAGCACTTTGTCGATCCCCTGCATCTGCGGGCTGTGGGGATCGTCGGCGGTTTCGCACTTCGCGTGGTGCTTCCGATGGACCGCCGCCCATTCCTTCGTCACCATGCCCGTGGTGAGCCAGAGCCAGAAGCGGAAAAAGTGGCTGACGACCGGATGCAGTTCCAGAGCCCGGTGGGCCTGATGGCGGTGCAGGAATATGGTGACGCCCGCGATCGTGATGTGCGTCAGGATCAGCGTGACGACGACATAACCCCACCAAGGGAGGTCGTATATGCCTGAAAACATAAAGTTTCCTAGTTCGTTGCGTTATTGAGCGGACAAATCAAGGTGGCAGTGTACAGGATTTGGGGAAGAAGGCAAGAACTTGTTGCAGTGCACCATCGCTCTAACCCTCAGACTTTCCAGCATTCTGTCCTGCGGAGGACCCATCCACCAGACGTACCTCCTGGTGCGGAAAGGGGATTCTGATACCGCCTTCCTGAAACCCGCGCAGGATCGCTTCGTAGAGGGCGGTTCGCATGGCTCCCGTACCCCGTTCAGGGTCTCCCACGAATACCCCCAACTCCAGCTCGACGCCGGCATCGCCCAAGCCCGTTATGGCGACGAATGGGGCGGGGTCCGCAAGGACGCGATTGTGGGTCTTCGTCGCTTCCAGCACGATTTCCCGCGCCCGTGGCAGATCGCTTTCGTATGCGATCCGGAAGGGCAGGGCGACGCGGACGCGAGGCTCCGTATAGCTGTGATTGATGACCGTGGAGGTGATTAGCGTCTCGTTGGGAATGATCGATTCGGTGCCATCGAGACTGCGCACCACCAGATAGCGCGCGGTCATCTTGGTGACCTGGCCCTGCCGGTTGTCGACGGTGATGATGTGGCCCAGGCTCACGGATCGGTCGAGCAGGATGATGAAGCCGCTCACGTAGTTGCTGGCGATCTTCTGCAGTCCGAAGCCGAGGCCGACGCCGAGGGCGCCGCCGAATACCGATAGGGCGGTGAGATCGATGCCGACAGCGGGCAGCGCGATCATGAAGGCAAGCAGGATCAAAGTCGCCTGCACCACCTTCGAAAGCACCACCCGCATGTTGATGTCCATTTCGGTAGCGCTCATCAGGCGCTGCTCGAACATCCGGCCAGCCCACAGCGCGATGAGCAGCGTCACGGTCACGGCGAGCAGACCGTTGATGATCGTGAGCAGGGTGATCGAGCCCTTGCCGAGGGGGATCGTGATCTCGTCCAGGAATTTCAGGAGATCGGGCAGCAGGTCGGTGATGTAGAGCGCAACCCCGATCCATACCGTTCCCGAGATCAAACGCTCGAAGCGTTTGACGAGGCCGCTGGACGGGAACGCATAGCGCAGCATGAACACGACGAGTCGCACGATCGCAAGCGCGACGAGCAGCGGGACCGCGAGGTCGAGCAGGTGCACCGGGTAGTGCCGCCGCAGCAGCGCCCGCGCCGCGAGCACCACGATGAGCGCTGACAAGGGAAAGAGGGCGCGCCGCAGTCCGCCGGCGCCCGCCCGGAGCGCCCGGTGATCCAGGTGCACCTGCGGCGAGACCATGCGGTTCGCAAGGGCGGCGAGGCCGAGAGCGAGGCCGAGGGCGGCAAGCTGCCAGAGAACGGAAACCTGCCGGAGGTCTTCGGCAATGCTCTGGATCAAGCTCGGCAGGGCGATGGTATCGGGCAAGGTGACGGGGAAAGCGCAGGACGAAAAACCCGCGAATGGTAGCACTGCGCTCGGGCGTGCGCGCTGACTCAGCCGGCCTGTGCGCGCTCGAGCACGGCGGCAAAGAAGCCGTCGCAACCGTGCTTCGAGGGGGTGAGCTTGAGGTAAGGTCCGGTATCGAGAGCAATCTTCGCCTGCGCTAGCACGGTTGCGGCGTTCGCCCGAAGAAACTCGGGATGCGTCGCGAGGAACGACTCGACGATGTGCTCGTTCTCCTCTTCCAGCACGCCGCACGTCGCGTAAACGAGGCGCCCGCCGGGGCGCAGCAGCTTCGCGGCGTGGGCGATGAGCGAAGCCTGTTTCGCCGACATCTCATCGATTGAGGCAGGGCTCTGGCGCCACTTGAGGTCGGGGTTGCGGCGCAATGTCCCGAACCCGCTGCAGGGCGCATCCACCAATACCCGGTCCACTTTGCCGGCGAGACGGCGCACGTGGTCGCCGCGCTCGTTTGCGATGCGTTGCGGCTGGACGTTCGAAAGTCCGGCCCGCGCGAGCCGCGGCTTGAGGTTCGCAAGGCGCTTCTCGGAAGTGTCGAAGGCATAGAGGCGTCCGCGGGAGTGCATCAGATCGCCGAGGAGCAGTGTCTTGCCGCCCGCGCCGGCGCAGAAGTCCACGACCAGATCCTGACGCCTTGGTGCGACGAGGAAACCCACGAGCTGGCTGCCTTCGTCCTGAACCTCCACCGCTCCGGAAAGAAACAGCTCGTGGCGGTTGATCGCGGCTTTCCCGCGCAGCCGCACGCCGACCGGAGAAAAACGCGTGGCTTCGGCCTCGATCCCATCCCGGGCGAGGTGCGCAAGTACCTCTTCGCGCTTGGCGCGCAGCAGGTTGACCCGCAAATCCAGGGGCGCCGACTGCTGCATGGCACGCGCCCAGATCAGAAGCCGCTCTTCGCCGAGAGGCGGCAGCAGCCTCTCCACCAGCCAATCGGGCAGGTCTGCGCGAATGCCGAGGGGCAGGTCGTCGACGGGAGCCGCACGCACCTGCCGCAGCCATTCCTCTTCGTCCTCCTGCAGCAGCGGTGCGAGCTCGCGGAAACTCCGGCCCTGGAGTTTGGCTATGCAGGCGAGTGCGATGCGGCGCGTCTGCCCTTCGCCCGCGAGATGCTCGAGCAGGCGTTTGCGGCGCAGGCAGGCAAAGACCGTTTCTGCGATGAACGCGCGGTCGCGGGCGCCGAGCTTGGGATGATCGCGAAAAAACCCGCGGAGCGCGGCATCGGCGGGGCGGGTCAAGGCGAGCACGGCGTTCAGGGCGCTGACGGTCGCTCCCAGCAACGCCGGTTCCAGATCAGCCACGGACGAGCCGGATATCCGTCACCAGCTGTTCGCCGGCAATGCTGCCCTTGCGGTCCGTGAACCGCATCCGTACCGGGAGATAACCGAAGTCCACCCCGAGCCACACCTCGATGCCTTCGTCGCCGGGCTTGCGCAGTTGCTTGACATACACGGCGCGCAGATCGCCCATTGGGGTTTCCACAACTTCCTGGGTACCGACCTCGACCTCATAGGTATCGAGTTTGCGCCCGTTGGTCAGGCTGAGGTGGAGGGGACCGGGCTCCAACCTCAATACCGATAGCTGGCAGATGAGGGAAAGGAGGTCGATCGACGCGGGTTGCAGCGGCGCTACCCGCTCGCCCTCCGCGCCGCTGAAACGAGCGAGACCAGCGTCCCAGTCGAAGAGCACCCGGAGTTGCTTTTCACCTTTGCGGCTGGTGCGATCGACAAAGAAGAAGTCCGGCTGGAAGCCGTTCTCCGTGACGCGGCCCCCGCTGCCGGAGGTCACCCCGAACGGATAGAAAAGAGCCGCGAGACCGATGGTCTTGCCGCTCGTGGCGAGCTGGTAGCGGCCTTCAGCGATCGTCCACTTGAGCTCGCTGCGGCCGATGAGGAAGCGGTTGCCCCCATAGAAAAGATCGTAGCGGATCGTCCCCTGCGGCAGCGGCGACCGCTCCGCACGCAAGGGCGGGGACGCAGGCGTCTCCACGACGTTCTGGAACCGCCGGCGCAGCGCCCGCCGGGCTCCCTCCTGCTTGGGCGAGCTCTTCCCCGCTTTCCGTGCCAGAGGCAGCTTTCGGCGCAGAATCGTCTGCCGCGCTCTGCACTGCTGGCTGCGGCTCAGGCGAACCTTCTTTCGGGACGGTGGCGGAAGCGGGCTTGGGCTTCGGTGGTTTATAGGGACGTGGGGCGAGCTTCGCCACCCGCGCGGACTTGGCTTCGACTTTGGGCGCTTCGGCTTGCGGCGCTTCCTTGGCAGCGATCAGCGTCGCCTGAATCGGCTCGGCTGCGGTGGGAGCTTCGGGAACGCGGATCCAGCCTGCGAGATAGATATGCAGAGCGACCGACGCCGCCAGCGCCAATGCGAGTCGCCGCGCTGTGACAGCGGGTGAATCGAAGGAAAAACGGCTTGGTCCCTGCCTGGCTGTCATCGACCGGTCGGATCCGCGAAGGCCACGCTTTCGGCTATGTATCGAGGGCGGGTGACACGAGCGCACCTCGAGGGTCAGGAGCGGTATCGACGTGCACCCTGTTCTCCTTGTCCATGCTCACTCGACTCTCGCAAAGCCACCGGACCGCCTGGGGAAAGATGCGATGTTCCTGCGCCAGCACCCGCGCTGCCAGCGCGCTTTCGGTATCGCCGTCCAGCACCGGCACGGCGGCCTGGACGATGATGGGGCCGTGGTCCAGGCGCGGTGTGACGAAATGCACCGTGCACCCATGCAGCTTGACCCCCTCGGCGAGCGCCCGCGCGTGGGTACCCAGGCCGGGAAAAGCCGGCAGCAGCGATGGATGAATATTGACCAGCCGCCCTTCGTAGCGGTTCACGAAGGCATCGCCCAGAACGCGCATGAAGCCCGCGAGCAGAACGTAGTCGGGGCTGAATCCGTCGATTGCCGAAGCGAGCGCGGTGTCGAATTCGTCCCGCGTCGCGAACGAGCGATGTTCGATGACGCGCGTGGGCACCCCGAATCGCGCGGCGATTTCGAGACCGCCAGCGTCGCCGCGATTGCTGACGACGCCGACGATGCGAGCCGGCAGGGCCGCGGCGAGCAGCGCCTCGAGGTTGCTGCCACGTCCCGAAATCAGGATGACAAGCTTCGGTGCCACGCGCTCAGACGATCGCCGTCTGCGGCTCGTCCCCACGCCGGGCGCGAATTGAGCCGATGCGGCGCGGCGCCTCGCCCGCCGCGGCGAGCTTGTCAATGACCGCTTCCGCTTTTACGGGAGCGACGACGAGCACGAAGCCGATGCCGCAATTGAAAGTGCGGTACATCTCTGTGGACCGCACATTGCCCTCGCGCCGCAGCCAGCGAAAGAGCTCTGGCATTTCCCACGCATCCGCGTGGATCTCAGCCGTCAGCCGTTCCGGAAGGATGCGTGGAATGTTCTCCGTGAGCCCGCCTCCGGTGATATGGGCCATACCCTTGATGTTGGTGGAGCGCAGTAGATCAAGCACGGGCTTGACGTAGATCCGCGTCGGCGCCATGAGCGCGTCGGCAAGCGAGCGGCCGTCGAAGTCCGCGGCAAGGTCCGGCACGCTGCGAATCAGGATACGCCGGATGAGCGAGTAACCGTTGGAGTGCGCGCCGCTGGAAGGCAGTCCGAGAATCACATCCCCGTCGTCGATCGTCCGGCCGTCGATGATGCGGTTTTTCTCCACCACGCCTACCGCAAACCCCGCGAGGTCGTATTCCCCCGGCGGATACATCCCGGGCATCTCTGCGGTCTCTCCGCCGATGAGGGCGCATCCCGCTTGCTCACAGCCTGCCGCGATACCTTTGATCACGGCAGCGGCCGTGTCCACATCGAGTTTTCCGCACGCGAAGTAGTCGAGAAAAAACAGCGGCTCCGCGCCCTGGACCAGAATGTCGTTCACGCTCATCGCGACGAGATCGATGCCTACGGTGTCGTGGCGGTCGAGCTGAAACGCGAGCTTGAGCTTGGTGCCCACGCCGTCGGTACCGGAGACAAGGACCGGTTCCCGGTATCGCTGCGAAAGCTCGAACAGCGCGCCGAATCCGCCAATTCCGGCCAGCACTTCGGGACGCAGGGTGCGCATCGCGAACGGCCGGATGCGCTCGACCAGCGCATCCCCGGCGTCGATGTCCACGCCGGCGTCACGGTAGGAAAGAGGGGATTCTTCGTGCACCTTCTGATCCGGATTGAGCGCGCTCGGCGCGACAGGTTAAAGTACGTGCGGTCCGCGTCCTCCAAGTGCTCGGATTCTAGCCGAAATGCGCTCGCCCGTTTTCTGCGGTGGGCTTGATGTCTCGTCCATCCCGACCGTGAAGCAGCTCGCCCTCGCCCTTTCCCTCGATGCCGATCCGAGCCTGGACAACTTCGTGGCAGGCCGTAACGCCGAGGTGCTCCAGGCTCTGCGCGAGCTTGCGGCTGGCGAGCTGCGCGAATCGGTCGTCTATCTCTTCGGCGCGGCAGGCAGCGGGCGCACGCACCTCCTGCGAGCGGTTGTCGCGAGTTGCAAGCGCGCAGCCTATGTCGCTGGCGACGATGCCGGCACGCTGCCCGACCCTCTAGCCGATCTGGTGGCGTGGGACGACGTGCACAAGCTCGATGAGTCCGGCCAGGCGCGCCTCTTCGCTCTGCAGATCCGCCTCCGCGACTCGGGTGGCGTGCTGCTTTGTGCGGGCGACGTGCCGCCCGCACGGCTCGGCCTGCGTGCCGATGTGCTGTCGCGTATCGCCGCCGGAGTCGCCTATCCGCTGCATGTGCTCGCGGACGAGGACAAGGCGGAAGCGGTGGCGCGCCACGCCGCGCAGCGGGGCTTCCACCTCGGCGCGGAAGTAATCGACTATCTGCTGCGCCGCCACGCCCGGGACCTGCCGGCGCTCATCCGGATGCTGGAGGCGATCGACCGCTACTCGCTGGAGACGAAGCGACCCGTCACCGTGCCGCTGTTGCGAGAGTTGCTCGCGGAGACCGGCCACTGACGCGATACTTGTTTGTCAGATAGCGTCCGTCGTCGAACATCGCGAGCCACTCGCTTTGCTCAGAGAATTCTGGAACCCAATTGCCCGTCGCGCATAGCGCCGGCTCTCTGCCCGCCGCGTTGGGGATGCCGGATGCGGGAAGGACCCATTCGACCCAGCAGGCGCCAACCGGCGCCGGACTACGAATTCGATCAGCGCATCCACCAGTAGGCGCCACGGCAAGGTGAGGCGCCGTCGCCCATCACATGGGCGGCTCGTTGCCTGCGACCATCAGGTCGACCCTTCGCGGCCGGTCCGTGTGCCCAGGCAGTGATCGGATGGCGATTCCTGCCATTTCTCAGGGCCCTTAGCAAGAAATCCTCCATTGACTACGGCTGATGGCGAAGACAAACTCCTGGTAGTGCTGTTGGATTTGCTATCCTTCAGCAGCGGAATCAGTGCTAGCTTGCTTACACACCGTCTCGCGAATGGAATGATTCATTGGCGACACGCCATAGGTTCGCAGGAGAGTCTTATGAGGTCCGAATCGCAGATGCACTCACATCAAATTCACTGTCGCGACTCGCTTGACTCGCGGTCAATGGGGCGCCGAGCGGGCGGATTGGTTCGCGCGCTGCCATTGGTATTCACTGTCCTGTTGACGGGCTGCGCCTCCGAGACGTTGTTTCGTTCGAACTTCGACCCAACACCGATCGGTCAGCCACCAGCGGCCGCGCAAAGCATCGGCACAGCAGCTGTCGATGGACCCTTTGGCAGCGTCGTCGTCGTCGCTGCGCCCGTTGCACCTTCCGGTAAATGGGTACAGATCAGCCGTCCGAATGGTCCCGCGGTCGCAGGCATGCAGGGCAAGTTCTCGCAATTTCGCGGTGATGGCCAGTACACGTTTTCCGCCACGATGTTCATGCCAACGGGCAGCAAGGTCGCGACGATTCAATTCGAGACATTCACCAACCCACCCTCCAATCTTCAGGCTTTCCTGCATCTGGATTTCACCGAGAACAATCAGGTCCGTATCGACGACAACGAAGCCACCGTATTCGGCGCATTTCCGCGCGACGCGCCCTTCATCGTGCAAGTGACATTGAATATCAACGCGACTTTGTCAACGGCGCACGTGGTGCTTGCCGGTGCGAATGCATCCGGCGTGAAAGACTATACGGTGCTGTCGCCATTCCAGAATCTGTCGCGACAGTTTGGTGCGATCCGGGTGTGGCAAGGATTCCCACATACCGGGCGGTTTGATGTCACCAATATCTCGGTGACTCGCCGCACCGACTGATCGAGCCGACGGCGGTCCTGTCTTCTTGCAGCTGCAGACCGGGCCGCAGTTCGTTTCCGTTCCGCATCCTGTCGATGCTGCTCCTCGCGAGTGCGCCGAGCATCACGTTCTGTTCGCTCACCGGGTCAGTGCAGTTTGTCAATCCGGCGCGCATTCTCGTCATGCCGACCAAGGCCAACGGACTCGACCAACCCTCGCTCGTCCAGATCGATGGATCGTCACGTGCGAGCAAGATCGGATTCGCAATCGAATCGGAGTTACACCTGCTCAACTGGGAGCCGCAGACGCAGGCCTCAAGCTTTGGTTGGGGATTTCGTGACGCGTCGGGCGTGGCACTGATTCATTGGGACATTCGCGATGGCCTGGTCGATGCGGAGACCGCCGCTCTTGCCTTGAAGTCGCGACCGGGAACCGTCATCGAGCGCGAGCGGCATCTCTTGACGCTGATGAGATACACGGAGCTCAGTCCGGCGCGCGGGCCCTGCGGCTGCATCCCAGGTATTGCAAGTTGATCGCGCTACCGCCTTGACGCGCTTTGGGAGGCGTTTGCGTGGCGCAAAACACCGCAGGCATGGAGCCTGTGGTAGCGGCCTACCGTCTGGCCCTGACGGACGAATATCCGTTCTTCTCAGTGAGCGACAATGTCTGTCGAAAACGCCGCACGTGCCGGTACTATGCGCCAACCACGGGGCCGGGCGTGATGCCAGCCTGGCGTTGCCTCGTGTGCGCCTGCCTATCGGCCTCGTTGTTGGCCGGCGGCTCCGGTTGGGCCGACCCGGAGATCGTGGTGGATGTGGATTCGGCGAAACGCGAGATGCGCGTACTGCGCGGCGATAAGGTTCTCGCGGTGTTCAACCCCGTTTCGATCGGTCGCTGGGGGGTCAGCGAGCAGAAGCGACGCGGGGACGGCAAGACGCCCCTGGGCGAGTATCGCATCGCGTGGTTCCAGCCCGCAGGGCACTTCGGCCCGTTCCTGGGCCTCGACTATCCATCCGTCGCACGCGCTGAGAAGGGACTTGTCGCGGGCGAAATCAGCCAAGCCGAGTACAGCGCTATCCGGAAAGCGCATGCTGAAGCGCAGGTACCGCCGCAGAACACCAGGCTCGGGGGCTATGTCGGCATCCATGGTCTGGGTCGCGGCGACCCTGGAATCCACCATGACCTCAACTGGACCAGGGGCTGCGTTGCCGTGACCAACGCTCAGATAAACGAGCTCGTGGGTTTGGTGGGAAAGGGCGCTATCGTTAGAATACGGTAGTGCGGTGCGTCATTTCCCACCCATTTCGGGGGCGAGGTGCGTCGCCAAGTCATTTATTTTTATGGAGATCAAGTCATGAAGAAGATCGTCGCTCCCCTCCTGCTTGCCGTCAGTCTGAGTGTGCTCGGCGGCTGCGCCACCGTGTCCAAGGAAGAGTTCCAGGCCGTGAAAGCGACCGCTGACAAGGCCGCGGCCGATGCGGCGGCTGCCAGGGCCGCTGCCGACAAAGCAGCTGCCGCAGCGGCAAAGGCGCAAGCTTCGGCCGATGCCGCCAAGTCCACGGCCGATGCTGCGAAGGCTTCCGCAGACGCTGCCAAATCTGGCGCAGATGCCGCGAACGCGTGCTGCCAGGATACGCAGACGAAGATCGACCGCATGTTCAAGAAGTCGATGTACAAATAAGCAGCTGTCCGTTGTCCCGGAGGAGGACGGCGCCGTGATCCCGCCTAGTTCGATGGCGGGCTGCGATGTTCGCCTGCGCCGTAGCCGTAGGCTTTACGCCCTTGGGCGGGACGTATCGGCTTGGCGATTACGGACTCCTCCTCAGCCCGCGTTGTGGACTGCGGGTTTTCCTGCCAGGTGACTGGAACGGGGAGCCCGGATTTCTCGATGATGGCGATGGCCACCATCGCTTCATCCAATGCGAGATCGGGCCGGCCGGCGAGCCCTTGCTTGGCTTCGGCTACGGTTTCCGCGATCAGGTCTTCGATTTCCCGGTCATCCTCCTCGAGGGGGGGATGCACCTCGAGATAAAGGGCGTCTGGCCCCCAACCCAGCTTGATCGGTTCATTCGTGAGTCGCACCTGCGTGCCCACAGGCGCAAGCCGGAACAACGCCTCGATGTGCTCCGGAAGCAGCCGCATGCAGCCGTGGGTGACGCGCATGCCGACGCCGAACTCCTTGTCGGTGCCGTGGATCAGGTACCCTGGGATGCCGAGGCGCAGCGCATAGGCGCCGAGTGGATTGTCCGGACCTGGCGGCACGACCGGCGGCAGCATGTCGCCGTCGGCCTCGTGCTCGGCGCGGATCGACGCCGGCGGTATCCAGGCGGGATTCTTCTGCTTGGAGGTGACGCGCGTCATGCCCAGCGGCGTCTTCCAGTCCATGCGGCCGACGGAGATCGGAAAGGTGACGACTTCGCGCGGGCTGTTTTTCTTCGTTGGCTCTGGGAAGTAGTAAAGCCGGTATTCCGGCAGGTTGATGACGATGCCCTTGCGCGCGGCCTCCGGGAGAAGCCTGCGACCAGGAATGACGACTTCGGTCCCGGGTGGCGGCAGCCAGCGGTCCACACCGGGATTCGCGTTCAGGATTTCCTCCTGACCGATGCCTTGATCGCGGGCGATGTCGAGCAGCGTCTCTTCGTCCCGCACTGTCACGGAACGGATGCTGCCGACGAGGTCCGATCCCGGTTTGGGCAGTCCGTGCCGTTCTATCGGCGCGGGCTCGCCATGGGCGGTCTGAAACGCACCCGCAAACAGGGGGGCCACGGACAGGAAAAGCGCGAAACGAAGTTGGCGAGGATTCATGCTGATCGTGGCCACGAGATGACGGAGCCACTCGCTGAAAAAGGGATTGCGGCGCACTACTTGTTGCGCAGGTAGCGTTGGTCGTCGAAAGTCGCGACCCACTCGGGTTTGTACACGACGAACAGGGTCATGGCCATGCCGGTGAGGAATGCTTCCGACCACGCGAGCATCAGGTAGTACGGCAGGTAGAAATCGAACAACTGGCCGGCCGGATAAGTTCCGGTGCTCGCGAGCAGGGTGACGGTCGCGATGCCCACCGTCGCAACGGCCGCAGCGGCGCCCGCGAACGCGGTCAGGAAAATGTAGATGAACAGGTGGTTCGGCAGCCGGTTCTCGATCAGTCGATACAGCGAGTAGCTGACGGCGACAGGAATCGCCGCCATGGTGAGCCCGTTCAACCCGAAGCCCTGCCAGTCTCCTGCACCCCACAGCGAGGTCGCGGCCACCACGAGCGTAAGGCCAATGAGCGCAAGGCGTGGACCGAACATAAGCGTGAGAATGGTCGCACCGAGGAAATGGAACGTGATGCCAGGCTTGATGGCGGCCTGGATCTGCCACAGCGCCAGCAGACTCACGACCGCGCCGAGCCAGCAGTTGAGCTGCGCCGGGTCACGCAGCCGTCCCCAGGGCGCCCGCCATGCTGCGCGTGCAAGAAGGGGTACGAAAGCCAGGTAGCCGGCCCAGTACCAGATCTGCGGAAACAACCGGTCGGGAAGATTCACGGCAAAATTCTACGCTATACTGCGCGGCCCCTTAGCGGCGATCAAAGGGGTGCGGAACCTTGATTGCCAGACCGCATTTTCTCCTCATCGTTCCTGCAGTTATCCTCTGAACTTGCATGCGCCTTGCCCTCTTTGACCTCGACAATACCCTGCTTTCCGGAGATAGCGACTTCGAGTGGGCGCAATTTCTGATCGAAAAGGGCGTGCTCGACCGCGAGGTATACGAAGCGCGAAACGAGCATTTCTACGAGGAATACCGGGCGGGAACCCTCGACATCCGTGCTTTTCTCGATTTTCAGCTGAAGCCCCTCTCGCGTCATCCGCGCACCGTGCTCGATGAATGGCACGGCGAGTTTCTGCGCGAGAAGATTCTTCCGATCATCGGCGATGCCGCCCGCCAACTGGTGCGCAGCCACGGCGACGACCTGCGGATGATCATCACGGCAACCAACAGTTTCGTCACGGCGCCCATCGCCCGGGAGTTCGGCGTGTCCCACCTGATTGCGACCGAGCCCGAGGAGATCGATGGCGAGTTCACCGGCCGGGTGACCGGTACGCCCTCATTCCGGGACGGCAAGGTTCATCGGCTGAAGGAATGGCTCGCGGCGCGTGGCCAAACCCTGGGTTCCTTCGAGGATAGCTACTTCTACAGCGACTCCCTGAACGACCTCCCGCTGCTTGGCCTTGTCACGCGGCCGGTGGCGGTGGACCCCGACGAGACCCTGCGCAGCCACGCGCTCCGGCGCGGCTGGCCGATCCTCAGCCTTCGGGGCGGCTGTCGGTAAAGAGAAGTCTTGAGGCTGCCTTTCCACGGCGCGCGAATGATCCGGCGCTCCTGGAGCCCGGGCGGGCGGGTCTTGCCTCCGTTGTATAATCCCCGGCACAGTGGCCCAGTGCCACCCCAGTCCGCTTCCCAGCGCAGCCCCACTCAAACGACTTCATGATCCGAAAGTTCCTGCATCGTGTCTTTTCGCGCCGTGCGCGCTCGCAGGAACCGGTGGTGATTCCGTTCGAGACCCATGGACTGCCCCGCGGCCGCATCAGCTCCTGCGCACGCAAAGTGACCGCCACGCTGCAAGAGAAGGGTTACTCGGCGTATGTAGTGGGAGGGGCGGTGCGCGATCTTTTGCTCGGCCGCGATCCGAAAGACTTCGACGTCGCGACCAGCGCGACACCGGACGAGGTGCACGCGGCGTTCCGTCGCTCGCGCATCATCGGCCGCAGGTTTCAGATCGTGCACTGTCTGTGTGGACCGGAAACCGTGGAGGTTTCGACCTTCCGCGGTCCGGCGGCGAACGACGCGGCCAATGCGACGCACAAGGACGTCCATGGCCGCCTCCTGCGCGACAACGTCTGGGGCACGCAGGAAGAGGACGCGATCCGGCGGGACTTCACCGTCAACGCGCTTTTCTACGATCCGACGACCCAGCAGATCCTCGACTATTGCGGCGGCTGGGAGGATCTGCAGCAGAAGCGTCTGCGGATGATCGGAGACCCGGAGTTGCGCTACCCCGAGGATCCGGTGCGGATGCTGCGGGCTGTGCGGCTCGCGTCAAAGCTCGGGCTACAGATAGAGCCCGGCACCCGCAAACCGATTAAGGCGCTGTCGACGCTGCTTCAGAACGTGCCCGCCGCGCGTCTCTTCGAGGAGATGCTGAAGCTCCTCCTTTCCGGGCACGCCGCCGAATGTGTCGAGCAACTGCGCAAGGAAGGACTGCATCAGGGGCTGCTGCCGATGCTCGACGTGATTCTCGAACAGCCCATGGGGCAGCGCTTCGTCATGCTCGCGCTCCACAATACGGACGAGCGCCTGCGTGCGGACAAGCCGGTGTCGCCCGCCTTCCTGTTCGCGGCGCTGCTCTGGCACGAGGTGCTGAATGCCTGGAAGGCACTTCAGGCGACGGGCATGAAGCCGATGCCCGCGCTGCACGAAGCGATGGAGCAGGTCGTGAGTCAGCAGTCGGAGAAGCTCGCGATTCCACGGCGCTTCACCGCGCCAATGAAGGAGCTGTGGGCGCTGCAGCCGCGCTTCGAGATCCGCAGCGGCAGGCGGCCGGTGGCGCTCCTTTCCCACGAGCGATTCCGGGCGGGCTACGACTTCCTGCTGCTTCGCTGCGAGAGCGGGGAAGTGGACCCTGAACTCGGCGAGTGGTGGACGAAGTTTCAGCGGACGAACGACGAAGAGCGAAATGCCATGTTGCTACCGGGCACGGGCAAGGGTCCACGGCGGCGGCGCACGCGCCGCAAGCGTACCGGACCGACAGCAGACACGGACACGGCCACAGTGGCGGATGGGGGAGGGAGCGAGGAGTGAGCCCCCCGCGCATCGCATACGTTGCGCTGGGCAGCAATCTCGATGGCCCGAGCGTACAGGTCACGCGCGCCATGCAGGAGATCGGCAAGCTGCCAGGGACACACGTCCTCAAGCGTTCCTCCCTGTATCGCACCGCGCCGATAGGATTCGACGACCAGCCCGATTTCGTGAATGCGGTGATCATGATCGAGACAGTGCTTCCTCCCCACGACCTGCTCGATGCTCTGCTCGGCATCGAACGGCGACATGGCCGGGTGCGTGAATTTCCGAATGCGCCGCGCACCTTGGACCTCGATGTACTGCTGTACGGCGGGCTCGTCCTCCACGAGCGCGGCCTCACGCTTCCGCACCCGCGCATGCACGAGCGGGCGTTCGTGCTGCTGCCGTTTGCGGAAATCGCGCCGGAGACTGTGATCCCGGGACATGGGCGTGTGGCCGATCTCGCGGCGGTCTCCCACAACCAGCGGGTGGAGCGGTTCGATGCTGCCTGAGCGCTTGCGCTACGTCGCCATCGAGGGGCCGATCGGCGCCGGCAAGACGAGCCTCGCGCGGGCGATCGCGGCGCGGCTCCGGGCGCGCCTGCTGCTCGAGGAGCCCGAGCGGAACCCGTTCCTGCCGCGCTTCTATCAGGATCCCGAGCGGTACGCGCTCGCGACCCAGCTTTCGTTCCTGTTCCAGCGGGTGAAGGAGTTGGCCGCGATCAAGGGACAGGATCTGCTGGCAGGCCGCGCAGTCGCGGACTTCATTCTCGACAAGGACCCGCTCTTCGCCGAACTCACCCTCCCGGCCGAAGAGTTGGCGCTCTACCGGGAGATCCATGCGCATCTCAAGCCGCAGGCGCCTTCGCCGGACCTCGTCATCTATCTGCAGGCTGCGCCGGCTACCCTCATGGAACGGGTCAGACGGCGCGGCATCGATTACGAGTCGGGCGTGACGGAGGATTACCTCATGCGTCTCGCCGACGCGTACAGTCGCTTCTTCCATCACTACGATGCCGCGCCGGTGTTGATCGTCAACAGTGACCACCTGAACTTCGTCGACGAACGCGCCGATCTCGACCTCCTCTTCGCGCAGGTGACGGAAATGCGCGGCAGCCGAGCCTTCTTCAACCTGGGAACCTGACTGATGCGGATCACACTCTCCACGCTCCAGCGCATGGCCCTCGAGGGCAACAAGATCGCGACGCTTACGTGCTACGACGCAAGCTTCGCGACCTTGCTCGACGAGGCCGGGGTCGAGGTCCTGCTCGTCGGAGATTCGCTTGGCATGGTGCTGCAGGGACACGAGACGACGCTTCCCGTCACCCTCGAGCAGATGGCGTATCACACGGCCTGCGTCGCCCGCGGGGCAAAGCGCGCGTTCGTCGTTGCCGACATGCCCTTCGGCACGTTCCAATGCGGCCCGGCGGAAACCTTCAGGAACGCCGCGCAGCTGATGGCAGCCGGGGCGCACATGGTGAAGATCGAAGGCGGCGCGCCAATGCTGGAAACGGTGGCCTTCCTCACGCGCCGCGGGATTCCGGTGTCCGGTCACGTCGGTCTCACGCCGCAGTCCGTGCACCAGCTGGGCGGCTACCAGGTGCAGGGGCGCGCGGACGACGACGCCGCACGCATCCGCGAAGACGCGCGCAACCTCGAAAAGGTCGGCGCCGGGATGATCGTGCTGGAAGCGGTTCCGGCCCGGCTCGCCAAGGAGATGACCGAGTCCCTCAGCATTCCCACAATCGGCATCGGCGCGGGCGTCGACTGCTCGGGACAGGTGCTCGTGCTGCACGACATGCTCGACGTCTATCCGGGCAAGAAGGCGAAGTTCGTCAAGAACTTCATGCGGCCCTCGCGCAGCCTGCAGGCAGCCGTCGAGAGCTACGTCAAGGAAGTGAAGGCCAAGACCTTTCCGGGCCCCGAGCACGCGTTCTGACCCGTATCCTTCCGTGAACGTCAACCGCGGCAGCCCGCGCCCGTTATTGGCGATCGCATTGCTTCCTCAGACGCCGGCAAACAGGAAATCCATTGGTGATGGATGTGATCTCTTCGATCGCGGCGCTTCGGGCGAGGCTGAATTCCGAGCGCAGCGTCACCCTCGTGCCCACGATGGGGAACCTCCACGAAGGGCATCTCGACCTGGTGCACCTTGCGCGAGAGGAGGGCGGCTGCGTGGTGACCAGCATCTTCGTCAACAGGCTGCAGTTCGGCCCCCGCGAAGACTTCGATCGCTATCCGCGCACGCTCGAAGCCGATCTGGCGAAGCTTACTGCGCTGAACGTCGACGTAGTCTTCGCCCCGGACGAGCGCGATCTCTATCCGGCTCCCCAGCAGTTCTTCGTCGAGCCTCCGGCCATTGCCGGCGACCTGTGCGGCGCGTTTCGGCCGGGCCACTTTCGCGGTGTCGCCACCGTGGTGCTCAAGCTCTTCAACGCGGTGCAGCCCCAGGTCGCGGTGTTCGGCAAGAAGGACTACCAGCAGCTCTTCATCATCCGCTCCATGGTGGAGCAGCTCAATCTGCCGGTAAGGATCATCGGCAGTGAGACGAGGCGCGAGGCCGACGGGCTCGCGATGAGCTCGCGCAACCAGTACCTATCGCCGGTGGAGCGCGCGCGCGCCGTAGGTCTGTACCGCACGCTGTCGCGGGTGAAGCAGGAGCTGGAGGCAGGCCGCCTCGATTATGCCGCGCTCGAGCGGGAAGCCGGCGAGCAGCTTGTTGGCGACGGCTTCCGGGTAGACTACGTTGCAGTGCGTAAAGTGGCCGATTTGATGCCGCCCTCCACGGCCGGGCAACCCCTCGTGATCCTTGCCGCGGCATGGCTCGGCGCCACCCGGCTGATCGACAATCTGGAAGCTTGTGTCGCGGGCTGATCCCGTTATAATCGGCGTCCCGCTTTGTCCCTTCACCGTTCGGAGGGTTGAATATGCAACGAACCATGCTCAAGGCGAAGCTGCACCGTGTGACGACCACTCATGCGGAGCTGAATTACGAGGGTTCCTGTGCCATCGACGAGAATCTGCTCGACGCGGCGGACATTCGCGAGTACGAGCAGATCGACATCTACAACATCGCGAACGGGGAGCGTTTCACGACCTACGCCATCCGGGCGCAGCGTGGCTCGGGCATCATTTCCATCAACGGTGCCGCCGCGCGCAAGGCAAGTCCGGGCGATCTGCTCATCATCGCTTCCTACGCCTCGTATTCGGAACTCGAGCTTCAGAAATATCACCCGCGGCTCGTCTACGTCGACGCCCAGAACCGCATCGTAGATAAGCGCGGCAGCATACCGGTCCAGGCGGCATAACCGTCGATCGGCCAGGCACAAGGCAGCGTTATCCCGCTGCCTTGTTTTTTTGTGCGGTCCCCGCGCGCACTCCGTCCCGGTTTTTCCCCCTCGGCCTGTTTGACCTCGCGAGCGTTCACGCATCGTTGAAACGGGCTTGCCTGCGGCACGCCATCGGCAGACAATGCTGACGCCCCAACGGCGCGGGCCTGCGGCCGACCCGCCGAACAAAACAAGACTTAAACATTCACCATCCTGAAGGAGGGATTCAGATGGCGCTAGGCATCCTCGGCATTGTCGTTTCGCTCGCGCTGCTCATCTTCCTGGCCTACCGCGGCTGGAACGTGATCATGATCGCGCCGGTCTGCGCGGCGGTCGCGCTCCTGTTCAGCTGGGGCGAGTCGCCGCTGTTTGCGACCTACACCCAGATCTTCATGCCGGCGCTGGGGACCTACTTCGCGAAGTTCTTCCCGCTCTTCATGCTGGGGGCCATCTTCGGCAAGCTCATGGACGACTCCGGATCGGCGCGCACCATCGCGCACAAGATCGTCGGCTGGGTGGGCAGGGACCGGTCGATGCTCGCGGTGGTGCTCGCCTGCGCGCTGCTCACCTATGGTGGCGTGTCGCTCTTCGTAGTAGCCTTCTCGGTGTACCCGATCGCGGTGTCCCTGTACCGTGAGGCCGAGATTCCGAAGCGCCTCATTCCCGCCTGCATCGGGCTGGGTTCCTTCACCTTTACGATGGTGGCGCTGCCTGGCACGCCGGCGATCCAGAATGCGATCCCGATACCGTTTTTCGGCACCAACAGCTTCGCCGCGCCCGGACTCGGCGTGATCGCGTCCATCTGGATGTTCGGCTTGGGCATGCTGTGGCTCAATCGCCGTGCGGCCAAGGCCAAGGCGAAGGGTGAGGGTTACGGCGACCACAAGGAGGAGATCGCGAAGGCGGACGACAGCAATCCGCCCAGCTTCATCGTCGCACTGCTCCCGATCCTGCTCGTGCTCGGCCTGAATTACGTGTTCACGGCGATCGTGTTCCCGGCCATGGATACGAGCTACCTGGCGACCGACAAGTTCAAGAAGATCCCGCTCTCCGCCGTGCTCGGCATCTGGTCGATCATCGCGGCCATGGTGATCGCGGTGGTGGTGGTCATCATCCTCAACAAGAGCCGCCTGAAGAACGTCGTCGACACCTTGAACAAGGGCACGATGGGGTCGCTGCTGCCGATGGCGAACGTCGCGTCCGAGGTTGCCTACGGCGCCGTGATCGCGAGCCTCGCCGCGTTCGCCGTGGTGCGTGAGGCGCTCAAGGCCATCAGTCCGGATCCGGTGGTGTCGCTGTGGGTGGTCGTCACCGTGCTCGCGGCGATGACCGGGTCGGCATCCGGCGGCATGAGTCTCGCGCTGGGAGCCATGGGCGAGTACTACGCCCAGGCGGCGCAGGCTGCGAACATCAATCCTCAGATCATGCACAGGATGGCGGCGCTCGGTTCGGCCGCGATGGACATCCTGCCCCACAACGGCGCGGTGATTACGCTGCTCGCCATCTGCGGGCTTACGCACAAGGAGTCCTACTACGACCTGTTCATGGTGGGGTCGCTGTCGGCCTTTACGTCGAGCATCCTGGTTCTCGTGCTGTACGAGATGTTCGGCGTATTCTGAGCGGAGAGCGATCATGGGACGACTCGCAGCACTGCTGCTCGGGTGTCTGGTCGCGACCTTCCCCGGTCACGCGGCGGACCTGCGGCTCTTGGCCGCCGAGCTGCCTCCCTACACCTTCCAGATCCCCTCCGCCTCGGTCAGCGAGTTTCCCGGTCCGGGTCAGGGGCTCGTCTACGAAGTGGTGGACGCGATGGCGAAGCGCATCAGTGGCCAGTCACGCCTCATCGAGTTCATGCCGTGGCGCACAGCACAGCAGATCGCCATGACGGAACCCGACATTGGCATCCTTGCGCTGACGCGCTCGCCGGAACGGGAGGACAAGTACCGCTGGCTGGTGAAGGTGGTTACCGACGACCTGGTCCTCGTGGGTGGGCAGGGCGTGGATGTCTCCAGCCTCGACAAGGTGAAGGACCGTCCGATTGGTGTGCTCCTGCGCAGCGGCGCGGAGGCACTGCTCAAGGAGAAGGGTTTCACCCGCATCGAGCCTGCGCCAGAGGAGTGGATCAACGCCCGGAAGCTGCGCGGGCGCCGCATCGATGCCTGGCTTGCGCCACGGCTCATGGTGATCTGGGCGTACAAGGAGGTCGGTGGCGACCCGTCGACACTCAACATCGGGACCATCGTGCGCCCGAGCGAGATCTGGCTCGCAGGCTCGAAAAGCCTCTCCGACGCTGAGGCGAAGAAGTGGCAGCTCGCGTTCGAGGAGATCCGGGCCGACGGCACCTACGATCGCATTCTCGCGAAATACAACCAGATGAAAGTGATGCCGGTGCCCGACGAGATGCGCCGTCAGGATTACGAAACGATCTGGGCCTACTAGGAGCTTAGTCCATGAAGGGTTACAACCATATCCTCGTCGCAGCGGACTTGGCGGCCGACCACGAAAGAATTCTCCCGCGTGCGGCGGAGATCGCGCGCGCGTTCGGTTCGAAGATGACCCTGTTGCACGTCGTCGACGAGCGTGATGAGGGTGGAGAACTGCGAACGCCCGTGGCAGGTAACATCACCGAGCCCGGCAGTGCCTTGCCGAGGGCGAGCGGTGAGGTGCCACGCGAGCCGGACGTGGTTCATCGGAGGCTAGAGCGCAGCGGCTACGCGTTCCTGAACGATCTTGCACGAGGGCTCAGTCTTGCCACGGTGGACACCGAGGTCATTGGATCGAGCTCGATCTGGCGCGCGATCGTCGAGGTCGCGATCGAGAAAGGTGCAGACCTCATCGTGGTCGGCAGCCACCGGCGTGAGGGCATCGACTGGATCTTCGGAAGCACGACGGATCGCGTGGTGCGGCGGGCGCCTTGTGACGTGCTCGCAGTGCACGACTGAGTGAGCGCGGATTGAAGGAGGACAGGAGATGAGCGAAGCGCAAAAGGCCAGCCCGATTTTTTCGGGCGGGGCGATGGAGAAGCGGACGAAGGTACAGACCGCTGAAGAGGCGGTGCGTCTTATTCACAACGGCGACACGGTGGCGACCGGCGGCTTCGTCGGCATTGGTTTCCCTGAGGGAATCGCGGTTGCGGTCGAGGAATATTTTCTGAAACAGCAGGCGGCGAGCGAACAGGCCGAGGGCCGGCCCCGCGGGCTCACCCTCGTCTACGCGGCGGGGCAGGGAGATGGACGCGAAAAGGGCCTCAACCACTTCGGACACGAAGGGCTGGTCGCACGGGTGATCGGCGGGCACTGGGGTCTCGTCCCAAAGCTGCAGCAGCTCGTGCTCGGGAACCACATCGAGGGTTACAACCTGCCGCAGGGCGTGATCAGTCACCTGTTCCGTGACATCGCCGCGGGCAAACCGGGAACGCTGACCCATGTGGGTCTCGGCACTTACGTCGATCCCCGCAACGGCGGCGGCAAGTTGAACGCGCGCACCACGAAAGACATCGTCGAGCTGATGACGATCGACGGCAAGGAATACCTCTTCTACAAGGCATTCCCCATCAATGTCGGCATCATCCGCGCCACGACCGCGGACGTCGACGGCAATCTCACGATGGAGAAAGAGGCGCTTACCGTGGAGATGCTTGCCATCGCGATGGCCGCCAAGAATTCGGGAGGCTATGTCATCGCCCAGGTCGAGCGCATTGCCGCGAGCGGTTCGCTCAATCCACGCAACGTCAAAGTGCCCGGCATTCTCGTGGACTGCGTCGTGGTCTCCAAGCCCGAGCAGCACTGGCAGACGTTCGCGACCCAGTACAACCCGGCCTACAGCGGCGAAGTGAAGGTGCCCATGGGATCGCTCGAGCCGATGGCCCTCGACGAGCGCAAGATCATCGCGCGGCGCGCCGCTTTCGAGCTCACGGCGAACAGCGTGGTCAATCTCGGTATTGGCATGCCCGAAGGGGTCGCAAGTGTTGCCAACGAGGAAAAGGTCATCGATCTGCTCACGCTTACGGCAGAGCCTGGCGTTGTCGGCGGCGTTCCGGCGGGCGGCCTGGATTTCGGTGCAGCGGTCAATGCGAATGCCATCATCGACCAGCCGTACCAGTTCGATTTCTACGATGGCGGCGGCCTCGACGCCACCTTCCTGGGCCTCGCACAGGCGGACAAGGAAGGCAACCTCAACGTGAGCAAGTTCGGGCCGAAGCTAGCCGGTGCGGGCGGTTTCATCAACATCAGCCAGAACGCCAAGAAGGTCGTGTACACGGGTACCTTCACGGCGGGTGGACTGGAGGTGGAGGTCGCGGACGGGAAGCTGCGCATTGCGTCCGAAGGCAAGGCGCGCAAGTTCGTGAACGAGGTCGAGCACAAGACCTTTAGCGGCAAGATCGCGGTGAGCCGCGGCCAGCCCGTGCTCTACGTGACCGAACGGTGCGTGTTCAAGCTCACGGAGGAGGGGCTGGAGCTGATGGAGGTCGCACCCGGTATCGATATCGAGCGCGACATCCTTCCCTTCATGGACTTCAAGCCCGTGATCAACGAGCCGGTTGCGCTCATGGACGAGCGCATCTTCCGACCGGAACCGATGGGGCTGCGCAACGAGCTGCTGCGGGTGCCTCTCGAGTCGCGCTTCCGCTACGATGCCGAAGAAGATCTATACTTCATCAACTTCGAAAATCTCGAGATCAAGACCAGCGACGACATCGAGCGCATCCGCCAGCGGGTCGAAAAGGACCTTGAGCCGCTCGGGCGCAAAGTGCCCGCAATCGTGGACTACGACGGCTTCAACCTGAACCCGGACCTGGTCGACGACTACGCGGTAATGGTCCGAGGGCTGGTCGAGAAATACTATTCGAGCGTGAGCCGCTACAGTACCAGCGCCTTCATGCGCATCATGCTGAAGAGCGAACTCATGCGCCACGGCGTGAAGGCAGGGCTGTTTTCGCGCAGGGAAGACGCGGTCGAGGCCGCGAAGCGTGCCCGCGCCGCGACGGACACCAACGCAGCCAAGGCCTGAGTCAGTTGTCCGCAGTACCCCGACGGCGCGCCCTCAAACGGCGCGCCGTTTTCGTTCCGGGTGTGCTTCATCTGCGATGCCGCACGCTCGCATGACTGCGCTGCGGATACGCAACGATTCCACGGATCGCGCGCTTTTGGTGCACATCTGGTACGCCACCAACCCATTGGCAAGCGACGGCGACAACCGCTGGCTCGACGAGAAGGGTCAGTCCGCTCCAAGTGGCAGCCGTATCGAGTGCCTGTCGCCGGGAAAGCTCATCGAGCTCGACGCGGCGCGGGTGCTCTCGCTCACGCTCTCACCGCAAGGTACGGAAGGCGTCGCGGCTCTCTTCGAGCGCCTGATGGGTGTATTCGGCGCTGACGTTCGCAAGGGGTCGACCATCCCGAGGGACTGCGGCGGTGCCGTTCACCATTGCCTGTGTGAATGCGCAGGCCGCGCTGCGCGTGCGCGTCTTCGCCGGCTCCGCTTTCCAGTTTGTGCCGCTGCGTGAGGAGTCCATTCGGACCGGCGAAGCCGTGCAACTGTCCACGGGCGTTGACGGCATCAGCCTCAAGATCGGGTAAGTGTCGCGCTTGGCTGTCGCGAGTGGCGCAGAATTTGCTGCCGGCAGCGCACTTCATCCCCTTCCCCCGCGTCTTCAGCTTTGACCGTCGGAGCCAGCGCACCAGCACATCGCGACCATGCCCCACCCACTGCTCCGCCGTCACTTCCTCGCCGCCGTTCTGCTCTCGTTGATTCCAGCCGTCCACGCGGCGGCCACGCAAACGCCTGAAGAGATCTTCGCCGTGGCGGCGAAATACACGGTCCGCATCCGGGTCGCGGTTGCCGCACCCTTTGAGGTCGATCGGGAGGGCGTGGCGGAAGGTGCCGGATTTCTGATCGATCGGGAACGGGGTTGGGTACTGACCAATGCGCACGTGGCCACGCGTTCGCCCGCACAGATCGCTTTCGCGCTGAAAGGGAGCAACCTGGCTCCCGCAGAAAAGGTGTACGTCGATCCGTTCCTCGATCTTGCGGTGCTGAAGATTCCTTCCGCGGCGATCGATCCGGACACGCCGCTTCCAAAGCTCGAATGCGAAGGACGTCCCAGCGTGGGTCATCCCGTGGGCGCGTTCGGACATCCGATGCGACTCTACTTCACCGGCACGCGCGGCATCGTGTCCGGCGTGACCGCACGCTTCAGCACCGAGTACCTGCAGACCGACGCGCCGATCCATCCGGGCAATTCCGGCGGCCCTCTCATCAGCCTCGTCTCGGGCGGCATCGTCGGCATCAATACCGCCCGCAACAAGGACAAGGAAACCGCGGGACTCGCGCTCGACATTCGCTATGCGTGCCGGGTGATCGCGTTGCTGGCGGAGGGGCGCGATCCTTCTCCTGCCGATCTGCAATTGAGCTTCTTCAAGGGCGAGGAGCACGACCGGAGTTTGAAGGTCGCGCGGAACTACGGCGATACCGGGCAGCTCGATCTGCGTCCCGGAGACATCATCCAGAAGGTCGAGGGCGAGAGCGGAGCGGTCGAGAACGAAACGCAGCTCATGCATGCGCTGCGCGGCAGGCTCGACGGCTTTGCGCTGCACGTCGTGCGCGGCGGGAGCGAGATCGTCGTTCACGGCAAGGCGGAGCCGGTAGGAAGGGTGACAGACCGGCAAGCCCTCAAGGTGTCCGGCGCGATCTTTGTCAGGACCGAACGACGCGAACCCGATCTGCAGGCTCTCGGAGGTCTCAAGATCTCGTACGTCTCGGCAGGCTCGGCCAGCGAATTTCACGACCTTCGCGAAAACGACCGGCTGGTTTCGGTGAACGGAGTGAACGTGGGGAGCATCGATGATCTGCGCCGGAAGTTAAGCGCAGCCAGCCTGGGGGCCACGGTCACCCTCGCCTTGCGCCGGCTGTCCGAGCCGGGCGATCCCGCTCTCCTGAACTTCATCGAAAGGCGCTTGCCGCTCGAAGAGGTCATGGTGGTGGGCGGCAAGCCGTCAGGCACTCTCCTGGGCGAAGGCGCCAAACCCTACAGTTCGCATCCTTCCCGCTCGAACGAACTCTAGCAGTACCGGCGTTCTTTTCTGTAGACTCGCCCGCGGTTCCCACATGGACTCTGCGCCTTTGGATCGTTCGTCCGGCCATTCCCTGAAGCTCACCATCCGGTCGATGACGCGCCGCTGGTTTCTCGCGGCGCTGGCCACCTTTGCGCTCCCATGGCCCGAGGTGGCGCGGTCCGCCGATCTGCCGCGTGCGGCAGCCGTCCCCGGCGGGGTGGCGAAGGTCGATCTCGGCGCATCGAGCAAGGCACCCATCGCGCGGGTCGACGCCGCACGCGTGCTCGTCATGCGCGACCAGGAGCGCTGGCTGGCGCTCGTGGGCATCCCCCTCGATGCGAAGCCCGGCAGCAGGATTTCCCTTACCGTTGCGGAGCGCCCTGGCGGGGATACTACGACCTCCGACATCGAGGTCGGCGCGGAGGAATACGCGACCCAGCATCTCAAGGTGCCCTCCGGCAAGGTCGACCTCTCCAAGCGGGACCTCGCCCGTTTCGAGCGCGAACGCGCGCATCTGGACGGCGTTCTCAGGACCTTCTCGGAGACCGCGCCCACAACGCTTGCCATGGTCCAACCTGCACCGGGACAGCGATCCAGCTCGTTCGGACTGCGGCGTTTCTTCAACGACCAGGCACGCAATCCGCACAACGGAATGGACATTGCCGCACCGGCCGGCACTCCCGTGGTCGCGGCGCACGCGGGTCGCGTGATCGATGCCGGTGATTATTTCTTCCCCGGCAATACCGTGGTTCTCGACCACGGGCAGGGACTGCTGTCCCTGTATGCGCACCTGAGCAGCATCGACACTCGCGTCGGGAATCTCGTCGCAGCGGGTGCGCCGATCGGCAAGGTTGGCGCGACCGGGCGCGTCACCGGGCCGCACCTGCACTTTTCGGTCTACCTCAACCGTGCCGCAGTCGACCCGGCACTCTTTCTTCCCGCCTTGTAGATCGGCCGGTCGAACTCCAACTCGACTTTACGCGAGTTTCCCGCGCCGCCCGCATTGCGCCTCCCGTGCTACTCTATGAGACGGCTGCAGGCCCGGCGAGGTTCTGCCCAGAGTCTTTGCCTCGGTTCCCCCAATCCGGACGCCAATGACTTCTCAGATTACGACGCGCGATCCGATGAGCCCGGATCGCGTCCGATCGCTTGGTCTCGAACTCGAGCGCTATCTGCGCCAGACGAAGCACGCGCTCGAAGAGGAAATTCGAGCCTACCCGACCCCGATTCCGCGCTGCGACGCGCAGTTCAACCATCTGTACGACCAGCGCTCGCGCCTTTGCCGGATCCTCGACAAGACCATTGAAGGATTGGGCGCCTCCGATTCTTTTGGGGCGTTGCTGGAGGCGATTGCCGAATTCGTCGCGGGTCAGGCGTTTGCGGAAAGCGCGGAAGAGCAACGTCTGCGTGAGCAGTTGCGAGCCGAGCTTTCGGAACTGCCTGGCCGTCGTCTGCGCGCCTCGTCGATGGCAGGTCCGGGGCACTCCGTATCGTAATCGCCAAGTCCGAGTTTGCGCTGCCGCGCGTTCCCTGCCGCGGCCGGTGTCGCGCAAGATTCCCCAATACTTTCCAGATAACAGGAGGTATGCGAAACCATGAGTCCCACTGATCCGGGATCCTCGCCCGTCAATCTTCCCCGCAACGAGGATCTATTCGTTCTGCTCATCAAACGCGCCGACGCGCTCGAGGGAAGCGTGCGCCGCGCCGAACGCAAGCTGAAGGACAGGATCGCCTTCCGGGCGGATCTGGGTCTCGCCTTGGTGGTGCTCGGCCTCATCCTCACGCTCGCCCTCGCGATCTCGCCCTATCTCGGCCTCGCGCATCTCGACGTACCGCAGATCATCTCGTACGTGTCGGCGTTCGCCGTGCTGCTCTTCGTCTACCTGCTGTACGTGGCGTACGGCAATGCGGCCACGGCGCACGAACTGCAGCGCGCCACGCGTCACGCCCATGAGGATGGCAGCGTCGTGCTTTCGCAGGCTCTGTGCACGCTGGAGACATCCAGGAAGGAGAGCAGCACGCACCCGGAGAGCCGGGCGCGGCTCGAGAGCGCATTGTCGGAGACCGAGCAGGCGAACATGCGGCTGCGCAACCTCGAAACGCAACCGAGAAAGGACATCGAAGAGGTCGTTGAGCCTCATGCGGGACATCGATCCTCTGCGCTCGCGGGAATCATCGGGGGAGCCTGCGGTGCCGCAATCGGGATGGCGGTGGCGACGAGCCCCGGCGCCATCGCGGTTGCCGGTCCCCTCGGCGCGGTGATCGGGGTTGCCTTTGCGGTTCTCGTATGGAGAGGGCCGGCGCACTGGAAGGTGGAGCGCGCCATCGAGCGCACCCAGGAGGCGCTGGGACTTTACTACAAAGAATTGAACCGGCCTTCGACGGATGCGCCGCAGGATATCCGCGACCACCTGTGGGAACGTTACGATAAACTCATGTCGAGCTATGCCACGGTGGCGGAAGCCGCGGTGGGAGCGCGCTCCGCTCGCGCGGAACAAACCCCTGCGCGAGGACGAGCGATCGAGAATCAGGTCTTGGTGGAGGTGCCTTCGGCTTGAGACTGCGAGGATCGCATATTCTGTGGAGCGAACATGGGCGACGGGGCTTCGCAAGTACCGGTCAAGTCATGGCAGCAACTGGCTGAACTGATTGGCGAGGTCGAATCGCTGGCGGACACGGAAACGTTCTTGTTTCGTGGCGTCTCCACGATTGACCACAAGCTTGTTCCTAAGATCGGCAGGCCTGGAGCGCGGCGTGACCCGCGTAACGGCTCCCTCCTTCCACACTCCGAAGAGGTGGAGCACCGTACCGTTGAGATGTTCAAACGTACGGCTCGGCCATATCTCGCCCACGAACCGAAGTCCGATTTTGAGTGGCTCGCCATTGCACAGCACTTCGGCGCACCGACCAGACTTCTCGATTGGACCGAGAGTCCGCTGGTGGCAGCCTATTGGCTCTTGAGAAGGCCGGAACAGGGGGCATTCCGGCCATTTACGTACTGACGGCACCTCGTTTGGTTGATGAAACCGAAACCAAGTCACCATTCACTATCTCGGATGTGCTCATGTACTTGCCACCTCACATAACGCCTCGGATCCAAGTCCAGCAGCGTATTTACTGTACATCCTTGCCCGGCTACCGAGTACCAGCCACCCAAACTGAAGGTGTGGTATTTCCCAAGCGATGCTCCGCACTTTGAGCTAAAGCGCGTGATCGATCGCTGCGGCCTTAATCGCGGATCTTTGTATCCTGATCTTCAGGGCTTATCTCAATATATCGAGTGGTGCTACAAGTGGGACCGCAATGCCTAGATTGGAATGGAGGGTTCAATGCTAGTCGATTGAACCAATGAATATGCACCTGTTCGTAGGTGCATGGGAAAGATGAATCTGAGCGAAGCCGAGCGGCGGGAATTGATGAGCAGGCAGCGCAGCCGCACGATGGCCGTGGGTCAAGTGCGGCGCGCGCGACTGATCCTGTTGCTCGATGAAGGGGCCTCGCGCGAGGCGATCATGAGTGAGTTGCGCTGCGACTCGCGTTTCATCTCGACGTGGAAGACGCGCTTTACCGCCGATCGCCTGGCGGGTGTATGCTCGTCATCCGGGTCGGGCACCGCGAAGCGATTTGGCACGGCTGGAAGCGCGGGTGCTCGACTACACGCTCAAGCGCAAGCCCAAGGACGGCTCTACGCACTGGAGCAGCCGCAAGCTCGCCGCCCAACTGGGCCTGCCGTTCATGACCGTGCAGCGCATCTGGCGCAAGCACGACCTCCAGCCTCACCGGCTCGAGCGGCACATGGTCTCCACCGATCCGGACTTCGAGACCAAGGCGGCCGACGTGATCGCGCTGTATCTGATCCTCCGACGCACGCGGCGGTGTTCTGCGTGGACGAAAAGACCGCCATCCAGGCCCTCGATCGCAAGGACCGCATGTTGCCACTGTCGCGTGGGCGGGCCGAGAGTCACGGCTTCGAGTACAAGCGCAACGGCACGTTGAGCCTGTTCGCGGCGTTGAACACGGCCACCGGCGAAGTGCTCGGCAAGACCGCTGCGCGCCACACCAGCGCACAGTTCGTCGGCTTTCTCACCGATGTGGTGAGCAACCAACCCTTTGGACAGGAAATCCACGTCATCTGCGACAACGTCAGCAGCCACAAGACCCCTGCGGTTCAGTCGTTCCTGGCCGAGCATTCGAACGTGACGATGCATTTCACGCCCACCTACTCCTCTTGGCTTAACCAAGTCGAGAACTGGTTCGCCCGCATCCAGCGCGACGTCATCACCCGGGGTGTGTTCACCAGCGTCAAAGACCTGGACAAGAAACTCACGCGATACATCCGTCAGTACAACAAAAATGCCGCACCACTGAAGTGGAAGTATGCCGACCCACGTCGCCGCATCAGGTGCGATTCATCTGGTTCAGCGGACTAGTCGTCAAGTCTTCTGATCGCGATTGGAAACCTACCGGCTACGCGGGCATCGACCGCAGCTTGTTTCGCAACAACGATGCAGGGGGGCGCTCTTCTGTCCTTCGGTTGGCAGCCGGATCGCGCTTCCCGCGGCACGGACATCACGGCACCGAGGAAGTGATGGTTCTCGCGGGAACCGTCCGCATCGGCGATGCCGAACTGCCGGAAGGGGCATATCTCTTCACGGAGCCGGGCGAAGAGCACGACGTGGTCGCCGTTTCCGATGCCGTGATCTTCGTTTCCTCCCAAAAGGCCACACCCTTGGTCAACCCATAGCACGCGTAAGTCGGGAGTGGATGCAGGAGCCCATGCAAGCCCGTCAATCACGTGGGGAGCCTTGAAGAGAGGGTTTATCGATGGCGCTCGATCTCACCGCGATCGCGAGAGAGATGAAAGCCGCACAGGACGAAGTGCGGCAGATCGAGCGGTTCACTTCGCGTTTCGCAGATTTCGGCGGTAGCGTCGCTTACGCAGTGTCGCGCATCGTTCACGACGCGCGAATCGCGGATGGCGCGGTTGCAGTCGGACGCAAGATCGGCTTCACCAACCCCGCGATGTGGGACTTGTACGGAGTGCGTGAACCGATCTGGGCCCATGTCTACGACCGAACGGTCACGCGTCTTTCGGATCCGACGGGCAAGTGCCATCTGGGACGATTCACAGAGCCCAGAATCGAACCCGAGATCGTCGTGCATTTCGGGTCCACACCTCCGCTGACCGACAATCCGGTGGAAATAATTGCGAGCATCGATTGGTTCGCGCATGGGATCGAGATCGTGCAGTCGCATTTTCCCGGTTGGAAGTTTCAGGCCGCCGATACCATCGCCGATGCAGCGTTGCACGCAGCTCTCCTGGTCGGTCCTCCGCAGAATGTCCAAAAGCTCGGAGCGACACTGATCGACGATCAGGAGCGTTTCGAGATTGCGCTGTTCTGCGAGGGGCAGTTGCGGCAGACGGGTAAAGGGTCCAACGTTCTCGGCGGCCCGTTGGCCGCGATAGCGCACCTGATCGCGGTTCTCTCGAAACAACCCGAAGCCGCCCCGCTGCAAGCCGGTGAACTGGTGACCACTGGCACGCTGACATCGGCACTGCCGGTCCGCCCGGGTGAGACCTGGACGACCACGCTGAGCGGCATCGCACTGCCAGGTCTTTCCATCACCTTCGAGGAGTGAACAGTTCATCAAGTAATGTGGCTGCCTGCTTCGGATGAGGCAGCGCCGTGCCGTGTTCAAGCGTCGACAGCTAAGACGGACATTCGGCAGACAGACGCCGATTCGCCGTCGCGTTGCCGCTGATGTCAGCCATTGAATGTTGTTGCAACACAGGCAGCGCAAGGCCTTTCGCCGCGTGTCGCCCGGCGTTTCTCTCATGCACGCTTTCTGCGTTATGACGAGGCATCATGGACGAAACGACCCGCAATCTCTCATCCGAGCGCGCCAGAAGGCGAGCCGCACGCGCATACCTGAATCAGGGCGCAACACTGCTGCCCTGGAATTCGGACGCGCGCTTCAAGGCGCTCGTTCAGAACTCCACGGACATCATCACCATTCACGACGCCACCGGGACGACGATATTCGAATCGCCTTCTGCTTCGCGCGTGCTCGGTCGCCCCACCGGCGCCCTCATCGGACACCGGCCGTTCGAATCGATTCATCCACGCGATCTCGCGCGGGTACGCGAAGCATTCGACAGCGTCGTTCAGGGCGGTCACGAAATGGCGCCCGTGGAGTTTCGATACCGGCATGCCAGCGGGTCTTGGATCTGGCTGGAGGCTGTCGGCAACAATCTGATCGACTTGCCAGGCGTCGGCGGCGTCGTCCTCACCTCGCGCGACATCACGCGGCGCAAGGCCGCTGAAGGACGTATCGAATACTTGGCGCACCACGACTTTCTCACGGACCTTCCGAATCGTGCCCTGATGCGCGACCGACTCGACATCGCGCTGTCGCAAGCGCTGCGCTGGCACCACACGGTCGCCGCGCTTTTCATCGATCTCGATCGCTTCAAGGTGGTGAACGACACGCTTGGTCACGCGGTGGCGGACGTGGTGTTGCAGCGCGTCGCGGAGCGCCTCAAGCATTGCACGCGGGAAGGCGACACGGTTGCGCGCGTGGGAGGCGACGAGTTCATGGTGGTGCTGCCCAATCTCGCGAGTCCCCAGGGCGCTGCCGCGGTGGCGCAGAAGGTCCTGCGCGAGCTCGAGGAGCCGATGCAGATCAGCGGCCGGGAAGTGTTCGTGTCCGGCAGCATCGGCATCAGCGTTTTCCCGGCCGACACCACGAGTGCCGATGCGTTGATTCAGAACGCTGACACGGCGATGTACAGCGCGAAGCGACTCGGACGAAACAGCTACCAGTTCTACACCGCCGATCTCAACGCCGAGATGCAGGAACGGTTGGCGATCGAACAGGGGCTGCGTCTCGCGGAGCAGCGAAACGAACTGCACCTCGTCTATCAACCGAAGATCGACTTGAGCAGCCGCAAGATCATCGGCGTCGAAGCCCTCGTGCGCTGGCACAGCGCGAAACTCGGCCTGATTTCTCCCGACCGCTTCATCCCCATCGCGGAAGAAACCGGACTCATCGCGCCGATCGGCGAGTGGGTGCTGCGCACCGCCTGTAGAACGATACGACAGTGGCGCGATGAAGGCATCGAGATGCCGGTCGCGGTCAATCTGTCGGCGCGCCAGTTCCGCGCGCCCAATCTCGCCGATACCATCAACAGCATCCTTTCCGAGTTCGATGTCTCCTCCCAATTTCTGGAGATCGAGATCACCGAAAGCAACGTCATGGAGAACGCGGAAAGCGCAATCGCGACGCTCGGTCTGTTGAAGGCCAACGGCGTGAACATCTCGATCGACGACTTCGGGACCGGCTACTCCAGCCTGAGCTACCTAAAGCGTTTCCCGCTCGACACGTTGAAGATCGATCGCTCCTTCATAAGCAACGTGGCGACGGACAGCGACGATGCGGCGATTGTGGCGGCCATCATTGCCCTGGCAAACAGCCTCGAGCTCAAGGTCGTCGCCGAAGGTGTGGAGACCGAGGCTCAGGTCGAGTTCCTGAACCGCTGCAGATGCGATTTTGCTCAGGGATACCTCTTCAGCTCGCCGGTAGCGCCCGAGAAGATTCCCGCACTCCTTGACACGAACGCAGCTCCGAACGCAGCCTCCTGATCCACCACTACAGCACGACGCACTGCTCCGTGCTTGCCACGGAGTTGCCTTGTCCCGCTTGCGCGTTAGCTGCTTTTGGCCGCTTGGTTGACCTGCATCAAACTCCGCTGCAACACGCGGCGATACCCTGATGGTGCGTGGCAGATGCGGGTTTTGCCCGACGCTGCCGCCATGGTGATCGCTTTGATCCGACCAACAGCTACGGAGCACGCATGACCGATCCACTTGCCTTGTGGCATGCCGAGCACGTCACCTTCGCACGGCTCCTCGACCTTCTCGAGAAGGAGGTGGTAGCTTTCCATGCAACGGAAACGCCGAACTACGACCTCATGGTCGACATCGTTTATTACCTGCGCAATTTTGGCGATCGTCTGCACCATCCCCGCGAGGATGTGGCGTTCGCCCGGCTGCTCGAACACCAGCCGCGAATGCAATCCGTGATCAACCGGTTGCTGCAGGAGCATGCCGTGATCGCTGCCGCGGGCGACGAGCTGCTGCACCGCCTCAACGATCTGGTAGAGGATGTCATCACTCCGCGGACAGCCGTTGAGGCAGCTGCGGCCACTTACCTTGTCTACTATCGTCATCACCTCGACAAGGAAGAGCGCGAGGTGATTCCCTGCGCAGCCCAGCTGCTGACGAAAGAGGACTGGACTGTAGTGGCGGCCGCGGTGCCGGGTGGCCCTGATCCTCTCTTCGGTGACCATGCCGAGGTGCGATTTCGGGAATTGCGCAGACAGATCGCGATCGAAGCGCGCCTGCCGCAATAGGGGCGCGTTGCCCGGAACCCAGGCGTTCCGAGTTCCTCCGTGCGCTGCACGAGATCCTTCCGCGTGTGTTGGCAGCGTTGGGATCACTCTTGTCATCAGCGCTCGGTTGCCTCCAGCGTGCGGTCGGCATCGGGCGATTCGTGCCGTTCGAGACGCGAGGAGGCACGCCAAATCAGCATGAAGCTGATCTCTTCGCCTGCGGTGATTTTCGACATCCCCGACCGTGTGCAGGTTCTCGCCCTCGAGTTCGATCGGCGTGTGATGTAGAGCGTCCGAGCCGCCGTTCCCTTCCCTCAGGGGACGCTGACGTAACTTTCACCCGCCTGTTGGCCTCGATACATGGCAATATCCGGTCGGAACCGGAAGTCCCTTGTCCCAAGTGCAGCGAGCTGGAGCGGAAAGAACGCAAGTGATCGGGGAAGTCGAAAGAATGGACCTTTTCCAGATGCTGCTGTCTCGCACACGACATGGGTCCGATGAGTAAGGACATGCCGCTCTCACGCGACGTGCGCATGCACGGCTTCAGCCGTCGCAGCGAAGTACCCGCCGTGCTTGCCTGGATCGACCTGCATGCCCATCGTCTCGGCTCCGAGACAGTGCCTCTCGGCGAAAGCGCCGGGCGCGTTCTGGCGGCTGATGTGATTGCACCGCTCGATGTGCCCGCGTTCGATCGTGCTGCCATGGACGGTTATGCACTGCGCGGTGCCGAGACGGCGGGTGCCGGCGAGTACAATCCGCTCGCCTTTCGGGTCGTGGGTCAGGTGCTGCCGGGGCGGCCGCTGGACGCTTCGGTTCCAGGCGGTGCGGCCGTTCGCATCATGACCGGCGCCCCGATGCCAGCGGAGCTCGATGCGGTCGTGCCGGCCGAATACACGACCGACACCGGAGGGCAGATCGAGATCGCCCGCCCGGTCGCACCGGGTCAGCACGTCGGACGCTGCGGAGAGGATATCAGGGCGGGCTCGGAAGCGCTGAGCGCGGGGCGGCGTCTACGCGCGCAGGATGTCGGACTGATCGCATCGTTGGGCATCGCAGACGTGTTGGTTGTTCGGTGTCCGCGCGTTCGCCTGCTCGTGACAGGCAACGAGGTGGTGGCTCCCGGGGCGCCCAAGGGGCGGTTCGAGATTTACGACGCAAACTCCTACATGCTCCAAGGGCTCGTCGCCCGTGATGGAGGCGTGCTCGAATCCCACCACAGGCTGGGCGATGAGCCGGCGAAGATTCGCGACGCCCTGCTCGCTCCAGGCGCGGACGTGATCCTGATATCGGGCGGGTCGAGCGTGGGTAGCGAGGATCACGCACCGCGCCTCCTCGCCGAGGCGGGCGAGCTCGCCATCCACGGTGTCGCGATGCGGCCCTCGAGCCCGGCTGGCGTCGGCCGAATCGGCGAGGCCCTCGTCTTTCTGCTGCCTGGCAATCCCGTGTCCTGCCTGTGCGCCTACGATTTCTTCGCAGGGCGCGCCATTCGTCTGCATGGCGGACGCCTGCCCGACTGGCCGCATCGCACCCGCCAATGCGTCGTGGCCCGAAAGATCGTCTCCGCTGTCGGGCGGGTGGATTACTGCCGGGTCCGGCTTGTGGACGGGCGGGTCGAGCCGCTCGCGCTGAGTGGCGCATCCATCCTGTCCTCGACGACCCGCGCCGACGGCTTCGTGCTGGTGCCTTCCGAGAGCGAGGGTTACGGGCCGGACACGGAGGTGACGGTGTACCTGTACGAGTAACTGCCCACCATGGACCGATGTCAATGACACACGCCGGCAAAGGTCGAGAGGCCGATTCCAGCCAGACCCAATTCCTCAACGTCATCACCCGCGACGAGGCGACCGCTCGATTTCGCCAGTACCTGCAGCTCGCGCCTCTCGGCAAGGAGGAAGTGCTGCTGGGAAGCGCGCTGAATCGGGTGCTGGCGGAGGATGTCCTAGCGGAAGTGGACGTTCCGGGATTCGATCGCTCAAATGTTGATGGCTTCGCCCTGCGGGCGAACGATACCTTCGGCGCGATGGAGGAAGCGCCGCGCTTCGTGCTGCTCAACGACGAAGTGCTCGCGCCCGGAGTGGTGCCTGGCCGGACCGTTGACGGCGGCACTGCAACGTCGATCGCGACTGGCGGAATGCTGCCGCGCGGAGCCGATGCGGTCATCATGGTCGAGCACACGGAGCTCGACGCGTCGGCGGAAGAATCTCGGGCCGAGATCAGGCACGCGGTCACGGCCGGGGAGAACGTCAGTTATGCGGGGACCGACATCGCCCGTGGCGAGACGGTGCTGCGCACCGGGCAACTTCTCACTTCGCGCGAAATCGGCGTGCTGGCCGCACTCGGGCGGGCGAAGGTCGCCGTGTACCGCCGACCCCGGGTCGCAATCTTTTCTACGGGCAACGAGATCGTGGCGCCGGGCAACCCCCTGCGCCACGGTGCCGTATACGACTCGAACGCCGCGATCATCGGCGCAGCGGTGGAGGAACTCGGGGGCGAACCGCAGCAGCTCGGAGTTGTTCCGGACGACGACGAGGCCCTCGCGCGCGCGCTCGAGCAGGGGCTGCAGGCAGATCTCGTCATCTTCTCCGGAGGCACGTCGAAGGGCGCGGGCGACCTCTCATACCGCGTTGTGAGCCGCCTTCGTAATCCTGGCATCGTTGCCCACGGCGTGGCGCTCAAGCCGGGCAAGCCGATCTGTCTCGCGGTGTCGGACGGCAAGCCGGTTGCCATCCTGCCGGGGTTCCCGACCTCTGCGATCTTCACATTTCACGAGTTTCTCGCACCCGTGATCCGTGCCTACGCGGGCCTTCCGGCAGAGCGCCGGCAGAGCGTCTCGGCGACGCTGCCGATGCGCGTGAATTCCGAACGTGGACGCACCGAGTATCTGCTGGTCGGTCTGGTGCAGGGCGATCACGGGCTGATGGCCTACCCGATGGGCAAGGGTTCCGGCTCCGTCACCACCTTTAGCGGCGCGGACGGCTTCATCACGATCGATCAGCACGTCGAGATCATCGATTCGGGAAGCATCGTTCCGGTTCAACTGCTGGGACAGAAAATAGAGCCCGCAGACCTAGTCGTCATCGGCAGCCATTGCGTCGGCCTGGATCTGATCATCGGGAAGCTGATGCAGCAGGGCATTCGGACCAAGGCGCTCTACGTGGGAAGCATGGGCGGCCTCGCCGCGGCCAGGCGTGGCGAGTGCAACGTCGCGGGCGTGCACCTGATTGACCCGGCGACCGGCGAATACAATCGTCCGTTGCTCACCGACGCGTTGTCGCTCGTCGAGGGCTATGGGCGCATGCAGGGCATCGTGTATCGGCACGGCGACGTGCGCTTCGACGGCAGGAGTTCCGAGCAGGCGGTTGCAGCTGCCCTCGAGCAGGCTGACTGCGTCATGGTGAATCGCAATGTGGGCAGTGGCACGCGCATCATCATCGACAAGCTGCTCGGTGCGCACCGACCCTCCGGTTACGGGGTGCAGACCAAGTCGCACAATGCGGTCGCGGTGGCGGTTTCCCAGGGACGTGCCGACTGGGGCGTGGCGATCGACACCGTCGCCCGGCAATACGACCTGGGATTCATTCCGCTGCAGGAAGAGCGCTACGACTTCATCGTGCCGAGGGCCCGTCTAGAACGCCGTGGCGTTCAGTTTTTCCGTCAAATTCTGCACGCTCGCGAGACACGCGCCGAGCTGCGCGCGCTCGGTTTTCGGGTGCCACCGGACGCAGCCGGCTAGCGAGTCTCCAAGGTTTCCTCGCTACTGCATGCTTGTCCGTGAGTGAGTCGCCTCTTCACGTCGGCGTCGGCCCTTCCTCAAATCGAAGATTGTGGGGGAGTGTTATATTTGTCAGAATACAGCGCATCCTCAACCTGACTTTTCCCTGAAGGATGCTCCCCATGCCGCGCATGTTCTCAGCACTGCTGCGCTCTCTTGTCGCCATTCTCGCCTGCTCGGCCGGATCAGCGGTTGCGCAGGACGTGACCGTGTTCGCTGCTGCCTCGCTGACCGATGCCTTCGAGCAGGTCGGCAAAGCCTATCGTGACAAGGGTGGCAGTCCCGTCAAATTTTCATTCGCGGCGAGCTCCACGCTTGCCAAGCAGATCGAGAGCGGCGCGGCTGCCGACATCTTCGCCTCCGCCGACGAGCAGTGGATGGACTATCTCGCGCAGCGCAACCTGATCGAAGCGGCGACGCGGCAGAGCCGGCTCGGCAATACGCTGGTGCTCATCACGCCGCCGGATCAGAAGCGCATCGTGGACATCAAGCCAGGCTTCGATCTCGCGGGCATGATCGGCAACGGCCGCCTCGCCACTGGCGATCCGGCGCACGTTCCCGTCGGCCGCTACGCCCAGGAAGCGTTGACCAAGCTCGGCGTCTGGGACGCCATCGAGCCCAGGCTTGCGCGGACCGACAACGTGCGCGCGGCACTCCTGCTGGTCGAGCGGGGCGAAGTCCCGTTCGGAATCGTGTACGGCACTGACGCGAAAGCGAGCGGCAAGGTCAATGTCGCGGGGACCTTCCCCGACGGCACGCACATTCCTGTCACTTACCCGATCGCCATCGTGGCGAAGCGCGATCGGCCGGAGGTGCGCCGGTTCTTCGATTTCTTGTCAGGTCCGGAAGCGAAGGAGATCTATCGGGCGGCGGGGTTCAGCGTCAAGTGACCGTATGCTGACCGACGTTGAGCTGCAGGCGCTCTGGCTCAGCCTGAAGGTATCCGCTCGTGCGGTCGCATTTTCGCTGCCGATTGCGATCGGCTGTGCATGGTTGCTCGCGCGGCACCGCTTCCCCGGAAAAACGCTCTTCGACGGCCTCGTTCACCTTCCCCTCGTGGTGCCGCCGGTTGTCGTCGGTTACCTGCTGCTGATCCTTTTCGGCGCGAAAGGGGTGCTCGGGCGACCGCTGTACGACTGGTTCGGGATCAAGCTCATTTTCACCGCGGCCGGCGCCTCCCTCGCAATCGCGGTCACGACCTTTCCCCTCATGGTCCGCGCGATCCGGTTGTCGATCGAGTCCATCAACACCGGTCTCGAGGATGCAGCGCGCACCCTCGGCGCACGTCCGCTCGACCGCTTCTTCAGCATTACCCTGCCGTTGATGCTTCCAGGAGTCATCGCCGGAGCGGTGCTCGCCTTTTCCGCGGGACTCGGCGAGTTCGGCGCCGTGATTACCTTCGTCTCCAACATTCCCGGCGAAACCCAGACCCTCCCGCTTGCGATCTACACGGCCACGCAGACACCCGGTGGCGAAGGGGCGGCGGCGCGCCTTGCCGGCCTGTCGATCGCGCTCGCCCTGACGGGACTCATCCTTTCGGAGTTTCTCGCTCGGCGCGTGCGGAGAATGATCGGTAGCTGATGGATCGCGCTCCGATTCCTGCGACGGCTTTGACACCCATGGCTGCGATGTCCGGCCACCTCGATGTGCAGATTCGCAGGCGTTTGGGCGCATTCGTGCTGGACGCGGAATTCAACACGCCGACGCGAGGACTGACCGCACTCTTCGGACGCTCGGGCTCGGGCAAGAGCACGATCGTCGCGGCCATCTCCGGTCTTCTCAGGCCGGATTGCGGGCGAATCGTCGTCGGCGGCGAGACGCTGTTCGACTCGGCGCGACGCATCGACGTTCCACCGGAACGGCGTCGGGTCGGCTACGTTTTCCAGGATGCGCGCCTGTTCCCGCACCTCAAGGTGCGCGACAACCTCGCGTATGGACTGAAGCGCGCACCGGCAGACTCGCGCGCCATAGCGTTCGACGCAATCGTCGAGCTGCTCGGCATCGAGCATCTGCTCGACCGGCGCCCGCTGCGGCTCTCCGGCGGTGAGAAGCAGCGGGTAGCGATCGGACGGGCACTGCTCGCACAGCCGCGCGTGCTGCTCATGGACGAACCGCTTGCCTCGCTCGATGCCGCCCGACATCAGGAGATCCTGCCGTACATCGAACGCTTGCGCGACGGGCTCGACTGCTCGATCGTGTACGTCAGCCACTCGGTCGAGGAGGTCGTGCGGCTCGCGCAGACGATGGTCATCATCGAGGGGGGGCGGACCGTCGCGCAAGGCACACCGGCCGAGCTGTCGCAGCGGCTCGACCTGCATCCGCTCTTTGGACGGTTTGAAGCCGGATCAGTCATCGAGGGTCGCGTCGCCGACCACGACGACGCGCGGCAACTCACGCGCATCGCATGGGGGAAGCGTCGGCTCCTCGTACCGCGGATCGAAGCGCAGGTCGGCGCGCCATTGCGCATTCGCGTGCGCGCTCGCGACGTCATCCTCGCGGTGACCCGACCCACGGACATAAGCGTGCAGAATATCCTCGAAGGGATCGTCATGGAAATTTCGGACGAGCCCGGACCCTACGCTGAGGTGAAGGTCGAGATGGGTGGCAGCGCGGTGCTTGCGCGCGTTACGCGTGATGCGGTCCAACGGCTCGGGCTCGAGCCGCGGAAGCCGGTTTACGTGCTCGTGAAATCGGTGGCCATCGACGGTCACTCCATCAGCGCTGCGCCGATCGAGCTCGATTGAGCGGGCGGCGCGGCGGCTGCTGCTCCAATCTCGCTCAGGCAAAGCGGTTCCCAAGTGTTGCCCGAGTTTTCCCATGATCGTTTTGCGGCGGTTCTGCAGAAGAAAACGGGAACGCGGGGATCGGCGCGTTCATCCAATGTCCACGAGCGAACGCAACACCGCGCTCGCATTCTTCGACTACCTTGTGGGGGCACACACCATGCATCCGATCAAATCATCCCCGACGGCCGTCTTCATTGGAGCAGTTTTCGCAGCGCCCGCAGCGCCGACATTTGTGCACGAGCCCCAGCACGCCGCCGCCGTCGCTCAAGCACCCTCTGGAACAAAGGTGACGGAAACCGATGCCGCGCTGCGCGATCTCTGGCTGGGTCATATCTTCTGGGTGCGCAACGTGCTGGTGGAAACGCTCGCGCACAACACGGCCGCTGCGGGCCGCGGCGGAGAACGAAATCGTCGCGAACGCAAAGCTGATCGCGGCGGCAATCGAACCCTACTACGGCATTCCGGAAGCGACCGTGCGGACGCGCTTCTTCCGCGCGCGCAGCCTGATGCGCGAAGGTCTGTCCTGCGACATGGATCTCGGCTACGAAGACGCTTTCAACTTCGACGGGGAGCGCTGCGACCGCATCGTGCTGCGGGTGATGCAACGGCTATGCGGGAGCCGCGGCCATCGTTAGCATTGCGGCCGAAGCACGCTCTGCGACACGGAAAACGTATTGCTAACAGGAAACGCCTTCGTCGTTGCACGAGTCGTCGCGATCGACGCGGGTCGATCAGAATCCCACGGAATCCTTCACCGGTTGGCGCGGTGGCAATGAACGTTGGGGCTTCTTGCAGAGGGCATGCAGACCCGTGAACCACTTGTCCTCGTACTTGAATGCGCGCACGCCCGTCATCAATTGACCGGCGGGGCAATCGTTCCACTGGGTCCAGCCAGGGCCCCACACTCCGGTTTCGCGGTTGACGCAATTGGTGCGGATGAATTCGCCACCGCGATCGAGCGCCTGCACTTCGTCCGTTTCCTGCATGACGCGGCCGGCGCGAACCTTCAGCCCCGGTCAGCTCGGGCTCGATTGCTGCGATACTTCTGTCCGGGTTACTGACAGGGATGTCCACGGGTGCGGCCATCTGGATGAGCGTGCTCGAACGATCGACGACCGAGACAGTGACGTCCGATCCGGACTTCGCCCAGAAGCCGTCCACCATGAGGACGCTTTCCGGATGACCAAAGCTTTTCGCCGTTCCGGATTCCACGACCTCGTTGAGCGGCAGTTGTCCCTGACCGTACGACGTGGCCGTCGCCAAAGCGAGAACGATTGCAGCGAGCATCGCACCGGGTTTCACGTAATGCCCTCTCTTCTTTCCGTGGGCAGAAGCGCTATCGGAGGGTCCGCGGTTCGAGGGGCGCATTCTCTTCTTCGAGCTGCACCACTTTGCGATGCAATGCGTCGATTGCCTTCTTCTGCTCGATCACGTAGAGCGTGAGCTCTTCGATCTTGGCCAGCAGCTTCGCCTGCATGTCGCCGATATCGACACCGCTTTCCCCCACCTCCGTCGCGCTCGGGATTTCCGGCAGACGGCGGTGGGTGCGGATATGGTCTTCGACCTCGCCGAGACTCTTCAGGCGATAGCTCGGCGCGAACACATAGTCGGCCCAGTCCTTGATCAGCTTGACGCGGATCTCCTCGGCCAGAATCTTGCCGCCCACTACCAGCTTGTACCCGCCCGGTATCGCATCCGCGAAGTTGACCGTGCCGATGGCGGCGCTGCGGTGCACGGCGAAATCGAAGTCCGCCGGCAGGACGCCGGCCTTGCTCCGTGCTGCGCCAGCGTAGGCGCGGCGTCCGTCCACCTCGAAAGGACGCGTCGTGCCTTGCGGAATCGTGTAGCTCACGCGAAGGAGCACGCTCTCGAGGGAAGAGTTCCCGCCGGATTCGCCTCTCAGGTCGAACAGCGCCTTTTCGTCGCTTTGTCGCGGGGGCTCCGCCCCGATCGCGAAGTTTCCGGGTCGCCAGATGGTGCCTTTCTCGTTCTGTGAGCCCTGCCATTGCTGGGCATGGCCAATACTGCTGACGGCGCACGAAGCGAGCGCAACACAGAACACGATTCCGGTGCGATTGACGTTGGTCATGATGTCCTCTATGCGGATTGACGACGAAGGGGCGCGTTCCCAGCGCCGTTGCACGAGATTGTCGGAGATCAAGGCTTGCGAGGAAATCAGACAGAGGAACTAGGACCGCGCACCTCGCGCGCGATCGGCTAGCAGCCAAGCACTAGGTCGAGAGGCGGTCCGTCATCACGGCGAACGACGAAGGCAGCGCTGGAAAAGAATCCAGCCGGATCGGAGAACGAACCTAGTTATCGAGAGAGTGCGTCGGCGAGAGCACGCAACAACTGCGCGCCGTCGCCACGCCACGCGCTGCCGTGCATGCACGCGAGCGTCGCGGGCGCGGCGGATGCCAATCTCTCCAGCATCGCACGGGCGTTGCGGGTGTGCGAGAAATAATCCATCTGGTGCCGGAACGCTTCGCTTGGGGCGAGGATGTCCGACCCGGTGAGCGCGGGAAGATCGGCGCCACCCTGCGTGAAGAGGTCGCCGCAAAGCAGCGTGCTGGTCCCTTCTTCCATGAGGAAACCGCATTCCCACGCGTGCGGCAGATGGGGCGTATCGAACCATCGCACGGCGTGCTTGCCCAGCGACAGCACTTCCCCGTCGGCAAGCGCGTGCGGCGCGCGATCGGCAAGATCGTTGATGGAGACCATCGCGGCGACGGTGCCGCAGAGAGGTGACGAGTGAGGCGCTACCGCGAGCCATTCGTTAAGCGATCCGCACTCGTCCGCTTCGACATGGGAAAAAGCGACGTAGCGAAGGCGTTCCACCGGAAGGATACTCGCCACCGCCTCACGAACCAGGGGGAACATCTTGCGTGGTCCGGTATGGAAGAGAAGCGGCTCGTCGTCGGCGAGGAGGTATTGATTGAACGAGAACCCCACTCCGCCTTCGAGGGTTACCGGTGTATTGACGCGGTAAATTCCGTCGGCAATTTCGTGGACGTTAGTCCCCGACTGCTCGTTCGTAATGGACATGAATCATCCCTCCTGCGAACAAAGGTCACGCGGTAGTGTGGGAGAGAGAGCCGCGAATCGACTGCCATGCCATTCCTGGCAAGCGATGAGCCGTTGCGGCTTTTGAATCCACCTCATATCTGCTCCGCACTGGGATTCGCCAAGTGATTTTAACTCATAGAGGTAAGTCCCCGGCTATGCCGGGGAACTCACCAAGGTTTGACCTTTACGACGGTCGGCGTGAATTTCTGATCTCTGCCAAGAGAAAGGCAGATTCACGATGAAAGAGTACCAGAGCCTGAGTCATACGAGATGGGACTGCAAATATCACGTGGTGTTCATACCGAAGCGACGCAAGAAGCGAGTGTTTGGAGTGCTGCGTCGGCATCTGGGCGAGGTGTTTCACGAACTGGCCTCGCACAAGGAATCGCAGATCGTCGAAGGGCACCTGATGGGCGACCACGTGCACATCTGCATCAGCATTCCGCCGAAGTACGCGGTGTCGAATGTCGTCGGGTACCTCAAGGGGAAAAGCGCGATTCAGATTGCACGGAAGTTCGGAGGGCGACAGAAGAACTTCACGGTGGAGCATTTCTGGGCAAGAGGCTACTTCGTTTCCACGGTAGGGCTGGACGAGAACATCGTTCGTGCGTACATCCGCAATCAGGAGGAGGAAGACGAGCGCTACGATCACCATTCGACTAAGCCAAGCTGTCTATGCTCGCGATCCCCGTGTAGGCTAGGGATCGACGCGCAAAGAGATCTCCGATTCTGAATGACGATGCCGATCAATACTGACGTGCTTATCGTCGGTGCCGGCCCCACTGGTTTGATGCTCGCCAATCAGCTCGGGCGGCGCGGAATTCGCGCACTGATCGTCGATCGCAATGCCGGCCCATCGATCAGGACGAAAGCGCTCGGCGTGCAGGCGCGCACACTCGAGATCTATTCCCACCTTGGAATTGTCGAGCGAGCGCTCGAGCTGGGCACGCAAGCCACAGGCGCCAACATGTGGGCGGAAGGGGGGCGCGCAGCGCGCGTGCCGCTCGGCGACATCGGACGTGGTCTCAGTCCTTATCCGTTTCTCTTGATTCTCGGCCAGGACGACAACGAGCGCCTACTTGGAGAGGCGCTGCGCACCCATGGCATAGACGTGCACTGGAGCACGGAGCTCGTCGATCTCTCGCAGGCCGAGGAGCACGTATCTGCAACGCTCAAGCGAGCAGACGGCTCGACTGTGAAGGTAGAGGCTGGCTGGGTCGCAGGCTGCGACGGTGCGCACAGCGCGGTACGCAGCCTAAGCAAAATCGACTTCCAGGGCGCACCTTACGAGCATGTGTTCTTCGTTGCCGACACGACCGCGACCGGGTCGATGGCGCCGGGCGAGCTCAACGTCTATCTCTGGCGGGATGGGTTCCATCTGTTCTTTCCGATGCGTGGCTCCGATCATTGGCGCGTCGTGGGGATCGTACCGAAGGAGCTTCGATCGCGAGAAGATCTGGAGTTCGACGCCGTGGTCCCGTCCATCGGCAGGGAGGTAGGGGCGCCCCTCTCGTTCCAGGCGTGCAACTGGTTCTCGACGTATCGCATCCACCATCGGCGCGCGGAGCGCTTCCGGGATCGTCGGTGTTTCCTGCTCGGAGATGCCGCTCACATCCACAGCCCGGTGGGTGCGCAAGGCATGAACACCGGACTGCAGGACGCGTACAACCTCGCCTGGAAACTCGCGCTTGTCGCGGCTGGACGAGCCCGCGAGAGCTTGCTCGACTCCTATGGGATCGAGCGTATCCCAGTGGCAAAACGCCTGCTGGAGACGACCGATCGAGCCTTCTCCTTCCTCGTCTCGGATCATTGGCTCGCCGGACAGCTCCGCACCCGATTGTTCCCCAGGCTGCTCGCTTTTGCGATGACCCGCGAACGAATTCGTCAGCTCGCGTTTCGGACGATCTCACAGATCGGAATTCGCTACCCGCAAAGCCCTCTCTCGCAATCGACGACGGATTTGCCCGAGGGTGCGCCACGTGCCGGCGATCGCTTCCCCTGGCTTCGGCTCAAATTCTCGCCGGGCGGTCACGTCGAGGACCTCTTCGCGAGACTCGACGATACGCGCTTCAACCTGATCGTGATCGGGCAGCCTTCGCCTCCCAACGATTTGAAAAGTCTCGACGGACTGATCGTCGCGCACCGGGTGGCCGACGATCCCGCAAACAAGAAAGAGCTCAGCCGTAACGGAATCGCAAACCCATCCTTCTATCTGTTGCGCCCCGATGGTCATGTCGGGCTCGCCGGGACGCGTCTGGAATCCGGTGCGTTGACCCGCTATCTGGTCGATCGTCTGGGACTTCGGATTGTGAGCGCCCATTGATGACAACCCCAATGACGGAGGACGCCAAGCTTTCCCCGATCCACGCGCCGACGGTCTATCGCACCAGCAACGTCGCCATCTCCTCCGCAGCCGCGATCAGCTCCGGCAGGTAGGTCTTCTCCATTTCCTTGAGATTCACCCGCCCCGCCTGCACACTGACGTTCATCGCGGCCGCGACCTTCCCCGATAGATTCCGCACCGGAACTGCCATCGAGCGCAGGCCGATCTCCAGTTCCTGGTCCACGATGGCGTAGCCTCTCTTGCGAACGCCTTCGAGGAGTTCCTTCAGTTTCTCTGCCGTGGTCACGGTACGGTTCGTGAACTGTACGAGCTTCACCCGGCGGAAATAGGCGTGCAGTTCGGTGGTGGACAATGCGGCGAGCAGCACGCGGCCAAGCGAGCTGCAATGGGCGGGCAGTCGCGTACCGACGCCGAGATCGACCGACATGATCCTCGTGCTGGTTTGCGAGCGCGCCACATACAGGACCTCGTCGTTGTCCAGCACGGCGAGCGAGCAGGACTCGTGCAGCACCCCGCTCAGCCGGTCGAGCACAGGCTGCGCGGAGCTGGTGAGGGGCGCCGAGGAGAGATAGGAATAGCCCAGCCCTAGAATCTTGGGACGCAGTTCGAAGTTGCGCCCGTCCCCCGAAGCCACGTAACCCAGTTGAGCTAGCGTGTACAGACAGCGCCGAACCGCTGCGCGCGGGATGCCGGTCCGGTGGCTGAGCTGGGTGATCGTCGAGGGCCTACCCTGACGGGAAAACCCCCGGATCACCGCGAGCCCGCGGGCGAGCGAGGTCATAAAATTCGGGTCACCGGTGAGCGCTTGAATCTCCTCGGTGGGGGTGGCTCGAGCGGGGGTCGCTGGAGCATCGGTTTCTCCCCTTTCGGTTTCAGCCGTGTTCTCCTGCGCCATCGCCTATCTCCCGCAGAGCCCTTAATGTGGCTGCCATCTTACATGAGGTGTGCGATAAACGCACACAATATTGGTAAACGACGTTGCTACGGTGAGAAGGTATCCCTATACTCGGGGCGAATAACAGTTCGCAGGATCGTTAATCGCACCATACACGCGGTAAACGTTTCGGGCCACACTGATTACGCTTGCAGCGTCGGCCGCTTGATTCAACCAAGTCAAAGGAGGAGTTCCATGATCAACAAGTTTGTCCCGTCGATCGCGGAAGCAGTGAGCGAGGTGCACGACGGCGCCACCGTAATGATCGGCGGCTTCGGGACTGCCGGCATGCCGAGTGAGCTGATCGATGCACTCATCGAGCAAGGCGCCAAAGACCTCACCATCGTCAGCAACAACGCCGGCAACGGCGACATTGGGCTGGCCGCGCTGCTGAAGGCCCGCCGCGTGAAGAAGGTGATCTGCTCGTTTCCGCGGCAGTCCGATTCCTATGTGTTCGACGGCCTCTACCGGGCTGGCGAGATCGAGCTCGAGCTGGTGCCCCAAGGCAACCTCGCCGCGCGCATTCACGCTGCCGGAGCAGGCCTGGGAGCGATCTTCACGCCGACCGGTTACGGCACGCTGCTCGCAGAAGGGAAGGAGACACGCGAGATCGCGGGTAAGCACTATGTCCTCGAATACCCCATCCACGCCGACTTCGCGCTCATCAAGGCGGAGAAAGGCGACCGCTGGGGCAACTTGGTTTATCGCAAGACCGCGCGCAACTTCGGGCCGATCATGGCAATGGCGGCGAAGGTCGCCATCGTGCAGGTACACGAGCTGGTCGATCTGGGCGGCCTCGATCCCGAGGTCATCGTCACCCCCGGTATCTTTGTGCAGCGCGTAGTGCGTGTGCTGCGCCCGCAACTCGCGGAAACGAAGACCTTCGAAGCCGTGGCCTGAGAGAGGGGTCCATCATGCAGAGACTTGACCGCAAACAGATGGCCGCGCGCGTGGCGCGCGACATCACCGAAGGCGCCTACGTGAATCTCGGTATCGGGTTGCCGACCCTGGTCGCCAACTATCTACCGAAGGACCTCGACATCTTCCTGCAGAGCGAGAACGGCTTGCTCGGCATGGGACCGGCACCGGTGAAGGGATCGGAGGACTTCGATCTCATCAACGCCGGCAAGCAGCCGGTGACGTTGCTGCCAGGCGGGGCGTATTTCCACCACGCCGACTCGTTCGCGATGATGCGCGGCGGCCATCTGGACATCTGTGTGCTGGGCGCGTTCCAGGTGTCGGCCACGGGCGATCTCGCCAACTGGCATACCGGCGCGCCGGATGCGATTCCCGCCGTGGGTGGCGCGATGGATCTCGCGATCGGTGCCAAGAAGGTGTTCGTGATGATGGAACATCAGACCAAAAGCGGTGAATCCAAGATCGTCGAGCGCTGCACCTATCCGCTGACGGGCATCGGCTGCGTCGATCGCATCTATACCGATCTCGCGGTGATCGACGTCACGCCGCGGGGCCTGCGTGTCATCGAAACGATCGAAGGCCTGAGCTTCGAGGAATTGCAGCGGTTGACCGCTGCGCCACTTACCCAGTCATCTAAATAAAGGAGGAGTTGAAATGGAACCTGGTTCATTGGCCGGAAGTGCTGCGAGGGAGCGTACGGCCATCCTCGCGAAGGTCCGTTCGCGCGTGTGGCGCGTACTGTTGCTCGCGATATTGGCCGTGGCCGCGCCCGCCCAGGCTCAGTCCTATCCCGACAAGCCGATCAAGCTCGTAGTGCCGTTTGCACCGGCGGGTGCCACGGACGTGCTCGCGCGCATCGTCGGACAAAAGCTGAGCGAACTCGAGAAACAGCCTGTGATCGTCGACAATCGAGCGGGAGCTGGCGGCAACATCGGCTCGGATGCGGTGGCGAAGGCGGCTCCCGACGGCTATACGCTGCTGATGGGCGCGGTTGGCACGCACGCCATCAACGTGAGCCTGTACAAGAAGATGCCGTACGATCCGGTGAAGGACTTCATTCCCGTCGTGCTGGTCGCCACGGTGCCGAACGTGCTTGTGGTTCCCGCGTCGCTGCCGGTGAATTCCGTCAAGGAACTCATTGCGTACGGCAAGGCGAATCCGGGCAAGCTGAATTTTGGCTCTTCCGGCAACGGCACTTCGATTCATCTATCGGGCGAGCTGTTCAAGTCGATGACCGGAATGGACATGCAGCACGTGCCCTACAAGGGCAGCGGACCGGCCACCGTGGATCTGCTCTCCGGCCAGGTTCAGATGATGTTCGACAACCTTCCCTCGGCAATGCCGAACATCAAGTCGGGGAAGCTCAAGGCCCTCGCCGTCACCAGTGCCAAGCGCTCCCCGTCGCTGCCCGACGTGCCCACCATCGCGGAAGCGGGCGTGCCCGGTTACGAGGCGCCGTCGTGGTTCGGCATCCTCGTGCCGAAAGGAACGCCGCCGGGGATCGTCGCCAAGCTGAACACGGATATCAACAAGATCCTTGCAATGCCGGACACGAAGAAAAAGTTTCTGGAGCAGGGGGCCGAGCCCGCCGGTGGTACGCCCGAACAATTCGCAGCGCTGATCAACAGCGAGATTCCGAAGTGGGCCAAGGTCGTGAAGGCCTCCGGTGCCCAAATAGATTGACCGTGATGCGGACCCGGGTGACGAGCCCGGTTCAATAGGTGACCAACGAGTTCGGCCGGTCGTGACTCGGCCTACATCTGACGAGGAATTCATCGTGGAAGACGCTTACATTTGTGACGCAATCCGTACTCCCTTCGGTCGCTATGGCGGAGATCTGTCATCGGTGCGACCCGACGATCTGGGCGCGGTGCCGATCAAGGCGCTCATGGAGCGCAATCCGACTGTCGATTGGGCAGCCGTGGACGATGTCATCTACGGCTGCGCCAATCAGGCGGGTGAGGACAACCGCAATGTCGGGCGTATGTCGCTCCTGCTCGCAGGACTCCCGCAGGAGGTTCCGGGCACCACGGTGAATCGCTTATGCGGATCGAGTCTCGATGCGATCGGGATCGCCGCGCGCGCGATCAAGAGTGGTGAAACCCAACTCATGATCGCGGGCGGCGTGGAGAGCATGTCGCGCGCCCCGTTCGTGGTGCCGAAAGCGGAGAGCGCATTCTCCCGGAGCAACAAGATCGAAGATACCACCATCGGCTGGCGTTTCATTAATCCCCTCATGAAAGCGAAGTACGGCGTCGACTCCATGCCCGAAACAGCCGAAAACGTTGCCGTGGACTTCAACATCTCGCGCGCCGATCAGGACGCTTTTGCTCTGCGCAGTCAGCAACGCACTGCTGCGGCGATCGGGGAAGGAAGGCTCGCGAAGGAGATCGTGCCGGTCACGATTGCTCAGAGGAAGGGCGAACCGATCGTCATCTCTCAGGACGAGCATCCACGGGCGACGACGATGGAAGCGCTGGCAAAGCTGAAGGGGGTGGTGAAGCCCGACGGCTCGGTCACCGCTGGTAATGCCTCGGGGGTGAACGATGGCGCGTGTGCGCTGCTGCTCGCCTCGGCGGAAGCCGTGAAGAAATACGGCTTGCAACCCAAGGCGCGCGTGGTTGCGGTGGCGCTGGCTGGCGTGGCGCCGCGGATCATGGGTTTTGGACCTGCGCCCGCAGTGAAGAAAGTGCTCGCGAAAGCGGGCCTGAGCATCTCCGACATCGACGTGATCGAGCTGAACGAAGCGTTCGCGTCGCAGGCACTGGCGGTGCTGCGCGACCTCGGTCTTCCCGACGATGGGCCGCATGTGAATCCGAACGGTGGAGCGATCGCCCTGGGGCATCCCCTGGGGGCGAGCGGTGCACGGCTCGTGACCACGGCGCTCTATCAATTGCAGCGCACCGGCGAGCGCTATGCTGTGTGCGCAATGTGCATCGGCGTAGGACAGGGCATTGCAGCGATAATCGAGCGGGTGTAGAAAGGGCGTCGGCGACGACGCCGCCGCTAGCGGGGCGCTCGACGGAGCGCTCCGAGATTTCCACGAGCGGGCAACTCGCCTTATCGAAACCAGGGGCCCTGTCGATGTCGCACGCGCTGGCGGCGGTTTTGGTCGCCCCCGCATCGGTTGCAATTGTTTCGGGCGGTACGGGCAGCGGGACCGGCAGCGGTCCAGCAGCCGAAAGCCACCCGACGCACCTGTCGTTCATCAAGGGGACACTTTCCTATCGCGCGCGGATCGCGCTTCCTCCCGAGAGCCGCGCCATTGTGGAACTGAGAGACACGTCAGTCGCGGACGGTCGAGTGATCGCGGAGCAGCGGATCGATTTGCATGGAAGGCAGGTGCCGATTCCGTTCGAATTCGCAGTGAATCGCGCGCAGTTCACAGAGGGCAAGCAATACAGTGTCCACGGCGCCGTTTTCGTGGGTGCTCGCGCGACCTGGGTTTCCGAGCTGGTCGTCGTTGCTCCGAAACAGCCGACCATCGATTTAGGGATGCTGATGACTACGCCGTTCACCGCGCAGGCTTTCACGTCCACTTTGCACTGTGGTGATCAGAAGGTAACGGTCAGTGTCGTCGACAACGTAATGCGGCTCACTGTCGGCGACAGGAGTTTCGACATGCGTCCCGTGGCGGGCGCATCCGATCGAAAGTACACGCCTGATCGCTCGCGACAAGGAGATCGTGATGACACGCAATGGAACTAACATGCGCAAGCGCGTCCGCACGCAGCGCTGCGTGCGCCGGTATTCCTTCAACGCCGGGTGTGCTGCGGCGCTGGCCATCATCGCGCTCCAGGCGAGCGCGGCTCCGCGAGAAGCGACGACCTTTCTGATGAACGAGCCGGTGACCCTGCTCGACTGGGGCACGTACAAGCTCGAGCGATTCCTCGAACGGCGGCGCTGGCCCCAGGAATTCGAGCCCACAGTGTTCACGAAGGTTTCCTATGACTGGGACCGGGATCGCATCGTCATCGACGTTCAGCCTCTAGTGAAATTCGGGCCGCCGACGCGGGACCAGTGCCTTGGCGTCCTCAAGCTGCTGCTTTCGGCCGGCGGCGTTGTCTTCGAGACCCGCAACCGTCAGCTCAACGACGGTATCTCCACCTTCGCGGTGGAATTTCTGCACATGAACTTTCGCAGCCCCAACCAACCGCCCGATCTCGGCAAGAAGATCGACGAAGTGCTCGAACTCAGGGTCACCGTCTCCGGTTTGCCTTCCGGTGGTCAAGTGCGACAAGTCGAGTGCAGGACGAATCTGACGAACCCCGAGGTGGTATACATCGAGCGCTGACCGGTGACGCACGCTGACGGTTCGGTGCGCCGTGTCGTGAAGCTCGCGGGCACCTTCGCATCGCTCGCTCTCGCGTGCCTGCTCGTGCTGTCAGCGCAGGCGCAGTCGCCGGAGATCGTGCGGATCGGCTTTGCTGCGCCGCTCACCGGACCCCAGGCGCACTACGGCAATGACAGCCGCAATGGCGCGCAACTCGCGATCGAAGAACTGAACGCCGCCAATCCCCGCATCGACGGCCGACCAGTCAGATTCGAGCTCCTCGTGGAAGACGATCAAGCGAGCCCCGCGATCGGGACGATTGTGGCGCAACGCCTGGTTGATCGGAATATTCGCGCCATGGCCGGACATTTCAATTCAGGGGTCACGATCCCGGCGTCGAGGATTTATCACGACGCCGGCGTGCCGCAGCTTTCGGTGTCGACGAATGTGAAATACACCCAGCAGGGATTCGAGACCGCGTTCCGGGTCATGGCGGCCGACGACAGACAGGGTGCGGCGCTCGGACAGTATGCAGTCCGACTGGGACTCAGGCGCTTCGCGGTGATCGACGATCGCACTGCCTACGGTCAGGGACTTGCCGACGCGTTCTCTGCGGCTGTGACGGCAGCCGGTGGGCAGGCGGTCCGGCGCGAATTTGCCACCGACAAGGACGTCGATTTTCGCGCGCTGCTCATTTTGCTGCGCGGGACCAATCCGGACGCGATCTTTTTCGGGGGCTACGACAGCCAGGCGGGGCCGATGGCGCGGCAGATGCGCGAGCTTGGAATGAGTGTGCCGTTGCTCGGGGGCGAGACCATGCGCACAGCGAAGTTTCTCGAGCTCGCCGGCGCAGCCGCCGAGCATCATCTCGCGTCGACACCGGGCGCTGCGATCGAGCGGCGCGGCGCCGGAAAGGCATTCGTCGAGCGGTATTGCCAGCGTTTCGGCAGCGATCCGGGTCTGTATGCGCCGTACCTGTACGACAGCGTGATGGTGATCACCGCCGCGATGCAGAAAGCCGGGTCGACGGATCCGGGGAAATATCTGCCGTCGCTGCGCTCGATACGATATCCGGGCGTGACCGCGGATATCGAGTTCGATGCGCAGGGCAACCTGCGCGAGGGCCCGCTCTCGATCTATCGCGTGAGTGGCGGAGAGTGGGTACTGCAATGAGTCCTCTGCGCTGACCCAGGCGCGGCTTGCATAAGAAGTTTCTGCTTGAGGGGGGAAACGACAGGACGTAGACTCCCCGCCTTCAGGCCGCCGGTTCGCGCCGGTATGACGCAGCGCAACTCGTCCCCACAGGAGGCCTTCAATGGGCCGGACGGAGACATCGCGATTTCCGATTCGCGTCGCTGCCGTCATCGCCGCGATCATCGCGACTGTGCCGGTCGTGCTGGCAGAGGAGACCGCCGGCGAGACGACTTCCAGTGCGGCAACCGAAAAGCCGAAAGGCGGTGCGATCGCCGCCGAATCGGGCGTGGCGTCAGTCTACGCGTCGGACCTCGAAGGCAACCTCACGGCGAGCGGCGAGCGCTACGACAGCCAGAAGCTGACCGCCGCCCACCGTTCGCTGCCGTTCGGATCGCGCATCAGCGTGACCGATGCTGTCTTCGGAAAGACCGTAACCGTCGTGGTGAACGACCGCTGGGCCGGTGGGCCGGGACAGATCGTCAACTTGTCGCGGCGCGCCGCCGACGTTCTGGGCATGCAGGGCCCCACCCAACGCAAGGTGGAAATCAGGGTGGAATCCCTGGGCGACGGTCGACGGCAAACGCCGCAAACCGGAGGACTTACACCGCAATTGCTCCCCGTGCGGGTCGAGGCCACCTCGAACACCCCCGGGAGTCGTGCGCGAAGCTGTACGAACGAAGCGGAGATTCTCGGGTTGCGCGACGTCCTGCTGGAAATCCACGTGCATAACTGCCTCGGACGCAAACCGAAGGACACCACTGCCTCGAACCAGGTGAAGACGAAGCAGTGACGCGCCGCTGCGCTCCGCAATTTCCTCGAAGTCGTGATTCCGACCACGAACAAGCGGCGATGATGGCCTGACCTGCGAACGATGCCGCCATCGGCTGCTCGGCTAGTGTTTTCACAACACCATGAGGAGGAGGCAGACATGAATCGTCGTATCTCTAGCCGGGTTGCGGGCGTTGCGGTGCTGGCCGTCGGTCTGGGCGGCTGCGGAGGGATGGACTCGGTGGGATCAGCTTCGAGCCTGTACCAGCAGCTCGGTGGCACGGACGCGATGGGCAAGCTGGCGGGCAACATGGTGAACTCTTCCATGAAGGACTCGCGGCTGGCGGGATTGCTTGGGAAGGTAAACCCGTCTGTGGCAACCCCGAAGGTCGCTGACCAGATGTGCGCGGCCCACGGCGGTGGCTGCAAGGCGCCCTTGACGGACCGGCAGGTTGCCGCCGCGGCGGATCGCCTAACGCCCAACCAGAAGGCCGCGGTGTCCCAGAACTTCAGCTCGTCCCTGAATTCGGTCACGAGCAACCCGGCGCTGCGGGAGGCGGTGACCAAATCTCTCGGCTCGAAGATGGGCGGCGTTCTCGGCGCACTCGTGTAAGCTGCCCGATTCCACAATGTGAAGGAAGGAGATGAGAACATGACTGCGCAAGCTGCTTTTACCCCGGAGGAGTGGTCGCTCCTCAGAATCGTTCCGCCGCTCGTGACCGCCGGTGTGTCCGCCTCGGATCCCGGAGGTCTCATCGGAGCGCTCAAGGAGGCTTCGGGGGGCATGATGGCCATGGTCGATGCGATGAAGTTGAGCCAGCTCGAGCTGATGGGAGCGTTGATCGGCGACAAGAGTCGGCCCGCCGCGCCGGACCCCAAGTCGTTGCTCGGTGAGGGCAGCCGCGAGGAGCAGATCGCAAACTTCAAGGCCACCCTCATGACCAGGATTCGGGAAGCGGGCGATCTCGTGAGCCGCAAGGCGACGCCAGAGGAAGCGCAGGCCTACAAGCAGATGTTGATGGCGGTGGCGGAGCGCACCGCCAATGCGGCGAAGGAGGGCGGGTTCCTGTTCTTCGGAGGCGAGCGGGTGAGTGCCGGTGAACAGGCGTTCCTGACCGAGGTCAAAGGCGCGCTCCACCTCTGACGGGTTCACCGCGGCGGGTGAAGCCGCGACGCTCGCCGTAAGGACCTCGAGGACCGCAGCGAGCTCAGAGTGGGCCGCAAACGGAAAGGGCCGGTCGATTCGACCGGCCCTTTCCTTGTTGATTGCGTAGCGGCTCGCGCTTCAGTTCATCGCCTTGATAGCGGCAGCGAGCCGGCTCTTGTGGCGCGAGGCCTTGTTCTTGTGCACGATTTTCTTGTCAGCGATCGAATCAATGGTGCTCATCGACTGGCTGAAGACCGCCTGGGCGGCAGCCTTGTCGCCGGCATCGATCGCCTTGCGGACCTTCTTGATCGCCGTGCGCAAGCGGGTGCGAAGTGCCACGTTGTGGACATTGCGCGTGACGGATTGATGCGCGCGCTTCTTCGCCTGTGCGGTGTTTGCCATACGTATCCTGGAATGCGGGAAATCGAAAAGCCCGCAATATTAATTGCATCGGCCGTTTCTTGCAAGCTGCAATGAAGCCGCGATCGGCTAAGATAGCGCCCCATGAATTTGCTCAAGACGCTTGCGACCGTGAGCTCGATGACTTTCGTGTCGCGGGTTCTGGGATTCGCGCGGGATACCATCATTGCCCGCGTGTTCGGCGCCGGACTTTACACCGACGCTTTCTTCGTCGCGTTCCGGATTCCCAATCTGTTGCGCCGTCTGTTCGCGGAAGGCGCATTTTCACAGGCCTTCGTGCCGGTGCTGGCGGAGTACAAGAACCGCCGCGGCGAGGCGCAGACGCGGGTGCTGGTGGACCACGTTGCCGGACTGCTGTTCGCCGCTTTGATCGCGGTGACCGCGATCGGCATTCTCGCCGCGCCGATCGTCGTCTGGGTGAGCGCACCGGGGTTCCACGCGAACGCAGACAAGTTCGACGTCACCGTGTCGATGCTCCGTATCACCTTCCCCTACATCCTGTTCATCTCGCTCACCGCCTTCGCCGGCGGCGTGCTCAACACCTACAGCCGCTTCTCGGTGCCCGCGTTCACACCGACGCTGCTCAACGTGTCCTTCATCGCTTTTGCGCTGTTGGCCGCGCCCTATTTCGATCCGCCGATCATGGCGTTGGCGTGGGCGGTGCTGGTAGGAGGCGTGCTCCAGCTTGCGTTCCAGGTGCCGTTCCTGCACCGGCTCCAACTGCTGCCGCGATTTTCCCTGGGCAAGCGCGACGAGGGCGTCTGGCGCATCCTGCGCCTGATGGGGCCCGCTGTCTTCGGCGTCTCCATCGGACAGATATCGCTCCTCATCAACACCATCTTCGCGTCGTTCCTCGTGAATGGCAGCGTGTCGTGGCTGTATTACGCCGACCGGCTGATGGAGTTTCCGGCGGGTCTCCTCGGCGCTGCGCTCGGCACCATCCTGCTGCCCAGCCTTTCCAAAACGCACGCGAACGAAGACCGGGAGGAATTCTCACGCCTGCTCGATTGGGGACTGCGTCTCACGCTTCTCCTTGCGGTGCCTTCCGCGCTCGCGCTTGCGATCCTCGCGGTGCCGCTTGTGTCTTCGCTGTTTCAGTACGGCAAGTTCGATGCGACCGATGTGGTGATGACACAGCAAGCCTTGGTGGCCTATAGCGGCGGACTGATCGGAATGATTCTGGTGAAGGTGCTCGCACCGGGATTCTATGCGCGGCAGAACATCAGGACCCCGGTGAAGATCGGCATCTTCACCCTGGTGCTGACGCAGCTCATGAATCTCATCTTCATTTTTCCGTTGCGGCACGCGGGGCTGGCCCTCTCGATCGGGCTGGCGGCGTGCGTCAATGCAGCGTTGCTCTACTACAATCTGCGCAAGATCGACGCTTATCGCCCGCAGCCTGGCTGGGCGCGGTTCCTGGTGCAACTGGGCGCCGCGCTGATTCTGCTGGCCGTGACGTTGTGGATCGCGTCGGGGGATGCGGCGTGGTGGGTGGCCGCGCGAGGCGCGGACCGCGCGATCAAGCTTGCATGGGTCGTCGCTCTCGGCACCGCTGTTTACTTCGCCGGCCTCTGGGTGGCGGGCGTGCGCCCTCGGCACTTCGTCAAACGGGTGGTATAACGCCGCGCGGATTAGCAGTTCGTTGAAATTATCGATGATTTGGGTGCGGGCATTGGATCGCAACGAGATTTTCAAGATGGGAGAGGAAGCCGTGCGAGGTTTCTCGCGGTTTGCGCTTCCGCGTTGGTGTTTTGCGCCGCTATTTGCACGCGAACCGCAAATGCGGACGCACCTTTCCCGTTTATCCGGTCGCGCCCATGATCGCCTGTGCTATGAACAGTTTCGGCAACCGGCGCAAATTGACCGCCAGCATGGACAGTGTGAACACGTCGCTGACTTTCGGCTGGCCACGCAGCTTGACCTGACGGATCGTTGCGCCATGCTGCTTGCCATCACCGAACAACGTCTCGATCAGCTTGCGCGTCACCTGACTGACCCGATAGCCGTCGTGCCGGGTCGTGCGGCCGTCGATCCGGCTTTCGCGCTTCGCCCGTTTGCCGGTCTTGGTGTCGTACTCGTAGGCATTTTGTGCCACATGAGGGGTGACGTTGAGCTCACGGCAGGCGCTGACAAAGTCCTCGGTATCGTAGTTCTTGTCCGCCCCCACCGTCTTGCGCTGCTCGCCGGGAAGACTGGCCAACATGTCGAGGGCTGCCTCGCGTTCGGCCGTGCCCGTGGCCAGCGTCAGTCGCGTGTCAACGGCCAACTTGCTGCGGTTGTCCATCAGCACATGGCCCATGAAGGATGGCAGAGCCTGGGCTTTCTTCGACTTGGTGAACAGCCGGGAATCCGCGTCGGTGGTACTGGCGTGCGTATCGTTGCTGCGTTTCTGGCCCTTGAACTCCACTTCCGGATTGTTCTTGCTGCCAGTCTTGTTCGGCGGGGGCCCATCCTTCGGCACGAAGCTCTTGAGCGAGGCCCAGGCACGTATCAGCGTGCCGTCCACGCTGAAATGCTCGGACGAGAGCAGCTTGGCTTCTTCCGCTTGTTGCATCACGCGCCCGAACAACGTCTTGATCGCATCGTGATCGATCAGCCGGTCGCGATTTTGCGTATAGGTGCTGTGATCCCACGCCAAGTCTTCCATGCCCAGTCCGACGAACCAGCGGAACAGCATGTTGTAACCCAATTGCTCGCACAACAGCCGTTCGCTCCGAATTCCATACAAGGCTTGCAGCACCAATCCACGCAGCAGCCATTCCGGGGGCACCGAGTACCGACCACGCTCTTCGTACATCGACTCAAACAGCCGGTCCATGTCGCGCAGCGCTGGATTGAGAATCTCTCGAATCGCGATCAGCGGATGCTCCGCCGGCACGTAATCCGAGGTCTGCTTCACAACGAACAAGCCTTCCTGGGTTACGTCCGCTCCGCGCATCGCGCTCATCCCCTTCGATCTATACGACGCATTACTCAACGTACTCCCCCCGATTCCGTAAACAGGATCAGGGGATAAATTCAACAAACTGTTAGGGCAGGCCCGCTGCGTACGGATTCTCAGGCGTGCGCCATGGCATTGTCGAGGACTTTGCGCGTGAGACTGGGCGCGAACATCTCGATGAAGTCGTACATGTAGCCGCGCAGGTAGGTGTTCTTGCGGATACCCATGTGGGTGGTGCTCGGCTCGAACAGATGGCTCGCATCGATGGCGCGCAACCCGCGATCGCGCTCGGGATCGAAGGCCATGTAAGCGACGATCCCCACGCCCAGACCCAGCTCGACGTAGGTCTTGATCACATCGGCGTCGATCGCGGTCAATGCCACGTTCGGAGTCAGTCCTTCGGCTTCGAATGCCTGATTGATCTTCGAGCGACCGGTGAAGGCGAAGTCATACGTGATGATCGGATGGTGCGCGATGGCTTCGAGGGTGAGCGGTTTCGCCTTCAGAAGCGGATGCTGCGGCGGTACCACCACGCAGCGGTTCCATTGGTAACAGGGCAACATTACGAGATCCGAAAAGAGCTCGATGGCTTCCGTGGCGATCGCGAGATCCGCCTCGCCCGAGTTCGCCAGCTCCGCGATCTGCATGGGGCTTCCCTGGCGCAGGCTGAGACGGACGCCGGGATAGCGTTCCATGAAGCGCTTCACGACTTGGGGTAGCGCATAGCGGGCCTGGGTGTGGGTTGTGGCGATGGTGAGCGAGCCGGATTGCTCGCTTGTGAATTCCTGTGCGACGTTCTTCAGGTTGGTCGCGTCCCGCAGCATGCGCTCGGCGACGCGTATGATGTCGCGGCCGGGCGGGGTGATCTCCACGATCCGCTTGCCGTGGCGCACGAAGATCTCCACCCCCAGCTCGTCCTCGAGCAGGCGAATCTGCTTGCTCACGCCCGGTTGGGAAGTGAATAGCTTGTCCGCTGCCACGGAGAGGTTCAACCCCTGCCGTGCGACTTCGCAGATGTACCGGAGCTGTTGCAGTTTCACTCGGCGTTCCCCTCAACTGCCCATCGGATATAAGAAATGATCCAACTATTCTTTGGATAAATATACTCGCCCTGCTAGCATCCGCTAGTCAATCCTTGGTGAGGGGCCGGGAAGGTATGCTCGAAGCGGGATATGTCGCGGCGGGGCTGCGGCAAGCTCGGGTTCCTGTGAGCGGGGCCGCCTTTTTGAGTTTTGGAGAATAGATCAATGACCCTTCTTGATAATCTGGCCGAACTCGGCGAAATTGAACAGTTCGGCGGTGCTGTTGAAGGCTTCCTCGGGGGCGAGATCGACCCCGACAAATTCACTGCCACCCGCCTTCAAATGGGCGTGTACGGCCAGCGCCAGGAAGGGGTCCACATGATCCGCATCAAGGTGCCGGGGGGGCGGCTCACCGCCGGGCAGCTGCGGGGTGCGGCCGACGTTGCGGAACGCCATTCGCAGCATCCTTTCGCGCACATCAGCACCCGCCAGGATCTCCAGCTCTACTACGTACCACTCGCCGACACACCCGCCGCGCTCCGGGATCTCGCGGGCTACGGACTGACCACGCGCGAGGCTTGCGGGAATACGATCCGCAACATCACGGCTTGCCCGCTCGCCGGCATCTGTCCGAAGGAGCACGTGGACGTGACGCGCCACGTGGACGGAGCGGTGCGCCACTTCCTGCGCAATCCCCTCAACCAGCAGTTGCCCCGCAAGTTCAAGATCAGCTTCTCCGGCTGCGAGTCGGACTGCGCGCAGGGCCTGTTGCATGACCTCGCGGTGGTTGCCGTCAAGGACGGTGACCGCTTCGGCTTCAAGGTGCTCGCCGGTGGCGGTCTCGGACACAAGCCGCACGAAGCGATCGTGGTGGAACCGTTCGTCGAAGAGCGCGAGCTGCTCATGGTGATGGAGGCGCTCGTCGCGCTCCACAACCGTTACTCGGATCGGACCAAACGTGCGAAATCGCGCATCAAGTTCCTGGTCGACCGCTTCGGGCCGGAAGGTTTCATCGAGAAGTATCGCGAGGAGCTCGCGCACACCCGTGCGGGCCTCGCCGATCGCCCCCATCCCAAGGGCGAATGGAAAGCCGGAAAGGGCGACGAAGTTGCCGCGCCGGGACCCGGTGCGCCGCGCCGCGTGTATGCGCAGAAGCAGGCGGCGCGGGTGGTGCTGCCGATCGCCGTGCCGCTCGGCGACCTGACCGCGGCCAATCTGCGCGGGCTTGCCTCGCTGCTCGAGGAATTCGGCTTGCCGGAGATCCGCACCACCCAGGACCAGAACCTGATCATTCCGAACATTCCCGTCGAACGTTTGCATGCCGTGCGGCTTGCAGTGCAGGCCCTGGGTCTGGATGTGCCGCAAGCCGGCGACAATGTCGTAGCATGCCCCGGCACCTCGACCTGCCGCCTCGGCATCACGTCGTCGACACTGGTCGCACCCAAGCTGAACGGCGGCGCGCACGATCTGCGTATCCGTGCATCCGGTTGCCACAATGGCTGCGCGCAGCCCGAAACCGGCGACATCGGCATCTATGGTGAGGGTAAGCGTCTGCATGGCAGGCTCGTCCCGCACTACCAGACTTACTTCGGCGGCAACGGCGTGGGTGGTGGGCACCTGGCGATCAAGGGGCCTTCCGTGCCGACGCAGCGCGTGCAGTCGGCGATCTCCCGGGTTCAGGAAGCTTTCGACGCGGAGCGTGGTGAAGACGAAACGTTTTTCGCGTGGACGCGCCGCAAGGATCAGGGTTATTTTGCTCAGCTGCTGGCGGATCTGACCCGTGTGGAACCCCACGAAGCGGAGCTTCTGGCGCGTGACCACGGTGACACGTCGGACTTTCGGGTGCTGCAGCTCGGCGGTGGCGAATGCGCCGGAGCGAAGCAGGTGACCGCGGGCGCCAGCTTCTTCGAGGCGGCCCACGAGCGCGGCTATCGCGACGCGCTGTTTTTCCAGCGCAAGTACGGAGACGCCGCGAAATGTGCCGAGGTGATCGCGCGCCGCGTCGGGCAGGCCGTTGCGCAAATCGCCGGTGGTCGCAAGCTCGATGATCTGCTCGGTCTGGCCGGGGAGATCGCCGAGCGCGTTCCCGAGCACGCCGCGCTCGCCGCACAGCTCGAAGGGTTCGCGAATGTTCTGGCGCAGCCTGAAGAAGCGTTCACGGAGAATACGGTCGTGCCCTTCTTCAAGTCCCTGGACGAATGGACGCTGGCAGCTGCGAACTACTGCCTGCAGCACGAGCCCACGCTCGAGCTCACCGGCGCGCTGCCCAAGAGCACACCGACGGTGCACCCAGCTGCGCCGAAGATTCCGGTCGCCCAGGTCGCGTGAAGATGAGCGCAACGGTATGAATCTCGCGGACAAGATCGTCGCTGTCGAGGCGGTGCTTGCCGAGGTTGCGGAGAATTTTTCTCCCGCCGCATTGGCGAGCAGCTTCGGCGCCGAAGACATGGTTCTCACGGATCTCATCGCACGTCGCTTTCCGGGGATCGAGATATTCACCCTGGACACCGGGCGCCTGCCGGAGGCGACCCATGCGCTGATGCGCGAGCTTGCCGATCGGTACGGACTGCCGATCCGTATCTACTACCCGGATGCGACGGAGCTCGAGGGATACGTCGCGTCCCATGGTCCGAACGCGTTCTTCAACAGCGTCGAACTGCGCAAGGGATGCTGCCGCGTTCGCAAGGTAAATCCGCTGCGCCGAGCGTTGTCGGGCAGGCGCGCCTGGATCACTGGACTGCGCCGTGAGCAGAGTCCGACGCGAACCGCTATCCCAGTGAAGGAGTTCGACGGTGAGCATGGGCTGCTGAAGTTCAATCCGCTGTTCGATTGGACACGCAACGAGGTGTGGTCGTATATCCGCGACCATAAGCTGCCGTACAACGCGCTTCACGATCAGGGCTATGCGAGCATCGGCTGCGCACCCTGCACGCGCGCCATCACGGTGGGTGAGGACGAGCGCGCCGGACGCTGGTGGTGGGAAGATCCGGAGACGAAGGAATGCGGTCTTCACCCTGCCAGACAGAGCACGGTCCGCGCGAGCAACCCCGAGATCGACGAGGTCCCCTCATGAAGGCAGTGGAAGCCATCGATATCGCACGGCCGCAGGCACCCCCGATCAGGAATCCCTTTTCCGGGGCGCTCGGTGCCTCCACCCTCAGCCATCTTGACGTGCTGGAGAGCGAAGCGATCCACATTCTGCGCGAGGTGGCGGCCGAGTGCCGCAGTCCCGCGTTGCTCTTCTCGGGCGGCAAGGACTCCATCTGCCTTCTGCGCCTCGCTGAAAAGGCGTTCCGGCCCGGACGTTTTCCGTTTCCGCTTCTGCATGTGGACACCGGCCACAACTTCGAGGAAGTGATCGCGTTTCGCGACCGCCGCGTGACCGAGCTTGGCGAGCGTCTCATCGTGCGCTCGGTCGAGGATTCGATTCGGACCGGCCGCGTGGTGCTGAAGCGTCCCGATGAAAGCCGCAATCCCCATCAATCGGTGACGCTGCTCGACGCCATTGCGGAGTTCGGTTTCGACGCCTGCATCGGGGGCGCACGCCGCGACGAGGAAAAAGCGCGCGCGAAGGAGCGCATCTTTTCTTTCCGCGATGATTTCGGGCAGTGGGACCCAAAGAATCAGCGCCCCGAACTCTGGAGCCTCTACAACACACGGGTGCATCCGGGCGAAAACATTCGGGTGTTCCCCATCAGCAACTGGACCGAGCTCGATGTGTGGCAATATGTTGCCCGCGAGGGTCTGGAGATTCCCGAGATCTACTACGCGCACCAGCGCGAGATCGTTCGCCGCAGCAATCAGCTGGTGCCGGTGACGCCTCTCACTCAGCCCAAGCCAGGCGAAACGGTCGAACGGATATCGGTTCGCTTCCGCACGGTGGGCGACATTACCTGCACGTGTCCCGTCGCTTCGACCGCGGCGACTTTGCCGCAGATCATCGCCGAGACCGCCGTTACCCGCATTACCGAGCGCGGTGCGACGCGCATGGACGACCAGACCTCCGATGCCTCCATGGAGTTGCGGAAGAAGGAAGGTTATTTCTGATGTCCGCCATCGAGCATGTCTCGTTTCGTGCGACCGAGCTGCTGCGCTTCATCACTGCAGGAAGCGTCGACGACGGCAAAAGCACGCTGATCGGGCGGCTGCTCCACGATTCGAAGGCGATCTTCGAGGATCAGCTCAACGCCATCGAGAAAACGACGCAGAAGCGCGGTTCCAGCGGCGTCGATCTTTCGCTCCTGACCGACGGACTGCAGGCGGAGCGCGAGCAGGGCATCACGATCGACGTTGCGTACCGTTACTTTTCCACGCCGCGTCGCAAGTTCATCATTGCCGACACGCCAGGGCATGAGCAGTACACGCGCAACATGGTGACAGGGGCATCTACGGCGAATCTCGCCGTGATCCTCATCGACGCACGCAAGGGCGTCCTCACCCAGTCGCGACGCCACGCCTTTCTTTCGAGCCTCGTCGGGATTCCTCATCTGGTGGTCGCCGTCAACAAGATGGATCTTGTCGACTGGTCGCCGCAAGTGTTCAACGCGATCCGTTCCGATTTCTCCGCGTTTGTGGGAGCCCTTGGCCTGAAAGACATCACCTACATTCCTCTGTCCGCTCTTCTGGGTGACATGGTCGTCGAGCGCGGCGACAACCTCGGGTGGTATGACGGGCCTGCGCTCATGGAATACCTGGAAAATGTCGAGATCGCTCACGACATCAACGAGCGCGATTTCCGTCTTCCCGTTCAATGGGTCTGTCGGCCCCACGATCCGGCGTTCCATGACTACCGGGGTTACGCCGGCCGCATCGAATCGGGATCGATCCAGGTCGGTGACGCCATTACTGTGCTGCCTTCCGGGTTGTCCTCGACCATCGCGCAGATCGTCACCGTCGACGGCGATCTGGTGCGCGCCATCGCGCCGCAGTCGGTGCAACTCGTTCTGGACGATCCGCTCGACGTCTCGCGCGGAGACATGATCGTGAAGTCGGACGATCTGCCGCACGCCACCAAGGAGTTCACGGCACACCTTTGCTGGTTCGACGCCCAGCCCCTCGACCTCTCGCGCAAATATTTCATCAAGCACACGACGCGAACGGTGAAAGCTCTCATCTCCGGCATCGCGCACCAGGTCGACGTGAACACGCTGGAACACCATCAGGCGAAGAGCCTGCGGTTCAATGAGATAGCCCGGGTGTCGATTCGAACTCAACAGCCGTTGTTCATCGATGCCTACGCGGTCAACCGGAGCACCGGAAGCTTCATCCTCATCGACGAAACGACCAACAATACGCTGGCAGCGGGGATGATCGAGGACGGCCGATAGTGGGCAGGGGCAAGGTATATCTCGTGGGGGCGGGACCAGGTGCTCCCGACCTGCTGACATTGCGCGCTGCGCGCATCCTCGAACAGGCGGAAATCGTCTTCTACGACGCACTGGTCCATCCGGCCACCGTCGCCCTGGCGGCGCGCGCAAGGAAGGTGCCCGTCGGCAAGCGTTGCAGCCGGGTTTCGACCGAGCAGCGCTTCATCAATCGCCATCTGATCGAAGCCGCTAACCGCCACGCGCTCGTCGTGCGGCTGAAGGGCGGCGACCCGATGTTGTTCGGTCGGGCGCATGAGGAGATCGATGCGCTTATGCACGCCGGCATCGAGTTCGAGGTCGTCCCGGGAGTAAGCGCAGCGTTCGCGGCCAGCGCCGAAATCGGCGTATCGCTTACGCGTCGTGGCATGAGCCGGAGTGTCGCCTTTGTCACGCCCCGGGTCGGGAGCGAGCAGGAGGAGAGCGGATGGGCTGCCGCTGTCCTCGGTGCGGACACCGCAGTTCTCTACATGGGCGTCGGTCAGGCGCCCGCCATCGCGCGCTGTCTGATGGACCGTGGTCTGCCGGCTTCCACCCCGGTACGAATCGTGGAGAACGCTTCGTTGGAGTCAGCGGGCGAGTTCTGCCTCTCGCTGTCCGAATTGCACCGCGCTGCGGAGTTGGGTATTACGGGCGCTGCTCTGATCATGCTGGGTGAAGTGTTCCGTACCTCCGCGAGCGAGTCCGCCGCTCCCCCGTCTGCTGTTTCGGTTGTTCCCCGCGCGCGCCGCGCCTGAGCGACGACGGCATCCATCTTCTGTGAGTTCGCGTCGACGTGTTGTCGGCGCACGCCAAAGCTAGCCCCGCCATGTCATCGTCGCGCGGTTGAAACAAAAGAATAAGAACAGCACGTTATATTCGTTCTTAGCATTTACACTCTCCGATATAGTGCTGCGGTCGCGTGCGGACAGTGCGCGCGTGACATGTCGAACCACTCGAACGGAGATCGAATGAAGCTTAAGAACATTTTCCTTCTTGTCGCGGTATTGGCATTGCCGCTTGCCGCCAACGCCGAAAGCAGTATTCTCAACGTGTCGTATGACCCGACCCGCGAGCTGTATCAGGACTTCAACGCCGCGTTCGCCAAGTACTGGAAGGGCAAGACCGGTGAGCAATTGACGATCAAGGCGTCGCACGGCGGTTCGGGCAAGCAGGCTCGAGCGGTCATCGACGGGCTGGAAGCGGATGTCGTCACGCTCGCGCTGGCGTACGACATCGACGAAATTGCGGAGAAGGGCAAGCTGCTCCCGGCCGATTGGCAGAAGCGCCTTCCTCACAACAGCGCTCCTTACACCTCGACGATCGTGTTCCTCGTGCGCAAGGGTAATCCCAAGAACATCAAGGACTGGGACGACCTGGTGCGCCCGGGCATCGCCGTGATTACGCCGAATCCCAAAACGTTGGGGGGCGCGCGCTGGAATTTTCTGGCGGCTTGGGGTTATGCGCAGAAGAAGTACGGCAGCGATGCGAAAGCCAAGGAATTCATCGCCGCGCTCTACAAGAATGTCCCGGTCCTCGACTCGGGTGCACGCGGATCGACCACCACCTTCGTCGAGCGCGGCATCGGGGACGTTCTGCTCGCCTGGGAGAACGAGGCGTTCCTTGCGGTGAAGGAACTCGGACCGGACAAGGTCGAGATAGTCGTTCCATCCGTGAGCATTCTGGCGCAGCCGCCGGTGGCCGTTGTAGACAAGGTCGTCGATAAGCGCGGGACGCGCAAGGTCGCGCAGGCCTATCTCGAGTATCTGTATTCGGAAGAGGGTCAGGACATCGCCGGAAAGAATTTCTACCGCCCCATCGATCCCAAGCTCGTGGCAAAGTACGAGAAGTTGTTTCCGAAGGTCAACCTGTTCACGATCGACGAAGCTTTCGGCGGATGGCAAAAGGTCCAGAAGTCTTTCTTCGCGGACAACGGCGTGTTCGATCAGATCTATCAACCGGGTGGTAAATAGCCAGAACACCATGGACGCAGCACGCGTCGACCCCGTCCTTCACGGAAGAACGGGCCCGCTCATCCACCGATACATTGCTGGATTGCCTGACTCGTTCACCACGGCCCGTCCTCTCTATCGCACCGAGGACGGGCGCGTGGCCGCGCGCTTTTTCAACTGCCAGCTCACGAGCGCGTTTCAGCCGATTTTCGATTTTGCCCCGGGGTGCTGTCATCGGGCACCAAGGACTATTGCGGATCCTCGGTTCCGGCGACGGGCCAACCCTCACTCCATGGAATCTTTTTGCGCTCGCATCGACCGATTCGATACTCCAGAATCTGGACCGCTTGTGCCGCACCGTTCACGCACTGAACTATTTTCAGCACGCGCACCCCGACCAACTTTTGTTTTTGAATGTCGAACAACGGTTGCTCGCCAGCGTGCCATTGCTCCCCGGTGTGCCGGACGCTCACGGGAGGGTTTTCGAAAGCATTCTCGCGGAATTTCGAGTGACACCGCGTCGGGTGGTGATCGAGTTTCCCCGCTCGGTGCTCTCCGACCCGTGGCTTCTGGAACGGGCAGCAAGAAATTACCGGTCACGCGGGTATCGGGTCGCGGTTCCCACCAACAGCTGGGATGAGGATGCGCTGCGGTTGTTCGATGGCGGGGCAGCGGACATCTTGAAAGTGGATGTCACGCCGGGTGTGGCGCGTCGACGCCTTGAGGGTTTCACCAGCGGGCTGCACGAGCGAGGCATTCTCGTGCTGGCACGGAGAGTCGAGTCCAGCGAACTGCTGGAGCTGGTTCGGGAAGCGGGCGTCGACCTCGTACAGGGCTTCCATGTGGGTCATCCGCAGCCTGTCGTGAGCGGGCAACGATGTCTTCGAGGACCAGTGACGGCAAGAACGCCTGCAGGCTTCGTGGCGGGTGCGCTTCGACTCGGCAGTCGACCAGAGGTCTATGGACGCTAAGGTCCCGCCGCGAGACGTTCACGTAAGCACTGCAGAGCACGTGCCCGGCTTTAGCGAAGCCGCTCCGTAAACCTTGGCGGGGCCTGGCTGGCAACCACCTTGGATCGCCTTCGCGCCGAAATCCGTCAGGACTCGGACTCGCAAGTGCTCGATAACATGCTGGCGGACGCCCGCCAGAGCGGTGCACAGACGCTCGCAACCCATCTGCGGGATAAAGGCGGCGGTTGCCGCAGTCAGCGCCCCAGAGTCGATCTGATGCAAGGGGTTGAACTAAACGGCTCCGAGGCCGAGCTTTCGAACAGCAATCGATCCCTATAGGACGCACCGGTAGCGTTCGAGCCCTGCCGCACGTCCGCTGCGGCAATCCGTTCCATCCAATCCCGCGGCGAGGTTCCGGTGGGCTCCGCGGCCACATATGTCGTGGAGCGTTATAGAAATGCATTCTTGTTCGTTGGTGGCATAAAGCATCGCTGCTAATGTCGCGGACTGCACGTTGCAGAATGCGGCGCGAGTTCGATCGCCGACATCGTTCCATGCAGGTACGAACAGGGCAATTGTTCCTCAACACATGTTGCCGCGCCGATTGGAGGCGCCGCTTTCATCGGACATCATCATGGCAGGCTGGTACGAAGACAATTCGCACTCCATCGGACATACGCCTCTGGTTCGGCTCAACCGTGTCGTCGACGGAGCCGCGGCTATCGTTCTGGCGAAGATCGAGGGGCGCAATCCTGCATATTCGGTCAAGTGCCGCATCGGTGCAGCGATGGTGTGGGACGCGGAACGCCGCGGTCTGCTCGGTCCTGGCAAGGAGATCGTGGAGCCGACCAGCGGGAACACCGGCATTGCGCTCGCGTTCGTAGCCGCTGCGCGCGGCACGCCCTTGACCTTGACCATGCCGGAAACGATGAGTCTGGAGCGTCGCAAAGTACTTATCGCATACGGCGCCAGGCTCGTGCTCACCGAAGGAGCAAAGGGTATGACCGGCGCGGTGGCGAAAGCGGAGGAGATCGCCGCTTCAGACCCGGCTCGCTACGTGTTGTTGCAGCAGTTCAAGAATCCGGCGAATCCGTTTATTCACGAAACCACGACAGGCCCGGAAATCTGGGACGACACCGACGGCGCGATCGACATCTTCGTGTCGGGCGTTGGCACCGGCGGCACCATTACCGGAGTATCCCGTTACATCAAGCATACCCGCGGCAGGCCCATCGTTTCGGTGGCGGTCGAACCGGCTGCGAGTCCCGTGCTCACCCAGCACCGGGCGGGTCAACCGCTGAAGCCATCGCCCCACAAGATCCAGGGTATCGGTGCCGGCTTCGTGCCGGAGAACCTAGACCTCTCCCTCGTCGACGAGATCGAGCAGGTCAGCAATGAGGAGTCCATCCACTACGCGCGGCGTCTCGCGCGCGAGGAAGGGATCCTTTCAGGAATTTCGTGCGGCGCTGCCGTTGCTGCGGCCGTGCGCATCGCCAAGCGCGCGGAGAACGCGGGTAAGACGATCGTCGTCGTCCTGCCGGACTCCGGAGAACGGTACCTGAGTTCGGTGCTCTTCGAAGGCGTGTTCGACGCCACGGGGCTCGGGATCGCCGCGTGAAGAGCGACGTGAAACCGGCGGACGCCGGCGTGAAAGGTACTTCCAGCGGGAACATCGATGAAATCGTTTTCGCGTTGCGTGCCTTGCGCCTCGAATCACTCGAGGTCCGGCAGCGCAGACACCGGCCGCCCAAACTGCCGTCGCGCAAAGCGCTCCTCGCCGTCGTGGAAGGACTCAGTGCAGCGCTCTTTCCCAACCGTCTGGGCCCTCCCGATCTGACCGACGAGGGAATCGATTACTTTGTTGGGCACACGTTGGACGTAGTGCTGAGAGAACTTCTGGAGCAGGTGCGCCGGGAACTGCATTTTGCGTCCGGAGAAGACGGTCCCGGCGATGCTCACCGCGAGCGCGCGCTCGTCATCACGGAAGAGTTTGCGAGCCGCCTTCCCGGCGTGCGCGCGATCCTCGAAACCGACATCAACGCAGCCTACGAGGGAGACCCCGCTGCAAGAAGCGTCGACGAGGTGCTCGTCTGCTATCCCGGCATCGCGGCGATCACCCATCATCGGCTCGCTCACGAACTCTTCCTGCTCCGCACTCCCTTGATTGCACGCATGATCGCGGAGATTGCGCATTCGATGACGGGAATCGATATCCATCCCGGCGCGCAGATTGGACAGGGGTTTTTCATCGACCACGGTACTGGTGTGGTCATCGGAGAGACGACTGTGATCGGGCGCCACGTGCGCCTCTATCAGGCCGTGACGCTGGGCGCGAAGCGCTTTCAGCTCGATGAGCATGGGGGACTGGTCAAGGGTGTTCCGCGACACCCTGTCGTGGAGGATGACGTTGTGATCTACGCCGGCGCGACGATCCTCGGCCGCGTCACCATCGGACGCGGATCGACGATCGGGGGAAATGTCTGGCTCACGCGCAGCGTGCCGCCCGGGAGCAACGTCACGCAGGCGCAAGCGCGCAGCGAGGTGTTCGACGCCGGCGCAGGAATCTGATTTCCGGAGCGGTGGTTCACGACCGACCGAAAGCGCGGTCGAGCTCCCCACAGAAGCAGCTACCAACTCACAAAGAAGTTACCAACCCAGCACCCTGAGAGAGGCATTCATGGCAGAGAAGCAAGTTCAACTGGCACTCGGCGATTCGGCGGCACGGCAGCTCGCCAACGCAACCAAGACTGTCCCGCAGCTCGTCACGATTTCGCCCCGGTGGCTCGTTCATCTCCTTCCCTGGGTCGGAGTGGAAGCCGGCATCTACCGGTTGAACAAGGTGAAGGACGCCAGCCGTGTCCTGACCGCCTGCTCCCAGCGGGACGAGCGTGATCTCCCGCAGACGTTCGTCGACTACGACGAGAACCCGCGGGAGTACTTCCTCAGCGCTGTAACCACCGTGGTGGACGTACACACGCGGGTTTCGGACCTTTATAGCAGCCCCCACGACCAGATCAAGGAGCAGCTTCGGCTGGCGATCGAGACCATCAAGGAGCGGCAGGAGGACGAACTCATCAACAACAAGGAGTACGGCCTGCTGAACAACGTCGTGCCGGCACAGCGGCTCAAGACGCTTTCCGGCGCGCCCACTCCGGACGACCTCGATGAGTTGCTCGCGCTCGTGTGGAAGGAGCCGGCGTTCTTTCTGGCGCACCCTGCGGCGATCGCAGCCTTCGGCCGCGAGTGTACCCGGCGCGGTGTTCCACCTCCGACCGTCACGCTCTTCGGTTCGCCGTTTCTCACGTGGCGCGGCATTCCGCTGGTGCCGACCAACAAGCTCGAAGTCGAAAAGGGCAAGACGAATATCCTCCTGCTGCGTACAGGGGAGAGCCGGCAAGGCGTGGTGGGCCTCTATCAGCCGGGACTGTCCGCTGAGCAGGGGCTGGGGCTTTCAGTGAAGTTCATGGGCATCAGTCGCAAGGCAATCGCCTCGTATCTGGTTTCCCTCTACTGCTCGCTCGCAGTTCTGACCGAGGACGCCATTGGCGTGCTCGAAAACGTCGAAGTCGGCAAGTACCACGAGTACAAGCATGACTATAGGAAGTAGTTCGCCAGTGCCGGGGCTCGGCGAAATCGAACTCGCACCGAAGCAGGCGGACGCGAAAGCCGATGCGGCTGTCTTGCCCGATTCAGCGCTGATCGAGAAGCTCGCCAACGAGCTTTTCCATCCCCTGCCGGAGCGGTCGACGCGTGCTGCGGGGGACACCGATGTAGTCCGGACGGCGCCGGTCCCGGGCGGGACCAGTCCCACCGCCCCTGCCGACGTGCTCGCCGAACCCGCCCTCCAATCGGCTCCCGGTGCGGCAGCAGGCACGACAGGACAATCTGCCGATGCGTTTGCAGGTTTCCCGGCTTCTGCGGATATCGGCGCGCCGTTCTACTTCCTGCGTGGGGGAAACGTTACGTCTCCGCGTGCTGCACCAGCGCTGAACGTCATGCCTGCCGGTTCAGAGCCTCCGTTTGGAGTTTCGGCGCCGGCGAGCTTCACCGCCCTGGAGCCGAGGTCGCTCGCCGGGCGGTCCACGCTGCCGGGTGTGCACTCGGCATCGACCGCACCGGCCACGCCCGGCGTCGAAATCGGCTCGTTCCCAGCTGGCGGTGCCGTGTCTCCGGCCTCGGCGTTCGACTTTCCCGGTGAGTCGGAATTGCGTACAGTCCCCGCCGCGCTCGCAGGAGCCGCGGGAGCTTCGCCGCAGCACGTCGTCGGTGTGCCCACATCAGTTGCGGCTGGCTCGTCCTCCTATTTTCTCGACTCGATTCACACGGTGCCGCCTCGCGCTGCTACCGCGTTGAACATCAAATCGCGCGATGCGGATCTGGACTTGCTTCCAGACCTGGGACTCGAGCCGGCCAGTATTTCCCCCTCGCTATCGGCGGGTACGCCTGTTACGGCACTATTACCCGCGAGCGAGCCGGCCGATTCGCGCACCTCGACATTTCCACGTGGTCCGGCTTCAGGGTCGCCGTTCACGTTCGCTGGCGAGGCTTCGGAGGTTTCGCTGTACGTGGTCGATGAATCGCGGTCTTTCGTGGGCACACCACGTTCACCTGGAATGGAGAAGTCGGGTCGCCCCCCGGCCCGAGTTTCATCGGCACATCCGGCGTTCGACGTGTACGCCGTGCGCCGCGACTTTCCGATTCTGCAAGAGCGAGTGCACGGACATCCGCTGATCTGGCTCGACAACGCGGCCACGACTCAAAAGCCCCGCTCGGTCATCGACCGTCTCTCGTACTTCTATGAGCACGAGAACTCGAACATTCACCGTGCCGCCCACGAGTTGGCCGCGCGGGCCACTGATGCCTATGAAGCCGCGCGGGACAAGGTTGCGCGCTTTCTGCACGCTTCGTCCAGCGACGAGATCGTGTTCGTGCGCGGCACCACGGAAGGCATCAACCTGGTGGCGCAGTCGTGGGGGCGCAGGAATGTTGGCAAGGACGACGAGATCGTCATCACCTGGCTCGAACATCACGCCAACATCGTGCCGTGGCAACAGCTGTGTGCAGAGAAGGGCGCCAGGCTACGTGTGGCGCCGGTGGACGACGACGGACAGGTGTTGCTCGACGAATATGAAAAGCTGCTCGGGCCGCGCACGCGGCTGGTGGCGTTTTCGCAGGTGTCGAACGCCCTCGGGACCGTCACACCGGCACGGGAGATGGTCGAGATCGCCCATCGCTACGGCGTACGCGTGCTCGTGGACGGAGCACAGGCGGTCTCACACATGCGCGTGGACGTGCAGGCGCTCGACTGCGACTGGTACGTCTTCTCTGGTCACAAGCTGTTCGGCCCCACGGGCATAGGCGCCGTGTTCGGAAAGGGCGATCTGCTCAACGCCACGCCGCCTTGGCAGGGGGGCGGCAACATGATCAAGGAACGTCACGTTCGAGAAGACGCTCTATCAGCAGGCGCCCGGGCGGTTCGAGGCGGGCACACACAATATCGCGGACGCGGTCGGGCTCGGGGCGGCGCTCGACTACGTGGAGAGGATCGGCATCGAAAACGTGCAGCGCTATGAGCACGATCTCCTCGTCTACGCAACTCGTGGACTCGCCAGCGTGCCGGGTCTTCGTCTCGTCGGGACCGCGCGCGAGAAAGCTGGCGTGCTCTCGTTCGTGCTCGACGGATTCAGGAGCGAGGACGTTGGTGCGGCGCTCAACCGTGAGGGCATCGCGGTGCGTGCCGGGCATCATTGCGCTCAGCCTATTCTGCGACGCTTCGGGCTCGAAACCACGGTTCGACCTTCCCTGGCGTTCTACAACACCTGCGAAGAGATCGACACACTTGTCGCAACGCTACACCGTTTGAAGACGGGCCACATCCCGCATTGACCACAACTTCGGGGCACCCGTCCGGGCAGTCCCGATCAGCCACTCGGAGGTAGAGCAAATGTCAGTAGCAGCAGGTACTGTCCGGAAGACGGATGTTCAGAAGGTACTCAAGCGCGCTCGCGCGCGCGGCAAGGCGGCGCTGGAACGTTTTGCGGGAACGGTCGACCCTGTGGAGGCCTGGCAACTGGTCGATGCCGGAGAAGCCGTGCTGGTCGATGTGCGCACGGAAGAGGAACTGAACTTCGTTGGCCGCGTCCCCGAGGCGATTCACGTACCGTGGGTGACGTGGCCGGGGATGAGGCCCAATCGGGATTTCTTGTCATCACTCGAGAACGAGATACCGAGCAAGGCGACACCGATTCTGTTCCTGTGTCGCAGTGGTCAGCGTTCTGCTGCCGCCGCGGCAGCAGCGTCGGAAGCGGGTTACAAGCATGCCTTCAATATAGCGGAGGGCTTTGAGGGGGCGCTCGACGTAGCGCACCACCGGGGCGCCCACGGGGGGTGGCGCCACCACGGTTTGCCGTGGGTGCAGAACTGAGAACTCAGCTCAACGCCGCGGAGACGCTCCAGTCTCGCCTAATACCCTGAGGGGATATCGAAATTCTCTATCGGTAGTTCGTGGGGACCCCGTCCATCCGGTATCTTGTGAAAATTTTGAGTGTCACGAAAAGGAAAGAAGGCCTCCCCACACTATGCGGAGACGTGAAATATCGATAATTGGCGAATGCCGGGATACCAACCAAGGAGCCACCGCGTGACCGAGTGCTGCGTACACAATTCGCCACAGGCTTCGGTGCAATCGCAAGGGTCAGTGTCGCCCACGGTGTTTCGAGTCTCGCTGGTCAACGCAGATTCTCAGCTATGACGACGCTTGCCCTTGCTCTTCCCAAGCTTCGCCGAGGCCACAGCGTACTCCCTGGCTTTGGCCTCGCGCTGGGCTTTGCGGTGCTCTACCTGAGCTTGATCGTACTCATTCCGTTGTCAGCGACATTCATCAAGTCCGCTGCCCTCGGCTGGGCGGACTTCTGGGCGGCCGTTACGACGCCGCGGGTGCTGGCGTCCTATCGCCTGACTTTCGGCGCGTCCCTGCTTGCTGCTGCGATCAATGCATTGTTCGGGACACTGGTCGCTTGGATCCTGGTCCGGTATTCGTTTCCCGGGCGGCGCGTCATCGACGCCCTCGTCGATCTGCCTTTCGCGCTGCCCACGGCCGTCGCCGGCATTACCCTCGCGGCCATCTACAGTGGAAACGGCTGGATCGGTCGGCTGTTCGAGCCCTACGGCATCAAGATCGCCTTCACGCCGTTGGGAGTGCTGGTCGCCCTTATCTTTATCGGTCTGCCTTTCGTTGTGCGGATGGTGCAGCCTGTGCTCCAGGATCTGGAGCCGGAGTTGGAAGAGGCAGCCACCACGCTCGGCGCGACACGTCTTCAGATCTTCCGACGAGTCATCCTTCCGACAATTCTTCCCGCGCTGCTTACCGGATTTGCCCTTGCGTTCGCGCGCGCGATCGGCGAATACGGCTCGGTCATTTTCATCGCCGGTAACATTCCAATGGTTTCGGAGATCACGCCGCTTCTGATCATCACGAAGCTCGAGCAGTACGACTATGCGGGGGCAACAGCGATAGCGGTCGTGATGCTCGTCCTTTCCTTCGTGCTGCTGCTGATCATCAACCTGCTGCAGTGGTGGACGCGTCGCCGCCGCGCTGCTGCGTGAGATCGAAGTCATGAGCGCCGTCCTCCCCATTGAGGTGCCCATACCCGCTTCGCCAGCCGTTCGCAGTGATCAGGAATCGCTTCTGGTGCGCGTGGTTCTGATCGCGGTCGCCCTCGGCTTTCTGACACTGTTCCTTTTCGTGCCCCTCGCGGCTGTGTTTCACGAGGCGCTGAAAAAGGGGCTCAACGTCTACTGGCGCGCGATCATCGACCCGGACGCCCTCAGCGCAATCCGTCTAACCCTGCTGGCAGCTGCGATCGCTGTTCCTCTGAACGTTGTATTCGGCGTCGCGGCGGCATGGGCGATCGCGAAATTCGACTTCCCGGGCAAGAACGTGCTTGTCACGCTGATCGACCTGCCGTTCTCGGTTTCCCCGGTGATCGCAGGGTTGGTCTTCGTCCTGCTGTTCGGAGCCCAAGGCTGGTTCGGTCCGTGGCTCCAGGCCCATGACATCAAGATCCTCTTTGCGGTGCCAGGGATCGTGCTCGCCACCATCTTCGTGACGTTCCCTTTCGTCGCGCGCGAGCTGATCCCGCTGATGCAGGCGCAGGGCACGGAAGAAGAAGAGGCGGCGGTAGTGCTCGGGGCAAGCGGCTGGCAAACCTTCTGGCGTGTGACACTCCCCAACATAAAGTGGGGTGTGCTCTATGGTGTGATTCTGTGCAACGCGCGCGCAATGGGTGAGTTCGGGGCGGTATCGGTCGTATCCGGTCATATCCGCGGCGCTACCAACACGATGCCGCTACAGGTCGAGATCCTGTACAACGAATACAATTTTACCGCCGCATTTGCCGTGGCGTCGCTGTTGGGACTGCTCGCCCTGCTCACGCTGGTCGCGAAGTCCGTCGTCGAGAGCAGGTTTCAGCAGCAGAGAAGGAAGGGGTGAGTCATGAGCATCGAAGTACGCAACGTGTCCAAACGGTTCGGAAACTTCACCGCCCTCAAGGAACGTCAGCCTCGACGTTCAGACCGGCGAGTTGCTCGCGCTCCTGGGGCCTTCCGGTTCTGGCAAGACTACGCTGCTGCGTGCGATCGCCGGGTTGGAGACCGTTGATGCTGGTCAAGTGCTGTTTTCCGGAGAGGATACAACGTCCCTGCACGTACGGGATCGCCGTGTCGGCTTCGTGTTCCAGCACTACGCACTGTTCCGTCACATGACCATATTCGACAACGTAGCGTTCGGGTTGCAAGTGCGCCCGCGCCGCGATCGTGCCTCGAAGGCGGGTATCCGCGACAAGGCGATGGAGCTCCTCAGGCTGGTGCAGCTCGACTGGGTTGCCGATCGCTATCCGCACGAACTCTCTGGTGGGCAGCGCCAGCGTGTGGCGCTCGCGCGCGCGCTTGCAGTGGAGCCGCGAGTGCTGCTCCTCGACGAGCCGTTCGGCGCGTTGGACGCGAAAGTACGCAAGGAGCTTCGTCGCTGGCTGCGCAGACTGCACGACGATATTCACATCACCAGCGTCTTCGTGACCCACGATCAGGAGGAGGCGCTCGAGGTGGCTGATCGTATTGTCGTCATGAACGAAGGCCGCATTGAGCAGGTCGGAACGCCCGACGAGGTATACCAGCATCCCGCCACGGCGTTTGTGTACAAGTTCCTCGGCAGCGTAAATCTCTTTCACGGACGCGTTCACGAAGGACGCGCCAAGATCGGCGGGCTCGTGCTCGACGCACCGGAACACGCGGAGGCGAAGAATGCGCCGGCCGAGGCCTATGCCCGCCCGCACGAGATCGAGGTGCTGCGAGACTCGGGAGGCGAAGCGGCGATCCCCGCGATCCTGCATCGAGCAATCCCGGTCGGACCGCGCATCCGGCTCGAGCTCGGTTTGGAGGACGGAGACCAGCCGATCGAGGCCGACGTCAGCCGCGAGGCGTGGGGCGATCTGCGGGCGGTACCTGGGGATCGGGTGTTCCTGCGCCCACGGCGCTTCAAGCTGTTCTCTGCCAACACGCCGAGCTGACGGCTGACAGAACCCTGCCGCGAGTGCCTGCTGCGCATTGGTCGCTAGACCCGTGCCGCTGGAAAAGGCTAGAATTTCAAGCCTTTGTCCAGCCATGCGCATCCTTCGCAACATTCCCTCTGCCGCCCAAGCGCCCATCGCGCTTACCATAGGCAACTTTGACGGCGTGCACCTTGGCCATCAGGCCATGCTGCGGCGCCTTTACTCCGCCGCGCGGCAACTGGGCCTGCCCGCTTGCATCATGACCTTCGAGCCACATCCTCGGGAGTTCTTCGCTCCGGATCAGGCACCCCCTCGCTTGACATCCCTGAGGGAAAAGCTCGAGCTTCTGCACCATTACGGAGTCGATCGCGTTTATCTTTGCCGTTTCGATTTCGATTTCGCCCGAGTGACGGCGGAGGACTTCATTGGGCGTATTCTGAAGCGTGGTCTCGATGTCCGCTGGTTGCTGGTCGGAGATGACTTCCGATTCGGCGCACGGCGCGCGGGAGATAGCGCGACGTTGCGGGCAGCCGGCGGCGCCCTGGGCTTCGAGGTGGTAGAGATGCCGAGCGTAGACGTCGAGGGAAGCCGGGTATCGAGCACCGTTGTGCGCAATCTGCTTGCTGAAGGCCACCTCGACGCTGCCGCTCGCCTGCTCGGCCGACCTTACAGCATCAGTGGCCGAGTGGTGCATGGTAATCAACTGGGCCGCAAGCTCGGTTTCCCGACCGCCAATATTCAGATGAAGCACAACCGGGCGCCGCTTTCCGGAATCTTCGTGGCGCGCTTGCTCGGTTTGTCGGACGCGCCGTGGCCGGGCGTGGCCAGCCTCGGGGTACGGCCTACCCTGTCTGGCACTGGGAAGCTGACGCTGGAGGTGCATCTGTTCGACTTCGATCGGGACATCTACGGAAGTCACGTGCGGATCGAGTTTCTCGACCGGTTGCGTGAAGAGCGCAAGTACGCTGACTTGAATGCATTGACACGCCAAATCGCGCTCGACGTCGAAGAGGCAAAGCATCGATTTGCGCGCCGCGCCGGACCACGAGTTCTGACTCAGAATGGCTGACTACAAGCACACGCTAAATCTGCTGGACACGCCTTTCCCCATGCGTGGAGATCTCGCAAAACGAGAGCCGGCGATGCTGAAGGAGTGGTACGAGAAACGGGTCTACCAGCGCATCCGCGAAGTGGCCGCGGGCCGTCCGAAGTTCATCCTCCATGACGGTCCGCCCTATGCGAACGGTGACATTCATATCGGGCATGCGGTCAACAAGATACTGAAGGACATGATTGTCAAGGCGAAGACTCTGTCCGGATATGACGCGCCCTATGTCCCCGGATGGGACTGTCACGGTTTGCCGATCGAGCATCAGGTGGAGAAGCTGCACGGCCTGAAGGTCGAGGCGAACGATTTCCGTCGGCTCTGTCGGGAATTCGCGCGCACCCAGGTCGAGCGTCAAAAGGCGGATTTCATTCGACTTGGTGTGCTCGGCGACTGGGAGCATCCGTATCTGACGATGGACTATGGCACGGAAGCCGAGATCATCCGTTCGCTCGGTCGCATCTACCAGAGTGGTCAGCTTTACCAAGGCGCGAAGCCTGTCCACTGGTGCGTGGACTGTGCCTCTGCGTTGGCCGAGGCAGAGGTGGAATACGAGGACCGGACGTCTCCTGCGATCGACGTTGCATTCCGCGTGGTGGACGAGAACGACCTCGCCAAGCGTGCGAGCCTGCCCCGGCTCCCAGCGCCCGCCTCGGCAGTCATTTGGACCACGACGCCGTGGACGCTACCTGCAAACCAGGCGGTGAGCGTTCATCCCGGGATTCAGTATGACCTGGTCCTCACGGAGAAAGGGCTCCTGATTCTCGCCCATGATCTTGTCGAGTCGTGTCTTCAACGATATGCCCTGGAGTCGAAGGGAATTGTCGCTTCCCTGAACGGATCAGAACTCGAGCACATCGCTCTCATGCATCCCTTTCAGGACCGTCGCGTTCCGGTGATTCTCGGCGACCATGTGACCCTTGATGCTGGCACGGGGTTGGTTCATACGGCCCCTGCCCATGGACTCGACGACTACGTCGTAGGTGAACGCTACCGCCTGCTGATCGATAATCCAGTAGACGGAGACGGTCGATTCTACGAAAGCGTGCCCGTTGTCGGCGGCAGGTCCGTTTGGGAAGCAAATCCGCTCATCATCGACCTGCTCGACGAAAGAGGCGCTTTGCTCAAACTGGAGCAACTCGTTCACAGTTACCCTCATTGCTGGCGACACAAGACACCAATCATCTTTCGCGCGACGCGACAGTGGTTTATAGGTATGGAGCTTCATGGCAACCGCCCTGAAGGTCTTCGTGAGTGCGCGCTAAAAGCCGTGGAGACAACTCAGTTTTATCCCGCTTGGGGACGCGCGCGACTCGAAGCAATGATTCGGGGCCGTCCGGACTGGTGCGTCTCGCGCCAGCGCAACTGGGGCGTCCCCATTCCATTCTTCACGCATAAGGAGACGGGAGCGCTCCATCCGCATACAGCGACTCTGTTGGAGTCGGTCGCAGAGCGCGTCGAGAGAGGCGGTATCGAGGCGTGGTTCAGTCTGGATCCTCGGGAGTTGCTCGGACCGGAAGAGAGGGACTACGTGAAATCCCCGGATACTCTCGATGTCTGGTTCGATTCCGGCACGACCCACGAGAGCATCCTGAAGCGGCGCACCGAGCTACGCTGGCCTGCAGACCTGTACCTGGAAGGTTCTGATCAGCACCGGGGATGGTTCCAGTCCTCCTTGCTCACCTCTGCTTCCCTCGAGGGTCGGGCCCCCTACGATGCGCTGCTTACCCACGGTTTCGTTGTGGACGGCCACGGACACAAGATGAGCAAGTCCAAGGGCAATGTGATCGCCCCTCAACGGGTGATGAACACCTTGGGTGCCGACATCCTCCGCCTCTGGGTTGCTGCGACCGACTACTCAGGCGAGCTTTCGATATCGGATGAGATCTTGAAGCGAGTGGTTGAGTCGTACCGCCGGATCCGCAACACCATTCGTTTTTTGCTCGCCAACCTTTCTGATTTCGAGATCCAGAAGCATGGTGTCCCAGAAGAAGAATGGTTCGACATCGATCGTTATATGCTTTTACTAACACAAGATTTGCAGATCGCCGTAGCCGGTGAGTGTGGTCCGCAGAACACGTGGACAGGCGGTCACTTCGGGAATTTCGACTTTCATCTGGTGGTGCAACAGTTGCACCACTTCTGCTCGGAGGAACTGGGAGCCTTTTACCTCGATATTCTCAAGGATCGTCTATACACGGCAGGTATCGATTCCCGTGCCCGCCGTTCGGCTCAAACCGCGCTTTATCATGTTTGCCACACCCTGCTACGGCTTATTGCGCCAATCCTCAGCTTCACAGCGGAAGAGGCTTGGACGGTGCTCACCGACAAGGCTGACAGCGTGTTCTTACATACATGGCGCCAGCTGCCATCCCTCAATACAGCAACATCGGACGTCCTGCGGAAGCGTTGGAACAGAATTCGCGACATGCGTGCAATCGTGCAGAAGCGCCTGGAACAACTGAGGACCGAAGGAAAGATTGGTTCATCCCTTGCCGCGGAGATCGATCTATTTACACCAGACAATGCAGGCGAGAGTTCCCTTGATCCATGTCGCGAAGATCTGCGTTTCGTATTTCTGACCAGCCAAGTGCGCGTCAGTCCGGGTGGCCACCCGGATGCCATTCCACTCGTGGACGGTATGTCGTTTCTTGTTTCACCGAGCGCCCAGCCTAAGTGTGCGCGATGTTGGCACTACCGGTCCGACGTTGGAGTTGAGCCGACGCACCCTGATATCTGCGGCCGCTGTGTAGCCAACCTTTTCGGCGTCGGGGAGAATCGTGCGTGCGCTTAAGGCGCGGCCATGGCTTGTGCTAGCATTGGGAGTGGTCGTACTTGACCAAGTCACCAAGCACTGGATCCATGAAGCCCTCGTCGGCGGGCGAATTGTCGAATTGCTTCCATTTCTGAATCTGGTCCTCGTGTACAACCCTGGGGCGGCCTTCAGTTTCTTAAGTGACCAGCCCGGTTGGCAAAAGAATCTCTTTGTCGGTATTGCTCTTCTCGCTAGCGCATGGATGGTCTACCTGCTCTTTTGCCATTCTCACCGTGCGCTCTTTAGCTTTGCCCTCGCGCTCATCTTAGGGGGTGCCATCGGAAACGTGATCGACCGCGTAACTGTCGGTGCGGTAATCGACTTCGTCGATGTCCATGCGGCAGGGTATCACTGGCCAGCGTTCAACGTTGCCGATTCCGCGATCACGTGTGGGGCGGCGCTTCTTGTCATCGACAGCTTCCGCAAGCCCAAGTCCTCACCAGTGTCGGGAGTGGTGGAATAAGCGATCGCGAGGCGAGACTGGCCCCTGCATCTCGGAGTCGGCAGAATGGCCGGAGAAATTGGAACGTGAGGCTAACCCAGTTTTCTGAGCCGTTCAGAATTGGAATTTCCGGCATGATTTCTGACCCACGAAACGGGAGGTCATGTCGTGAAGAAGTCGAAGTTCACCGAAGAGCAAATCGCTTTCGCGCTCAAGCAGGCCGAGTTGGGCACCTCGGTGGAGGGGGTGTGCTGCAAGATGGGCGTCTCGGATGCCACCTTCTACAACTGGCGTAAGAGATACGGTGGCCTGGGTCCCTCGGAGCTGCGGCGGTTAAGACAGCTTGAGGAGGAGTGAGGTAGGCTGGAAAAAGTGGACACCTTCGATCTGGTAGATTGGCGATCGGGAGGTGTGAATTGAAACGATTGCCAAAGCAAGTTTACACGGCGGAATTTCCTAAAGGAACGCTGACAATTGGGTCGTGAAGGCGCGTAAAGGGCGGCCATTGGCGGCTCCCTCGGGGCGAGCGCAGGTAAGCGAGATGGAAGCGGAGAACGCCCGACTGCGGCGCGAATTGGCCGAAGCGCGGATGGAGCGGGACCTGTTAAAAAGGCCACGGCGTACTTTGCCAGGGAGTCGCTGCCCGGTACGCGTTCATGAAGACGATGCGACTCGATTATCCTCTGACGGTGAGGTGCCGGGTGTTCGATGTTTCGCGCAGCGGTTATTACGCTTCGTGTGGAAGGGCGCCGTCGCGGCGAGCGCAGGAGGAGGGCCGTTTGGAGGTGGCAATTAGCGCTGCGCATCAGAAAACGCGTCAGAGCTACGGCCCGGAGCGGTTGCAGAAGGAACTCGCGGCCGATGGTTTCCAGGCTGGCGTGGGGCGCATCAAGCGGATCAGGAAGAAGCTTGGTTTGCGGTGTAAACAGAAGCGGAAATTCAAGGCCACGACCAACTCGAAACACAGGCTGCCAGTTGCAGAGAATGTTCTGCAAGATCGGCCGCCCGTGAGCAGGCCAAAACGAGGTATGGGTAACCGACCTGACCTATATCCCCACCGACGAAGGCTGGCTGTACTTGGCCGGCATCAAGGATCTCTATACCTGTGAGATCGTGGGCTACGCGCTGGGCGAGCGCATGACCAAGGAGTTGGTGGGCCAGGCGCTGTTCCAGGCGACCCGAGCTAAGCGGACTGAGCCGGGGCTGCTCCACCACTCGGACCGGGGCAGCCAGTATTGCTCGCACGAGTACCAACGCCTGCTGCGCCAATTCCGCATGCAAGTGTCGATGAGTCGCAAAGGCAATTGCTACGACAACGCTCCCATGGAAAGCTTCTGGGGCACGCTGAAAAATGAGCTGGTGCATCTTCGACGCTACAAGACGCGTCAGCAGGCGATTTGCGAGATCACCGAGTACGTGGAGATCTTCTACAACCGCCAGCGCCGTCACTCCAGCTCGGTTATCTCTCGCCAGCGAATTTCGCCAGAAAGTTCTATGAGAATAAACTGGCTGCATGAATGTCATGGTGTCCACGATTGACGACCGACCTCAGAGAATGCAAAGCTCAAGCGCCTGGTCGCCGATCTGTCGCTCGACAAGGCAATGGTGCAGGATGTGCTCGCAAGAAAGCTCTAAAGCCTTCTCGGAAGCGGGCACTGGTGAGCGATCTCATGCATCGGTTTGGGGCCAGCCAGCGACAGACCTGCACCCTGCTCAAGCCAGCCCGGTCGGTTTATCTGTATCGCTCGCAAGCCCGCGATGCGGCCCCACTGGTGATGCGCATGAAGGAGATCACTGCGGTGCGCGTGCACTACGGTTACCGCCGCGTGCATGTGTTGCTGCGCCGGGAAGGCTGGAAGGACAACCACAAGCGTGTCTACCGGCTCCATCGGGCCGAGGGCCTGTCGCTTCGTCACAAGCGTCCGCGCCGCAACAAGGCGGCACGGCTGCGCCAGCCCAAGCGGCTGGTGAGCACCATGAACGAGATCTGGAGCATGGACTTCGTGAGCGATGCGCTGTTCGACGGTCGTCGATTGCGTGCGCTCGCCGTGCTCGAGAACTTCAGCTGCGAGTGCCTCGCAATCAATGTCGGTCAGAGCTTAAAGGGCGAGGACGTAGTGCGAACGCTCGAGCGCATCAAGGCTGACCGTGGACTGCCACGCACGATCAAGGTGGACAACGTACTAAATGCAAGCCCAGTTGTCTCGGAAAGCAACAGCGATCCTTGTCGATGCGCGATTGAGCATCGAGGTCGTAAAAAAAGCCACACCACTCACCCAATGGTCTTCCGCAGTCGTGTAGGGAAGCCTTGCCTGACCATAGTGGACACAAGATTCAGCGCCGCATCGGCGTGATCTTCATCGTACCTAAAACAGCATAGGGTCCCAGCGGAAGGTCCGAGCATTATCTACGGGGTCGCAAGCGCCCCTACGGCAACCGAGAGAGGGATCGATCCACTGGGTAGACTCTGTTCGAAGAACTGCCGGTACGGCTGGTTCTTCTTGATCATGCCGTAGGCTACCCGCGCCATCTTAGCGGCCACGGCGGTCAATGCTTTGCGGCGAAGATCTGGATCATCTGGAGCACTGCGGACATAGCGCTCGTACTTCGCCCGAAAGGAGTTCTCCTTCATGTGTACCGCGGCCACCGCAGCTAGCCAGAACGCAAGCCGCAAGCGAGCGTTACCGCGCTCGGAGAGCTGCTCGCGGCCACGGTGGACGCCGGACGGATTCTTCGCCAGATCGAAGCCGCAGTACTTCAGGAACTGGCGGTGATGGGCGAAACGACGCAAGTCACCGCCTTCTGCCAGGATGGTCATGGCGATGACGGAGCCAATGCCAGGCAAGGTCTTCAGATGCGCGAAGTCCGCATTTGTCTGCAATAGCTCTTCAGCACGTAATTCGAGCTCAGCCCGAAGCTCATTGAGCTGTTGGTATCGCCGCAACGTGATACGAAAGGTTTCCGCCGCGAGGCAGTCGGGGGCGTGTGGTAGGGCGGCAGTGGCCCCGGCAGTTTCCCAGATCTCCTGCAGAGAGCCAAGGAAGCTGAGCAGCCGGCCGAAATCGGCGGCCGTGTTGGGCATCTTGAAGCGGTGTCGCTTGCCACCAGCGGTCTCGATCAGCACAGCGTTACCGTACCGCCCGATGTCGATCGCTACCAAGTTGCAAGGGCATGTAGCATTTGCCAGGTCAGCCATCTCGGGTTCCTCCCTCGGTCAACAGACAAACCAAAGGATGCCGTTACCCTCGATGGCTGGCATTCTGCATGTACTATGGATCGGAGTTCATCTCGAAGACCATGGACCGCTGGGCTTATGAGAACGGCGTAGAACTCGACTTCTCCCGGCCGGGACGGCCAATCGATAACGCCAAGGTCGAATCCTTCAACGGGCGCTTACGGCAGGAATGTTTGAACGCCCATTGGTTCTTGTCATTGGCCGATGCGCAACGCAAGATTGAGGCGGTGGCGACAGTACTATAACGAGGTGCGTCCTCACAGCGCGCTCGGATGGCTCGCACCCGCCGAATTCGCCCGCCAGCACGGGGCTTGTCCTGCACTGACGAGCGACAAAGAGCCGGAATTCTCCACCTGAGCGTGGCCAGATTCGGGTCAGCCTCAAACCTCACGCCCCCTTAGAGCCCCTCCACCAGCTACGCTTTCTACTATTGAAACAGCTCTCGCCAAGTGAAGCGTTTTCCTTTGGTCTGCAGTTTCAGTAGCTTTGGATCCAATGCCTGAACGGGCCTACCCTTCGTAAAGGTGTCGGCGTCGCGCAATCCACCCGCTGTGGTGGCATCGGACACGTTAGAGGCGTTCATTCGAACGAATGAGACCACTTTCCCGCTTGGGAGAGTAATCATTACGGCGCGGCTGGCTAGCGCGCTGCCTAGGAATAGTCCTTCGACGTCGCTGTCCGTTACTCCACCGCCGGTAAGGTAGTTAACGGAATAGAGCCAGCTGCTACCGCCCGGCGCGCAGGGGTCAGTCGAATTCGGTATGTTGCCCACGACTTGCAGTACGCCTCCGGTCAGACTTGGACGGACCATAATGCGCTCGCCCACGGTCGGAGTTTCGAGGGGGTTGCAGGATGCGGCCGGCATATCGAAGAACCACCCGCGCTGTTGACCAATCCCGGATCCATAGTCGATCGGACTTGTGGATGACGGGTCCGTGCCGACCTGGGCGGTCAGTTTGGTGCAGTCGCGGGTCACGGTTCGCTGCACAAGCGCGGAGGTTCTTGGATTGCCGGAAATCGGGACAAAGTTGCGTTTGCCCGAGAGCGGATCGATGGTCCAGTCTGCCCAAATTCCATACACAGAGTGAATCTGCTTGGAGGCTGCGTTCTGCAGAACCGTGTCAGTGGAACCGGAGAAATCGCGGACGTCGCTCTCGCCGAAATACTGTCCGGTACCGAAGTACACGATTGGTTTTCCATCAATAAGACTGACTTCCGGCGCAACGGTGATCGGCTGTGCGTTATTGGAAGCATCTTGCACCGTCGCGAGCTTTGTGACCGTCCAATCTGAGATGGAAGCGCCCGTGAAATCCCATACCCACACGTTGCCCTGCATATCACCGCCGAATACGAAGTCGACCGTCTGGTCGATCGTAGCGTTACGGGCGTAGGCCGTGACGTAGAGGAGATTGGAAGGATTCCCGGACGAGCCGGCTGAGGTTGCAACGTCTTTGATGACTTTGCCTGTGGCAGGATTGAGGACCCAGAGATGTCCCAGTCCGTCGCCGCCGGGACCGGTGCCAGCGCCAAAGCTGCCCGCTCCGTCCGCGTCGTCCGAACCATTGTTCAGGCCGGAAGTCACCATCGCGACCCAGCCTGTGGCCTTGGTTTTCAGTAGCAGGGGCTTGCCGTAGGTGTAGCCCACGTTTTTGCCGTTTCCGACACCGGCACCGGTCAGATCACTGTTCGGGAACTCCCACAGGACCTTGCTCGCCACGTCCGCGTCAGTAGATGCGTTAGGGTTGGTGATGTCGAGTGCGTAGTACCCGCGGCCGCCCTTGCCTAGGCCGCCGACGAGGATCGTGTGCCAGTCGGTGCCGCTTGGATCTGTAGGTGCCGTCTTACCGTAGGTAAAGTTGAAGTCGACGTCCTGCGAAGCGGGGGTTGCATCGACGTAGTAAAGATGTTTGAACGCGGTCTTGTCGCTGAGATTCTTCAGCTTCGGAAAGAGAAGATTGGGAAGGTAAGCCCAGAGCTCATTGCCATACATCGAGTCGAAGGCGTGCAGCATCCCGTCGTTGGAGCCTTGGTAAACCACCTTGGTGCGATTGGCGTAGGTCGTGTTGGTCTTGAAGGCGGTGTACCCCACGTCTGAGTAACTGCGCTTCGGCTGGCCGACAAAAACCGGTTCGGCATTTACGATGTCGCCGAGCACGGCGATGTTGTCAGGGGTGACGCCAGTGGCGAAGGGCGGGCGGGCGCCCCGGCTGCGGAGCTTTACCCCCTCGTCTGAGCGGTCGCCACGCAAGAAGCCGAGCACATCGGGGTCGTTGCCGAGTAGGCTCTTCTGCGTAGAGTTTATGGCACTCCAGGAGAACGCCACGCCCTTATTCGCGGTCGGATCGTACGTCGCCATGAAGCGCTGATTTAACGGGTCCGTAAGGCTGGCGAGCAGCTTGCCTGGGTTGTTCCATGAGCCTTCAACCCCCAGATCGCCGGTAGTAAGGCTGATGGTGCGCGCGTTCAACTCACCGGCCCAGCTTCCCGCGTTGTAGGTGGAGAAATAGGTATAGTTATCCCCGGGTGTCGGGTTGGAGTTGCTGACCGATACGGCTGCATTCCCGTTGCCCTTCGCTATCACGCCGTTGATGACGTCCTGCAAACCGTTGCGTACTTCCTCCGAGGAATTGGCCGAGAACATGGTGCCTCGTCCGTCGATGGTGGCGTGCCAGAGATCGTCCACCGAGCTGGGGTGGCGCGTCACGCTGGTAGGATCAGTCAGCCAGCTAAACGTAGTCGTGTAGGGGTTGGCCGTTGCAGCGGTGTTGACTCCGAAGATTTCGCCCTGAACACCGAGGCCGATCGCGTAGGTGTTCATGTGGAGGTTACGGTTGCGGTCGGCGTCCGGCCCGGCGTCGTTCTCGTCGATGGTTACCTTGCCTGTGGCCAGGTCAGGCCGCAGATTCTCGGTGTAGTACTTCATCGCGATGTCCCCGAGCGTGTTGTTGTAGCTGTCCTTGTATGGGTTGGTAGATCCCGCGTTGACGGTTCCGGTCTGGCTGCTCGAATATTGGGCGCCGTATGGATAGGTCGCCGATGGTGACTGAGCGTCGTAGTTATTGGGTGTGATGGTGACGGTATCGCTTGCAAAGCCGTCGGTGATCACGAAGCCCGCGTTGTACTGGCAGGCCGCCTGGACCACATTGTAATTGCCGTTTGCATCTTTGTCGGTACGCTTGAACTGCTGGCCCAGGAAGCTAAGCGACGCACGCGTCGGTGTTCCGCCGTCGCCCTTGGTTTTGTAGACGCTGCCGAGAAATGCCAGTGCATTCTTCGTGACGTCTGTGCTGTTGAAATCATAGACCGTGGCATTTGTATTGTTGTTAAACAGGAAGTAGCCCGCGCGGAGGTTCTTCACCCCGCTCAAGGAATTGCCCAGGCCCGCATTGAGCATCAAGTGGCGCTTTCGGTAATACTGAAACCAGTTCGCGAAATTCTGCAACTCGGCTGCGCCTGAGCAACCGTCGGTGGCCCCCACTGCGCCGGCGCAGTCCTCTCTCGCCTTGCTGATCTTGGGATAGTTCTTGGAGGTGCTGATCTTCACTTCCTTCAGCTTCTTGCCGTCTGGCGGGGTCACAGACAGGATCGTCGACACCCCCCCGCTACCCGTCGTGTAAAGCGGATAGGCGACCGTATCAAGCTCTGAGATGTAGTAGGTCGCGGGGTAGTACTGGATCTGGACATCGACGTGATTGCAGGTGCCGCTGCAAACGCTGGCTACCGTGACGTTGCTGGTGCCCACGTTGGTCCAACTTCCGCAGGTGCCGTTATCGGTGGTGGTGCAAGTGCGGTACTTGTTGGTGGAAGCCGTGGCACCGCCTGGCATGGTCATCCCGGGATACATCCGAAATGTCCAGTTCGCGCTAGTGCTGTTCACGTTGGTGGTCAGATCCAGCGTCGCCGTACCCAGGATAGGATGGCTACGCGCCGCCGTCGGGCTTGCCGCTGCCGGCGTGACCGTCGTGCCGCCACTAGAGTAGGGCAGCCAGGGATCGTACTTTACCGCTGGGTTGTAATACACGCGGTTATACGTATAGCTACGGAACGCCGCATATTCGGGTACCGGAGCAATAGCGAAATGGTCGTCGCTCAGATCGGCGTAGGAACGGGTATCGCAGTTCGGACCACATTGCCCGTTCGGAAACAGATAAACGTACTTTTTCCAGGTACTGTTCTGGGTACCGCCCTTGTTGAAGTTGGGGACCCAGCCGGTTGCCACTGCGTCGTTCTTATCCCGACCCCAGAAAGACTTGTCACTGGTATACCACCAGACTGCACCGTCGTTGGTGGTGGTGGAGAGCAGGACTTCCCCATCCATCGAGCCGGAATCGTCCACTGCAATGATAAGGTTCGGGCGAGGACGGTACTTGACCGAGAGCGGGATGTCCGCGATGTCAGTCGCTGCCCCGTAACTCAGGGGAATCCAGCCTAATGCTACGGCGGACGCAAGCGCAGTGGTCAGGGCCTTCTTCCATAGAGCGTGACGCGTTTTCATGATAGAGCTCCTTGCTGAATCGCCGACTTGCTAGGGCAAGTTCTGGTTGTGGTCATTGACGGAACGTCTTGTGCAACCCCAACTCAGTAGGGCGGAAACGACAGGATCGACTGCGCAAGGCTAGACGTATTGCGTGGCCCGCCCGCCTTCACTGTCACCTTGTAGTAGATGGACTTGAGGCGTGGCTTACAGTCCGATTCGGAGCTGTAGGAGCAACCCTCGCGGGAAGATTCGGATGCGCACACGTTCATGATTTCCTGATCGGACACGACGCCGTCCTTGTCGGCGTCGGCTTCAGGAGATGCTCCCGCGAGCGTAGCCGTACATAGCCGCTCGACGAGGTAACTCACGTCATTTCCCGACACGCTCTGTGCGGTAAGCGCCTTGTACTTGGAGTTTGCAATCTTGCTGGTGTCGAAGAAGTCGGCATCTTTAGATTCAACGGTGCCCAGGAGAGACGAAAGTTTTGGGTAGTACCACGCCTGGGTCGAGGTATCGCCGTTCTTGTCGGTAATGATCAGTTTAGTCAGGTCCGTGAACGCGCCTTCGATACCTGCGTCAGTTGCTTGCACGGCCGCTTGCCGGAATGCAAAGTTGCCGGAGATTTGCGTCCCGGTATCCATTGACCGGATAAGAGCAACCCCTGCGAGCATCATCGAAGCAAGGACGATGAGCGCGATCACAATCACTACGCCACGCTGGTGGGAGCCCACGATAAGCGTATGCGGACGACGGCTGCGGGTTGTGAGCACTGAATGGTTCATACGTTGCCCCAGATGACGTTCCGAAGCGGAATGACAGTTTCGTAAGTCCGGTAGCGGAACCAGTTCCAGTTGGCTGTGCTGCTTAGGTCCAGCTTGAAGCCGATATTGTCGTCGCGGTTCGTCCAGATACAGGGCCCATCGAAGAGCTTGTTCTTGCTGGAATCGGTGCAGGCTTTCGTCGGCGCGTCGAGGGCATCCACCACACCGTCTTGATTGGTATCTCCTGGTTTCTCCAGGGCAGCGCTGCGGGTTAAAACGGCGATGCGGATGGCCTTGATAAGAAGTGCCCGATCTGGCGCAGGATTGGCCCAGTCGATCTTGTCGGCATTCTTGTTGTTGGCATTGACCCACGCGGTTATCGGGCCATCGGCGCTTGCGGCCACCCCGTACTGGGCCTGGATCGCGATCACGTTGTTGGCGATAATCGTGGGAACGTTATTGCTGTCCACTAGGTTGTCAACAGTGAGCGTCCCGTCTGCATTCAGGAGAAATCGGTCAACGATGAAGGTGCGGTCTGCCGTACTCAGAGTATCGTCGAGGTCTCCCACTTTCATTACCGCGGTGGCCTCTTGTGCGTACGTGAGCTTGGCGGAGGAAGCCGGGTTGATGTTCGGGGAAGTTCCGGTCAATGCTTCCACTACGATGGGCTGCGTCTTGTCGCTGTTGCCAGTCACCTTTGTCACGGTGAGCAGCGTGCAGTCTTTGGTAGAGCCCGTCGGAAGATCGAATTGTCCGATCAGCAACAGATCCTTGACCCCGATTCGTCCGCCGTTGCCGTCATTCTTAACCTTGATCGAGCCACTCCAGGAGTTGTCCAAGGTCTCCATCAACATGGCCGGTGACATTGAATACGGTGATGTGCTGTAGTTGACGGTAATGATGTCGGACGCGACATCACCGCCGTCAGTGATCACAAATGGAAGGAACGGAATACTCGTTGGCGTGCCGGTTGCGTTGTAAATGCCAAGGCGGGTGCATAGTGGTTGCGCCTTGTAAAACAGTCCAATACCGGACATGCGAGCTTCCCGCTCTATCGTCTGTAGCGCCATCAGACCGGTTTCCTGAGCGTCTGCACCGGCGGTGCTTGTTCGCTTCTGCCCTTCGAATGCAGCGAATGCCTGAAAGATGACAACGATGCCGATGATGCCTATGAACATGCCAACCATCAGCTCGATCAGGCTGAACCCATTTATGCGTTTCATTTTCAGCTCCATGGCTGATTCGATCGCGTTCACGACTCGTTAATGCGAGCTTGGACGATGTGGTTATGCCATGTACCGTCGTCGGCGGGCCAGCACACGCCAACGATGACCGTATAAACGCGATCCGGCGTGGTACCCGCAGATGTGACGATGATTTGCTGCTTTGCGGAGGTAGCGCCCGGTAGAAACGATGCAACCGAGTCCAACCACGTATTGACCGCACCGTTCGTAGAGGCGGTACCCGTGGGAGTGCAATCAGTGCGGTCCCGGTTGGCGTACGCGAGGACACCTCCGCCACCGGCTGTATGTGCATAGGCACCGAGGTTCGCGCGATTCTCGGTCCACATGCGGCTGATGATCTGGTTCGCGAGAAACGCCGCGTCGGCGCGTTCCTTCGACCCTGTATTCATTCGCACCGCTGTTGCTTGCAACCCAATCATCGCCAGTATCCCCATCGAAAATATGAGGATGCCGATGAGGGCCTCGAGAAGCATGACACCGGTTTGCTGATATGGCGCAGCTACAATTTTGTGCGCCCGCGCGGGCCTGAAAGTGATCCTCATGTCAGCATTTCCTGGGATCGTCGGATGCCGGTACGACATCGGATGGGAGGCACATGCGGATCTGACCACCGCGCACTTCGACTTGCGTGCATCGCATCTGCCTCTCACCTGCGCCACACGAACCGCCAGTTGGATTCTCGACTCGGAAAGTAGCGGTTCCGGCATTGAGAGACTGCCCAAGCCCGTTAAAGCTTACCGTTGCGCCGCTTGCGGTAACCTTGGCATCCTTGTTTCCCTCGGCGGGCGGGCGTTCTTGGATAATCGTCCCGCCAGCGCCCGGTAGCTTGACCTTCCAGCTGAAGTCGGTAGTGTTCAGGACGAAGTCCACTTGACGGTTCTGCTTGGCGGCTTCCGTGCGCGCAAGCTGAAGTCCATTCTTGATCGATTCTGCTGTGTTGCGGATCTGCGAGTTGAAGTTCCACTGTGTGTACATCGGGACGGCAAGCATCAGCAGGAAGCCGATGATGACGAGCCCCGACATAAGCTCAATGAGGGTGGTGCCGAGTTGCGAGCGAGTCATGATCAACACATGCCTCCCTTCTTGATCACCCAGCAGTTGTTCTTCGCAGTCCACCCGGTAGGTACCGCCGTGGTCGCACGGACATTTTGATCGTTGATCGTGTACGTGAAACCAGACATGTCTCCCGTTCCGGTCGCAGTGACGGTGTACGTGGAGGAGGTTGGTGCGCTACAGGCGAGGGCGAAGTACCTGATAGTGGCGGTAGGCATAGTGACTCCGCACGCTGTTCCGGTCCCTTGGTAAGTGCGGTTGTCCATGAAGTATTGCTCCATCCGAACGCGGAGATCGGCGAGCTGCGACGTAGCTTCGGTGATTTTGGCGCGCCGCGTATGTTCGCTGTATGAGGGCAATGCAACCGCAGCTAGTATGGCAACGATGGCAACCACGACCATCACTTCAATCAGCGTAAAGCCCTTCGCGTTGTTCATTCGGTTTCCCTCTCGTCTCGATGCAATGTTAGGAAGTACATGATTTGAAAGCTACATTGCTCCGATTGCCGGATCATTTGAGCGTACAGGCGGCTAAGCTCAGGGTGGTTAAGAATTGCCGATGAATCCAGCAGAGTCCGTGCCCGCGATGCTTCAGTAACGTGTGGCGCCGATGGCTTGCACATGCGCTTCGAGTGCTGCTTGGCGAGCGCGCAATGCGGCTCAAATCGGAGAGCGGAATGCAAGGAAGAAGTGCGGTCGCCTCAAAACAAAACCCGGCTTCCGTCCGTCTATCGATGTGAGCGGACCACCTGTCCCACATCCAAGTCCGGGATGTAATCTGGCTATCGCCAATCCTGCGAGGATCGTCTACGGATCCGGGTCTTTGCCGATGAATTCTCTACGGTTCAGACGAGGTATCTGCGGTCGAGGGGTGTATGGTGTGGCGCCGTTAGACAGGTGATTTAAGCTGACGTAATATCTGACGCATCCTTCTGAAAAGCTATACCAGAGAGGATTTGGCTCAGTTGCTGGGGAGCCACGGGATCAATCCTACACATCAGCGAATCCAGATCGCTCACGTCCTTTTCGCTAGCAAGAAACACTTGTCAGCCGACAACATGATGACCTTCGTCAACCAGCATTGCGCGGAGACTTCAAAGGTCACGGTTTACAACACTCTCAATCTCTTCCTAAGGAAAAGGCTGACACGCGAAGTGATCGTTGATCCGAGCAAGGTCCTCTACGATCCGGACACTGAGCCTCACTACTACATTTACGATGTAATCGCAGGACAACTCACCGCTATCGACGCGAATGAGATTTCCTTGCCCTCTGTTCCGGCGCTGCCGGAAGGTATGATTTCCGAGGGCGTGGATGTAATCGTGCGCATTCGTCCGGCGGGCTAAACCCGCGTGGCTTCATGCGAAGCGGTGTTGGTTCGTCTATAATTGCCGCCACACCGGCAGGCCGACTTAGCTCAGTTGGTAGAGCAGCCGATTCGTAATCGGCAGGTCGCGTGTTCGAGTCACGCAGTCGGCACCAGAAAACAATAAGTTACGCCGACTCTCGCCTTCCCCGCTGCGCTTCCTGTGCCGAATATGTGCCGCCAAGGAGATCATCGATGACCTTGGCGTGCTCACGGAACTGCTCAGGCGCAAGGTGCGCATAGCGCCGCACCATCTCCGGCGACTCCCACGCTCCCATCTCCTGCAGCACGTTCGACGGCACGCCTTGCTGCGTGAGCCAGCTCGCCCAGGTGTGCCGCAGATCGTGCCACCGGAAGTTCTCGATTCCGGCCCGCTTCAGCGCTTTCTTCCAAGCCTTGGTGTTGACCTGGGCGATGGGCTTCCCCTTGTAGGTGAACACTCGGCTCTGATGTTTGCCGATCTGCCGCCGCAGCACTTCAACCGCTGTCGCGTTGAGCGTGACGTGAATCGGCCTGCGTCCCTTCGCCTGATCCGCATGAATCCACGCTACCTTCCCCTGCATATCGATCTGCGACCACTCCAGGTCCCGGACGTTGCTCTGTCGCAGACCTGTTGCTAGAGAGAACCGCGCTAAGTCTGCTAAATGGTCCGGCAGCTCCCCAAACAGGGTGTTCACCTGATCGGGTGTCAACCAACGCACGCGCCGCTTCGGTTCCGGATAGAGCCGTATGAGCGGAGCCTTGTCGATCCACTCCCAATCGAGCGCAGCCCGCCGCAGGATGGAGCGAATCATCGCGAGGTAGCGGTTCGCCGTGGAAGGCGAGGCTTCCTTGCGCTTCACCTCTCCGACTCCCGCAATCGCCTCCCGGGTGAGATCTGCAAGGAACTTCCCCCGGAAAAATTGCTGAAGCCACGCGACTTGCTGGACATCTCCACGATGAGAAGCCTTTTGCTCCGTTTCGAGCAGCCACCTGTAGGCTGCCTCGTCCCAGGTGCGTTTGGGCTTTTCTCCGAGTTGGTGGACCCGCCACGATTCCGCTTTTAGCTTGTCGTGGAGTTCCTCCGCGGCTTGCCTGTCTTCTGTTTGAGCAGACTGTCTAACAAGCCGACCGCTTGGTGTGGTGAAGCGAATCCACCACGTACTTCCGCGTTTGTAGAGTGACATATATTCGCCTCCTTTCCTGGCGTCACTCGCAACGCTTGCCGATGACTAGCGTATAGCGAGCGCAAGTGGTCTGCAAGGTCGATGTCCAGGAACACCCAGCACTTCCCGACCTTCGCGCCAGGAATCGATCCCGCCTTAGTGCGACGGCGTAATTCTTCCGGATGCATCTTCAAGAAGTCAGCGGCCTCGCGAAGGGTGAGGGACTTCATCGTCGTTCCTCTGAAGCGCCCTGCGCGCCCGATTTCGGCGGATCTTGGGGTGGCTCCTCCCAACAGTCTCGTCGATGAACGCGGGTCCAGGAGGAAGCTCCACGGTTCGCTTCTTGGAGAGCCTCAGTCGGGAATTCCATGGTGCCCACGCTCAGAGGGAATTGGCGAGGTCTTCCATCTCCGCCTCGCAGATGCTGCAATCGTGGGACTTGGGACCCACACTCACCGCGCGCCTTGCTCAACGTCCGCTCACGGTTGATTCCAAATTGTCCATTAGCAGTTTGTTGAATTTATCCCCTGATACTGTTTACGGAATCGGGGGGAGTACGTTGAGTAATGCGTCGTATAGATCGAAGGGGATGAGCGCGATGCGTGGAGCCGACGTAACCCAGGAAGGCTTGTTCGTTGTGAAGCAGACCTCGGATTACGTGCCGGCGGAGCATCCGCTGATCGCGATTCGAGAGATTCTCAATCCAGCGCTGCGCGACATGGACCGGCTGTTTGAGTCGATGTACGAAGAGCGTGGTCGGTACTCGGTGCCCCCGGAATGGCTGCTGCGTGGATTGGTGCTGCAAGCCTTGTATGGAATTCGGAGCGAACGGCTGTTGTGCGAGCAATTGGGTTACAACATGCTGTTCCGCTGGTTCGTCGGACTGGGCATGGAAGACTTGGCGTGGGATCACAGCACCTATACGCAAAATCGCGACCGGCTGATCGATCACGATGCGATCAAGACGTTGTTCGGGCGCGTGATGCAACAAGCGGAAGAAGCCAAGCTGCTCTCGTCCGAGCATTTCAGCGTGGACGGCACGCTGATACGCGCCTGGGCCTCGCTCAAGAGCTTCGTGCCGAAGGATGGGCCCCCGCCGAACAAGACTGGCAGCAAGAACAATCCGGAAGTGGAGTTCAAGGGCCAGAAACGCAGCAACGATACGCACGCCAGTACCACCGACGCGGATTCCCGGCTGTTCACCAAGTCGAAGAAAGCCCAGGCTCTGCCATCCTTCATGGGCCATGTGCTGATGGACAACCGCAGCAAGTTGGCCGTTGACACGCGACTGACGCTGGCCACGGGCACGGCCGAACGCGAGGCAGCCCTCGACATGTTGGCCAGTCTTCCCGGCGAGCAGCGCAAGACGGTGGGGGCGGACAAGAACTACGATACCGAGGACTTTGTCAGCGCCTGCCGTGAGCTCAACGTCACCCCTCATGTGGCACAAAATGCCTACGAGTACGACACCAAGACCGGCAAACGGGCGAAGCGCGAAAGCCGGATCGACGGCCGCACGACCCGGCACGACGGCTATCGGGTCAGTCAGGTGACGCGCAAGCTGATCGAGACGTTGTTCGGTGATGGCAAGCAGCATGGCGCAACGATCCGTCAGGTCAAGCTGCGTGGCCAGCCGAAAGTCAGCGACGTGTTCACACTGTCCATGCTGGCGGTCAATTTGCGCCGGTTGCCGAAACTGTTCATAGCACAGGCGATCATGGGCGCGACCGGATAAACGGGAAAGGTGCGTCCGCATTTGCGGTTCGCGTGCAAATAGCGGCGCAAAACACCAACGCGGAAGCGCAAACCGCGAGAAACCTCGCACGGCTTCCTCTCCCATCTTGAAAATCTCGTTGCGATCCAATGCCCGCACCCAAATCATCGATAATTTCAACGAACTGTTAGCCAGTGTTTCGACGTTGTGCGCACGACGTTGGGCAAACCGCACGTGCGCAAACTATGCACGTGCGTAGGAAGCTATCAGGCTGTACCACCCAAGAGAACTAGCAAAACTGACGGGACCTGGTAGAACCGCCAGTGCTCGAACTTGTGGACGTGGCGCCAGAAGGCGTAGGGCCCCGATTCCTGCTCGTCGACGAAGCGCACGCCGGGATCCCACTCTGTGATGCACGTGCGCCCCCTGACGGCACGCCAAACAGCGTGAGCGCGGAGTCGATGCGCGCGCCGGCGCGCATCTCGATGGGTGTTGGCGTGAGAATACGAAAGCGAAGGAGTGGCGCCGTGATCGCCTCAAGGTTGGAAGCGTCTGCGAAGAACGGGAAGACGTTGTCGCAGGATCTCGGGATGAGCTGTGTTCGCTCCAGACCGTGTATTCGTTAGATCTTCTTATCCACCCGGTTTCTCGGACGGCTGCCTTGCCACCGCGTCGAGAAGGCCCGGCGAAGATTCTTTCGGCGTAAATTCCTGGCAATCGGCAATGACAGTTCGTTTGCCATGTGGTTGCGGGCAGCGGCGCTCGCCGCGCAGGCCTTTCCACCTTGGCTTCGCGACGATACACGAGTCCGCCATCGGGGCGCGCTCCTGTCGTGAGGCTTGGACTTGCCCCGTGCTCGCGCGTCAAACCGCGCTCGCCCTGGCGATGCGGGAATCCAAACGGAAGCGCGCAACTGTCTTGCGCCTCTGTCCTGGGAAGATCGCGGCCGGCCACCGATCATGACTTCGCATGAACTGTTAGCACGGCGCCTGAACACTGGATACCTCGACGAACTCCTTCGACATGGAGTTTCATGCGCTATGCGCACCGGCCCGTGATCCCGCCTCACGGGCATAAAGATTGGAACACCACATGGCGCGGACCGTGTTCCACACCGTCCGCCTCCAAGAGCGGCCCGGTGCGCACCGTGTCAACAGCCACACCGTGCGCGACTTCTTTTCTGTGAATTGCTAATGGGCTCTGCCCCTCGTGCCGCGCTTGTGCAAGCCGGGTGATCCCCCCAATACTGTTCACTTAGATGCTTCCAGCAGAACCACGCTTGGATGGTAGGGCGGTGGCCGGTGTTTTCGAGTGCGACGTCTATACCGCGACTTGAAGCGCTTTACGCCGCGAAAGCGGGTTTGCCCTCGACTGGAGACGACGCGCTCTTCGAGGATCTCGACAACGATCTCTCGTCGCAGCTCAACCAACCGCCGAGGGGGGAAGGGCGACCAGCTTTCGTCGAATCACGTTGATGCTGTGCGTGAACGATATTCGGTCTGGGTCGTTGTCGACCTTTAGTGCGGCCTCATGAATGAGCATGCGCACCGCGTAGTGCGCGAGCATCAAGCCATAGAACTCTTGGCGGATTAGCTCTGGTGTTTTGCTTCGTAAGCACAGACGGGCACCCCGGAGATGGGTCTTCAATTCGTCAAAGGCGGTCTCGATCTCCCAACGCTCTTGATAGATTTGCGCCAGATCAGCAGCCGGCGCAGCGTCGGGGTCCAAAAGCGTTGTCACCAGCGTATAGACGTTATCGGGATCCTCAACGCCATCGAGGCGGTACCTGATCACACGCACCGTCATGGCCGGCTGGCGTTCGCCGCGATTGGTACGCCGCCAGGTGTTCACGTCGCTCAGATACGAGCCGTCTGACAAGACTTGTGAGACGGGTAGGACGTTGTCTTTGCGGGCACGGAACAGAAGTTGTGCCCCGGTTGCACGCACCCGCTGCAACATATCGAACCCGAAGAACCCGCGGTCGGCGATGCACAGCATGTCAGGCTTGAGTACCCGCACAACCTGGCGGGCGAGCGCGACTTCGCTGGTCCCGTAGTCCGCCATCTGGGCACCGAACAAAACACGCGTGCCGGTCTCAGTGAGGGTTACGAACCGAATCTGTGGAAACGGGCTGTGATCATTGAACGTCGTCGGCCCGAAGAATTCGGTTCTGTTGGCGTCCTCATCAGGCACGTCGAGGGTCGACCCATCGAGGGCGACCAACCGCCACGAGCCGTACCAGGCGCCGCGGGTGCGTGGCGTCGCGATGGGCACGACCGTGCCTTCGTAGAGGTGTCGAAGTGGCTCGGATCCAAGCCTTGAGCGTGCTTGCGAGATCCCGGACTTGCCGGTGACCTTAACGGCCGCTGGGCTCCCGATCGAGCGAAGTCCCTCATACAGGCAGCGCAGGACCTCCCTGAGGTTCACGTGCATCAGCAACGCCATGGCGATCACGAAGTAGATCGTCAACTCCGCTGAGAGCTCGCGTCGGCGGTGAGTCTGCCGGCTGCTGGCTTGCAGGGCGCGCTCTATGTCGCCGCGCCCAAAGGATCGGCAGATCGCCGTGATGCCGATGCGCTCCCCGATGCCGGGAGCCTGCCCGAGTACCGCAGCTGTGCGCGCCATCCGACCTCCTTACCGGTCGGTACGAGCCTATCACGGAAACTGCTAAGTGAACAGTATTTGGGTGATCCCCCTCCCGGCCCCGCGCCCTTGTCGCTTTGCTACCCCCGATCTCGCCGATGGGCATCGGTGCATGTGCATGAGCACAGCACCCGAGCCCTGAAAGGAGATCAAACCATGAGCAATACGACCCGCTCCCGCACCGACGTTTACGCCCGCGTCACCGACCGCATCATCGCCGACCTGGAAGCCGGAGTCCGTCCCTGGCTGAAGCCGTGGAAGGCTGGCAACACCGAGGACCGCATCACCCTTCCCCGCCGTCACAACGGCACACCCTACCGCGGCATCAATATCCTCCTTCTCTGGGGTGCGGCGATGGACAAGGGTTACAGCTCCTCCCTCTGGATGACCTACCGCCAGGCCGGGGAACTGAAAGCGCATGTGCGCAAGGGCGAGCAGGGCTCGCTTGTGGTCTTTGCCGATCGAGTCGCCAAGACGGAGACCAACGAGAAGGGCGAGGAGGTGGAGCGCGAGATCGCCTTCATGAAGGGTTACACCGTCTTCAACGTCGAGCAGATCGACGGCCTGCCCGCGCACTACTACGGCAAGCCCGAGCCGAAGGGCGAAAAGCTGCAACTGATCGAATCCGCCGAAGTCTTCTTCGCCGCCACCGGCGCGACTTTCCGGCATGGCGGAAACATGGCCTATTACGCCCCCGGTCCCGATCACATCCAGCTTCCCCCGCCCGAAGCTTTCAGGGACGCGGAAAGCTACGCCGCTACCAAGGCGCATGAGCTCACCCACTGGACTTCGCATCCCTCGCGCCTGGCGCGTGTCCTGGGGAAACGGTTTGGCGACAACGCCTATGCGGCGGAGGAACTGATTGCCGAACTTGGGAGCGCTTTCCTCTGTGCCGATCTCGGCATCACGGCCGAGCCGAGAGCAGACCACGCCTCGTACTTGGCGCACTGGCTCAAGAAATGGCGAGCTCGCCATTTCCGGAGTAATCACCAGGAACCCATAATGTGAAGGAGCGTCGCGGCCCTCGTTACCGCTCTACGATAGGGCTCCGTCTCCTTGACATTATTTCTGCTTTCGTTAAAGCGAATCCAGCCAGGCGAGCACGCTGGTATCGTGCCTCCATCGCGGTGGCCTGCTGGTCTTGGATGAAGCGCCGAGCCGTTCAAGCGCTTTTCGCTTGGTCTCCAGATTGGCCTGCGCATAATGGTTGGTGGTATCGAGGCTGACGTGCCCAAGCCAACTTCTGATCACGGTTACATCAACACCCGCTGCCACCAGGTGCACCGCAGTCGCATGACGGAAGCTGTGAGGCGTTACATGCTTCGACGCTAAGCTCGGCAAGATCTTGGCCGCGGCCTCGACGTACTCAGCCAACTTGAAGCGCACGCCTGAGGCACCAAGCGGAACCGCGTAGCGATTGACGAAGATCCGTTCATCGTCCGTCCGCGGCTGCCGCTGGAGCAGTGCTTTGAGCAGCGACACGGTTTCCGGCCAGAGTGGGCACAGGCGTTCCTTGCGGCCTTTGCCGTACAGCCGTACACAAGCGGGCGAGTCCAAACGGACCGCCTGGGGACATACATCGAGCGCTTCTTGAATGCGTGCGCCGGTGTTGTACAGGAAGGACAGCAGGGCGTGGTCGCGTTGACCCTCAAGCGTCGAGCGATCCGGCTGGGCCAGAATGGCTTCGACTTCGGCCGTGTCGAGGTAGCACGGGGCGTGCACCGGCGCCTTCTTGGTCGGAATGTGCAGGACTTCGGCGCATTGCGCTACGATCGCCGGCTCACGTCCAGCGACGAAGCCGAAGAAGCTGCGCAGCGCGGCCAGACGGCAGTTGCGTGTGCCGATCGAGTCGTGGCGTTCCTGCTCGGTGTATTGCAGAAAGGCGCTCACTTCAGAGGCGGTGAGTTCGCCTAGTCCGAGCTGAGCCACGGTCCGTTGCCGGCGCTGAGCGACGAATCTGAGGAACAAGCGCCAGGTGTCGCGGTACGAGCGAATGGTATGGGCGGAAGCGTTGCGCTGCTCAACCATCCACTCGTAAAAGAAGGCGCGCAGCAATCCAGGAAACGGGTCGGCCGGCTTCATGGCTGCACCCCTTCCGTCACGTGCAAGCAGTGCGCCCCTACAGTACGGAAGCGTTCGCCCGCCTGCTGCAGTAAGTCCTGAGTGACGGTAATGTAGACCAGTGTCGAATGGATGTCCCGGTGTCCCAGATAGGTCGCTAGGTACGGCAACCGCTCCTGTGGATTGATGCCGGCGCGGTACCAGGCCAGGATGCGGTTCACGACCATCGAATGACGCAGGTCATGAATGCGGGGTCCTGTCTTGCCGCGCATGGGCTTGAGACCGGCGCGACGCAGTATGTCCACCAACACCCATGCGATGCTTTGAGAGACGTAGCGCGCGCCTCCCTGGTCATGCCAGAACAAACTGGAGTCGGGATCCTGTGGCGCCCCCGCCCGCCGTCTCGCTTCCAGGTACTCCCGCAGCGCCGCCACTACACTGCCGGCCAAGGGCAGGATTCGGGATTTGAAGAATTTCGTCTCCCGAATGGTGATCGTGCCGGCCTGCAGGTCGACGTTGTCGAGATCCAGGCGCGCGATTTCGCTCAGTCGCAGCCCTGCGCAATAGGCAAGCGCCAGCATGGTATAGAGACTGAGCGGACGAAGTGGTGCGCGCGGAGAGGGATACGCGCGAGCTGTGTCGAGCAGAAGCCGGACTTCTTCCGGGCTATAAATGTGAGGTCGGCGCCACTGCCGCGCGACCTGCTGCTGCGGACGCCGGTCCGGGCGTGGCAGCTCGACGCTGGGATCGAGATGACGCCGGGCCTTGGCTAAGGCACGCCCCAGTCGCTCGCAGTCGGCGGCGTGGTAGAGCGTCGAACGCGCAGCCGCCCAACGCTGCAGCATGACCGCCACCGGCGCCTCGGCGAGCTCCGGATGGCCTTGCAGAAAGCGATCAAAGCGCAGGAACATGCGGGCTTGCTGTCAAGGGTCACCCAATTTTCCCCAGGTGTGGTCATTGAATTTTCCCCACCTGCGGGTTGGCGTTACTCGACTGATTCACTTTCTGCAGAGCGTAGCAGTCCGGCTTTGAGCTTGTCTTTCAGCCGGTAGGAGTTGCCTCGGATGTTCAGCGTGATCGCGTGATGCAGTACGCGGTCCAGGATCGCGGTGGCGATGACGCGATCGCCAAACACCTGCGCCCAGTTGCCGAAACTCTGATTGCTGGTGAGGATCATGGGCCCACGCTCGTAGCGGCGGCTGATCAGCTGAAAGAACAAATTGGCGCCTTGCCGCTCGATGGGCAGATAGCCAATCTCGTCGATGATCAACAGCCGTGGTACGGCGTAGAACTTCAGTCGCTCCTCCAGGCGGCCCTCGTTCATGGCCTTGATCAGTGAGGCGATCATCGTTGCCGCGGTGCTGAACAGCACGCGGTAGCCGGCCTCGATAGCCTTCAAGCCCAAACCGACGCTCAAATGCGTCTTGCCCACGCCGGGTGGCCCGAGGATCACAATGTTCTCGCCATGCTCGATGAAGTGGCAGGAGGCGAGCGTGGCGAGTTGCTTTTTGTCGATCGAGGGCTGATAGGCGAAGTCGAAGCTTTCCAGGCCCTTCACGAATGGGAATCGCGCCAGGCTGGTGCGCATGGTGATGTTCTTGGCTGTCTTCGACGCTACTTCCTCGGACAGGACCTGCTCGAGGAAGTCGGCATAGGACTGCTCATCGGCGACGGCCGTCTGCAGTAGCGCCTCCAGCCGCTCGCGGCTCTTGAATAGCCGCAGTCGTGCCATGTGGTCATGCAGGCGTTCGAACTGGGCGGCGCTCATGCGGCAAGCTCCTCGTAGACGGTCAGATCGCGCACCTCGACCTCGTCGGGACCGACCCAACGATTGAGCAGGACGGCGTCGCCTTGGCCGTAACGCTGCCGGGCATTGCGCGCCGCCGGCCCGGGTCCGTGCTGTGGCAGGATGCGCATCTGGTGCTTGCCGGCGAGCCGTGGATGCTCGGCTACCAACTGCCCAGCGTGCTCGATGCGGATAAGCTCCCCGACGGGGATGACCTCCACGGTCTTGCCGATCAGTCGGTAGGGCACCGAATAGCGATTGGCCTGAAAGCTCACCAAATAATCCTCGGCCACCATCCGGGTGAGGCGCCGGTTGTCTGCGAACGGGCCATGCCCGGTGATCGGCAATAGCGCTTCGCGCTCGGCGTGGAAGCGATCGACCGGACGCGCATGGGTGGTGCCATGAATGCGCACGTCGGCGATGCTACCGGTCCATTCATCGAGCTGCGCCTGAAGGTCAGCGATGTCGACAAAGCGCCGACCCGGCAGGAAGTTGCGCTTGACGTACTTGACGCCAGATTCCACCTTCCCTTTCGTTTGCGCGCGATACGGCGCACATAGCCGCGGTTCGAATCCCCAGTGCCCCGCAAACGCACGGAAGGTCTCGTTCCAGCGCCACTTGCCATCCTCTGACTGGCACACCGTGCGCGGCCGGTCATAGAGATGCTCGCGGGTGAGTCCACCGAAATGCTCAAAGGCGGCCTCATGGGCCTCCAGAAACAGCCCCATCTGCTCATTGGCGCACACCCGGTAGTAGCTGCGCCGGCTGTAGCCCAGCGTCAACACGAACACGTGCAGCTGCACCGCCTGCTGGCGCAGGTAGGTGCGCACCTGCCCCCAATCGATCTGGCTCTGCTGCCCCGGAGCGGTCTCGAAGCGGATCTGACACAACGTGCCAATCTGCGCATGGGCCCGCAACGGCGACACGAAGCGCTTTACCGTCTGATAGCTCCCGCCAAAGCCCCGCATGTGCACGAGCTCCTGGTAAAGAATCCGTGCCGAGTAGTTCACCTCGGCCGCCCGCGTGCGCAAGAAAGCAGCGTGCTCGGCCAGCAACGTGGCATTGCGCTCCACACGCGCATAGCCCTTCCATTCCGAGCGCAGCGCCTTGCGCACCGTCTTGCGGTCAATCTCCAAGCGCCTGGCAATCTCCGAAACCGACAGCCCCTCCTGCCCCCGCAGCCGCCGAACCTCATTCCATCGTTCTTTCCCCAGCACCATCGCCTCCAGCGAGTCGCTCTGCTCGCCGCCGATGATGCCGGTTTCTCTTCCCAGATCTGCGTCCATCTGCCTTCCTCTCACGAAAGCAGGTGGGGAATTTTCGGTGACCCTAAGTGGGGATTATTGGATGACCCGTGACAGGCTTGCGTCTCGTAACGAAACCCTCTGGTGCGCATCAGCGCGATGTGCTCGCGCATCAGATCACCAAGGACGCTGCCGAAGGGCGGGAACCGGCGCAGCGCTTCGAGTGCCCGATCCGGTTCTGGCGCGAGCAGCGCCCGTAGGATCGGCTTGCTGCACCTCACGCAGTATTGGGCGCGCAGATCAGCGACCGGATTACTCGCGATCGATCCCTCGTGCACGAGAAAGTCGAGAAAGTGATTGACGATGCGAGCACGGTGAAGCAGCGTAGAAAGGGGCCACTGCGCGGCACGCTCGCGCAGCCAGGCTTCAAGGGTATCCCGGCTTACCGGCGACGCAGTGCCCTGGCGTCGCGCCACGACATCCTGAAAGCCGCGCAGAGCCTGACGATAATACGTTTGGGTGACAGAGCCCCGCAGTCGGAGCTGCCGGAGATAACGGGCGATGGCGCTGCCATCGGTGTCGGGCCAGGCGCTCATGAGCGCGCCTCCTGTCCCGGGATCTCCAGGGCAATCGCGCGCAAGTCTTCGGTGGCCAGCTTCAGATACGGGATCGTCGCTTCCACCGAACGATGGCCCAACAGGTCGCCTATGACCTTCCGTGGCACGGATGCTCGCAGGAGACTGACGGCGCGCGCGTGCCGGAAGGCATGGGGCCCGCATTTGCCGTGTGGCTTCACACCTGCCGCCTCCAATCGTCGGCGGGTTTCTTTGTATAAACTGGTCAGGGGGCGATAGGGGGCACGCGTGCGAATGAAGACTTCTCGCACATCGGTCTTGGGACGTCCTCGGCGCAGGTAATTCAGCAGCGCCTTCCCGACGGGCGCCATCAACGGCAACAGCGATTGCGCGCCGGTCTTGGAATGGCGGATGCGCAAGGTGTCGGCCCGCCAGTCGATGTCCTCGAGCCGCAGCCGTGTGATTTCTCCGGCGCGCATGCCGTAGGTCGATAACAGCAGCAAGATTGCGTAATCACGCAATCCCATCGGGGAACGATCCTCACGCGTGGTCTTCAGAACGGCGGAAATTTGGTCCGAGCCCAGCGCCGAGGGAATGGTCTCATAGGCATACAGCATGGGAGCAATGATTTGCGGCGCCCAATCGACGGCGGTACGGCCCGTTCTATGGAGAAATCGCATGAGGGAGCGGAGCCGCTCCGCGACGTCTTTGAGCGACTTTCGTCTCAGCCCAGGTGCGCGCATTTCGAAGTAGACATCAATATCCCTGATGCTTAGTTCCATGAAGCCGATGACACTGGTGCGCTCCAAGTACCAGGACAGAAAGTGTCGGGCCTCCCACATCAGAGCATCGACCGTTGCGGCCGCCAGCCCGCGCTGCACACGCAGCCACTCCCGGTATTCGCTGCACACAGCTCGGCGAAGAACCTCGCCGGGACCCTGTGCCGGAGGTTCAGGTGGCCACCGCTTCTGCACGAACCGCAGCAGCGCATGAATGCCTGACCTCGGAATGGATTGCCAATGCGCCGCGGGTGCGTAGCCGTGACGCCGGCGAAACCGCCGCACGGCGCAGCGCAAGTAATTCGACACCTCTGCCGGCGTCGTCGCCTCGATTGCAATCTCTCGCTGCGCCAAGTACTGAAGAAAGTGGTCCGCATTGCAGCAGTAGTTATGGACCACCACGGCGTTATATCGCTGCTGGGTCAGGAACTCTTTGAATCGAGCAATCAGGACGCTGTGATCGTGCGGCATGCGAATCTCCTCGGCTGAGTTGGGACAACAGCCAAAGGTCTCATGCCGGAAAATAATGCGCAGCAAACCACCGCCACACTCGGTCTTTGCATTGTCCGACCGAGGCCGCTCAACGCTCCTTCACATTATGGGTTCCTGGTGATTACTCCAGGTCCTGAGGGAGGATAAGCGCGCGATCTTCACCGCAGTCGCCCAAGCGCAGCGAGCCGTCGATTTCCTGCACAGCTTGCAACCGAAAGCAAACGCGCCAGCAGAGGCCGCAAAGCCCGCCGCGTAAGTTGCGCGGAGAAGCCAGAGGCAAAGTCGCGCCGTTGGCTCTGGCGAACGCTTGTCGCATTCCGACCCGCAACTGACCTTGCCATGGATCTGCAAACGGACGCCGACGCGCGGCTGAATTTGAGGGGCGTATCGTCCTCCGATCCGGTGGCAACCCCACCCCAGAAAAGCGCCTCGAACGACCGCCTCATCAAGAGGGTGTAGGACGGCGAGGAAGCGGCTTCGCCGCTCCCTCATTTTCCTTGTCGACGCTCCGGTCGCCGCGCTCCAAACGCAATCTGATCTTTCGGGCCGAAAGTCCGCCCTCCGCCTCGCCTATCAGAACTGAGAGTTTCGACCTCAGCTCGCGGCCGTTACAGTCGACGTCGTCACCTCCCGCTCGCGCGATCTGCAATCGCGACCACGGAGGACACCAAGGACGATGAGGCTTGAATACCAACGCGGAGGAACCTATGGGAAACCGGCTCATGCTCTACCCGAATGTCCTGCAACTCCTTGCGCACCAGCACGGCGTTCCGCTCGAGCGTGCGCACAAGCTCTGGGACGAGGCTGCAGAGCATGTCACCGGGCCAGTGGGTCTCACACCCGAAGACACGCCCCGACTGGGAAAGCGTGATGTCGAGCTTCCTGAAGTCCCTACGCTGCGAAGCGCGTCCGCGGCGCTGATGGGCGTGCAGCGGAGTTCTTCGCGAAACGGCGACATCCTGCCGGTAGCTTCGTCCTGGCCAGGGCACGAAAGACCGTCCTTCCCTTCGCCTATCAGAACTGCGAGTTTCGACCTCGCAGCGCGGTTGCTACAGTCGGCGTCATCACTTCTCGTCCGACATAGGGAACCTCACCATGGCCCTCCTCAAATTCGAACCCCCGAAGGAACTCGCATCGCTGCGCGTCAAGATCGCACGGCCCGTGCACGAGCGTGTCGAGCGCTACCGACAATTCTGCGGCGCGCTCGCGCTCGCCGATCTCGTCGAGCGTGCGCTCGTCTACGTCATGGACCATGACGCCGACTTTCGCGCGCACGAGAAAGCGGGGGCTACCGTTCGTGGAAGAGGGGAGCGCCGCCCGCATGCCAGCCGGGTCTCCCCCGTCGATAAGGCCGACGGGGCCCCTTAGATTTTGTGTCACACCTGATGCACTTCTGCGAAGAGCCGAAAAATGCAATCACGCCAAAGAGCATAGAGCGACTACACCTACTGCCATCAGGCGAACACACCCTTTGCGGAAATCGCTTCTGCATCAGGTGCTTCCTCGGGAATTCTAGCGCAACACAGAGGACAACCGATGCAGGGGAGTGACGATGAGACACAAGACCCTTCGCCTGCCCGATTGATGTTGCTGAAGAGATCACCCGCCGGGCGCGGATGAAGGGCGTTCCCGACGCGGATTACTACCGTCTCCTGATCGAGCGCGGACTGCTTCTGGAGAGCGTGGAACTCGCGATGGAGAAGCCGCTTCCGCCGGCCTACTGGGGCCTGTGCGAAGCGGTGCTGGAGACGCGAAACATCCTCCGATCGCTCGCCGCGGCGCGCGAGCACAGCACGATTCCGAAGGCGCAGGTGCAGGCCAAGGACGAGCTCGAGCGGATGAAGACAGGATGGCGACAGAGTAGGCAGACGCCACGCGTCTGGTCCGATGCGATTCGGGGGTCCGAGATCCTCGCGAACTGGTTCAAGCTGGGTGCGAGCGCTGTCCTGCTGTGGCTCTCCATCGGCATCGCCTTGGCGCGCTGTGGGTGCGGTTCTGGTTCCTCGAAGGCACCACTTCTCTCGATCGAAAACTGTGGCTGCACCACGTACGAAATGGCCTCGGGATCGGCGGCCCGATCGCCGATCTGCCCGATCCCAGCGGCAACGGTAGCCGCATCCAGGTGCCCAAGGAACACGTGCAGCGCTACACGTGGCGCAGCTTACGAGACCGTCACCGAACGCTTCCAGGAGAGCCTCTTTCTGGGCTTCCTGCTGGCGATCGGCGGGGACGGTCACGGCCGCGCTCTTCCTGCGCCAGAGCGGCCGCTCGGCGACCGAAGACCAGCACATCCGGGGCACGACGCTCGCCCCTCCTGACGTCGTGGTCGCCCTCGCCAGAGCCTCCCACCTGCCTTACGACTTCACCCTCGCGGGCGTTCCGCTCTTCCGCGATGCCGAGACCGATCACATCCTCGTCTGCGGGGCGCCGGGCAGCGGCAAGGGCGTGGCGATCAAGGAACTGCTCGACCAGATCCGCGCCCGCGGCGATCGCGCCATCCTCTACGACCCGAGCGGCGAGTACGTGCAGGTCTACTACCGGCACGGCCAGGATGTGCTGCTCAATCCCCTGGATGCGAGGAGTCGACCCTGGACCCTGTGGGGCGAGGTGCGCGAGGCCTACGACTACGCGAGCCTGGCCGCCTCCATCATCCCCGAGAACGAGAGAGTCAACGATCCGTTCTGGCGCGAAGGGCCGCGGGGACTCTTCGAGGCGGTGGCCCTGCGTCTCGCCGAGCGCGGCGAGGCGACGAACGCCGCCTTCCGGCACATGATTTCGATCGCACCCCTGGGCGAGCTCTTCGCGCTGGTGAAGGGCACGGAAGCCGCGCCGGCGATCGATCCGGCGGCCGAGAAGATGGCGATCGGGGTGCGGGCAACGGTCAGCACCAAGATCCGCGCCTGGGCGTATCTGCCCGATCCTGAACCCCACCAGAGACCGTTCTCGGTGCGCCGCTTTGTCGAGGATGAGGCGAGCGACGCCTGGCTCTTTCTCACCTCCAGGAAGGACCAGCACGCGTTTCTGCGGCCGCTCCTATCCCTGTGGTGCGACCAGGCCGCAGCCTCGATCCTGAGCCTGCCGCCGGACCTGAAACGCCGCTTCTGGGTGGTGATGGACGAGGTCGCGAGCCTGCAGGAACTGCCCGCCCTCACGCCCGACGGCGGGCTTCTCACCATGTCCCGCAAGCACGGCGGCGCGACCATCCTCGGCCTGCAGGACATCGGGCAGCTGCGGCGCCTCTACGGGGTCTACGGCGCGCAGAGCATCTCGGGTTCCTGTCTCACCCGCCTCATGCTCCGCAGCGTCGAGCACGCCACCGCGGAGTGGGCCGCGCAGTCGCTGGGCGAGCAGGAAGTGAACGAGGCGACCGAGTCCCTCTCCATGAGTCCGCACGATTTCCGGGATGCGGTGAACCTCCAGCGCAGGGTCGTGAAGCGCTCCGATCGTGCTTGCCTTCCGAGATCATGAATCTGCCCAAGCTCTCGGGATTCCTGAAGCTTCCGGGCGGGTATCCGGTGACGAAAGTGACGCTGCAGATTCGGGAGCGCAAAGAGATCGCTCCGATCTACATCTCCCGCCACGGCGAAGTGTTCTGATGCTCTCGATCGGCGTCCTTCACTCCTCTGCCCAGGCCGGGTCCTACTACGCCCAGGACGACTACTACACCAAGGACAGCGCCGGTGAACCCTCCCAATGGGACGGACGGGGAGCCGTGTCTCTGGCCTCGCCGGACCGGTCGATCGCGCCAGTTCGAGGGGCTCCTGAATGGCGAATTGCCGAACGGAATCGTCCTCAAGCGAGGGCAGGAGGGCAAGCATCAACCCGGTTGGGATCTCACCTTCAGCGCCCCCAAGTCGGTGTCGCTGCTCGCCCTGGTGGGCGACGACAGCCGGGTCATGGAGGCGCACAACGAGGCGGTGACCGCGGCGCTCCGCTACCTCGAAGCGACCACCGCGCAGGCCCGTATCAAGCAGGAAGGCAAGACCACGATCGAGACGACGGGCAACTGGATCATCGCGCGCTTCAACCACGACACGAGCCGCGAACTCGATCCGCAGCTTCACACGCATGCGGTCGTGATCAACGCGACACAGCGGGCCGACGGCGAGTGGCGGGCGCTCTCGTCCAAGGAGATGTTCCGGGCCAAGATGCTGGGCGGGGCGATCTACCGCGCAGAGCTTGCGCGAGGCGCTCCAACGTCTCGGCTATGAGGTCGAGGTGGGCCATCGAGACGGCCGTTTCGAGGTCAAGGGCTTCACCAGGGAGCAGCTCCGTCACTTCTCTCGCCGGCGGGAAGAGATCGAAGCGGCGCTCGAGAAAGTGGGCGCAACCGGAGCCAAGGCAAGCGCCACACTGGCCCTGTACACGCGTGCCCGAAAGGGACCGATCGACCGCGCCGAGGTCTACGCCGATTGGAAGACGCGGGCCAGGGAGCAGGGGATCGATTTCCGGGAAGTGATCCCGAAGATGCCCGCGCCGCGTGAGCCGGACACCAAGCCCGCCAGAGAGGCAGTGGCCTGGGCGATCGCGCATCTGACCGAGCGCGAGAGCGTCATCAGCCACCGAGACATCGTTCGCCATGCGCTCGAATACGGCACCGGCAAGGCGACGCTCGCCGAGGTGACAGCAGGCATCCACGAGGCGAAGAAAACACGGGTGCTGCTACCCGTAAACGATGGTCGATACACGACGACGAAAGCCGTCACCGCCGAAAGCGAGACCCTTGCCGCCATGCGGCGCGGGCAGGGGAGAGTGCGTCCGATTGCTTCGCTAGAAGCGGGCCGAGAAGCAGCCCGGGAACATCGACTCGCCGCCGATCAAACCGACGCCGCAACCTTCATCCTGACGACCAAGGACCGTGTTGTCGGGGTGCAGGGCTATGCCGGGACCGGCAAGACCCACATGCTCCGAGCGGTGCGTGAAGTGGCGGAGCGAGCGGGCTTTAAGGTACGGGGCTTTGCACCCAGCGCGACGGCCGCACGCGTTCTCCAGCAGGATGCCGGCATTCCCTCCGATACACTCTCCAGGCACCTGATCGAAGTCGCGAAGGAGAGCAAGCCGTGGCAGTCGGCAAGCGAGCTCTGGGTCGTCGACGAGGCCTCAATGATGAGCACCGAACAGGCCCGTGCGCTCGTGAGCGCTGCCGATCACCAGAAGGCGCGGCTCGTGCTCATCGGAGACCGTCAGCAACTCCCCGCCATCGAGGCCGGAAGACCGTTCGCAATGCTCCTGGAGCGCGGTATGGCGAGCGTAGAGATGCGCGAGATCAAGCGTCAGAAGAACCCGACTCTCAAGGCAGCGGTGCTCGATAGCATCGCGCGTCAAGAGGCCTCCGCACTGAAGAGACTGGCTGGCCACACGTACGCGATTCCCGACCGCGACGCGCGAATCGATGCGATCGTACAGGGACTATCTCGCCCGTCCGGCAGCCGAGCGAAATCAAACGCTAATCGTCACCGGCGTCAACGAGGATCGGCGCGACATCAACGAGCGAATCCGCGCACGGCTGAAGGTCGAGAAGACACTTGCTGGTCCGGAAGGGGCTGCGACGGTGCTCGTCCAGCGAGACCTCACGCGCGCCGAGCTGACTCAGCCAAAGTCCTACGAAATTGGGGACATCGTCCGCTTCGGGCGAGCCTACGCGAAGCTTGGGATCGAGGTGGGCGAATATCTCTCGGTGACATGCGGTGGACATCCCAGGAGGCGTGGTCACGCTCACTCGCGCCGGTGAATCGATCTCCTGGGAGCCGCGGCGAGCGAGCAACGTCGAGGTGTACCGGGAGGAGGCGCGCACGGTTATGCCCGGCGACCGACTGCGTTGGACGCGAAACGATCGCGACCTCGGTCGCCGCAACGGCGAGGTGGTAGAGGTGGTTTCGGTGGATGGCGACCAGGCACGTGGCGATGGTGCACGGATCGCGGAGCACGGAGACCTTGGACCTACAGCACCCAGCGGCACTGGGAGCATGCCTACGCCTCGACCGTTCACGCCGCCCAGGGAAAGACGACGGACCGGGTACTCGTCCACATCGACACGAAGTACGAGCAGACCATCGGCAGCGAGAGCTTCTACGTTGCGATCAGTCGGGCGAGGCACGAAGCGAAGCTGTACGTGGACGATCGGTCCAAGCTGAGCCTCGCTGTCGAGCGGTCCGCGCAGAAGCAGTATGGGCTTGAAGCGTTGGAGTCGACCGCTGCTGGGGTGCCGGGCCGAAGAATCGAGATCTCAGCTCCAGAGCGCACCCGGCAGCACACTCGATGAGGAGAAGTCCGACGGGCAGACGCCTCGCCTCGGGCGCCTTTAGGCCACCCGAGCCGCTCCGGACGACATGTGCCACTGTTTTCTTGCGGATCAAAGGACTAGAATAGGTACCGATTCAAGTACCAGACGAGGTCTGAGAATGAACTCCATACCTGCCCAGGAAATCAAGCGACGGGGCATCTCTGCCCTGGACGAACTGCTGAAGGACGGCCCCGTCCATGTCATCAAGAACAACCGGCCGAGCTACGTCGTAATGAGTGAGGACGACTATGCCAGGCTCATCGAGCGCAAGGGGCTCTGGGAACTACTGGACCAACCCGCGCGGGGAACTCGGTCGAAGAAGGATATCGACGCGCAGCTGCGCAGCGAACGGGGGAGCTGGGGCGATTCGCGGTGATCTTGTTCCTCGATGCGTGCATCATCATCTATTGGATCGAGGCGTCCGACCCCCTTCGCGCTCGTCTTAACGCGCACCTTCACGTCCTGCGCGAGCGGGCTCCGGACGCAACCTTTGTCAACGATCACCTAAACCGGACCAGGTGTGATCACGTAAAACTGACCAGTGGCTGTTGGGTTTTAGAGGTGGGACGAGTTGAAGGTTGGCTCCGTTGTCGGTTGATCGGACGTACCGCGGCGAGGTCAGCGGCGTTTCTTGAAGCGGTAGGAGTCGTTGCCGGTCTCGACGATGTCGCAGCGATGGGTCAGGCGGTCGAGCAGCGCCGTGGTCATCTTGGGATCACCGAAGATGCCGCTCCACTCGGAGAACGACAGGTTGGTGGTCACGATCAGGCTGGTCTTCTCGTAGAGCTTGCTGATCAGATGAAACAGCAGCGCGCCGCCGTTGGCGCTGAAGGGCAGATAGCCAAGTTCATCGAGCACCACGATGTTGGTGTGAGTGAGTCGGTGCGCGAGGCTTCCCTGCTTGCCGGCGGTCTTCTCCAGTTCGAGTTGATTGACCAGGTCGACCACGCTGTAGAAGCGCACGCGCTTGCGCGACTTCACGGCGTGCGCGGCGATGGCGATGCCGAGGTGATCTCGTACCCACTGTCAAGCGGTTTGTCCGGAGTTACCCACCGCCCCGCGCGCGGGGCCCGGATAACTCCTATGCCGTGCCCTCGAGGTGGCGGCAGCGAGTTCGTCTGATCTCCAAGGGCACTGTGAACAACTCGGCGACGATCTGTTTGCCCTGCGCCACCGTAATGGGCCGCCCGTCGGGATCGCGCAGCACATAGGCTTGTCCGGTCTTGAGCACGCGGTAGATGCGATTGACCAGTCGAGTGGCCACGGCGCACAGGGCCTGCTTGTGGTGATGTCCCTTGGTGACCATCAGGCGCCAGTAGACTGCTGCGAGGTCCGGGTCGATCTTGCGGGCCGTGTCGGCGGCAACGTACAGGGCGCGCTTGATGCGGTCGTTGCCGCTCTTGGTGATGCGCTGGCCGGGCCGGTCGATGCCGGCCGAGGAATTCTTGGTGGGGAACAGTCCGCAGAAGCCACGCACATGGCGTTCATTGCGGAAGCGATCGGCTCGTGCCAGGACCCCGACCAGCAGCGGTGCGAGGGTCGGGCCGATGCCGGGGATCGAACGCAGGGCGTTGGTGGGGTGCTGGCGCTGGTAGAGGACTTCGATCTGCTGCTCCAGAGCGGTGATGTTGCGATCGAGCAGCCTGAGCAACTCGACCTCCTGACGTACTTCGAATTGCAACGACTGGAAGTCCACCCGATCGCCGTGCAGGCCGAGGGTTGCGCGCGCGCACTGCTTGAGCGCCTGGGCGAGATTCTCGACGAAAGGGCCACTGTGCGGATGGTTGCCCGAGGCGTTCTGGCCGATGAAACGCAGCAAGGTCGCGCTCCGGGTCTTGAGCACACGATGCGGGTCGAAGAGCTCGGCCAGAATCGCCAGTGTCAGGCGCGTCGTGGTATCGGGCAGGATCGGCTCCAGCGCAGGACAGGCCCAGCGGATCAGATCCAACAGGCGCCGGCGCGATGAGCAAATCTGTTCCTGATAGCGGTGCCGTTGCTTGGTCAGCCGCTGCAGCGCGTGCTGGTCTGGGCCCGGCACGGGGACCGGATCGAGCACGCGCCCACCGAAGTTCGGTAGGGCTCCCAATACATGGGCGTCGGCCAGATCGGTCTTGGCATGCTCGCTCAGGTACTGACGCAGCGCCTTGACCCGCTGTCCCTTCACCCGAATGACATGGACACCCGCGTTCTGCAACCAGCTGGCCACTGGGAACCATGCCATTCCGGTCGGCTCCATGATCGCCTGGATCGGCACGCCCTGTGGCACCTCGCGGGTGACCGCCGCAACGAAGCCACGCAGATCGTCCGCGTTGAGCCGGAAGCGGATCGGCTTCCCCACAGGCACGCCGTCATCGAAGATCTGCGCCACTTGCACGGCGCTGATCGCCAGGTCGATCCCTACGGTGCGTCGAAACATGCTCTTCTCCTTGACGTGGTCGGGCTCGATGCTGGGCAGCACTGCCAGGTATTTGATCCGTGGCCGCGCTTTGCGCCACTATCTCGTTACTCTTGCCTGCGCCAGCTCGGCCACGCCACCCTTGGCTTTCACATCGTCGGGACGAACTTGCGAGGCTCTCCCACGTTCTTGATGGACGGCACGACCGATGCCCGCAGGCGAGAGTACCGGAGCCGGGTCAGGCCGGGATCGATGCGTCATGGCAGAGAGAGCGGCTCGGCCCTTATTCTCTTGCCCCTCGGCCTCAGCACGGGGCTGACCCGCGATCACATCGTCAAGGCATCCTGCGCGATTCGGACCTTATCGTCTTGCCACTCGGCATCAACCCCGTGGCGCTATGGATACCTGGGTCTTGCCGGTGCCGGCCGGACCGAGGGCGATGCAGTTCTCCCGCCGTTCGATCCATTCGCAACGCGCCAGCTCCAGCACCAGTGATTTGTTCAGGCTGGGGATCGCCTTGAAGTCGAATGTGTCCAGGCTTTTGGTCTGGGGGAATCGGGCCTGCCGGATACGCCGTTCGATGTTGCGCCGGTCCCGGTCGATCCGCTCCAACTCGCACAGGCGCAGCAGGTAGCGCGGGTAATCTGTCTGATCCTGGGCACACTCGAAGGCGACCTTCTCATATTCCCGCGCGAAGGTTGGCAGCTTGAGCGATCTCAGATGATGTGCCAGCAGCACTTGGGGCGGCACCGTGGTGTCCTCGGCAACGGTGCTCATGGCGACACCTCCGGTTGCCCCTGGTTGATTCGCTCCTGCAGCAGCGTCAGGTAGACACGGACATCGGTGATACCAACGCTTGCCCGTGGCAGAAACGGATACGCCGCAAGATCCAGTCGCGGGACACGACGCTCGATCTTCGCGAGGACCAGATGCTTGACGGCGTCGTAGCTGAGTGCCGACAGGCGCAGGGCATCCTCGACGGCCACCGCCACTTCCTCTTCGCCGAAGCTCTCCATTAGGCGCAGCACCTGGATATATTCCTTGCGACCACGCTTGCCCATACGGGCTTCCAGCAAGCGGCGCAGCTGGTCGAAATCGTCGGGGAGATCCCAGTGCTGCAGCGGTGCTGCCTGATCGAGGGCACCAGGCTTGCGTTCCAGCAGCGCCAGGTAGTGCAGCGGGTGGTAGATGAACTCGGCCTTGCCATAGCAGCGTTCATGGCGGGCAATGACTTCGCTGCCGCAGGAGATCACCACCCGGTCGACGTAACCGCGCACCAGCACGTCGTGATGACCATAAGCGGTCGGCACCGAGTAGTCGTTGCTCCGGTAACGCACCAGCGAAAGTGATGAGGCACGGGTAGCGACCTTCTCGCAGGGGTCAAATGGCTCGGTGGGCAGCGTGAGCCATGCCTGGCGATCCCGTTGCAGGCGTTCGCCGATGCTTTCCTTCTGCCCACGCAACACGGCGGCCTTGCGCTGCTCGCAAGCCGCCAGCAGCCGGGCGTTCAATTCGTCGATGGTGCGCACCCGTGGCAAGGGCACCATGAAGTTGCGCCGCGCGGTCGGCCAAACCGATCCTCGAACAGGTAGTGACTCTGCAGCTCGCTGAATGCCTTGGTTCGCTTGCGCGTGCCCTCGCCCAGAATCTTGGCCACGGCAATCCGAGTGTTGTCGTAAAGAATCGATCGGGGCACGCCACCGAACCAGGCAAACGCCGCCACATGCCCATCCAGAAATGCTTCGGTCGTCTCGGCCGGGTAGGCTTTGACGAAGATACCATCCGACTGCGGCAGGTCCAGGCAAAAGTAGTGAATCCGCGTCCTGACGCCACCCAGATAGATGTCGGCCTCACCGAAATCTACCTGGGCATGGCCCGGCCGATGCGCCAGCGGAACAAAGACTTCCTTCTGCCGCAGACGTTCCTTGCCGACGAACTCGCGCACGACCGTGTAGCCGCCCGCGTAGCCGTGTTCATCACGCAGTCGCTCAAATATCCGTACCGCCGTATGCCGCTGCTTCTTGAGGACTTCCCGGTCTGCCCGCAGGATTTGATGAATGATGCCCACCAGCGGCCCCAGTTTGGGCGATACCGGCGCCTGCTTGCGCTGGTAGCCCGGCGGTACTGCGTGCCGCATCATCTTCGATACCGTCTTGCGGCTGATCCCAAACCGCTTCGCTGCTCCGCGCTCGCTCTGGTTCTCTACCATCACGGCGCGCCTTACTTTGGCGTATAGGTCCACGTCTCTGTACATCCTCTCTGCCTTCCTCGATCCCCTCGGGGGTCGAAGGATAGGCTTTGAGACTGGCCCCTACGCTGGTGCCTTCTGGCTCCCTTTTACTCCGCCGTTTACAACGCCACGTCTCGCCGGTTCAATCGACCGGATAAGAGGGTGATTCGTCGTCCGGAGGTGCCTTCTGGCGTGTCTGTTGGGGTGACGAGTCGCAGCAGTCCACGTGGCCGCAAATCAGACACATCCGCAGGTGCGGCCAGACATCGCCCGTCTTGACGAAGCGATGAAGCGTCCCAAGATATCGATCGGCCCCACCATGTTCTTTACCGTCCGGTGATAGGTTCTAGCGGATAGCCGGCGGTGCTGGTCACTACGGTTTGGATGACTCAGTGCAGGGCGCGCTTTTGGAGCTTGGCGTTCGAGTTCAGGAAGGTGGAAGCCGTAGTGGTATTGCCATAGCCTGCGCAACGATTCGGCAGCCATGATTGCCGCGAATGGGCGTTCGGTGCGGGCAATCGAGGGGCGAAGCCGGCCCCCGACGCCAGCCGTGTCCGCAATTTCTGCGAACCGGTCACTCCGACGCAGTGCCGCCCGATGCGGCGAGCCTCGCGCGACCTTCATCGGGATTCGCGGAACCCGCTGCCCTCTTCCCCTGGGCCAGAGGCTCTTCAGCGCATCCACAAGCGTGTCGAAGAGCGGTTTCGGGTATGCTAACTGATCATACAACGAATGAGACCGATGGTGTCCGCGAAGTACTGCTACCGCCCGCGGCCTGCGCACGCAGCTGAGATCTTCGAACGACGAGCATGACCTTATCGATCGCTCTACAAATCGTCGTCGTCCTCGCCGCAATCTGGATGGGGGCACGCTACAGTGGTGTCGGTCTCGGCCTGTGGGGGGCGGTCGGGTTGCTGGTGCTTGTCCTGGTGTTCGGGATCACGCCGACCTCGCCGCCGATCGACGTGATGCTGATCATCCTGGCGGTCATCATGGCCGCGTCGGTCATGGATGCCGCTGGCGGCATTGATTTTCTGGTTCGCAGCGCGGAGCGCATCATCCGGGCGAACCCTAAGTATGTGACCGTGGTCGCGCCCCTCACGACCTGGAGTTTCACGTTCGTGGCCGGCACCGGGCACATCATCTATCCGCTGCTTCCCGTCATCTACGAGACGGCGCACCAGAGCGGCATCCGTCCCGAGCGCCCGATGGCGGTGGCGACGATTGCGTCCCAGCAGGCAATCACGGCGAGTCCGGTGGCCGCCGCGACTGCAGCGATGATCGGGCTCTTCGCGGAGAAAGGTCTCACCCAGTGGGGCCTGCCGCAGATCCTTATGATTTGCGTGCCCGCGACGCTCACTGGGGTGGTCGCGGCGGCGATCGCTTCGATGTTCGTCGGCAAAGACTTGAAGAACGATGCGGAGTACCAGGCGCGGCTCCAGGCTGGGCTCATCCCGCCCCCGAAAGGCGGGAGGGAAGGCGCGCCGCTCAAGCCTGCGGCGAAGCTCTCCGCCTTCGTCTTTCTTGCCGGCGTCGTGCTCGTTGTGCTGTTCGGATTCCTCCCCGCGCTGCGCACGCTTCCCGGGGCCAAGGATCCACTCGCGATGCCGATCGTGATCGAGATCGTCATGCTGTCGGTGGCGGCGATCATGCTGATGCTTACCAAGGTCAAGGTCGACGAAGTGCCGAAGACCGCGACCTTGCGGGCCGGCGTGGTGGCGGTGATCGGTATCTTCGGCCTCGCCTGGCTGGGAGACAGCTTCATCGCCGCGAACAAAGACGTGATCGTCACGGCGATCGGGCACTGGGCCGAAGCGGCAGAGTGGACTTTCGCGTTCGGCCTTTTCTTCGCCTCGATGCTGCTGTACAGCCAGGCCGCGACGACCCGAGCACTGATGCCGCTCGGCATTGCCCTCGGCATTCCGCCTCAGTTCCTGATTGCGATGTTCCCGTCGGTCAATGGTTATTTCTTCATCCCGACCTATGGGTCGCTCATTGCGGCGATCAACTTTGACCTCTCGGGCACCACGAAGATCGGCAAGTACATCCTGAACCATTCATTCATGATTCCGGGGCTGGTTGCCACTATCGTTGCCGTGGCGACAGGCTTGTTGCTGGCCCGCTTAATGTCCTGACGCCAGGAGAGCGGGCGAACCCGATCGCGGTGCGATTCGGGGGACAGTGGTGTCCGATTGAACGTTGCCTATTTGAGGACGCGAACAATGTTTGACAAAATTTTGGTTTCCACCGACGGCTCAGAGCACGCCGAGAAGGCTGTTGACTATGCCATCGAGTTCTGCCGCTCCACCGGCGCCAGCATGACGGCTGTTTATGTGAGATCACGGACGCCCGTCCGTGAAGTGGTCAGCCTAAGCGACTACGGATCGGGTTCCAAGGCGATCACGCTGGAAGAGATCATGGCGCGCATGGAGGCGCACGGACGAGAACTGCTCGATGCGGCGGCCAAACGCGCCCGCGGCAAAGGGGTTGAGTGCGCCACTGTGATCGCGGAGGATGATGAGCCCTACCACGGCATCATCGATGTGGCCGAACAACAGGGCTGCGGCATGATCTTCATTTCCTCTCATGGCCGCAGCGGCATCGGAGCGCTGCTGCTCGGGAGCGTGACCCAGAAAGTGCTGACCCACTCGAAGATCCCGGTGCTGGTGTTGCGGTAGAAAGACGCGGCATTTACATCACCAGCGGCTGTATCCGGCCGTGGCCGGCGCGCAATTACTTCTTGTTCACCGCCTTCTTCAGGCCCGCACCCGCGGAGAACTTGGCGACTTTTGCCGCTGGGATCTTGATCGCGGCTCCGGTCGCTGGATTGCGGCCGGTACGCGCCGCGCGCTTTGAGGTCGAGAAAGTCCCGAATCCGATTATCGCCACCTTGCCGCCCTTAGCCAGTGTCGCAGTGACGGTACCCAGGACTGCCTTCAGCATCGCTTCGACGGAGGCTTTGCTCCCACCGGTTTTCTTTGCAGTGGCGTTAACCAGATCGCGTTTGTTCATCTATCTTCCTCTCTCATGGGTAGAAGCTCGGAGGTTCTCCTGAGTGCGCTGTACAGATTCAAGCTCGCACGCCTCCTTCGAGAGATAGACTAGAAGCCAGACCCTTCCGAACTTCGATTGTCCGACGAATGGCCACGGCAACAGGACGTGGCTGTTGAGCAGCAGCCTCCAAGGCGGTCGAATCGCCGGACGTGAGACCGTGCTCACTGTCTCCACCCTGCTGGAGCCGCGACCTGCCGGTTTTGATCGGTTGCTCCAGAGACGACCACGTCCACGCTACAGCAGCGACGACTACGAAGACGGGCAGCGCGAAGTGGCGTAGCCGCGATGGTGCCCCATGATTGGAGCCCGCGCTTGCGGGTGTGCTATCCGCTGTTCGACTCTTGATAATCGCAATAGCGCTGCCCGTGAGCGATCGCACAGATCCACGCCAGCCGCATGAAGACTACCGTCGCAGCACGCCCCTGACGGATGACTGCTTTGCGGCGAACTGGAGAGCGGCGATGACCGACCGCTCTCGACTGTGGGTTCAACTGATCTGCGCAACACCTTCTGATTTAATTGCGATTAGGAGGTGCACGCATGGCGAAGATCGGACGCCCGGGATTATCTCGGGAGAAGAGGGCTGAACTTTGGGAGCGTTGGAAGAGTGGCCAGTGCGCGAGCGATATTGCCCGTGCACTTGCGAGGACCAAGGGCGCGATTCACCATGTCTTGGCGTTCAATGGAGGAATCGCGCCGGTAGCTCGCCGGCGCTGCCCGGTGGCGCTGGCGCTTGATGAGCGCGAAGAGATTTCGCGTGGGATTGCGGCGGGGCAATCGATTCGCCGCATTGCGGCCAGCTTGGGGCGCTCGCCCTCGACGGTCAGTCGGGAGGTTGCGCGCCATGGAGGGCGCAGCTCGTACCGCGCCACTGAGGCGGATGCGCGTGCCTGGGAGCGGGCGCTGCGCCCCAAGCCGTGTCGGCTGGCCAGCCATCCCGAGCTACGCTGGCGCGTGGCTGAGAAGCTGGCACTTGATTGGTCGCCCGAGCAGATCTCGGGGTGGCTCAAACGAGCATTCCCTGCCGACGAAGGCTTGCGGATGTCCCACGAAACCCTCTATCGCAGTTTGTTTGTGCAGGCACGCGGGGTACTCAGGAAAGAGCTGATCGGGCATCTTCGGGCAGGGCGGCACATGCGCTATCCGAAAGGTGGGACCACGCCAAGCAGGCTGCCTGGACAGATCATCGATGCGATTTCCATCCGCGAACGTCCCGCCGAGATTGAGGACCGGGCCGTTCCGGGCCATTGGGAAGGCGACTTGCTGTCGGGGGCCAACAACTCTCATATGGCGACGCTCGTCGAGCGTCATAGCCGCTTCGCGATGCTGATCAAGGTGCGGGGAAAGGACACCGCCAGCGTGGTCTGCGCACTCAGCAAACAGGTGCGCCAATTGCCTGTGCAGCTGCGCCGATCATTGACTTGGGATCGGGGCAAGGAGATGGCTAATCACAAGAACTTCACGATCGCCACCGATGTGCAGGTCTACTTCTGCGATCCGCGCAGCCCGTGGCAACGCGGCAGCAATGAAAACACCAACGGCCTGTTGCGTCAGTACTTCCCCAAGGGAATGGATCTCTCGGGTTACTCTCAGTCGTACTTGAACAAGATCGCATTGCGCCTAAACCAGCGCCCCAGGAAAACCTTGGGGTTTGAAACGCCTGCCGATAGACTTACGGCGGTGTTGCAATGACCGGTTGAACCCACCGTCGACTTGCGCCCGTCGGGTGGGACCAGCATGAAGCTCCTTTCCCTCAACAGAGGAGCTGTTCAGGGACACCACCACTCAGACCGCAGGACGTGCAATACCTTGGAACAAGGGCAAGTCGCTCGGCCAGAAGCCACCGCTGAAGCTGAAAGAGATCTGGGCCATCCGGATTCGACTGCAGCTGGATCATCGAGTCCGGGAACTCGCGCTGTTCAAGCTCGTCATCGACAGCAAGTTGCGCGGGTGCGATCTGGTCGGGCTTCGTGTCCACGATGTGGTCCAGGGTAGTCATGTCGCTGCCCGCGCGATTGTCATGCAGAAGAAGACGCAGCGGCCGGTGCAATTTGAGATCACCAAGCAGACGCGGGAAGCGGTCGCGGCTTGGGTCAAGGAGGCGCATCGGAAGCCGGAGCAGTTCCTCTTTCCCAGTCGTGTGTCGGAGTCACCGCATTTTTCGACCCGGCAGTATTCCCGGATCGTCGGGTCCTGGGTGGGGTTGATTGGGCTTGACCCGGCGGCCTATGGCACCCATTCGCTGCGCCGTACCAAACCGACGCTAATCTACCGACGGACGACGAATCTCCGGGCGGTTCAGCTATTGCTCGGGCACACCAAGCTCGAAAGCACCGTCAGATACCTCGGAATCGAGGTCGACGACGCGCTGGAGATCGCCGAGCAAACTGAGGTGTAATCTCGCCGGGCTGGCCGCGACCGCCGAACCAGACGGTCGCTGAACGGCCAAAAGCGGCCCGTCGCCGCCGCCTCGCAAATCGCCTCATAGCGAGGCTCGACTCCATACTGCCCGCCCTCGGGCGCATCGGCACTTCACCTTGCGCCGATTTACGCCGGTCCGCGTGCGTGTGACAATGGAAAGAGCAGCCGCGCGAACTGTCCGTCACCTTTCAGTCCGGGTCCCACGCGCCTAGACCGTGCAACCTTCGGTCTGTCTCGCTTTTACACAAGCCAGAACGGGAACCATATTCATGGAAACCAACAGGATCTCCGAGCAGGAAGCCCGCGCCATCGGCGTCGATGCCTATATTTACCTGTATCCGCTCCTGTCGATGGACCTCACGCGGAAGCAATTCACGAACATCGCACCCGGAAAAGAATTCGGCAAAGGACCAATGAATACGTTCGTCAGCGTCCCTGCATATCCGCCCGCCGATTTCAAAGGGGTCGTGCGGCCCAACTTCGACACGCTCTATTCCATCGCGTGGCTGGATCTTAGCGAGGAATCCCTAGTCATCTCCGCACCCGACACGGACGGTCGGTTTTATCTCCTGCCAATGCTCGACATGTGGACCGACGTGTTCGCGTCGCCGGGCTGGCGCACGACCGGCACCAAGGCGGGCAATTTCCTCGTCACCCCGCCTGGCTGGGCCGGACCGGCTCCCAAGGGGTTTACGCGAATCGCGGCGCCCACTCCCTACGTTTGGATTATCGGACGCACCAAGACGGACGGCCCGGCGGAGTACGCTACGGTGAACAAGATCCAGGCGGGATACGTAGTCACGCCACTCTCGCGCTGGGGTAAGGGTCCGTTGCCGGTGACCGCCAAGATCGACCCGACCGTGGACATGAAAACGCCGCCGAAAACTCAGGTTGACACCATGCTGGCCGCCAAATACTTCACCTACGCGGCTGAACTCCTCAAGCTGCACCCGCCGCATCTCACGGATCAGCCGATCGTCGCGCAGATGAAGCGGATCGGCATCGAGCCTGGAAAGAGCTTTGAATTCGACAAGCTTGATCCCGTCGTGCAGAAAGCCCTCGCGAGCGTGCCCGCGGAAGCCCAGGAGCTCATGACGTGGAAGGTGGCGACGCTCGCCCGAGTCGCAAATGGATGGTCGATGAACACCGATACCATGGGTGTCTACGGCAATTACTATCTGAAGCGCGCCATAATTAGTCAGATGGGCCTTGGTGCCAATCTGCCCGAGGACGCCATCTATCCATTGAACCTCGCCGACGACAAGGGCAAACCGCTCGTCGGCAAAAACAACTACACGATCCACTTCGACAAGGGCGCTGCCCCGCCCGTGAGCGCGTTCTGGTCGATCACGCTTTATGATGCCGAAGGTTTCCAAGTGGCGAACGTGCTCAACCGTTTCGCGGTTAGCAGTTGGATGCCGTTCAAGACCAACGCAGATGGGTCACTCGATCTGTACTTCCAAAACGAGAGCCCCGGCAAGGACAAGGAAGCCAACTGGCTGCCCGCGCCGGTCGGAGCGTTCAACCTGACCATGCGTCTCTATGGTCCGAAGGCGGCTGCCCTCACCGGCAAATGGAACCCGCCGAGCATCGTGCACGAACATTGATTCGGCACAACGGCCGCCAAACAATCTGCAGCAGGTGCGCGCACAACCGGTGCCACTTGGAGTGGGCCGTTGAACGTCCGTCTTCCGAAACCTGCTACAACTGCTTAGGGTCGACACCCGTCGAAGGCAACTCGCGGTCACGGAGAGACGTTCGAGTAGGTAAAAATAATTCGAGCGAATGGCAGCTATCTGATCTGAAAGCCACCATTGACGGCATCAGCACTCAGTCATTTCAGTTGCATCGCAAGCACCAGCTGCTAGAATAAATTCCCACTCTTTCCATCTTTCGAAGGAGGTTCCATGTCAACCCTGAGACCGCTACTGATTGCACTCGCCCTGACCCTTGGGCTCTCTGCCACGGCCTTTGCCAAGATTAACTGCAGTGACGTAAAAAACAAAAACCAGGACGAATGTATCCGGGCGAAGGCCAACAACAATAACTCCAACAACATCAATTGCAGCGACGTAAAAAATAAAAACCGGGACGAATGTCTTCGAGTGAAGGCCAACAAGAACGAACGGTGACTGTCAATTGCAGCAACGCCAAGGACGCCGACGTTCGTCAGGCTTGCCGCACAAAGCGAAATAGTAGATTGCGCAGCATAGACACTGAAGTAGGCTTCAACTAATAGACACTAAATGTTGAGACAAACCTACAAATCACTGATTACCCGTGTGGTCGCTTAGGCCGAACTCATCTCCAACATAACCGTCGGCGACCGGCAGCTTGGTGATCAGAAAGCTGCCGTACCACTTTCGATTGTCATCAGGCGGCTTGGGGTCGAACGCGCCCATTGATCCGCTACTTGCAAGCGCCCACCCAGCGTGCGCTGTACGTCTGCTGCATGGGAACGCTCTGGCCACCCATGCCAACCATCAGGTCGAGGATCCCAGGGACTCCATGGGGATCCCAGGTTCGAAAGGCTGGTCAAGCGCATTGGCGCCTCCGCCTAGAAACAATTACCGGTCGCCCTAATCGTGACAGCCTCGCACACGGAAAATGACATGAGCTATGGCTCCGGCGCGGAGGATCGGCTTTGAGCGAGCTCGGCCGAGTTCGGAACAAGGCGTCGTGGCGCGACACCTTGCTGAGCATGCTGGGGGCGTGGAACCGCCACCAGGTCTGGAAAATCCTGACCGCCATCGTGGTGATCTGGATAGTCAGCAGCACAGCACTCCACTTCGCGGAGCGTGGCGCGAATCCAGAGTACGAGACGTGGGGCGAGTCCCTCTGGAACGTCTGGATCACCCTCTTCAGCGGACTCAACAACGCGCCCACCACTCCTGTTGGGCGGCTCGTGGTTTCCGCTGTCCTTGTCGTCGGTGTCGCCCTGGCCGGTTTGTTCACGGCCAGCGTGGCGTCGATCCTGATCGAACGCGCACTAAGGAGTCGGGAAGTGCCTAATCCTGAAATGTCTGACCATCTGGTGCTGTGCAACTGGTCGCCGCGAGCACTGGACTGGATACGCGAAGTACACAGCGACATCGTGACCGACAAGCGGCCAGTCGTGATCGTTCACGACACACCCGACGAAGTCGTGCTGCCTGAGAAACAGGATGAAGGCGCCTTCAACGACGTCTATATCGTCAAAGGCGACCCCGCCAACGAGGTGATCCTGCGCCGCGCCAAGGTTGCGCAGGCGCATTCCGTCGTCATTTTATCGGATGACCGCCAGGACCAGCATGCCGACGGAAAAACGATCGTGTGCTGCATTGCCATCAAGAACGTGTGCGCGCAAGAGCGCCAGCCAAACATCGTGGCCGAGTGCCGGGATCCGAAATACCGGGCGCACATGCGCAAGGCGGGTGCCGATGAAGTCATCTCGGCCGCCGACTTCGGATTGCGGCTGATGGCACGTGCCTCGCTCTTTCATGGCATGACGCGCGTGTATCAAGAACTGCTATCGGTCCGGCGCGACGCCAACGAGATGTACCTGGTGCCGGTGCCTGCCCAACTTGTCGGGATGGATTTCGTCGCGGCGGCAAACGTGTTCCTGCCCGATCGCACGAATATGAAGGCGTGCCTTCTCATCGGGCTCTATCGCGGCGAAACAATGATGCTCAACCCGGTTGGCGGGGAGGCGGGGCCGTTGCTCGAAGGCGATGAGCTGATCTTGCTGAGTCAGAATTTTCCGGATCTTTCGCGGCTGCAGCAGACAGACGCTCACAAACCTATCGACGGGTGAGGAGACGGGACTCCCTATAACAACCCTCAATAGTAGGGGCGTCGCTCCGCGCCCGCGCGCATTCGTCTATCCGCTTGAACGGCGGCTTCGAGCCGGCCAGCGAGATTCGCGAACGTCTGCTCCCAAAACCCGCCAGCGGCAGCAACGGGTCGAACTCGGAAGTTCGAACCCGATCTTTGAGCCGAGCGTAGTTCGAAGGCCATCAGACGTGTCTCTGTCAGGTCGAATCGCGGTTAGGACAAGTCACTTCGAATTGCGCTTCTCACGCCGCTCTCGTTCCACATAGAAGTCGTTCCCGGGCTTGACCTGCGAGATTGGGTAGTTCTCGGCCTTGTCACCCCTGGCAACCACTCGGGAGCATAACGAGCCAGCCATTCGTGCATTGAGCCGGGCGAACAAAGCCTGCGCCGAGATCAGCCAGAGCGCAGCCACAGATAGCGGCAACGGCCCTTGCCTCACGTTGCAGGTTGAAGCCGAACATTAAAGCCGTTAGCGAGTCGCAGCCTGATCTCCTTAGTTAGGTCTGAGCACGCACGCTCCCCCTGCATGCCGCGCCTAATTCTTCTGATCCCAGGGACTTGCTTTGTGTCGCGGTTCACCGTGTAGACGTAGTCAACGCACTTTGCCTCGGTTCGATACATTAGGGTGTTCCTTCTCAGCTTGTGATTTCATACTGCTCCACATAGCCGAACAACATCGAATCGGCCAAGAACCTGGCTATAGCCTCTTCAGATGTAAGTGACTTTGCGCGACATGCAGATTGCCCTTTCCTCTGACCACGTTGCGCGGGTTGCCTCGCGTGTCGCGCTGAGTTACTACGTGGCCAACGGCTTGTCGGTTGCCTTCGGCCTGCTGCTAATCTCGGGTGGCATGCATCTCTTTCTCGGCCCTTTTGCCGCGGCAGTCGGTTCGGTCGGCGTCATCGTCTGTATTCCCCCTGACCAACCGGCGCCCAGGCGGGGGAAGTTCTGGCACCTGCTGCCGGCGGCGCTCGTTGGCCTGCCGCTTTTCTTCGCTGTGCAAGCGCTGCACAGTGCACCCATTCGCCTGGGGCTGCTTCTGGTACCGGCCAGCTTCGTCGCGTTCCTGGCGGCAGCGTGGGGCAAACGCGGCCTGCCGATTTCGATCTCGGTCATGCTTGCGATGATCTTTTCGATGGCGGTGCCCGCGTACGCTGAAAGCGCCACAGCGGTCACCAGCAGCCTGTATTTTGCGCTCGGCGCTGGGCTGTACCTCGTCTATGCCACGCTCGCCAACGCTGTGCTCAATGCGCGCTATCGTTTGCAGATGCTGGCCGATACGCTGCTGGCACTGGGCAGTCTGATGCGCACGCAGGCCGAGCAGTTCAGGCCGGCCACAGTGGGCGAGGGCGGTGCGCGCCTGCCCCTTATCGGCCAATTGCTCCAGCGGCAGGCCACGCTGGCCGACGATCTGCAAACGGCCCGTGACATTCTGCTCGATTCGCCGCGAACGGAGCGCCGGCAGCTTCTGGCCGGCATGCTGATGCAGGTGCTGGAGATGCGCGATCACCTGTTGGCATGTGAGCTCGACCTCGATACGCTGAAAACGCGAGCCGGCCACGAACCTGTTCTGAGCGAGTTGCGCGAGATACTCAATGTGCTGGCCGACGAGATCGAGCAGTTGGCCGATGCCCTGCTGCGCGGCCGTCAGCCCGCTCTCTTTGACAGCCGTCGACCCCAGCTGGCGGCCCTTCACTGGGAAGAGGAGGCGCCGCCGAGCGATTGCATTTCTCCATCGCCGGCCGTCTTGGCTCGGGGGCTGGCCAGCCGCATCGGCACTATCAATGACGAAGTCTTGCACTTGATCGCACTGGCCCGCGGCGAGGCCGAGCCTGATTTGGCCGTGGTGCGCGCTGCCTGGCAAATGTTTGTGAGTCCCGCCAGCTGGTCATGGCGGCCTTTTGTCGCCCTGTGGCGTTGGGACGCACCGCCGCTGCGTCATGCCATCCGCGCGGCGCTGGCCATTGGTACCGCCTATGCCATATCCGTGGCGTTGCCTTGGGGAACGCACGACTACTGGATCCTACTGACCATCGTTGTGGTGCTGCGTGGCAGCCTGGCCCAGACCCTGGAGCGGCGCAACAGCCGCGTGGCGGGAACGATGATGGGCTGCATTCTGGCCGGGGCCCTGCTGTCAGCGCATGCCTCGCCATTCCTGCTATTGGTAGTCGTGACCCTCGCCCAGGCACTGGCTCACGCCTTTGCGATCAGGCGCTATCTGGTGACGGCGGTCGCTGCTACCGTACTCGGCCTGGTGCAGGCGCATATGCTGAGTGCGGGCGCTAGCCCTTCCTTCGACATACTCGAGCGTGTGGCTGATACCCTGATCGGGGTCGCCATTGCCTGGGCTTTCAGCTACGTACTGCCGTCGTGGGAGCGCACCCAGATTCCCGCACTTGTGACACGCACACTGGCAGCCCAGGCGCGGCATGCCCGGGTCGCGCTGGGGTTGGGGCAATTGCAGGCGGTGGATAACGAGCCCGAGGTTGAATGGCGGCTTGCACGACGCGAGGCGTATGACAGCCTTTCCGCCCTGGTCCAGGCCACCCAGCGCTCGCTCTCCGAGCCACGGGCCGTACGCCCGCCGCTGGAGCCGCTAAGCCGCCTACTGGCGCACAGTTACCAGCTCCTCGCGCAACTCACTGCTGTCAAGACCATGCTGCTGTTGCGCCGCGGGCGCCTCAACCCCGAGCAGATTCGCGCGCCACTGATGCAGGCTGTTGAACGCATTGAAGACACCTTGATTGTCAGCGCCCCAGCAGCGGCTCCCCGGACGCCCAGCTCAGATGCCTCACCGGATCCGGTCGTGCTGCCGGACCCTTTTGAGAGCGACCTCAGCCCCTGGCTGCTCCGCCGGCTCGACCTGGCGGCCGGCATTGCGGTACAGCTGCGGCATGATGCCTCTCACGTCCTGCAGATGCTCACTACTCCGGAAGGAAACAGCGGTCTGCACTAGAGTACTAAACTTGGGGAGCCAGATCGGCTACGCGGTCCCGTTTGACGCCTCAAGCACCTTTGCCAATCGCAAGCGCGTGTGGTTCGAGATCCGCATGGCATGTGCGTTTGTGCCTCGCGATCACTGTTGCACCATGTGGCCAAGCCGATTATCTCTCCGTCTGTGTCGTCCTCGACTACGGTTTCATCCCTGCTCAATGCTTATGCCACAAGGTCTATGCGTTGAGACTGATTTACACGGGAAAAGCTCGCAGTGAAACTTGACGCTGCGTGTGCCGCGTGTGTACCGCAGATTCAACCGAAGCCAACACAAGAGGAGGACAGCATGGGCCTGTTCGACAAGAAAACCGACGCCGAGAAAGAGCAAAAGGAGAAGATCAAGGAAGTGAAGAGAGACGCCCGCGAGGAGGAAAGGGATACCCGCAAGGACGCACGGGAGGAAAAGAGGGACGCTCGCCAGGACGCGCACGAGGACAAGAAGGACGCGCGCGAGGAGAAGCGGGACGAGAAGAAGGACGCGCGTGAGGAAAAGCGGGACGAGATGAAGGACATCCGTCAGTCCGACCTCAAGGGCGAGGCCAAGCGCGATGCGAAATCGGAGGTGCGCGAGGAGAAACGTGACGCCATCGACGACGCGAAGGATGACAAGCGCGACACCATCGATCTCGCGGTCGACGAGAAAAAGGACCGCATCGACGACGCCAAAGACGCGAAAAAGGTGACGCTCGACAGTATCCGCACGCAGGAAATCCAGGACTTGGCGGCGCTGAACGTGCCGGGTACTTCGGTACTGGATGCGACCCTTGCGTTGGAGCTACTGGCGCTGACGCACGTGGCGCAGTTCTCGGACGCAGCGACTCTTACCGCCAACCCGGAAGTTCGCACCACGCTGTTTGGCGAAACGGCCCCGTGCTTGTTGCGCGGAGCGCAGGTGCGCAACCCCAGCGGCATCACCGGCAAGAACTTCAAAAGCGACACCGAGTGTTTCGTTGCGCGCAGCGATGATGGCGACGTGGTCGTGGCTTTCCGCGGATCGGAAACCCAGTTCTTTGACGAGGTCGGCGCATTCAAGGATTGGGTGCTGACGGACTTCCGTTCCAACCGCATGGCCTATCCGCCGGCGCCAAAATCATGGCCCGACCAGCGCTGGGTGCATGCGGGCTTCTGGCAGGCATACGACTTGGTGCGCAACGTACTGCTGGCCGAGGTGAGCCGCCAGACGGCGAAGAACTCACCCGCCCGGCGCATCTTTGTCACCGGCTTCTCGCTGGGTGGCGCGCTGGCGCTGCTGGCGGCGCTGGACATCGCCGACGGCATGCGTGACACGCCGGTGGAGCTGTTCACCTTCGCCGCGCCCCGGGCAGGCGATGAGAGCCTGAACAAGCTGCTGGCCGAACGGGTGCGAAAATCAACCCTGATCGCCTTTCGCGGCGATCCGGTGGTGCACCTGCCGCCGTTCGGGCCGAACTTCCCGGTGACGCTGAAGAACCCGATCAGCCTCGACCTTGCCGGCACCCATATCGGGCTAGGCACGCCGCTCCCGCAGGTGGGCCAGCAATATCGCACGGCGGACAGGCTGTTCTACATCGACAAGGATGGTGCGGTGAACGACCGGTTTCCGACCGCGCAGGTGGCGCTGAACTTCAGGGACCACGACTGGACGCCGTACAGCGCCGCGCTGAGCGGCATCGCCCGCGCCCAGGCGGGAGTTTGAGGCCCTGCATCCGCGTGACGGTTGCTCCTTCGGGTACCGGCAGCCGCGGCGAAAGAGCGAGAAGCGTGTCAACGTGACGTTTCCTCGAAATCGGCGCGATTCGTTCCAGATTTCGGCAATAGTCTAGTCACAGTGATTCGATGGCGGATCATTACAGCGCTGTGAGTTTCGCGACATTGCCCAATAGGGTTGGACCTCCTGAGCTGACCAGAACAGAGCACGCTCCTTCAACTCCCTGATCTGAGAACCGGCAGGAGCTTGCGGAGCGCTAGCAAGGAGATGACATGCACCTTCGCGCTATCAGCGTTTGCATCGGTCTTTTGCTCGTCAACAGCCAAGTAGAGTTGCGTGCACAGGAGATCCGTGCACCGGTTCAAGTCAGTGCGTTGGACGGCAAAGATCAACAGCCGCCCCCGTGCGGGAAAGACGGAATTTTGAATTGCGCTGCCTGCGCGAATGACCCCGATTGCCCCCAAAAGGGGCCAGGCAGTTCAACCCCGCCTCCCAGCACCACATTGCCCACCGCGATTGTCGAGGCCAAATGCGCTGCAAATGGAAAGATCGGGGTGTTCGGAAGCGACACACCTTTTGGAGTTGCCGCCCGCCAGGTCGCCTCACGATACCCGAACTTCAAGACAGCTCGAAAAGCCGACGATCCCAGCTTCATTGATTCGCACCCCTCTGGCGCGCTGGCCACCGGGCACGCTGAACTGAAGGGTTACGGCGTCACGATGATCCAAGGCAAACGCTCCGGCGTGGTTGAAAACGCATCAGGTGACTTGGCTGATCCCTCGTTACTCTTCTTCCAAAAAACGGGCAAGGACGAAGACGACTGGGGCATCATCGGGATGGGATACAGCTATCAGCACGATCGCGACAACGAGTCTGGGCCCACGGAGATTGCCGGTGTCGACTCCGGCATTTGGTGGCTCCACGAAGCTGGTTATCACCGCTCGCCCGGCGATGGCGGCTTCACGTGCGCCACCAACGACGACCTGCAAAAGAGCGTGTTCGACGCCGGCAAGCGCATCGATGCAGAGGGTTGCATGGGCATCGACAGGGAGGATCTCAAGACACGCGAATTCCACGCCGATCGCAAACACGGGCGCTATTGGGCTCTGCACGTCTGGTTTGAGCCTTCAACAGGACGCCCGACGCTCGCGTTGAGCGATCCTTGGTGCCGACAAAGCGCCAGTGCACTGACGGTCCCCTCCTGCGCCTTCCGCAAGCCGGGATCCTGCTAGGGGCGGCGTCGTTGAACTGTTCGGGCCGTTTCGCAGGGACGGCGAAGATCAAGACAGCGAAGACACGAAGGCGTCGTTCATCGAACGATGCTGCTTCTGCGCTGTGAGAGCTGCCCGAGGGACCGAGCACGTTGTGCACACGGAGCAAATTCAATGAAATCGTTCGTGGCCTACCATGGTGTAAATGCCGCTACTCATCAACAGCGGTTCGACGAGCTGCTGGCGCAAGGAATGCGGATGACTTGGGTTAATGTCTCCGGTGACCCGAGCGATGCTTGCTACGCTGCTGTTTGGGTGGCAAGCGACGGTCGCGCGTGGGCGGGCTTGCACAATCTCGACGCTGCAGGCTATCAGCAGCGGTTCAATGAGCTCACGGCGAATGGGCTGACGCCGTCGGTCGTCTCCGCCGCCGGATCGGTGGACCGTCCTGTCTTCGCCGCTCTGTTCGAGCAGCGGGATGTCGGAGCTTGGACGGCACGGCACGGCCTCACATGGGGTGCATCAGGTCAGCCGGACACGATGGTGGGCCAATCGGAGACCGCGTACGCGGCAGGTCAAGTTCCGCGATGTCTTGCGGTGTACGGGGATGAGAACGACCGCCGGTTCGCTGGTATCTGGTGGGAGGCCCGTGACGGTATCAGTGCCTCGTGGTGGCTGGGTGACGGCGATTTCTACCAGCGCCTGTTCGATGCACAGGTGGCGGGGGCAATCGCCCGTCGTCTCTTGCGGTCAGCGACGACGGTCTCGTGCTTTCGGTGTTCCGAGACGACCAGATTGGAGCATGGACAGCGCGACACCGAATCAACGCTCAGGAATACCAGGCCGAGTTCGACCGGCAACTTCAGCAGGACCAACGCCCGATCGTCGTCGCGGCAGGTGGTTCTGGTGACTCCGCTCAGTACGCGGCGATATTCGCAGGCCAGGAAACTGCTGTGCCGCGCGCGTGGACAGTGACTGTCGACGCACAAGGCCCCGACGCGTTGGCCGCCGAGTTGGACGCTGGCATGGCCGACACGATGCGCCGCTTCGGCGTGCGCTCCGCGGCTTTGGCCGTCGCCAGGGATGGTGTAGTAAGGGTGTCCCGCGGCTACACCTGGGCAGAATCTTGGTTCCCGATTACGCAACCTACCGCACTGTTCCGACAGGCCAGCGTTTCAAAACTATTCACGTCGGCAGCAGCCCAGGCCCTGCACGACGACAAAGTCCTCAGCCTGGATACGCCGATGTTCAGCTTCCTCGGCGTCAACACGCCTCTGCCCGGTGACGTATCGGTGGATTCCCGGATTGCACTGGTGACACCACGGCAAGCTGCGACTCGGACTACCGGCATGCACCGCGATCTCTTCGGTCGCCGCCCTGACGGCACCCATGGGGACACGACGATGCGCGATGTCGCTCTTCTTGCCGGCCGCGTCGGCTCGCCGACGCAGGGTGATGTCGTTCAGTACGTCTATGGCATGCCGCTGGTTACCAACCCAGGCAGCATGGTCGGCGACGGCTATTCCAACGTCGCGTTCTTCGCTCTTGGTGCTGTGATCGAACGCGCTACGAGGCAACCGATTGATGCCTACATCCGGCAGCGGTTGCTTGCTCCGTTCGGCGTCGGCGACCTGGTCGTCGCGCGGACGGCCGCCGGACAGCGGCTCCTTGGCGAAATATCGGGCTATGACAGCACCAATGCGGCTCCCTCGATGCTTGACACCTCTGGTGTATGGGCGCCCGGCGCGTACGGCGGTGCGTTTGTGCTCGAAGTCGCACCCGCTGCAGGTGGCTTTGCCACCTCAGTGTCCACGGTGGCCCGCTTCATCGGTTCTCACGCTGCATGGGATCTCGGCCCACGCACTGTTGCGACCCGCTACGGCGATTTCGAAGGCACCGCCACAATCGCCCAGAGCCGTGGCAGTGGCCTGGACCTGGCGGTGGCGTTCAACTTCTGGGTGCCGGACGCTGAAAAGGATCGATTGCTGGCACGAATCGGCCCTGCCCTGGACGCCGCCGGAATGTAGAACCGATGTCAGGCTCTACACGCAACCACTATTGTTTCCACGCTAACACTCCAGGTTGCTCCGCTCGCAAGAGAACGGAAGCATGGCAGCCTGGTCTGTTTTACGTGCCCCCGCCTTGGGTCTAACGGTGGGTGCCTTTGGCGCTGTCGCGGTAAGGAAGATAAGCATAGGTGCACCCATCACGAAGAGGGGTTAGCAACTTGGCACAACTTGTTTCTGTGGATCTGGCCCTCGACCGTCTGCTTTCCCCGAGTGCCTGTGGCTGCTCAGGGTCGGAAGTGAGCGTTCGTCGTGTTCGTAAGCGGACGCTCAGATGGTCCAACGTGGCTCACCAGTAAGGCAATTGCTAACGACAGCTTTGATCGAGGAGCGGGCCATTACGCTGGCATCCTCGATCGTCTCTTCCTGGCCGTCTTTTGGCGGCCGTCCACGAACCTAAGCCGACCTCTCCATACATCGCGTGGCAAGCTGCAGCCTCGCCTAACGATAGATGTTCTGAGCATCCGCTCGGCCTGCTTCCCTACGATAACCGCGCCGGGGCGGTACTACATGAGGCCCTTTCCTGTCAGCCCTTCTTGATCTTCACGACGTTGGCGGGCTTCTTCACACCCGCGGCTTCCAGCATCGCAGCGGTCGCCACATTCACGGACTGCCGTACGGGATCCAAATCGAGCCGGGCATAGATCGCCGTGGACTGGTGGCTCTTGTGGTTCAGGCTTTTGCCGATGATTGTGAGCGAGGCCCCGGTCTTTGCCTGCCAGCTTCCCAAGGTGCGCCGCAGATCGTGAATGCGTAGGTCGGAGATTCCGGCCCGCTCCAGCACCCGCCCCCATCCCTTCTTCGGCTCCACTAAGTGGCCGCTCTTGCCGGGGCCGGGGAAAACGAAGACCGCGTCATCTGCTGCGGCTTCCTTCCGGGCTTCCAGGATCACAATGGCTTCCGGAGACAGGGTGACGTTTTGGGGGTCGTCGTTCTTGGTGCGCGGGATTCGCCAGAGTCCCTCAGGCAGATTGACCTCGGACCATCGCATCGCCAGGACGTTGGCACGGCGTGCACCGGTCAAAAGGGCTACGAGGAGGTAATCCCGGATCGTTTCGTTCGGCTCTTCAGCCAGGGCGGAGAAGAAGCGTGGCAACTCATCGGCCTGCAGGAACCTGTCCCGCTTCACGGCCTTCCGCGTCTTGATGCCCCGGACGGGGTTCTCACTGAGGTAACCCCATTCGATCGCCTTGCCGAAGATCCCCGAAGCCAAGGCACGCGCGTTGTTGACAGTCGCCCCGGCCTTGCCGTCCCGCTCCATGTCGGAAAGGATACGCCCCAACATCTCCCGAGTAATCGCGGAGAGCTTGCGGCTGCCCAGGGGCTTTTCGAGGTAATCCCGGAAGCGCTGCTGGTCGTTCGTACCACGACCGCTTCTTGCTGCCGTGGCGTTCCCCGTATTCCTGGAAGAACTGGGCAACGGTTGGCTCCCCCTTGTGCGCCCGCTTCACTTCGGCAGGATTCGATCCTTCTGCGATCTCGGCATTGATCCGCGCAGCACGCTTACGGGCCTGCTCCACAGTCATTTCGGGAAAGCGCCCCAGGGTTATGCGCTCGGGCTGGCCGCCCTTGATTCGGCGAAAAACGGAGAAGGTCTTGATGCCTGTGTGCGTAACCCGGACCTGCAACCCCGCGGTCTTGGCATCGTGATAGACGGCCCGGCCGCTCTCGGGTGAGGGCAAAGCGGCCAGCGTTTCCTTGGTAAAATTCACGGTTACGCCCATTGCTTCCCATCGGGGTTACGTCGGGGTTACGATTTCCGTGAATTTCGAGCGATTTCCGTGTAACCCCGTTAAGAAGATGATAGGCATATAACACATGTAAATCAATATCCGTTAATGCCCGTAAATTCCCGAGGTCTGTATGGAACCTAGAACTCATAATCCCTTGGTCGCTGGTTCGAGTCCAGCCAGACCCACCCACCTTGCCCGCCGCTTTCTTTGCCCTCTGATGCTCTTCGTTTTAACTTAAGGAACGTCCGCACACCCGCGCATTCTTCGGCTGACCGAAAGCAGGAAAGATTGATTCATCGCGATCTGATCGGTTCTCGGGGTGATTTGGCAGCGGCATCGAGGTTTTCCTGCCTCGTTTTCCTACTGCGGACGCACTGCGCCCAGGACCGTGTAGCGAACGAGAAAAATGTTGGCCAGCGCTGTGGTGACGAATACCCGGTTGGCGTTCTTGGCCAGACCGCGATAGCGCACCTTGGTGAACCCGAACACGCGCTTGATCACCCCGATAGAGTGTTCCACCCGTGCCCGGATGCGCGACTTCGTGCGGTTCTTCGCCTGGATCGCAGCATCGAAGGCGTGCTTCCACTTGCACTGCCGATGGGTGAAGTCTCTGGCCTTCGGCGCCTTCGCCCGGATGATCTGACGCTGGCCCTTGTAGGCTTGGTCACCGTAGAGCCGGGTCTCGTGGCCGTGCAGCAGATCGCCCAGCACCTTGCAGTCGGCCGTGTTGGCCGGGGTCGTCACCACCGAGTGGATCACTTTGCTCCGGGCATCGACACCCACATGCACCTTCATCCCGAAGTACCACTGCTTGCCCTGCTTCGTCTGATGCATCTGCGGGTCGCGGCTGCCCTCGGCGTTCTTCGTGGAACTGGGGGCAGCGATGATCGTTGCATCCACGATCGTGCCCTTCGAGACCTTGAGCCCGCGACTGAGCAGTACCCGCCCGACCTCCTCGAAGATCTTCTCCCCGAGCCCGTTGTGCTCGAGCAGGTGGCGAAAGCGCATCAGCGTGCTCTCATCGGGCACCGGCTCGCTCCCCAGGTCAATGCCGACAAACGCGCGCATCGCCAGCGAGTCGTACAGCCACTCCTCCACCGCCGGATCCGACAGGTCGAACCACAACTGCAGGCAGTGCATGCGCAGCATCCGCTCCAGCCCCACCGGCGGGCGACCCCCGGCGCTCGTGGCCTTCGGGTAGTAGGGCTCGATCAGCACGCACAGCTCCGCCCACGGCACCACCGTGTTCATCTCGGCCAGAAACTTCTCGCGCCGCGTCGGCTTGCGAAACCGTTCGAAATCACTCGTTGCCAGGGTCAGCTGCTTCTTCAACGTTTAACCTCGCAGTTCTCTCGTCTGCTTGCAACTGTATCAATCCCCGCACGAGGCGGCGATGGTTTCGCGGAGTTTCCTTTAGCAGCGGTTTGACACCCAATCGGGGTTGCAAGATAATCGCGGGTTTCGTTTGGAGGGGTTCCCGAGCGGTCAAAGGGAGCAGACTGTGAATCTGCCGGCTCTGCCTTCGAAGGTTCGAATCCCTTCCCCCTCCACCAAGAGAACGGGGTTGAGCCATCGGTTCGAGGCGGGATGGGCCGCGCAGGGTGCTGGCAGGGCAACTGAACCTTTCGTTTTCCGACGCGGGTGTAGCTCAATGGTAGAGCAGAAGCCTTCCAAGCTTACGACCAGGGTTCGATTCCCTTCACCCGCTCCCGCGTCAGTCGCCAACCCTATCGGTGCCGCAAATATTGAGAATTGCAGAAAGAGATTTGCTCGGCAACAGGAACCGATCGGTGAAAGCCGGCATAAGGGGGAATCGCCCATGTAGCTCAGTGGTAGAGCACTCCCTTGGTAAGGGAGAGGTCGCCCGTTCAATCCGGGCCATGGGCACCAGAGGATCTTAACGGCGTTCGATTCAGCGCGAGGAACATTCAAATGGCGAAGGGGAAGTTTGAGCGGACGAAGCCGCACGTGAACGTGGGGACGATCGGGCACGTGGATCATGGGAAGACGACGCTGACGGCGGCGATGACGCAGGTGTTGTCGAAGAAGTACGGAGGGGAGGCGAAGGCGTACGATCAGATTGATGCGGCGCCGGAGGAGAAGGCACGGGGGATCACGATCAACACGGCGCACGTGGAGTACGAGACGGCGAAGCGGCACTACGCGCACGTGGACTGCCCGGGGCACGCGGACTACGTGAAGAACATGATCACGGGTGCGGCGCAGATGGACGGGGCGATTTTGGTGGTATCGGCGGCGGATGGGCCGATGCCGCAGACGCGGGAGCACATCCTGCTGGCGCGCCAGGTGGGGGTGCCGTACATCATTGTCTACATGAACAAGGCGGACATGGTGGACGATGCGGAGCTCTTGGAGCTGGTGGAGATGGAGGTGCGCGAGCTCTTGTCGAAGTACGAGTTTCCGGGCGATGACACGCCGATCGTGATCGGCAGTGCGTTGAAGGCGCTGGAAGGCGATACGAGCGACCAGGGGGTGGGCTCGATCATGAAGCTTGCCGAGGCGCTCGACAGCTACATCCCGCAGCCGGAGCGGGCGATCGACGGGCCGTTCCTGATGCCGGTGGAAGACGTGTTCTCGATCTCGGGTCGGGGCACCGTGGTGACCGGTCGGGTCGAGCGGGGCATTGTGAAGGTGGGCGAAGAGATCGAGATCGTGGGGCTGAAGGCCACGGTGAAGACCGTGTGCACCGGGGTGGAGATGTTCCGGAAGCTCCTGGATCAGGGGCAGGCGGGGGACAATATTGGCGTACTCCTCAGAGGCACCAAGCGCGAGGAGGTCGAGCGTGGGCAGGTGCTGGCGAAGCCCGGGTCGATCACGCCGCACACCCGGTTCACGGCGGAGATCTATGTGCTCTCGAAGGACGAGGGGGGGCGGACACGCCGTTCTTCAACGGGTATCGGCCGCAGTTCTACTTTCGGACGACGGACGTGACGGGGTCGATCGAGTTACCGGCGGGCACGGAGATGGTGATGCCCGGGGACAACATATCGATCACGGTGGCGTCTCGATTGCCCCGATTGCGATGGAAGAGGGGCTGCGCTTTGCCATCCGCGAGGGTGGACGTACCGTCGGCGCGGCGTCGTCGCCAAAGTGATCGAGTAACGAGAGACGCGACAGCGCGTGGGTTCAGGGCGCAGACCGGGGCGTATCCGCTGCTTCCGCGCCCCGTTCCTTCGAGCTTTCCCATGGTCCACAGGCCAATAGCTCAATCGGTAGAGCGTCGGTCTCCAAAACCGAAGGTTGGGGGTTCGAGACCCTCTTGGCCTGCCCCTCAAATCCAACATGGCTGACAAGATCAAGCTTGCCGTTGCCGCGCTGCTCGTGATCGCCGGAATCGTCGGCTACTACTATCTGGCGGATAGCGCCACCATCATCCGCGCGGGATCCGTAGTGGTGGGACTGGTCGCGGCATCGGCGGTGGCCTGGATGACGGCCCCCGGAAAGCAGCTCTTCGCCTTCGCCCAGGAATCGGTGGCGGAGACCAAGAAAGTCGTGTGGCCGTCCCGCAAAGAGACGCTGCAGACGACCGGGCTGGTGTTCCTGTTCATATTGCTGATGGCGATTTTCCTGTGGCTGGTCGATGCAACGCTGCTATGGCTGGTCAAACTGCTCATGGGCCGCGACTAATGACGAAGAGATGGTACGTGGTACACGCCTATTCGGGATTCGAGAAAAGCGTGCAGCGAACCCTGCAGGAGCGCGTTCACCGGGCGGGTATGGCGGACCAGTTCGGGCGGATGCCGGTGCCCGTTGAAGAAGTGGTCGCAGATCAAGGGCGGCCAGAAAGCGAAGAGTGAACGTAAGTTCTTCCCTGGCTATGTGCTGGTCGAGATGGAAATGACCGACGAGACCTGGCACCTCGTGAAAACACACCGAAGGTCACGGGATTCGTCGGTGGCACCGCGACCAAGCCTACGCCGATCTCGGCGAAGGAGGTCCAGAGCATCCTGAACCAGATTCAGGAGGCCGAGGAGAAACCGAAGCCAAAGGTTCTCTTCGAAGTCGGCGAGATGGTGCGCGTGAAGGACGGTCCGTTCACCGACTTTCACGGTTCTGTCGAGGACGTCAATTACGACAAGACATCCGGGTGTCGGTCTCGATCTTCGGTGAGTTCAGCTCGGTCGAACTGGACTTCGGACAGGTTGAGAAGGCCTGAGTGGCGACGCGCCCTCGGCGTGGAGCATGGCGAATCGGGGAGGACGCTCGCGCGTCCGCTGAACCCGTAGAGGAGAGTCAGAGTGGCGAAGAAAATAGTCGGGCTGATCAAGCTGCAGGTGCCCGCAGAAGGCCAACCCCAGTCCGCCGATCGGACCTGCGCTCGGCCAGCGCGGTCTCAACATCATGGAGTTCTGCAAGGCGTTCAATGCACAGACCCAGGGCATCGAGGTTGGCCTCCCGGTGCCGGTGGTGATCACCGCCTACCAGGACAAGAGCTTCACGTTCGTGATGAAGACGCCGCCGGCGTCCGTGCTCATCCGCAAGGCGGCGAAGATCAACAAGGGCCAGTCCCAAACCCTCAGGACAAGGTCGGCAAGCTCACCCGCGACCAGGTCGAGGCGATCGCAAAGGCGAAGACACCTGATCTCACGGCGGCCGATCTCGAAGCTGCCATGCGCACCATCGCCGGCAGTGCCCGCAGCATGCGCGTCGAAGTGGAGGGCATGTGACATGGCAAATGTTTCCAAGCGTTATCAGGAATCACCAAGAACGTCGATCGCGCCAGGAGCATATGCGATCGCGGAAGCCCTCGAACTCGTCAAACAGAACGCCATGCGAAGTTCGACGAATCGGTGGACGTATCGGTGAATCCGCGGCGTCGACCCGAAGAAGTCTGATCAGCAGGTGCGCGGGTCCGTGGTGCTGCCCCGCGGCACGGGCAAGACCAAGCGCGTCGCGGTGTTCGCGCAGCTGAGAAGGCCAAGGATGCTCTCTCAGCCGGCGCCGACCTGGTCGGCTTCGAGGATTTGGCGGAGAAGGTGAAGGGCCTGGCTCCCTCGACTTCGACGTCGTGATCGCTACGCCGGATTCAATGCGAGTCCGGTGGGTGCGCTCGGCCAGATCCTCGGCCCGCGTGGCCTGATGCCCAACCCGAAGGTGGGCACGGTGACGCAGGACGTGGTGCAGGCCGTCAAGAACGCCAAGGCCGGCCAGGTGCAATACCGGACCGACAAGGCCGGCGTGCTCCACTGCACCATCGGGCGGGCTTCGTTTCCGGTCGATGCGCTGAAGGAAAACTTGACCGCGCTCGTGGACGCCCTCAACAAGGCGAAGCCTGCGAGTTCCAAGGGTGTGTATCCGCGCAAGATCTCCGTGTCCAGCACCATGGGGGCGGGAGTGCGCGTCGATTACGCGACGCTGGCGCAGTAATGAATGGTTTTGGCTGCCCGCGGACGGGTGGCTGCAGGAACTTTGGGCCTGACGATCCGCTTCGATCGGGTCGCCGGGGGCGAGAATGGAATGATCGATTCCGACCATTATCCGGTGGCGCCGCTGGGCGTGGGTGGTCAGGGTTATCAAAGACCGTTGGGGTCTTCGAGGTGAAGCGTGAAGGGGAAGGTAGAAGGGGGATGCCCTGCAACCCGATCCACGAGCGTGGAACCCAAAAGAACGTTAAACGCCAGCAGCTGGATGGCTGAAGAGGTCGGGATGGAAACACCCTTCCCTTATCTTCCTTTCCGACTGCAGTGCCCGACGCAGAAGCCACCCCGCAGGCTGGAAATGACTCCTGGCTCTAAGGTCGGCTACCAACTAACCGGGCAGTTCGCGCGACTGCCCCTGACCGGGCAGGCGAAGACCGATCCCGCAACTGGAGGTAGACCTTGGGTCTCAAGCTGGAAGACAAGAGAGCGGTAGTGGCCGAGGTGAGCGCGGGAAATGGCGCGTGCCGGGGCGATGATTCCGTCGTCGAGAACCGCGGTCTGGAAGTGGGGCAGATGACGGAACTGCGCAAGCGTGCGCGCAACGCCGGGTGTATCGCGCGTTGTGAAAACGCTCGCGCGCCGCGCGGTCGCCGATACACCGTTTGCAGGGCTGGCGGAGAAGATGGTTGGTCCGCTCGCATACGGCATTTCGAACGATCTCGTCGCGGTCGAAAAGTGCTGCACGAGTTCGCGAAGGGCAACGAGAAATTCGCGATCAAGGGCGGCGCGATGGGTAGCTACGTCATGACCTCGAAGGAGGTGGCGAGCCTTGCCACCATGCCAAGCCGCGAGGAGCTGTTGGCCAAGCTGCTCGGCACCATGCAGGCACCGAGGTCTCGCGCAGTTCGTGCGAACGCTGAACGAGGTGCCGTCGCGCTTCGTTCGCGTGCTGGCTGCCGTGCGCGATGCCAAGGGCGAGGCCTGACTTCAGTTCCGCGCCCGCTCCCCTTCCTCACCGAACAACGTAACGACTTACGAAAGGCCGAGGAGTAGAGAAATGGCTGTTGCCAAACGCTAGACATCTGGATGCCATCGCCAACATGACCGTGCTCAAGCTGGTGCCGGGCTGATCAAGGAGATGGAAGAGAAGTTTGGCGTATCCGCCGCGGCTGCCGCGGTCGCTGTCGCCGCCCGGCCGCTGGTGGTGCTGCTGCACCGGCTGCGGGAGGAGCAGACCGAGTTCCACTGTCGTCCTGACCGGCGCCGGCGAGACAAGGTCAATACCATCAAGGTGGTGCGCGCCATCACCGGCCTCGGGCTCAAGGAGGCCAAGGATCTGGTGGACGGCGCGCCCGAAGCCCGTGAAGGAAAGGTGTGTCGAAGGCAGATGCCGACGCCGTTGCCAAACAACTTACGGACGCTGGCGCCACTTGCCGAAAGAGATCAAGTAAGCGCTAGCGCTGGCTTCGAGATCATCGAGGTGCAAAGCGGGGATGAGGCCGTCAAAATTCTCGCAACTAACATCGATGTCGACCTGATCCTAACCGACATACGGATGCCCGGCCAAGTCGACGGGCTGGGGCTCGTCTCGTTCGTGAAACGACAAGAGCGACGTATCAAACTTATTTTGTTATCGGCCTACGTCGATGCCGACAGTGAGTCGCCCGCAGACGCGGCGTTTGCAAAGCCCGTCCGTATCGAAGTACTACTCGCCAAAATTCGACAATTGCTTACAAGAAAAAACGAGGTTGACTGCCCGACTCTTGACGAGCCGCGCCAAGTTCCACTTTGTGGGAAGCCAGCGGGTGCGCGACCCCGCTGGCCAGTCGTTCCCTCACTAACTGGATCGGAACGTCCGCAAATATAGCGCCTTCACGAAGGGGGCCAACAGCGGACACGATCAACAATTATTAACGCATGTTTTGATGCGCAAATGATCGTGTTCGTTCAAGCTGCGCGTGTTTCGCGCGACGGACGCGTCGAAACACGACGGGCTGAGATCAAAAAACTGTGACGATGGTGAACGAAAAACCACAGCATCCATTCGAGAAGACACGTTCAAAACATGATCGCTAAAATATAAACTTTTTTGCCGGTGGAACGGTGGTCCATCGCAAGCGGTTGCTTTCAGAGAATGCGCCTGAACAAGAGGAGTATGAAAACCGGAGTAAGAACCGTGACGGAAAACATTGATTGGATTGTTGAGTTTGAGAGACTGGCTCGTCCGCGCCTCCAAAAAATATTTGAAAAAGATTTGGTGAAACTACCAATGGCGTTGGCAGAGCGTCTGGAACAACTTCGCAAAAAGGAGGCATCCACGGACGAGGCTACGAGGAGAAATCACAATGAAAAAGCGCGCGTAAGTTACGGCCGCCTATCGAACATTTCAACAGCCGCTTTCTCAAGCGCCTCGGATTCGAGAACTCCCCGAGCCTGAGCGAGCGCCACCACGACTGAAGCAAGCCGTTCTCTGCTCGCTTTTCGGTCGCCTTCGACGCACTTGATTTCGATATGGTGCCAAGCCGCTTGGAACACAGCGTCAAGCAGAGCAAAGTCCTCGGGGCCGAAGCCTCCGCGCATGAACTATCTCTCGGGCCCTCAACACACCGCCCAAGGGAAATCGCTCTTCGTATTCGTTCCGTCGAGCGATTGGTAAGGCGGCAATTCTCAAAACCGCATGATTCATTTTTTTGCCCTCACCCGTTGCAAAAAAAAATGCTCATGGCGTCGCTGTGTCGGAACCTACCCCTAAAAAAATTCAAATCTACTCGGGAGGCGTATTAATCCACCGCCCAGCAATAAACAGCGTCTACTATCCCGAGTGTTGCATAAAATCTCTTCGTTACCGGATGCAACGCGGTGAGCTTACGATGGTAGTCGGAACTCACACTCACCATTTTTTTATGCGCTCCTCGGAATGCCGCCGCATTGCCGAATGTTGTCGCCGTTTAGCTCGACGGCAAACCGACAAGCGACCCTGCTGACCTGCATGGCGGTTTAACGGGCGCAGGTTTTTTGTGCAAGGGTCGACCCAATGGCTGGAACTTACCTCACTTGATCGCCCACGTCGTGATGTGCGGAATGTCGATTGCGAACGCGCCCGTGGGCGAGCCGGCCGGCACGTCCTTGTTGATGCAGGCGAACGGCTCCTTGCCGCTGATGCCCTTGTACTTGCCGGTCCCGCCAGTGATGATGTGCGAGCCGCAGTCCATCTTCGGCTGCGTCTTGTCGAGGTCGCGCGTATCGAACGTCGAGAACACGACATCGCCGTCGGCGTCGGTCAGCGCGCAGCCGCCGTCGATCCACATCTTGCCGCCTGAAACAACCTGGACCGCTGCGCACTTGGCCTTCATCTTGTCGAGGAACGGCTTGCCGTCCGAGTTCTCGGTGGGACCCGAGGCCTCGAGTGCGACGGCCTTGCCGACGCCCGGAATGTCGACCGTCGATTTCGGCACGAACACGAAATGCGTTGTGTAGGGCGTCGTCCCGCTCTTCGGCGGCGCATCCACGGCGAGCGCGGGTCCCAGGGCCGAAGGCGATAAGTGCTCCTATCAAAGCCGCTGACTCTTATCATTCTGCCAGTCATTGCCGTTTGCTCCTGCGTGTAGGCTCTCGACAATTTCCAAAGGGAGATGTGCAGAAAGCCGTTTGAGGTCGAACGCGGAGCCGCTCCTGGAAGTTGCAAACGTCGCTGACCTAATCCTTCGCACTGCAATTTCCGCCGCCGATTGCAACCCGGCTTCTGAATGGGACTGCCAGATAAAATTTCACTGCGGGTGACACGCTTGCGGCGACTTCTTCCGATCTTACTTTCTTTCATGTGCGGTCGCTTTACCCAGAAGTCCTCACCGAACCAACTCGGGCTCGGCATCACCCGATTTTGTCGAGAAGGCGGACGTTACTCCGAGACAGAGCGCCCGCGCGCGGTGAGTGATTGTAGGTTGGGACACGCTCGATAAGCCGACCTACCGGCACAAGGCATTGTCAACCTATCAGTCCGGCCGCACCTTCGATAAAGAGCTGCTCGATCAGCTGGGTGTCCTGCCCGAATTCGTCACCGCGTGCGGCTTCGCCTCAGCCAAGGCGGCGGGCTACGAGGCCGACGACTTCGTCGCTTCGGCGGTCAGCACGCGAAGATCGCCGAGGCGGAACATGCGTCGTCGCGAGTGGCGACCGCGATACGTTTCAGCTTGCCTCGAAACACACCACCATTGTGCAGCCCGTCCGCGCGGGAGAACTTGCTAGGATCGGCCCGGATGAGGTCAGGGCGCGTTACGGCGTCGACCCGTCTCAGGTGCCGGATTTCATTGCATTGCGTGGGAAATCCTCAGACCGCATCATTCCCGGCGCGTCCGGCGTCGGGGCCGGTCAACGCCGCCTCTCTGATTGCAAAGCATGGCTCGCTTGAAAAGCTCCTCGCCTCCGGTCGCTTCGCCGCGCAGGCCGACAAGCTGCGTCTCTATAAATCGATTGCGACGATGTATAGCAGCGCGCCGCTGCCGCCCCTCCGCAATCAGAAGCCGACCTGGACCAGAGCTGCAAAGCTCGCACACGGCTGGAACCTGAATAAACTGGCGGAGCGCCTGGAGGCGCTCGCGTCATAAGCGGACTGAGGCTCACGGCCTCCTTCAGCCGCTTGAGAAAGACGACCTGACCCTTGAGTATTCTGCGTTCGGCTTCTTCTAATGAGAACCATCCCGCCCGTCGAGTTCAGGAAACTCACGCAGCTGGCCGCTCTTCGGCGGCCACTGCATCGAGAACATATTGCTGCTGAAATTGCTCGCGTCCCAATCGCCTTCAATTGCGAACACGATTACGAGCTTGCCGCCTGGCTGCCGCGCCTCGCCAAGCGCAGTGCATCTGCCCCGTGGCTGGTGACCAGTCTCCTCAGAAAACTCACGCTTTGCAGCCGCCAGTGGTGTTTCGCTTTGGGCAATGAGCCCCTTCGGGATCGTCCAGGCTCCATCATCCTTTCTGGCCCAGAACGGACCCCCCGGGTGTCCGAGCAGAACCTCGAGACCTTTCCCGGTTTTGCGAAACAGAAGAAGCCCTGCGCTGACATTCCTCGGTGCAGCCCTGCGCGCCATGGCTATTTCAGTTCAATCCATGCGGGGGCGTGATCGCTCGCACCTTCTTTGCCGCGTACCTTGCGGTCGACGCCGCCATCGACGAGCCGCTCCTTGAGATCCGGGCTTAGAAGGAAGTGGTCGAGCCGCAGTCCCTTATCGCTTTCCCAGCGATGCCGCATGTAGTCCCAGAACGTGTACATAGGCTCGTCGGGATAGAGATAGCGCAGAGCATCGGTCCATCCCTGCTTCAGCAGGCGCTGATATGCAGCGCGGCTCTCGGGCTGCAGCAGCGCATCGTCGTCCCAGGACTTGGTCGGGTAGATATCGAAGTCAGTGGGCACAACGTTATAGTCGCCGACGAGCGCGACGGGCGCACCCGACTTCTTGAGCGAGCTCGCATGGCGGATGAGACGGTCAAACCAGGCGAGCTTGTAATCGAATTTCGGCCCCGGCTGCGGATTGCCGTTCGGTAGATAGATGCATCCGACGAGAATGCCGTTGACCGCCGCCTCGATGTAGCGGCTCTGGCTGATCCGAGGGATCGCCAGGCAGACGCTTGTCCGTATGACCTCAGGGGCCGAACCCTTTGAGAGGATCGCAACGCCGTTCCAGGATTTCTGACCGACCCACGCGGCGTGGTATCCTGCCTTCTCGATAGCCGCGAGCGGAAACGCATCCTGCTCAGCCTTCAGCTCCTGGAGGCAGACGACGTCGGGCTTTGCCGATTTCAGCCAAGCCAGCAGGTTTGGCAGCCGCTTGTTGACGTTGTTGATGTTGAAGGTCGCGAGTTTCATTAGGCCTCCGGCCGAAACCAACATTGGACATGCGTCCTCAGTTCCGGACCGCCCGTGACCTGAAAGCGGTTGCGGCATGCAACCCGGGCTCTTTGCGGCGAGTGCTCCGCACCCGCTCCGCGATTTTCCACCTAGCGAGCAATCGCTGCATTGTTTTCGCGTTCTCGGGCGCGTGCGCTTCGTTGTCGTTATTGAAGTAGATCCACGCCCTTTGCGCACCGCTCGCCTTGATCCTGTCTGCCCATTTCGAGAGTTCGTCCTTTGAATAATGATGCCGGTACCAGCGCTCGGGTCCGTGCAGGCTGACGTACACATCGTCCGCCGTTTGAATGAGCTCATCCGGGAGCCGGGGTCCGCTGCAGGAGCAGAAGATGACTCCAGCCTTCCGAAAGGCGCATAGACGGTCTCGTTCCACCAGCTGGCGTGGCGAAATTCCACGACGTTGCGCCGCGCCGGGTCGAGCTGGCTGACGATTGATTGAGCCGTGCTTTGGTGAAGCGATAGCTCGGCGGCAGCTGAAACAGAAAACAGCCCATCCGGTCGCCAAGGATGTCGGCGATCATCCCGAAATCCTTCACCAGTGTCTTCGTGCCCTTAAACTTCTTGATGTGGGTGATGAGCTCGCAGACCTTGACGGTGTAAACGAACTTCCTCGCCGGGCTGACGGCGCCAGGCTGACTTCGCAACCGTAGGCCATGAGTAAAACGATGCATTGATTTCGACGGTGTCAAAGTGTTCCACGTAGTGATCGAACCACGCCCCGGTCGGCATATCGGCGGGATAAAAAAGGCCGCGCCATTTCCAGTAAACCCATCCCGAACAGCCGACATGCGCGCAATTTCGTGGTGGAAATGGGCGTCCTCCACGCCCGCTGCTTCCATCGCCAACCGGGCTTCGTGCATTTTCGCGGCGCGCCCGAAATTTTCCTCGCGCTGCTTTTTGCGGCGGAGAGCGCGCCGCGCCCTCCACTCTTCAAGCGTCAGTTTCTCTTTTCTTGAGTTGGTCTGCGGCATGCTTCACCCATCCTGCGAACGTGTGAAGGTGCCGAAGGAGTTCCCAAGCAGAAGAATCTCGCCTCAGGAGTTCATAGCCAGCCTGCTCGCGAACGAGGACCAAGCAAGCGCAGCCTTATCGGCGACCCACCCATAAATTGAACGTGCGCTACTTCACCTTCTCTGCATCCCAGCTGTTGGCCGGTGGCCCGTCCAACGGTTGGCTTTTGCCGAAAGCAGCTTTCTTGTCAGCCACCGCCGTCCTTGGTGGATCTTCGTCGTCCAGCCGGTATTCCACTTGATGACAGCGGCATTGCCCTCTTCTTTCCACGTGCCGACCATTCCCTCGCCACGGCTCGCACTTGCTTTGCTATCGGCCGATAAGGTGATCTCGAAAGGCTTTCCGGCCGTGTCCGTTACCTTCCATGCGCCCTCGAAAAACTCGCGGCAAAGCAAGCCACGACCATCATACTGATGGCGAAGACCGCTGACAGGATAGTGCTCGTTGCATTTCTGATAATGTGCATGGTTCGCTCCCTTTCGATAATTGATGTGCCGGACCTGTCGCCTATGGCCGGTCTTGGGTTACTAATGATTGCAACCCAATAGCAGTTCCAATCACCTTCATCTGGCACGGCAGTGCTAAGGGGAAGCCGTTCTCATCGCATGTTGTGCGGCACTGGAGATCACAATGAGGCGGTGGGAGTGGTGCCGCCGACGACGTAATGGGAGCGGTTCGCCGTGATCACACACTCATATACTTTGTCCTGTCCGTGTTTCAGTTGACAATCCTGGCCTCCGACCCGCGCACTGAAGATTTAACGGGGGCCTCATGTGGGAAGCCCATTTCGTCCGGGGAGTTGAGTTCGAGCGTCATCGCGGAGATATAACATGGCAACTTACAGACGCCGTCGCTGCACGCCTCGCCGTAATTCTACTCGGCGGGATAAGCCCGACGTGACGACCTGCCTGTAGGCTACCTCGTCCGTGCTTTCCCCATCAGGCATAGCGATATCCGTTGCAGGATCATTTCGCGGGCCGGCGAAGGCGCGGGCCCTCGGGGCGCTCGTAATCGGCACCGACCCGCGGGCCGCAATTCGGAGAGCGCGGCAACCTCAGTTCGGAAACCAACTGATCCATTTCGCTGCTGTGCTCCTTCATGAAGAGCTCAGTGGTCGACTCCAGCCGCTGCAAAGCGGCTGGAGAGGAATTGTCGAGATCGATGGGAGGCGTACCGAGATCGACCTGCAGGCGATAATAACTGCCATGACCCTCGATCGCGCGACTTACGATGTCGTCTATGGCTGGATCTGAGAACGCGATCTCGAGCAAGGGGTCCATCCAACCGAGTACACCCCAGCCCCATGCCTCGTCGAAAGAGTATTTCCGTGCCGAGCGTCCAGTACCTATAGAGACCAGCAAGATATTGGTGTCATCGGCTCTGATCTTCTTTCCGAAAAGCAACGCGTCTTGCGAGGGGTTATTCGCGAACAGCGCCCCGTCGACGAGGGACACGTAATCGATCGTGGTCGCGCGCTTGCGGTAAGCAAGGCGCGCGGGCGGAAAATAGGTTGGCGCCGCCGTCGCTCCGCGGACGATGTCACGCATATAGAAACCGGCCTGAGCCGACGACCAGCTTAGGAACCAAATGCGTTTGTTGGACTCGATATCGTAGGCGGGAACGGCCACGTTCGTGAGAGCCTCCTGCAGCCGAACGTCCTCGAAATACGACCGATAGAGCGCTTCGACATCGCGGGGATCGAACTTCGGGCGGAAGATGCGCCGCAAGTAGCGCAATGGCCCGAGTGAAGATGGGAAAATTCGTGCCGCCTGGTCGCGGTAGAGCGCCACGAGGTCCTTCGCCGCCAAGGCCGGGCGGCGCGCATCGGCATTGCTAGGTCGGGTCAAGCCGAGAGCAAGAATGGAACCAGTTGAAGTGCCGACGATGAGATCGAACTGCTCGGCAATCGGTCGCCCCGTTCGCCGTTCGAGTTCGGCGAGAACAAGCGCCGGAATCAGACCTCTGACACCGCCGCCATCAATGGCCAAAACGCGAGTACAATCGCCGTAGTTTTTTGGACCGATTCCCGGAACCCACGTCACGCCGGATTCGGTCTGGGAGGGAGCATCTGTTTCCGGCAGGCTCGTGGGCAATCGCGGCGCCTGTCCGATTACATGCAGCCACATTGCAAATGCGCCGAAGGCCACCGCTAAGGTGGCGACGAGCAGCCCCAGAATAAACCTCGGTGCCGACCGCTTGGCTGAACTCCCACCATTTCGACATATTCTGGCCGCCCGACGCTTCGCCGAGCTCCGGACACTAGTTGAGTTTTCTCATTGCCGGTAGGCCATTCGTGCAGTGCGCACTCGCGTGTTAGCCGGCACCTACTCAGTGGTTTTTGGCCATCCAATCTTCTGCTTCCTGAAACGAGAACGCGAACTCAGAGCCAGGGATACCGGAGGGCAGGCGTGAACCCCCCGGCTTTCTTCACGATGGAAAAGCGACCGTGATGTGGTCCTTTGCCCACCTTTTCCAGATGATAGCCCTTGCTCTCGGCGATGCGGCCGACGCGCTCCTCGTCTGCATTTGTCATGAGCCGCGTCCCGATCAGCAGGGCGAACCGGAGTTCGCACCGATACTTTCCGCTCATCCCGGAGCAGGCCGAATGACTCCTTTCCCAATAACCCGGCTACGATGTCCGGTTTCGTTCAGAAGCAGACGTGACCTAGGGCAATTGCACCTGTGTCGTCAGCGGGTTCTAACTTAATGCCCAGCGATGTCCTCGGCCCTCGATTTGAAGGGCAGCTAAAACCGTACGTCTAAATAAAAGAGGGCCGTCATGTCACCGCCCGGCATGCGAATGCAAGCGTGAGCTAGCGCCTTTTTTCCGTTGTTCGCTACGGCCGGCCACGCAATCGACAAACATCGCGATCGGCTCGCTTCCCGATCCGCGACAGCTGAAACATATTTTCCAGCATGTCGCGATTTCGGGTTTCCCAGATCGATGACGCTGACGTCGGGAATGCTCGAGCGTCAGAAGTCTTTCACGGTGCGATTCCGGTTATGTCGTGAACGATGGTGGGATTGTAGTAGCTCGCGTCGCGTAGACCTGCCTCCATGACCGACCAGGACGGAAAGGGTTGTCGGCTCTGTGCCGGCATACTTCGACTCATTCCCCGGTGGAAGCACCTGCGACGGTTCCCGGTACGCGAGCCGCGTCCTTAAGCAGTGCCAATGTCCGCCGCCGGCGTAACGCGACACAACACTTACACCAGTTAAGTTGGCCCGCCGCGAAACAGGATGTGCCATGCTCAGCAGGTCCCCGAACAACCCGTGGGCGCTCGCACCGATCATCAACCAACAACATGTCACCCGGCTTAAAAGTTAATCAACGCGCCGGCGCTGACGAAATCCGCACTGTCGAGACTGCCGACAGTCGGCGAGAGGCCGGTAACGTCGGCGTCGTAGTGCTGATACTTCAGGTAGACGGTCGTAGCTGCGACGTCGATTTCTTGAGCAATGCCGCAACCGGTGCGCCGAAACGTGCTCGCCGTTGCGCCGAGCGCTAGTGCGGCAGGACCGAGCTGATCGTCGTATTGGGCATAGTCGCCGTAGACGATAGTTGCGCCAAGCGGCGTCCATTTCTGCCGAATGCCACCTTTGAAGTACCATTGATCGCTGTTCGGTGGCGTAATCCGTCCGGCCAACACGGTATCGGCATTGTCTTCGCGGCCGTAGGCGCCATGAATGAAAAGGCCAGTTGCAATGTGCTGAATGTAACCGCCCGCCTGAAAGAAGTTCGTGTCTTTCTTGCTTCCCGCCGGCAACGGGACCGTCACTTTCTCGTCGGTTGAATTGGAAAAGCCGGCACCGAGCAGAATTTTGAAGCCTGCGGCTTCACCCGTGTAGCGGGCCGCAACTTCCCAGTCGTCATTTTCGCCCCAACTGGCGGATGCCGAAAGGCCGGCAAATACTGGCGTATCGTAACGCACGGCATTCATTACGAGCCCGTCGCAGTCGCCTCCCAGGGGAACGCCTTGTGAATAGCAGAATGCTAACTGACCCCACGTCAGTGAGGACGGACTGAGGTTTCCACCACTGCGGATGACGAACTGGGGAAAGCCAGCAAGGAACGTGTAGTTATCGATAATCTGCGTGCCCGATAGGTCCGTGAACATCGCGGCGCTTTTTGCGGCGTTGGCCTGCCGGCCGATGCTGATTTTGCCGAGTTCCTTGTTCTGCAGGTACCAATACGACATCTGCACGTTGAGGCCCTGGCTGAAATCGGCCGATGCCTGGTTGATGGCCTGGCCGCGTCGACGCGTTTCGGCCGAATGGATTGTCAGCGAGATTCTGGATGCGCAGCGTATAGCCGGCGGTCCAACCCGGAGCGAACTGTGCTTCGCCGGTGAATTTGACGTGCGTGGCCTGTGTCGGTCCAAGGCCGTGCAGATAGATGTTGCTCTCGCCGCCATCGTCCCACCACGTAACTTCCTGCGCTACATAACCGGAAATCGTCAGCGAGACGTTGCGATTGCCCTTGCGGGCCGTCGTCGATTCGAGTTCGGCGACCCGGCTTTCGAGGTCCGCGCAGCAAGAATCGCCAAGGTCAGCAGCCCGAACGACGGTTGCTCCGCTAACCGCTAAGGTTCCAATTGAAATGGCGGAAATGACGGCGGAATTGACTTTCTTCATTGGGAGAGTTCTCCAGAAGCGACTTCGGTTTTTAGCAGCGCAGAGGCACCTGACACTTCAGCCATGGAGCAGGTGTGCGGTGATGATTTACATTTGGCCTAGTTGATGAGCTGGCGCTGGCCCCGATCGCTTCGTCGCGAATACTCGATGGCAGTAAAATCAAACTCTTCGCTTGTCCTCGTTGATTTGATCTCGAGCATTGGAAGCCGCTTCTCGGTTGCGCCGCCATCACAGATGCTCAGCGAGCAGGCACGCGAGACCAATTTGGTTACCATTTATCGTGATCTCCGCTCCGTACTTGAACGTATTCAATTCCGCACAGGATCATCGATTGCAGAACTGCAGCTCAGTAACGCTCCGATGTTACGGAACAGCAGAGACGAGCCGTGGAAGACCGGGTTCAAGGCTTCGTGGCAAGCGGAGCGTAACCGTCCAGTCTTCGGAGTATTGAAGAATCGCAAACTCGTGTTTCATGGTTTACGAAAATCGGCGGTCGTCTGCTTGCTCGAAGCTCGCGCGACGACGGCAGAGGTGCAGGCGCTTACCGGCCAGTCATGCAAATCGTTGAGCACTACGCGAAGCAGGTCAACCAGCAGAAACTCGCCGCTGGCGCCGCCATTTTGAAGTGGGAGGCGACTGACGGACGGACGGAGAACGTGCGGATACGGAATTCGTACAACGGCCCACAAACCGACAAAGGACTGAATGACGTCCGCGATGGGCTCAGTTCATTGGTCGGAGCGAGAGGATTTGAACCTCCGACCCCCAGTCCCCCAGACTGGTGCGCTAACCGAGTGCGCTACGCTCCGACGTCTAGCGACCCCGGTGAAAGCCGTGCTTGAACAAGCCGCACCGCTTCAGTCGCAAGGGTTGGGTATCGGAAGCACCCTGTGCCGTCAAGAAGCGATACTCGGGACCGTAACCGTCCGGGGCGACGGCCAGTCGCGAAATCCGCGACACACCCGATGGTTGCATCGCCCGAAGCGCCCGTGGAAGCCGATTGCGCCTCGCCTCTCCGCTCCTGATCTGCGCGGTGCCACCTTCAAGAGCGGACCGCGGTCGATCGGCTCAACGGCGATACTCGGGCAACCGTTTCAACAAATCGATGATCGGATAGTCCACCGACGCATGCGTGAGGAGGTCGCGATGCCGAACGTCGCCACCGGGAACGACCGCCACGCCTCCAACGGCCAGCCGATGATTGATTTCGGGACTGACGTCGACGTCATGGGCAGTGAGAATGTCTTCCAGCTTGGCGTTCTGCGTTCGCGTCGAGCTGAGATAGACGCTAACAAAAATCGCTGACGGATCGGCCTCGATCCAATGTGCGAACTTGTCGAGGTCGCCATAAAGCAAGTCGAGAAGAACGACGCCGCGAACGCGCTTCTTTAATCCGCCACGCTCGATAGCCGAGGCCGCCGCTACATAGCCGCCGCTGTAGCGACAACCACGATCGGCATGCTGGCAAACGTCCTAAGCGACTTGCGGTCGCCGTGCATGCGGGCGAGTTTTTGACCCGCCTCGCCGATGAAGCGGCCGAAAACACCCGGCTTCCAGAAATTACCGGCGCTGGAAATCGGCGGCATCAACCGCCAACTGCGGCGCCACCAGAACGACATTGGCATTCGACGGCCGAAATCTGCGCCGGAACTTTTTGACGGTTGAGCACGTCGCGCTCGAGCGATGCTCCGTGACCGTGGAAGTAGACGAGCATCAAGGCCGGTCGCCGAACATCAAACCCCTTCGGGGAATGAAGCAGAACGCGGCGATCGTTGTACGTCTGATCTTCCCAATAGACGCGGCCCGATCCGGTCCTGTGGCCCTTGCGTCCGCCCTCGTCGACATTCATGAAGAGTGCGTTCGAGCCCGGCATCGTCCCATGATAGGGAAACGGCGCCGTGTCGAAGGGCACGAGCGCTGCCTCGCCGTTCGAGAGGCCCGCTACGCGACTGTACTTGCGTCTTCGAAGGCGTGATCGTACGCCGCTTCGCGGTTTTCTTCGCGGCCATTGCGGAGCCAATGCCGGCCGTTAACGCCAGCCCGGCGCCCAGCGCCGCCGCCAGAAAGGCCCGTCGTTCGAATTGTGCGGTCTGTCCGCCATGCCCCAGCGGCACTCCGTTATAGCGCCGGTCTTGTGAATGCTGGGGCTACCCTCGCGAGACATAATAAACAGCGAGCTGGCGCTCATTCCCCGCCGTCGCATTAAGGTCCAACTTGTCCATATGTCAGCCAAATCGTTGAATGCCTGTCGGGCTGACCATCCAAGGTGAGGTCCGTTAACCACGCCGCAACACGCTAGGTGCAATTTGGCCACTTGGCGTTTCAATTTCATGTCGTCGCGGCCGTTGTTGCGCGGCGGCCGCGTCAATACTGTTGGCCGAATTGGCAATGAACTGGAGCTGATCTCATGACAACCGCGACCGTATCACCGTACCGTCTCCGATGACATCCGGTTCTGGATGTCCGGACCGTTTCGACGATGACCGCAACGGCCCTGGCCGTCGCCACTGACGGCATCGGCGTCTTCACAAGTCTGGGGTTTCAGGTCCAGGACATCCCTTCGGCATTCTCAGTCCTGCTGCTGTGGATCATCGGCGGCATTGCGGCGCTGAGCATGCGTCGACGGCGGTCTTCCGTCATGTTCCGGCCCCGCGCCTCCTCAAGTCGATCCCGACGGAGCCGCGCTGGGACCCGGCGATCGCGCCGCCCGCCACTGTGCGAAATGTGCGAGGCGGCCCGTCTCCGTGACGAATCATCCCAGTAGCGATTTCGAAGTCGGTGTTCCGGTGCCGTGCCCGCGGCGCGTTCGAGCACGATCCGCGTCGCGATACACGATGAACGCCACAACCGTACCGTCCGGGTAGTGCGCGGCTTCGGCGCGCGCAATGACCGGCTCGACGCGGGCGCGTCGCGCTCCGGCTTCGAGAGCGCGACTGAAGCTGATCGACGAAGAACGACTTCCCGATCCACAGCTTCCCGACCTACGGCCAGGACGACGATCACGTCGCCCGCGCCGACCTTGTTGTGCCAGCCAGCCGCCGGCCTGATCAGCGGCAAGCCGGAAGATGGCGCGAGCAGTTCAGTTCGCGGATTCCACCAGCACTCGCACCTTGGCAGGCGGAAGCGCGCCAGACAGCGGCGATGCTCTCGGCCTCGCTCAGGCTGGCGCCGAGCTTGTGCTGCTCGGCGATACGCTTCTCGGCGCGCGCTTCGCTGACTTCGCCCACGTTGACGCCCGGCGCCCACTCGTAGTTGCACGTGTGATTGCGCACGCTCAGGCGAGCTCCGCCTGTTTGACTTGATCGATACCTTGCTCGCGCAGTCTCTGAACGCCTTGATCATCTAACCGTCGAAGTCCGGCGGGGCACAGATGTTCCTCGCAGCTCCATATCCTCGGCGGATGTAGTAGCCAGCCGCAGGCCACGCTTCAATAGCGGTTTACCGGCAGCCAGCCTTCCCCAGAGACCGCGGACATGTTCGGAATGCCAGAGCCGGCCAGACAACTCTCCGATCGTGGAGAACGCTTCAGCAACTTGTCATCACGTCACCCCTCTCGTTGCCACGTTGCGAGACCACTTCCGCTAGCGCTCAATGTACCTGTTGGTGCGACCTAGTTGGCCATTTTGACAGACAAAGCGGCACGCAGCATAATGGTCTACCCTTGGCCCATTTTCAGTTCACCCAATCACTGGCTTCCGGATGCAACAGCCGAAAGAGGAGAGGACTTAACAGCATTACCACCCTACAGAACTGCCGGAAACTCGTCCAACAGTTCAACAAGATATTGGCTTTAATTTCCGTGGCAGTGCGACTTCTCTACAACGGCTTCTCAGGTCCACATCTGATGTTCTTGCCAACAGTATATCCTCCGACCGAACACCATCACCGGGCATGCTGGCGGCGGATTCATCACGGTCAACGGAAGGTTCGTCGATTGCCTGAGATGACGATCGATATTTTTCTCTTTGCGGCGCAACATGAACGATTGTCGCACCTAGCAGGCGCGCCCAGTTCCACGCCCAGGTAGAAGCCGCCCATGGCCTCCGTGGATGGCTTCCTTGCTGACCCTGTCGACCTCGAAGGCGTCGTTCAGCGCCAGGGTATCGACGCCGCCGGAGACGTCTTGCCGTGCTTGTGCAGCGTCATCACGATCTTTCTCGGCGCCGACGCCAGCCTCTTCAGGCCCGTCGAGGATGCGCTTTGTAGCCTGATGCAGAATAAAGAAATCTAAACTCATCGAGGCGCGTAGCCGTTCGCGACCAGCGTCTCTCGATCACGCCTGAAGTATTTATGCCCGCGCATGGCGAAGACTCACGCCGTTCATGCACAATGCCGACCGTTTCGTCGAGAACAGGCCCACCATCGACATAGAGCAGATCCTGGAACCGCCCGTCGATCTGAGGCGGATCGCAGATGCCGCCGGTG
>CAVVES010000001.1:0-238056 GCA_963747225.1 uncultured beta proteobacterium | reverse complement strand
ATCCTCGATGGTTAGATCCTGCACAGGTTGCATGAAGAGCTTGATTCCGTCGACCTCAGCGAGCTTCGGTTGTAGCCGGCGAATCACTTCCGAGGCGCTTACTCTGCGCTCGGTGAGCGGCTTGAGGTTGATGAGCAGCCGTCCGCTGTTCAGGGTCGTGCTGGTTCCGTCCACACCGATGAACGACGAGAGGCTCTCCACCGCGGGATCCTGGAGCACGACCCGGGCAATGGCCTGCTGCCGCTCCGCCATCCCGGCGAAGGAAATGGATTGCGGCGCTTCCGAGATTCCCTGGATGAGGCCCGTGTCCTGTACCGGAAAGAACCCCTTCGGAATATAGATGTACAGCAGCACGGTGAGCACAAGCGTTCCGATTGCGACCAAGAGCGTTGCGCCCTGGCGATCCAGCACCCAGTCGAGCATCTCGCCATAGCGCGCGATCACCGCGTCGAAAAACCTTTGGCTTGCACGGTAGAAGCGACTTTGCTCCGACTCGGGAGTGTGCCGCAGCAGCTTCGCGCACAGCATCGGCGTCAAGGTCAAGGAAACGAACGCCGAGATCAGGATCGCGACCGCGAGGGTGATCGCAAACTCCCGAAAGAGCCGTCCCACCACTTCACCCATGAAGAGGAGCGGAATCAGTACCGCGATGAGGGAGAGGGTGAGGGAGATGATGGTGAACCCGATCTGCCGCGATCCTTTGAGTGCCGCCTCGAGCGGCGGCTCGCCGGCCTCGATGTAGCGGGAAATGTTCTCGATCACGACGATGGCGTCGTCGACGACGAAGCCGGTCGCGATGACGAAGGCCATCAGGGTGAGATTGTTGATGCTGAATCCCGCGAGATACATGAAGCCGAGGGTGCCGACGAGCGACAGGGGCACCGAAACGCTGGGGATGAAGGTCGCGGGGAGGTTGCGCAGAAAGAGAAAGATCACCATCACGACCAGCGCGATCGCGAGGCCCAGTTCGAACTGCACGTCCCGCACGGACGCGCGGATGGTGACCGTACGATCGGTGAGCACGGCGACATCGACCCCTGCGGGCAGCGTGGCCTGCAGTTCCGGCAGCAGACGCTTCACGCGGTCCACCACCTCGATCACGTTGGCGCCGGGCTGGCGCTGCACGTTCAGGACCACTGCGGGGACGTCGTTCATCCACGCGGCGAGCCGCACATTTTCCGCATCCTCGATCACGTCAGCTACGTCGGACAGGTAGAGGGGGCCGCCGTTGCGATACGCGACGATGATGCTGCGGTACTCGGCCGCCGAGCGCAGCTGATCGTTGGCGTTGAGTGTATAGGAGCGCAGCGCGCCGTCGAAGCTGCCCTTCGGCCGGTTCACATTGGCGGCTGCGATCGCGGTGCGAACGTCCTCCAGGCTGAGGCCGTTGGCGGCGAGCGCCTTGGGATTCGCCTGGACGCGAACCGCCGGCCGTTGACCGCCGCTCAAGGTGACGAGGCCGACGCCCGACACCTGGGCGATCTTCTGCGCCAGCCTCGTGTCGGCCAGGTTCTGCACCTCCGGCAGCGGCAATGTCTTCGACGTTAATCCCAAGGTGAGGATGGGCGCATCGGCCGGATTGACCTTGCTGTAGACCGGCGGTGCAGGCAGATCCTGCGGGATCAGGTTCGAAGCCGCGTTGATGGCCGCCTGGACGCCCTGCTCGGCGACGTCGAGCGACAGGGAAAGGGAGAACTGCAGCGTAATCACCGAGGCGCCGCCGGAACTGGTGGACAGCATCTGCTGCAAACCCGGGATCTGGCCGAACTGCCGCTCCAGCGGCGCAGTGACCGAAGAGGTCATCACGTCCGGACTCGCGCCCGGGTAGAACGTGAAGACCTGGATGGTGGGGTAATCGACCTCGGGCAGCGCCGACAACGGGAGGAAGCGGTAGGCGACGATCCCCGAGAGCAGGATTGCCACCATCAGGAGCGTGGTGGCAACCGGCCGCAGAATGAACGGCCGCGACGGATTCATCGACTCGCTGCGTTCTTGCGGTGGGAACCGTTTCGCGGCGTGGCAGAGGAGGGCTCGACCGTTTTCGCGCCGTCCCGCTCGGCCAGCTCGACTTTCGCGCCGTCCCGAAGCCGGTCGATGCCGTCGACCACGACCAGGTCGCCCGGGCTGACCCCCGACTCGACCATGACGCTCTGGCCCTCGCTCGCCGCGATCTTGACCGGCCGCAGCGCAACCGTCTGCTCCGGGGTCACCACGAACACGAACGTGCCTTGCGCGCTGCGCTGGACCGCCGCCGTTGGAATCGTCGTCACGTCGCGCTGGGTGTCGAGAACCATGCGCACGTTCACGAACTGGTTGGGAAACAGGCTGGCGTCCTGGTTGAGGAACTCGGCCTTGAGCTTGACCGTGCCGGTGGTCGGATCGATCTGATTGTCCACGGTCAACAGCATGCCCTGCGCGAGCCGGGTCTTTCTTTCCCGGTCATAGGCATCGACTACGAGTTTTTCACCGGATTGCAGCAGCTTCATGACCTTCGGCAGGTTGTCCTGGGGAATCGTGAACACAACGGTGATGGGGGTGAGCTGTGTGATCACGACGAGCCCATTCGCGTCGCTCGCGCGAACGATGTTGCCCGGGTCCACCTGCCGCAACCCGAGGCGGCCGCTGACGGGGGCAGTCACCCGGGAATAGGTGAGCTGCAGCTTCGCGTTGTCGACCTGGCTCTGGTCGACCTTGACCGCTCCTTCATACTGCTGCACGAGCGATGCCTGCGTGTCCAACTGCTGCTTTGGGACTGAATCCTGGTCATAGAGCGTGCGATATCGCTCCAGGTCGAGCTTGGCATTCGCGAGCAGCGCTTGGTCACGGGCGAGCTGCCCTTCCGCCTGCATCAGCTGCACCTGGAACGGCCGTGGATCGATCTCCGCGAGTAGGGCTCCCTCCTTGACGATCTGGCCTTCGGTGAATAGCACTCGCATGAGCTGCCCTTCCACCCGACTTCTGACGGTGGCGGTCTTGAGCGGCGTCACCGTCCCGAGGCCTTCCAGATAGACATCGATATTGCCGGTCTTTGCTGCCACGGCGGCGACCGGCACCGGCCGATTGGCGAGGTCGGGACCACGGTGAGTCGCGGCGGTGCCGGGCGCCGAAGCAAGGCGCGAGTAGCCGAAATATCCGGCTGCAATCAATACCGCAAGGGTGAGGCACCAGAGCCATGTCCGTCGCCGGCGTGGGGCGACCGATACCCGCCCGACAGCAGGAGCGGACATCGCGGTTTCCTGAATCTGGGGTTCGGACGTCGTATTCATCGTTTCATCGTTGTTTTTCGCAGCGCTGGAATGCGAGCGCGCGTTTCAGGAAGCGGCTTCGTCTGTGCACCGCGCTCGCCGGTCACGCGCTTCGTGCGGTCGCGGAATCCGCTTGCCGGCGCGCAGGATTATAGCGACAACGCCTGTTCGCCCTAGTTCGGTTCGTGCGACGAAACGGATGGCTGACTGGAACCACGGCAGGTGGCTGGTATAAACCAGTGTCCCCGGCGTGGCGAATGCCGTCAACGGTTCGATCGCGGAGGGAAGTCTATAAAAAACAAAGGGCCGGGTGTTTGGACCCGGCCCTAAATTCAACGCTAGAGGAAGCTTAACGGTACTCCAATCCCCTGAAGCGCAACGCCCGTGCCAAAAGGGTTCAGATGTCTTTGAATCCATACTTGTCCATCCGGTAGCGCAGGGTCATTCGACTGACTCCGAGCCTGCGCGCGGCCTCCGAGACGTTGCGGGCGGTATCCTGCAGGGCCTGCTCGATCAGGATGCGCTCTGCCGCCTCGAGAGTGAGCCCCTTGAGGGGAAACGAGTCGGCCATCGCCTGGGGAGTCTGGTCGAGCGCGAGCGCCTGGGCGTCGATGTGTGCACCCCGGGAAAGCAGCACCGCGCGCTCCACGAGGTGCTTGAGTTCCCGCACGTTGCCCGGCCAGTGATAGCGGCGCATCGCGGCTACCGCGTCGGGACTGAAGCTGTGCACTGCCAGGCCGTAGCGACGCGTTGTCTGCAACGCGAAGTGGCACGCCAGGGTGACCACGTCCTCACCGCGCTCGCGCAGAGGCGGGACGGTCAGCGTGATCACGTTCAGGCGGAAAAAGAGATCCGCGCGGAACTGACCCTCGGCGATCATCGCTGGCAAGTCGCGATTGGTTCCCGCCATGATGCGAGCGTGGATCGGCCGCTCCTTCACGCTCCCGATGCGCCGGGTGCGCCGGCGCTCGATGACGTTGAGCAGCTTCGCCTGAAGGTCCAGAGGAAGTTCACCGATCTCGTCCAGGAAGATGGTGCCGTTTTCAGCCGCTTCGAGGAGTCCCGCGCGGGCGCCGACGGCACTCGTGAACGCTCCTTTCTCGTGACCGAAAAGCTCCGCTTCCATTAGATCGCGGGGCAGGCTCGCACAGTCCACCTGCACGAACGGTTGATCGCGAAACGGCCCGGACAGGTGCAGAAGCCGCGCCGCGACATCCTTTCCGCTGCCGGTCTCGCCGAGGATCAGAACCGTCGGCGGCGGCTCCCCGCTCCCACCGCCCAGGCGCGCGAGCCGGTGGATCTGCTCCCGCAGTCTGAGAATGGGTGGCGTCTCCCCGATGAGGAGCGCGCCCTCGACCGCAACGTGACTGTCCCGCTCCCGCGAGTAGTCGAGCTGGTTGCGCATCCGGGTGGTTGCAAGCACGCGCTCCACGACCAGCCGCAACTCGTCGAGGTCGATGGGCTTCTTGAGATAGTCGGCGGCGCCGAGCTTGATCGCCTGCACGGCGTCTCCGATCTCGCCATAGGCGGTGAGCACGAGAACCTGCGGGCGGTCGTCGCCAAGTGCGGAGATCTCTGCCAGGAAATCCATGCCGTTTCCATCGGGAAGGCGCAGATCGAGCAGAACCAGGTCGGGCGCCGCGGCCTGCATCGCCTGCCGGCCGCCCGCCAGGTTCGGGACGTTCGTGACTTCGAAGCGGGCCGCTTCGAGAGATTTCGCGACCGCCCGCGCGAAGAGCGCCTCGTCCTCGATGACGAGGATGCGCGCGCGTCCCGCCACATGGGAATGAATCCGCTCGGCGACGGTGTCCATCGAAATCACGTCCGCGGAAGCCGAATGCGCACTTCCGTTCCTCGCGGCGAAAGATCGTTGAACGCGATGCTTCCCCCGTGGACATCGCAGATCTTCATGGCGAAGGGAATACCGAGTCCGGTGCCGAAGCGCTTCGTCGATGGTCCCGGAGTAAGGTCGCGCTGGGTTGGCGAAAAGGGTATGCCTGTGCCTTCGTCGCGAATCGATAGCACTGCGCCGTCGGCGGTGCCGTTCACGCGCACGTTGAGAGTTCCGTCATTTGGCGATGCCTCGATCGCATTCGACAGCAACCCCTCAAGCGCCTGCTCCATCAGATGCGGGTCGGCATCGATCTCCACGTCCCGCTCCCAACCTTCCCGGTCGAGGGCGATGCGCTTCTGGGCGAGCTTGGGCTTGAGCATATCCAGAACATTGTCCACGAGAGCGGAGAGCTTGCAAGGGGAGCGTTGGGGCGTGAGCGGATGCAGGTAGTTGAGCAGGGACTGCGTCCAGTTGTCGAGCTTGTCTGCGGTGGAAATGATGCCGTTCAGCCCATCGCGCAAGTCATGGGTGATCGGTGGTCTGCTCATGAGCTGGGCGGTGGCGCGGATGCTCGCGAGCGGATTGCGGATGTTGTGTGCCACCACCGGCAGGAGCGCTCCCAGGGTGGCCTGCTTTTCCACCCGCACGAGCGAGGCGCGGCTTTCCTCGAGATCGAGGGCCATCCGGTTGACGGCCTGGGCGAGTCGTTGCAGTTCCTCCACCCGGGCTTCCGGAACCCGATGCGCGAGGTCGCCACTTGCAATCTTGCGAGTCGCGGACTCCAGCTCGGACAAAGGTGCGACGACCTGCTTCGACAGGAAAAACCGCGACAGCACCAGAAGTGCGAGCGCGAGCACGATCGGGCCGATGAAGAGCAGGGGCGCGAGGCGGGTCAGCGTGCCGAGGCGCTCCTGCTGTTCGGTTTGCTGGAGAAGCAGTACGCGTTCGATGGCACGGAAGGCGTCCTCGTATTCACCGAGCCCCTCTCCTTCCAGTTCCGCGTCGAAGATCTTCTGCCGTTGCAGCAGACTCATGGTGGAGCGGCTTTCGAGAATGCCGTCGGTCTGCTCCTTGACCGTCCTGTAGGCGGCTTCCAGGCGGTTCATCGCCTCCCGCTCCCGGGGGTTGAGATCGGCGCCGTTGAGGCGGACGAAATGCTGGTCGATACGTCGCTGATACTGCTGGTACTGCTGCGTCGCGTAGGGGTCATTCAGGAATGCTCCGTCGAACACCTCCTTGACCTGGCGGTACAGATTGCCGCGCATGTCCTGCACCTCGTTCACAATGCTATTGATGCGCAGCGACTCGTTGGAAGCCTGCCGCAGAAAATACATGCCCGCGCCGCCGAAGCCGCCTGCAGCCAGCACGAGGGCGAGGTAGCCCGCCGCGTAGACGAGCATCAGACGCTTGAGAGAGTAGTTCCGCATGGCTGTGCCTCCGTCCGCCCGATTCTGACGGTGGACGACCACAGCTTACCCGGTGGGATGAGGGGCCGGAAGTCGACGGGCGACAACCGCGACGACGGCTTCAGTTCGTCGGCCGAGCCGAAAAAAAACCGGGCATGCGCCCGGTTTAAATGGAGAACTATCATGAAAACGTGCTGCAAGGCTCACAACACGCGGGGGGAGTATAGCAAATTGGCAACACAGGCAAACAACTAAGTAGACCTTCGGCAACCCTGAAACGCCCTCCTGCACCCCTTTGGCATGGAAATCCTCTCCAGTCAGCTTTTGCGCAACTGCAACATGAAATGACGCAGCGCGCGAGGCTGTTGCTTTTACGCAACGCATTTCACCAAAAATCGACGAGAAATCCGTCATTTCGTTGACACGTTGACAGACGGCGTACGACCATGGCCTCGCCTGTCAGCAGGTTTTGTTTGACTAACGCAACTAGGAGGTTTTCTGATGCTGAAGCACAAAAAACTGAGCATGGCCGTCGCCGGCGCTCTGGCCTTAGCCGGTGCGTCCACGGCTAATGCCGGTATCGGCTTCAAGGCGGGGGAGTGGGACGTCGACTTCTCCGGTAACGTTAACGGCTTCGCCACGTACAACGATTGCGCAACACACAACGTTCCAACGATCGCGGGTGGTCTCGCTTGTAACCAGCCTGCCGGTTCCAAGCAGAGCACGACATCGATCGAGTCGGGTCTGCTCCCGAGCGCGCTGGTGTTCTCGGCCAAATCGCGCCAAGCGAACATGGACGTGGGCGTCACGATCGGTGTGTATCCAACCCTGCGGACCTTCGGTCTCGGCGACAGTAACAACGGGTCGCTCGGTAGTTCCAGCCTGAACATCCGGCAGAACTTCCTGACCTTTGGTGACGCGAGCTGGGGTAACGTGAAGATCGGTCGTGACCTGGGTCTGTTCGGCTCGGACGCGATCCTGTCCGACATGACGCTTGTTGGGCGTCGGTTCCGGCGCGGCGTTCCTCGGTGGCAACACGACTCTGGGCCGCATCGGCGTGGGCTACATCTACGCGGACTGGATCCCGCAGATCACCTACACCTCGCCCAGTTTCGCCGGCATCCAGTTTGCCGGGGGCATGTTCCAGACCTTCAACACCTATGGGTCGATCACTGGTGCGGACTTGAATGGCGCAAACCTGAACGCTTCGCGCACGCCGGCATGGCAGGCGAAGCTGAGCTATGACTCCAAGTTCAACGTCGAAAACCAGGACGTTCGGGCTCAAGGTCTGGACCGGTGGCATATGGAACTCGCCGACATCGTCCGGCGGTACGTTCACGCTCACCAATCCCATTCCGGATGGCCTGCAATCGAACGGCTGGGGGTGGGACGGCGGTTTGCGCGCGAATGTGTGGGGCTTCGAGTTCGTCGGCTACTACTATTACGCCGAAGGCATCGGCACTACTGCCATTGGCAGTTCCGCCGTGTCTTACGTCTGCCCGGCGGGGGCCGGTCTCTGCCCCGGCGGCGTCGGGGCTTCGCTCGACAAGCGGAAATCTGATGGCGGGTACGGGCAGCTCAGCTACAAGTTCCAGGACGTGAAGATTGGCTATAGCTGGGGTCAGTCGCACCTGAAGGCGGCGAGCAACGAGAGCGCCACGTTCGTCACGTCGAATCCCAATCTCGTCCGCTACAACACGTCGAACGTCGTGGGTGTCTACTACGCGCTGACCAAGAGCCTGAACCTGGTCGGCGAGTGGGTGAACACCGAATCGAAGGCGCAGAACGGCAGTCGGTACAACGACAACGCCTACATCCTGGGCGCGATTTTGTTCTTCTAAGCTGAAAAGTCAGTAGCAGTCGGTCATTGATTGAAGCGGTGCCGGAAACGGCGCCGCTTTTCTTTTGTGGCATCCTCGGGGCACGTGGTGTCGCGCTTCAGGAACTAATCCCAGCCGTTTCCAATCATAATCGGCGCTTGTGGCGGCCCGGGAGGTCGCATCGCTTAAATCTTTTCCCCTCGGAACACCATGGTCCCGAATCCCCTTCTTGCCGTCTTGTTTGCCCTGTCATTGGGCGTCGCCTCCAACCTCACGGCGGCTCCATTCGCCTACGTCCCGAACGAGAAGTCGGGCACGATCTCCGTCATCGACACGGCTTCGGATCAGGTCGTTGCCACGATTCCTGCAGGCGAGAAGCCGCGCGGTTTGGCGGTCAGCCACGACGGCAACGAATTGTACGTGAGCGATCAGCCGCACAATGTTCTGGTGGTCGTCGATCTCGACAAACGCGCGCCAGTAGGCAAGATCGAGCTCGGTGAATCACCCGAAGGCGTCGGTATCTCCGCCGACGGTGCGTGGATCATCGCGGCGAGCGAGATCAGCAACGCGGTGACTTTCATCGACGGGAAGACCAAGAAGAAGGAGTTTAGCGTCAAGACCCAGGGGAAAAATCCTGAGCACGCCGTTTTCAGTCCCGACGGCAAGTGGGTCTATGTCAGTGCCGAGGAAGCTGACTCTGTCGACATCATCAACGTCGGGAAGCGCGCGGAAGTGAAGGCGGTGAAGGTCGGCAACCGTCCCCGCGGCATCGGCTTTCTCCCGGACGGCAGCCGTGCGTATGTCGCCTCCGAGCTTGCGAGCACGGTCTTCGTCATCGACACCAAGACGATGGAAGTCGTGGCGAAAATCAAACCGGGGAACTTCTCCAACGGCGTGGCCGTGCGACCGGATGGCAAACGCGTCTTCATTTCCAACGGCAAGGATGGAACCGTATCGGTGATCGACACCGCAAACAACGAAGTGATCGCAACGATTCCCGTTGGCAAGCGTCCGTGGAACATGGCGATTACGCCAGACGGGACAAAGCTGTATGTTGCGAACGGCAAATCGAATTCAGTCAGCGTAATCGACACCGAGACCAATCAGCCCATCAAAGAGATTCCGGTCGGCGATGCGCCCTGGGGCGTGGTGATCCGCTAGCACCGCGACGTGTGAACGGCTTTGTGACATGAACGGGAACGACACCTCTCGCTATACGAGCATTGCGATCGCGCTGCACTGGCTGATCGCCGCAGCAGTTTTCGGGTTGATCGGCCTCGGCTGGTATATGACAGACATTCCGAAGAACACCCCTGAGCGCGCCTACTTCTTCAACCTTCACAAATCCATAGGACTCACCACCGCGTTCTTCATTGCGATCCGACTCTGGTGGCGCTTTACGCACACCCCTCCCGCGTTGGTCGCGAGTCTGCAGCCGTGGGAACGCATGGCTGCCACCTGGACCCATCGGTTACTTTACATTTGCCTCGTATTGCTTCCGTTGTCGGGATATATCGCTTCGAACTTCACGAAGTTCGGGGTGAAATACTTCGGCATCGGGCTGCCGCCGTGGGGACCCGAGAACAAGCTCCTCTACGGGGTCTTCAACAACGTTCACGTCTTCACCTCGTACGTGTTGGTGGCTTTGATCGCTCTTCATGTTGCGGGAGCGTTCAAGCATCTGCTCATGGACAAGGACAACGTCTTTCGGCGCATGCTTCCTGGTCCCGGCTGACAGATAGTGCGTTAGATAGCCACTCCACGCAGCCTCGGAATCGGTGCGGGTCATCCACCGCACGCGAGAGCCGCGCAGCAAGTCGAGTCCTTCGACTCATTTCGATCCTGATTTCATCTCCCAATTTGCGGTCGAGATGGCCGACTTCTTACGGTCTGCAGTAAAGATGAGAATGTTTCGCATTCTAGCTTGACGGCAACAATGCGAATCATTATCATTTGTAGACTCCTGCTGCTTGAGACCGATAAATATGAACGCTCTCGTTGTTGGCGCCGACCGGCTGGGAAATATTCCGGATGTGCTGCAGAACTTTGGTATCAGCATCCTCGATCACGTATCCGGACGGCAGTCCGCGCATCAACGACGTAGTGCCGCCATCGGGCGCAACACCCAGTTGGTGATCCTGTTCACCGACTTTCTCGGTCACAACGTCATGAAAAGCTTTCGCAGCCTCGCTGAGGCGGAAGGAGTGCCGGTCATTGCATGCCGTCGCTCGGCGAGCTGCCTGACCGTCAGCCTCTCGCTTTTTTTTCGGAGCCGAAGTGCAGCGGACGCTGCGCGAATTGCCCGAACACTGCGAAGACACTGACAGTTTCGGCAAGTAAATAAGAATAAGAACGGATCAACTCGAGCGACCAAGGAAGCGCACCATGTACATCTGTCTGTGCAACGGCGTAACCGACAACCATATTGCTGAGGCGGTGGAGCAGGGGGCATCGTCTCTCTGTGATCTCAAGGCGAAACTCGGCATCGCGAACTGCTGTGGGCGCTGTGCAGAGTGCGCCCAGTTCATACTCGAAGAACAACTCGCCGGCACCACATCGCTGCAGTTCGCCTGATCCTTCCCTGCGATCCCTCTCGCGCGTAGAGTAGAATTTCGCGCGTATGTGCACGCCCCGCACCGTCACACTTCCCGAGGATCGCTCATGAAAGGCGACGCCAAAGTCATCGAGTACTTGAACAAAGCGCTGCGCAACGAGCTCACCGCAATCAATCAGTACTTTCTTCATGCCCGCATGTTCCGCAACTGGGGCCTGAAGAACCTAGACGAGCACGAGTATCACGAATCCATCGACGAGATGAAGCACGCGGATCGGCTTATCAATCGCATCCTCTTTCTTGAAGGATTGCCGAATCTGCAGGATCTCGACAAGCTGCTGATCGGCGAGAACGTGGAAGAATGTCTGGTCTGCGACCTGAAGATGGAAATGCGGGCGCATCCCGAGCTCAGGGCAGCGATTGCCTACTGCGAGTCCTGTAGCGACTACGTCTCGCGAGAGATCTTCGAGGACATACTCGAAGGCGAAGAGGAGCACATCGACTGGCTTGAGACGCAACTCGAGCTCATCAAGAAGGTCGGAATAGAGAACTACATCCAGTCCCAGATGGGAGAGTAGTTCGGATCTCCGTCATGATACGATCCGCCGGGCGCCCGAGTAACGCTGCGCCCAATAAGCGTTTCGCATCGAAACGATGCTGACGTTGCCTCCGCTGCTCGGCGCGTGTACGAAGCGATCCCCGCCGATGTAGATCCCGACGTGGCTGAACTCGGACCCAAGGGTGTTGTAGAACACGAGATCGCCGGGGCGAAGCTCGTCTGCTGAAACCGGTTGTCCGGCTCGCCCCAACTCGTTGGCGCTGCGGGGTAGTGCCAGACTCGCCGCCTGGCGATACACGTACCACACAAATCCGCTGCAATCGAAACCGGACCGGGGAGTCGTCCCGCCGTTGCGGTACGGCGTACCGATCAGGGTTAGCGCAAACAGCACTGCCTCGCGTCCGGCATCGGTCGATGGGGATCCCGAATGGATCGGCTCCGTGTGGTGCGGCGCTTGCGTTGGCGCGGGGGCGCAGCCGGCGAGTGCGGCGGGAAGAAGCATGGTCATGAGACGTGAAACGATCTTCACGGCTGCAACTTTAGTCGGCCTCTGTCCTGCCCGTAAAGTCCCACCTTCCGCGCGTGCCGAGCCCGACTATAATCACCGCGCCGGACCTCCCACTTGCAGGTCCACCGATCTCAACAGGAGCTCGCATGTCGACGCCGCCGCCGCAGCCCGGTCCGCACCCCCCAATCTTCGGCTTCGACGCGTTCACCCCCAAGGAGATCGCCGCCAAGATCGAACAGAACGGCGTCGTCAAGGCAAAACTGCCATTCCTTCCGATGGCGATGCTGGGCGCAGTGGCAGGCGCTTTCATCGGCCTGGGCGCCTTCTACTACACCCTCGTCGTTAGCGATCCCGATCTGACCTTCGCCATGGCGCGGGTGCTCGGCGGCGTGACCTTCTCGCTCGGGTTGATGCTTGTGATCATCGGCGGCGCGGAACTCTTCACGGGCAATAATTTTCTCGTGATGGCGTGGCTGGAGAAAAAAATCACTACCGGCAACGTCGCGCGTAACTGGGTCGTCGTCTTCCTTTCGAATGGTGTTGGGGCGATCGGGCTGGCGCTGATCGTCTACCTCTCCCATCAGCCTGACATGAACGCCGGCAAGGTTGCGCTCGCGGCCGTCCGGACCGCGTCCTACAAGGCGTCGCTTCCTTTTTCCGCGGCCTTCTTCAAGGGCATTCTCTGCAACCTTCTCGTCTGCCTCGGAGTTTGGGTTGCGATGGCGGGGCGATCGGTGACCGACAAGATCGTCGCGCTCACGTTTCCGGTGTCGGCCTTCGTCGCCTGTGGATTCGAGCACTGCATCGCCAACGTGTATTTTATTCCGCTCGGCATTTTTCTTGCGCAATCGGGGACCCTGCCGCCCGGGGTGGACGTGTCGGCCCTCACCTGGGGGGCGCTGGTGCACAACCTGATTCCCGTCACACTCGGTAACATCGTCGGCGGTAGCGTGCTCGTGGCATTCGTGTACTACTCGATTTACCGCAAGAGCCTGCGCACGTAACCACACTTCGCGCAAGGCCGAGAGGAAGCAAACAATGAAAGCGATCGGGATCGCGCGACTTTTGATTCTCGCCATTTGGCTCTCCGCTGCAGCGGGGTTCGCCCAGCAGGGCGTTCTTGAAGTCATCACGCTCAGGTACCGCACCGCCGACCAGGTCATTCCCCTCCTTCAACCCTTCATCGATCGCGATGGTTCCATCAACGGCATGCAAAACCAGCTCATCATTCGGACCTCGCCCGCAAACCTCGCGGAAATCAGCAAGATCCTCGAGCAGGTCGACGGTAGGCCGCGGCAGCTCCTCATCACCGCCCGGCAGGACGTGGATCTGGCGACGGCGCGCCGCGAGGCGGAGCTGTCGGGGCACGCGGCCATCGGCAACGCTGAGATTTCGGTGCCGGGAGGACGGGGTCGCGGCGATGGCCTGGTCGTTCAGGGCTCGAGTGGCAGCGCATCTCTGCGGGGCCGCATCTCCGCGCGCGAAGTGAACGTGTCGGACGCGAACAGCCAGCGCGTCCAGGTCCTCGAGGGCAACGTCGCCTTCATCCGCATCGGCCAGTCCGTGGCGGTTCCCTCCCAACAGATCATTCAGACGCCCAATGGAACACGGATCGTGCAGTCAAGCCAGTTTCGCGACCTCAACACCGGCTTTCAGGTGCTGCCCCGGGTGAGCGGAGACATGGCGACGGTTGAGATCAACCCGCAGCGCGAGCAGCCGGGCCGCTATCCCGGCAGCGGCAACGTGCAGGCGATGAGCACCGTCGTCTCCGCACCGCTTGGTGAGTGGATGGAAATCGGCGGAACGGTCGAAACGGGATCGATCGAGTCGTCCGGCAATCTTGGTCAGCGCAACGTTGCGAGTTCCGAGCAGCGCTCCGTCCTGCTCATGGTGCAGGAGATTTTGCGCTAACGTGCACTGAATCGATGGGAATCGGATCGAGCAGAGAAGCAGTCTTGGCAGTCACGTCGGGTGCGAGGTGACATGCGCCCAGCACGCGAGCCGGCAAGGTTGATGGCTTTTCTCGTGGTGACGTTTCTGCTCGTGCTGGTGTGGTCGGCGATCGGTCCGAAGGACCGCGGGGTGTGGTGGCTGGAAGTGTCTCCCGCGATCGTCGGCGCCGTTGTGCTGCTCGCAACCTGGGGGCGCTTCCCGCTCACTCCACTGCTTTATGTGCTCATCTGGGCGCACGCTTTGGTGCTCTTCGTCGGCGGTCACTATACCTACGCCGAGGTTCCGCTCTTCAACTGGATACGCGACAGCTTCGGTCTTGCCCGCAATCACTACGATCGGCTGGGACACCTGATGCAGGGCTTCGTACCTGCGATGATCGCCCGCGAGATCCTCCTGCGCACAACACCTCTGCGGCCGGGAAAAATGCTGTTCTTTCTCTGCGCCTGCATCGCGCTTGCGATCTCGGCGTTCTACGAGATACTCGAGTGGTGGGTCGCCATCGCGTCGGACACGGGCGCGCAGGCGTTCCTCGGCACCCAGGGCAACGTCTGGGACACGCAATGGGACATGTTCCTCGCCCTCTGCGGCGCCATCGCCTCCCAGCTGATGCTTGGATGGCTGCAGGATCGCCAGTTGCGCGCCATGGGCAGATTCAGGTAATAATCGGCTGCGCAGAGCGGTACGGTAGTGCCGCCCGTATCCAATACGCCGCCCTTACTCTCGAATCGAAAATCCATCGATGATTGAGCTGTCCGTCGTCGCTCCCACCTTTAACGAGAAAGAGAATGTCCCGGAACTGACGACGAGGCTCGAGCGGGCTTTGGCGGGGCACTCCTGGGAAATCGTGTTCGTCGACGACGATTCCCCAGACGGCACGGCGGACGTCGTGCGCGAATTGGCGCAGGTGAAATCGAACGTGCGGTGCCTGCACCGGATCGGCCGGCGTGGCCTCTCCCGCGCGGTGGTGGAGGGAATTCTCGCAACGTCCGCCCCCTACATTGCGGTGATCGACGCAGATCTGCAGCATGACGAGGGTCTGCTGCCCAAGATGCTGGCGCGACTGCGCGAGGGCGACATCGATATCGTGATAGGCAGCCGCTATTGCGCCGGCGGCTCGATGGGGGACCTGCATTCGTCCCGGGTGGCCATGAGCCAATTCGCGACGAGACTCGCCCGCCTCGTCGTCAGCGCCAATCTCACCGATCCCATGAGCGGCTTTTTCATGATACGCCGCGACGCTTTCCTGCGCGCGGTGCGCAACCTTTCCGGCGAGGGCTACAAGATCCTGCTGGATCTGTTCGCCTCGTCGCCGATTCCTCTGCGCTTCGCCGAGCTGCCGTTCACCTTCCAGGAGCGCGTTGCGGGAGAGAGCAAGCTCGACTCGGCGGTAATGTGGGAGTACCTGCTGCTCATCGTCGACAAGCGCCTCGGCCACATCCTGCCGGCGCGATTCATCATGTTCTCCCTGGTGGGATTGAGTGGAGTCGGTGTCCACCTCGGTACCCTGTGGGCCGCTCACAAGCTCGCCGGGATCGACTTCGGGATTGCGCAGACCCTCGCCACCTTTGTTGCGATGACCAGCAACTACTGGCTCAACAATATGCTGACCTACCGCGATCGCCGACGGCGAGGGCTCGGATTCCTCACCGGCCTGTTTTCATTCTATGCGGTCTGCGGCATCGGCGTGATCGCGAACGTCGGCGTGGCGAACTTCGTCTTCAGTGAGCATTACAAGTGGTGGCTTGCGGGAATCGCGGGCGCGCTCGTCGGCACGGTGTGGAACTACGCGGCGAGCGCGATCTTCACGTGGGGACGGCGATGAGCGAGAGACGCAGCGAAGCCGGGAATGCCGAGGGCGAGACGCTGCACGGAAGCTGTCTGTGCGGAACGATCCGGTATGAAGTGTCCGGCGAGCTGGGTCCGATCGTATTCTGCCATTGCCCCCAATGCCGCAAGGCCCAGGGCACGGCATTCGGTGCGAACGCCGCGGTCAATGCCGACAACTTCAGGATTACAGCCGGGGAGAATGCGCTCACGGCCTACGAATCGTCACCGGGCAAGACGCGCGCATTCTGCAAAATCTGCGGATCGCCGATCCTGAGCAGGCTGGATTCGCGACCCGGCGTGATTCGCCTGCGCATCGGTACTCTCGATTCGAAGATCGCCGCACGGCCCGCCGCGCACATCTTCACCGCGTCGAAGTCCGACTGGTTCGCCATTCTCGACGACCTGCCCCAGTATCCACAACGCGAGCCCGGCCGGTGAGGCGTCTGGCCTATTTGCTCGCGATAACCAAGGTTTTGAAACGGCGCGCGTGAAATTCGTTATCGATCTGCTGCGAGACGCACGCCGGTGAAAGGCCAGCGATCGTGCGGGTAGAAGAAGTTGCGGTAACTCGGTCGCACGTGTGAGCGCGGCGTCGCACAGCAACCTCCGCGCAGCACCATCTGGTTGGCCATGAATTTGCCGTTGTATTCGCCAAGCGATCCGGCGAGCGGACGGAAGCCAGGATAAGGAGAATAGGCCGACCGCGTCCACTCCCACACGTCGCCGTACCACTGCCCGTCGCCCGTGCCGGTCGCCGCGCGCGGATGCAGCGAGCCGCTGTCGACGAAGTTTCCTTCCACCGCCCGGCCGGCAAGCATCGTTTCCAACTCTTCCTCGAGAGGCAAGCGCTCGCCTGCCCAGCGGGCATAAGCGTCGGCTTCGTAGAAGCTCACGTGGCAGACAGGTTCGGCGAGATCGAGGGGGCGCAAGCCGGAGAGCGTCATCTGCCACCAGGCTCCCTCGCATTCTTCCCAGTAGAGCGGTGCGCGCCAACGCTTTTCCTGCACGGTTGTCCAGCCATCTGCCAGCCAGTGACGGGCGTCAGCATAGGCGCCCGCTTCGACGAACTTGAGATACTCGCCGTTGGTCACTGGCCGCGACGCGAGGGCGTGATCGCGGAGCAGCACGTCGTGACGCGGCGTTTCGCTGTCGAATGCAAAGCTCTCTCCGGCATGACCGATTTCGGCCAAGCCGCCGGCGCGCTCGATCCATCGCAACGGCGCGATCGGTTTCGACACCATCGCGGTCGCGGGTCTTTCCCGGTAAACGGGGCGCAGGGGATTCACCGCGAAGTTATGCTTGATATCCATCAGCAGAAGCTCCTGATGCTGCTGCTCGTGGTTCAAGCCGAGGATGACGCGCGACGCAACGTCGTCCCAGCGTTCCGAAGACACCGAATGCATGAGCGTGAGCATCGCTTCGTCGACGTGCGCGCGGTAACGATAGATCTCCTCCACCGTGGGCCGCGCAAGGACGCCGCGCTGAGCCCGGGGATGGAACGAGCCCACTGTCTCGTAGTAGGAATTGAAGAGGTATTCGAAGCGCGGATGGAACGAACGGTAGCGGGGCGCGTACGGCTTCAGGAGAAATGTCTCGAAGAACCAGGAGACATGGGCGAGATGCCACTTGGGCGGGCTCGTTTCGAGGACGCTCTGAATCTGGTAGTCGTCGATCGCAAGGGGCGAACAGAGACTTTCCGTCTGTGCACGCACTTCCTGGAAGCGCGCGACCACATCCATCCGATTCGCGGGTCCTGCGGGCGCATTCATGGGAAAAGTCTCCGGAGCGCGCGTTGCCGCACGGTTTGGTGTGCCCCGACGCGGGACGCGGATCAGGGTTGCTTCGCAACCAGAATCTGGGTGTTCTGAGGGTGGCCGCCGGTCAGCACCCGGTTCGGCGCGTCCGAAGCGAAAATCGTCTTGTCGCCCTCGAGTATCTGCGCCGTCACGAGGTATTCGCGGGCCGGATCGAGCCTGGCTGGATCGAAGGGCAGCTGGTAGAACACGGGACCGTTGCACGGCGGGTCGAAGAAGCGATTGCAGATGCAGGTGATCGTCTGCTCGCTCACGACCGCGCCTGGACCGCCTTCCGGCGCCGCTTCCACGAGCTTGACCTGCACCGAGGCGTTCTCCGGCAGCGGTTGCACTTCCCGATAGAAAACGGTGCCCGTGACGGCGGAGGGCGGCGGGCGCCAGCTCAAGGGTTCGGGCGGAAAGTTCGCGCAGCCCGCACCCGTGAGAAAGAAGGCAGCAAGCGCGCACCAGCCGACGATGCTCGGTTTCATCAGTCCTCCGTTTTCCTGCCTCGATCCCGAGCCCACGTGGGGGCCGCCTCGTTACTCGAAGGTACTTTCGACAATTCGGTGTACATAGTCAAGGCCCGCGAGCCGTGCCAGCACTTCACCATAGGCTTTCTGGCCCGTGCTGCCCACGCAGAGGGTCTCTTCCTTCGTGCAACCGATGCGACCGCGCGATCCGCGCATCAGTTCCACCGTCGGGTCGATGCGCTGCACCTCCCTCGTGTAGCGTTCCCCGGACGGGATGCAGAACTCATAGCTGACCGCGCGCCGTCCGTTCCGCGGACCCCGCAAGCCCCGGTCGTTGAGCATCGAGAGGTCGAAGGCGATCTTCTCCTGCTGCGCCTTCGTAAGCGCCGGCGCCGAAGGAGCCGAACTGCAGCCGCCGAGTCCGGAAGCGAGCAGGGTGGAAACCAGAACAAGGACCGGCCAGATTGTGCGGTTAGCCGTCATGACTCCCTCGGGTGCGCTTGTTGGAATGCGCGGCAAGCAGCTCCGTGCGACGGAAACATTGGAGTGTATGGTCGTTCACCATCCCTACCGATTGCATGAGCGCATAGCAGATGGTGGAACCGACGAACTTGAATCCGCGCTGGCGCAGCGCCTTGCTCATCGCGTCCGACTCGGGTGTTCGCGCCGGAACTTCGGACAGATCGCGCCATGCATTGATCCGCGGTTCGCCACTGACAAATCCCCACAAGAACTGGTCGAGGCTCTCTCCACGGTCGGCGAGGTCGAGGCAGGCGCGCGCGTTAACGATCGCTGCCTCGACCTTGAGGCGATTGCGCACGATTGCCGGATCGGCGAGCAACGCCTCAACCTTGCGCGCATCGTAACGCGCGATGCGCACCGGATCGAAACCGGAGAACGCCGTGCGATAGCCCTTGCGCTTTTTCAGGATCGTGAGCCACGACAACCCGGCCTGGGCGCCTTCCAGAATCAGCATCTCGAACAAAGAGCGCTCAGCGTGCATCGGAACGCCCCATTCCTGGTCGTGGTAGTCGACATAGAGCGCATCATCCGTGCACCAGGCGCACCGGATGCGGCGGTCGTCGGTGTGCGGCGGGGAGGGTTGATTGCTCATGGCGTTGGCGCGGCTGCGGGAACCTGCGGACGCACGCGAAGCTGTTGTCCGCCGATTGCAACCACGGGATCGCCCCGATAGCGCGCGGGAGTGTATCGGCTGCGCGCTGCGGATTCCACGAGAGCCGCGCCCACGGCAGCATCTGACGCATCGATGAGGAGGGGCAACAACACAGTGCCATCCGCGGCGATGAGGTACACCACGGTCGCCTCGCCGGCGGGCGTCTGCTTGTCAATCGTGGAGACGTGCTGCGACAAGGTGAGAAGCTTGGGCGCCACGAGCTCCGGATCGTTTTCGGCTACGTCGACGATCGAATACAGCCCGCCGTAGGCTTCACGGATTTTCGCCCGAATGTTCTCGGCCGTCCCTGGAATCAAGTTGACGGCGATTGGCTTTGCCGCGGTTGGCGTCTCGTCCGCAACGCCCGCCGCCGGAAGGAGCGCCGCAAACGCGAGGAAAAGGGCCGCCGGAGCCATGCGGGTGCGAGGGGTCACGTACTTCAGCAGTTGGGGATGCGGGCGGTCCGTCAATTAAGGTCGAGCGCGTGACGCTTGAGATCGGCGAGAGAAACGATATCGAGGGCTGCCTCGTGGGTGGCTGCAAGCAGGACCGGGGGCGCCATGCCAGCGACGAGCGCTTCTTTCCACCGCATGGCGCACAGGCACCATTGGTCGCCGGACTGCAGGCCCGGGAACTCGGCTTCCGGCACCGGCGTGCTGAGATCGTTGCCCTTCGATTTCGAGAACGCGAGGAACTCCGCAGTCATCCGCGCACACACGATATGGTGCCCCGCGTCCTGCGGTCCCGTGTCGCACCGGCCGTTGCGGAAGAAGCCCGTCATCGGTGATGCACAGCAGAGTTCGAGCGGTCCCCCCAGGACGTTTCTCGCGCCTTCTCCCATCTTCACTTTCGCTGCTCCCCACAGTGTTAACCCATCGCAAAAGCGCAAACCCGGCAACCCGGTCCCCGAAAGCAAACCACTCATGTCGTGGCGCAGTCCCGATGCATGACCTTGCCGCCGCGTTCGATCGTCGCATCGCGTCCCTTCGACCAGTAGCTCGTCGTGCCATCGCTGAACTTCGCGCCCGACGCGGTGCGCACCTGTTTCAATTCGTACATGACGCCGCCCAGTTCCAGCTTTACCTGATCTCCAGCCGGATACATCAACACGTCGAACCTGGTGCCGTCGGCGCACTTGTACTCAAATCGCTTGCTTCCCGGAGGCGCGGACGATTTCGAGGACAACGGCAGATCACTGCACGCGACGAGGGCGAGGGCGAACACCGTGCCGCTCGCAAAAATCCTGACACCCATAGGAAGCTCCAGTCGAGTCGATCGAGGATTCTAACCGCGGAACTACCGCAGAGACAGCCACAGCAGCAGGCCGAGCACCGCCACAACGAGTCCGGTACCGGTCCATGCGAGCTTGCGGGTGCGTTGGCGCAGCGCTTCGACAGCAATCACGAGCTGAGCATTCTGGTTCGCAAGATTGTCGAGCACTTGTGTCGAATCGACCAGTGTCGTCTCGATGTCGGCGATGCGCTCATAAAGGTTCCGCAATTCCGGATCGGCCGGTGGCGGTGTCGCCGGGCTGGTGCGTCCAGCGGAACGCTCGGCCTGTTCCTTTTTCTGCAGTCCCGCGAGGATCTTCTTTGCGCCGACGACGACCGCCGGCGCGGCGGCGATCACCTCGCGCCACGGCACGGCGCGAATAGTGCGAATCCATCCGGTGGCCATGCGCCTGGCTCAGCCAGCTTTGTCCCGTGCCGCGTAGGTGATCGCATGCAGCACCGCGCCCGAGGGGTCCTGAATCACGCAGAAACGGCCCACATTGGGAATGTCCTGGGGACCCATGCAGATTTTCCCCCCAAGCGCGACGGCCCGCAGGGCTGTCGCGTCGACGTCCTCGACGGTTACGTAGATACCCCAATGGGGCGGCATTCCCGCTGCGGCCTTCGGCGTCGGCAGGATGCCGCCGACCGGTCCGCCGCCCGCCTTGAGGACGGTGTAGGTCATGTCCTCCATCGCCATGTCCAGCATCTCCCAGCCGAAGAGTTCGCCGTAGAAGCGCTTCGCCGACGCGACATCTGGAGTCATGAGCTCGCACCAGCTGAAAGCGCCGTGCTGTTTGAAGGGATCGTTCATCGGCACTCCGAGATATCGTCGCGAAGGACGCGTCTTTCAAATTCGCTCGCGGGACTGCGAGGCGTCCGCGTGTGGCGCGAAGGGAAAGGTATTATCGCGTCGGTATCAAGTCATTGACCAGCGCAATTTCCGCAGGCTGGGCCGTGTCGATGTGGGCCTGGAAGGAGAGGGCGGCGGTCTACAAGACGGCCAGGATACCGCCGTCGACGTAGATGATCTGACCGTTGACGTAGCCCGAAGCGGAAGAGGCGAGAAAGATCGCGGTGCCGACCAATTCTTCCGGCTTGCCCCAGCGGCGCGCCGGCGTGCGCGCCATCAGCCACGCATCGAACGCCGCGTCCTCGCGTAACGGCCGCGTCATTTCCGTGGCCATGTAGCCCGGCCCGATCGCGTTCGCCTGGATGTTGTGCTCGGCCCATTCCGCTGCCATTGCCCGCGTCAACATCTTGATGCCACCTTTCGCCGCGGTGTACGCACAGAGCGTCGCGCGCGCCACCTCGCTCATGAGAGAACCGATGTTGATGACCTTGCCGCCTTTTCCGCGCTCGATCATGCGCCGCGCCGCCTCGCGGCCGATGAGAAATGCGCTGGTCAGATTGGTGTCGATCACCCGTTGCCATTCGGCCGCTGCGGTCTCCACGATCGGCTTGCGCAGCTGGATGCCAGCATTGTTCACCAGTATGTCGACAAGAACGCCTGCAGCATCCAGTTTCTCGAAGGCGCGCATCACCGCCGACTCGTCGGTCACGTCGAACGCGGCTTCCGTCACCGTGAGCCCCTTGGCCCTGAGGGGTGCGGCGGCGGCGGCAAGCCGCTCGGGATCGGAACCGTTGAGGACCACCGCTGCGCCCGCTGCCCCCAGTCCCTCCGCGATAGCATACCCGAGGCCGCGAGATGATCCCGTGACGAGTGCCGTGTGACCGGAAAGATCGAAGAGGGCGGCGGACATTTTTGCTCCAGCAGCTAGCGGTCTTTGAGAACGGTGAATGTGCTGCGTCCCGCGAACTTAGCCTGGTTGGCGAGTTCGTCCTCGATTCTGAGGAGGCGGTTGTACTTGGCGACGCGGTCGGAGCGGCACAGGGACCCGGTCTTGATCTGCCCGGCGCTGGTGGCGACCGCCAGATCGGCGATGGTGACATCCTCGGTCTCGCCCGAACGGTGCGAGACGACCGCGCTGTAGCCCGCCTGCTGGGCCATGGCGATGGCATCGAGGGTTTCGCTCAGGGTGCCGATCTGGTTTAACTTGATCAGGATCGAGTTGGCGATGCCGCGCTCGATCCCCTCCTTCAGGATCGCGGTGTTGGTGACGAAGAGATCATCGCCCACCAGTTGCACCCGCTTGCCGAGCCTCTTCGTGAGCAGCGCCCAGCCGTCCCAGTCCCCTTCGGCGAGGCCGTCTTCGATGGAGATGATGGGATAGCGCTCGACCCAGCCGGCGAGGTAGTCGACGAACTCGGCCGAGCTGAACTGCTTGCCTTCGGATTCGAGCACGTACTGGCCGTTTTTGTAGAACTCGGAGCTCGCCACATCGAGCCCGATGTAGATGTCCTTGCCGGCTTGATATCCGGCCTGGGCGATCGCCTCCAGGATGACCTCGACCGCCGCTTCGTTGGAGGGCAGGTCGGGGGCAAAGCCGCCTTCGTCGCCCACCGCGGTGGCGAGCTTGCGCCCGGCGAGCACTTTCTTCAGGGCATGGAAGATCTCGGTCCCGTAGCGCAGCGCCTCGCTGAAGGACGGCGCCCCCACCGGCAGGATCATGAATTCCTGGAAGTCCACGCTGTTGTCGGCGTGGGCCCCGCCGTTGATGATGTTCATCATCGGCACCGGCAGCAGATGGGCTTGCCGGGACAGGTGCCGGTACAGCGGCACGCCCGCTGCATTGGCCGCCGCGTGGGCGCAGGCGAGCGAGACCGCGAGGATCGCATTGGCCCCCAGGCGCGCCTTGGTCGGCGTGCCGTCGAGGGCGATCAGGGCCTGATCGAGGGCGCGCTGGTCGTCCACCTCGCGCCCGCGCAGGCTCTGGCCGATCTCGCCGTTGACGTGCTCGACCGCCCGGCGCACGCCCTTGCCGCCGTAGCGCTTGGCGTCCCCATCGCGCAACTCGATTGCCTCGCGCGTGCCGGTGGACGCCCCCGAGGGCACCGCCGCCCAGCCGGTGACGCCCGAATCGAGCCGCACCTGCGCTTCCACCGTCGGATTGCCGCGCGAGTCGAGAATCTCCCGTCCGCGAATGTCGCTGATCTTGGCCACGTCCTGCTCCTCCTATCCTGGCGCGCTAGCCGGCAATGCGCGCGATGTGCATGAGATTGGTGTTGCCGGTGCTGCCAAAGGGCAGGCCGGCCACGATGACCACGGTTTCCCCCGCCTTGGCAAAGCCCTCGGTCTGCGCCGCGCGGCAGGCATGCTCGATCATCTCGGTCACGTCGTGCACCTCGGGCGAGGTCAGGGCCCGCACACCCCAGGCAAGCGCGAGACGCCGCGCCGTGGCATGGTCACCCGCTCCGACGCAATGTTGAAACGGCATTCGCGCGGACTTGCCGGATTCACGAACTAGCTCGCGCGGGCAAGCATCGCCCGTACGGCATCGGGCCGCGGGATCGGCTCGATGGCGGTGTATCCGGTGGTCGTCAGCGCTGCGGCTGCGTTGGCGTAACGCGCCGCGTCGGGCATCGAATCCCCCGCGGCCAGCCGCGCGACGAACGCACCGTCGAAGCAGTCGCCGGCGCCCGTGGCGTCCACGCAGTTCACGGGATTACCGGGAATCCGCCACAGGTTTGTGCCGTCACCCGTGAGCACACCCTTCGGTCCGATTTTCAGCGTGACGGTCTTCGCGCCGAGCTTGAGGCACCAGTCGTGGATCGCCTCCGGATCATCGAGTCCGCTCAAGGTGCGCACATCGTCGAGGCTCGGCAGAAAATAATCGCTCGCGGCAGCGGTGGCCATGATAGCCGGTTTCGCGCGGGACAAATCCCAGAGCTTGAGCCGAAGGTTGGGATCGTAGGTCACCTTGACGCCGAGGGATCGGGCCCGCTCGACGGCGTAGGCGACGGCGTCGCACGCGCTTTCACTGATGGCCTGACTGATACCCGATACGTGCAGGAAACGCGATCGCGCAATCACCTGCACGGGCACGTCCTCGCGTTTCATGCGACTCGCCGCGGAGCCCGCGCGCATATAGGTGAACGCATGGCCGGCTGCGGAATGGGTCACGAAATAAACGCCGGTGTTGGCGGTCTCATCGATCGTCACGCCGCTCGCGTCCACGCCTTCCTCTCGCCACAACGCGAGGAGAGATTCCCCGAACGCGTCCTTCCCGAGTTTCGTGATGTACGCGACGCGCGCGCCTTGCCGACTGGCAGAGACCGCAAAATTGGAGGTGTCGCCGCCGAAGCCGTGCTTATACATCCGGGGATCGCTGGGCATCTGGTTGAACTCGACCATCGGCTCGCCGAGAGCGACGATGTCGAACGTCTTGTCAGCGGTCTGGGAATCGCCCATCTGGAGACCTCCTTTTGCTCTTGCGCGCGGTCAGTGTGAATGTCGCGGATTGCCCCGCGTGCGGATCACGTCCAGGTACATCGTGGCGGACTCCAGGCAACCGCCCGTGCCAAGCTGCCCGACCAGCCCGCGGTAGACTTCCTGCCACGGTGTGCCGTGCTGCAGTTTGGGCGGTTTCCACTCTTTGCGACGCCGCTCGAGTTCCTCGGCATCCACCATGAGGTCCACGCGTCGCTTGTTGAGATCGAAGCGCACCCGATCGCCGGTTTGCAGCAGAGCGAGGCCGCCACCCACGACGGCTTCCGGCGAAACGTTCAGCACCGATGGGCTGCCGGAGGTTCCGCTCTGGCGTCCGTCGCCGATGCAGGGCAGGGCGTTGATTCCGCGCTTGATCAACGTCGTCGGCGGCCGCATATTCACGACCTCCGCCGAGCCGGGATAGCCGACGGGTCCGCAGTTCCGGATGAAGAGAATGCAGTTCTCATCGATGTCGAGGGCGGGATCGTCGATGTGCTCGTGGTAATCCTCAGGGCCTTCGAACACGATGCAGCGTCCCTCGAACGCATTCTCGTCGCCGGGTCGGTTGAGATAGCGCTCACGGAATGCGGCGTCGATCACGGAGGTCTTCATCACCGCCGATTCGAACAGGTTGCCGGAAAGCACGAGGAATCCCGCCTTCTCCATCAGCGGCCTTTCGTAAGTGCGGATCACATCGCCGTCGGGTTTGGCGGGCGGGGCGTCCGCATAATTCTCGGCGACACTCCGTCCGGTGACGGTCAGGGCGTCGCCGCGAAGCTTCCCGACCCGCATCAACTCGGCCGCAACGGTGGGAACACCGCCCGCACGATGGAATTCTTCGCCGAGATATGCTCCGGCGGGCTGGCAGTTCACGAGCAGCGGAATGTCGTGTCCGAGCGTCTGCCAGTCCGCGATATTCAGTTCCACGCCGACGTGTCGCGCGATCGCGATGAGGTGCGGCGGGGCGTTGCTGGAAGCGCCGATGGCCGAAGCGACGACGATCGCGTTCTCGAACGCCTTGCGCGTCAGGATCTGCACGGGAGTCAGATCTTCGTTCACCATTTCGACGATGCGCTTGCCCGTGGCGTACGCCATCTGTCCCCGTTCGCGCATCGGTCCGGGAATCGCGGCGCATCCGGGCAGCGACATTCCGAGCGCTTCGGCGATGCTGTTCATCGAGAGAGCGGTACCCATCGTATTGCAGTGGCCAGCGCTCGGCGCTGAAGCGGCGGCGCGGTCCATGAACTCTTCGTAGTCGATCTCACCCGCGGCAAGAAGCTGTCGCGCCTCCCAGATCACGGCCCCCGAACCCACCCGCTTGCCCTGGAACCAGCCGTTCAGCATCGGGCCGCCAGACAGCACGATGGCGGGAATGTTCACGGTCCCCGCGGCCATCAGGCAGGCCGGCGTGGTCTTGTCACAGCCGGTGGTCAGCACGACGCCATCCAGCGGGTAACCGTAGAGGACTTCCACCAACCCGAGATAGGCGAGGTTGCGGTCGAGCGCCGCGGTCGGACGCTTGCCGGTTTCCTGCAGCGGGTGCACCGGAAATTCGATCGGTACACCGCCCGCATCGCGGATGCCGGCCTTCACGCGCTGCGCGAGATCGAGATGGTGACGATTGCACGGAACGAGGTCGCTGCCGGTCTGGGCGATACCGATGATGGGACGGCCCGATTGCAGCTCTTCGCGGGTCAGCCCGTAGTTCAGATACCGCTCGAGGTAAAGAGCGGTCATGTCCGGATAGTGCGCGTCGTCGAACCAGAGCCGGCTACGAAGTTTTTTTTGCTCGGGCATCAGCACCTCCTCTCAAATCGGTCGGCCTCGCATCGCTGTCTTTCTCACCCGTAGAACCATTTGGCGGGGACCATGACGAGTGGGGGGAAGAGGATCATGAGCAGGAGGATGAGCAGTTCTGCGAGCAGGAACGGCCACACGCCTTTCATCAGGTCTTCCATGCTGATCTTCGAGACCCCGGCCACCACGTTGAGCACGGTGCCCACCGGGGGCGTGATCAGCCCAATCGAGTTGTTGACGATGAACAGCACCCCGAAGTAGATCGGATCGATGCCGGCCGCCTTCACGAGCGGCATCAGCACCGGGGTGAGGATGAGGATGGTCGGGGTCATGTCCATCGCCGTGCCCACGATCACCACCAGGATCATGATCGCGAACATGAGCAGGGTCTGGTTGCCCATGAACGGCTCGAGCAACTCCACCACCTTGCCCGGCAGATCGGCGATGGTGATCAGCCACGCCGACACGAGCGCCGCCGCCACCAGGAACATCACCACCGCGGTGGTCTTGGCGGCGGTGACGAACACCGCATAGAGCTGCGAGAACTTGAGCTCGCGGTAGATGAACACCGCCACGATGAGCGAGTACACCGCCGCCACCACCGCCGCCTCGGTCGGGGTGAACACCCCGAGCTTCAGGCCGAAGATGATGATCCCCGGCAGCAAGAGGGCCCAGAACCCTTCGCGGAAGGTGCGGATCATTACGCTGCGCGAAACCTTCGGCGGGGGCGTGACCGATTCGTTGCGCACCACCCACCACCAGGCAATGGCGAGGGCCCCCCCGATCAGGATGCCCGGGACGATGCCGGCCAGAAACAGCTTGGTGATCGACAGGTTCGCCGCCACCCCGAAGATGACGAAGCCGATCGAGGGCGGAATCACCGGCCCGATGATGCCGGCGGCGGCAATCAGCCCGCCCGAGGTCGCCTTGTTGTGGCCGGCCTTGACCATCATCGGCACCAGCAGCGCCGACAGCGCCGCCGCATCGGCGACCGCCGAACCCGAGAGGGCCGACAGGATGCACGCGGCCACCACCGCCACGTAACCGAGCCCGCCCTTGATGTGGCCCACCAGGGCCATGGCGATGTCGACGATGCGCTTGGACAGGCCCGCCGGTGTTCATGATCTCCCCGGCGAGCATGAAAAACGGCACCGCCATCAGCGGAAAGCTGTCCGCCCCGTTGATCAGGTTCTGGGCGAGAATCTGCGCATCGAACTGGTCCAGGTGCACCATGAGGGCGACCCCGCACAACAGCAGCGCAAAGGCGATCGGCATCCCCAGGGCCATCGCCCCCAGGAGCGAACCGACGAACACGGCAATGGTCATCGCGCCTCTCCCCTATCCGTGCTTCTTCGCTGCCGCCAGCTCCTGCTCGTGGCGCGCCTGCTCCGCGAGCTCCTTCTGCAGTTCCTCGAACTCCTCCTGCTCCTCGGACTCCTTCACCATCACCAGATCCTCGTCGCGCACCTGACCGGTGAGCACCCGGTACAGGTCATAGAGCAGGATCAATCCGGCCCCGATGCTGAACACCACCCCCGCGAAATAGACAATCCCCATCGACAGTCCGGAGACCGGCGCCTGCACGTCCAGATTGATCACCGTCTGCTGCCAGCTGCCATCGAGGAGCAGCCAGGTCGCATACAGCATCAGCAGCTGGCTCACCACCAGACACGCCTTCTTGCCCCACGGCGGCAGCCGAATGACCAGCGAGTCCACCCCCAGGTGCCCGTGCTCGCGCATGGCAATGATCGCCCCGAGGAAGATCATCCACACGAATAACCACCGCGAGAGCTCCTCGGAGACCGTGATCCCCAGATTGAACCCGTAACGCAGCACCACGTTGCCAAACACCAGCACCACCATCACCGCCAGACACAACGCAATCAATCCCTTCAATAAATGAAAAATACCTTCAACGAACGCGGCCATTCAGAATCCTCCGTCTAGCGCACCGCTACCCATCCGCGTCGCGCTATTGTTTGACTACTTTGCCTTGCCGCGAATCTTCTCGAGCTCGCCGAGCATTTCCTTCGCGCTCGCCTCGCCGAATTCCTTCGAGTATTTCTCCACCACCGGCTTGACCTTGGCGCGCAGTGCCGCCTGCTCGGTCGCGTTGAGCTCCGTCACCTGCATGCCGTTCTTCTTCACTTCACCGAGAGCCTTCGCTTCGAAGTCGCGAATGGTCTTGCGCTCGAACAGTGTCGCCTCGCGCGCAGCCTCCTGAATGATCTTCTGCTCTTCGGGCGACATCGAATCCCATGTTTTCTTGGAAAGCAGCAGCACCCATACGCTGTAGATGTGTTTCGTCAGCGCGAGATTCTTCTGCACCTCGTAGAACTTGCTGCTCAGGATGGTTGCCACCGGATTCTCCTGACCGTCGATGGCCTTTTGCTCCAGTGCCGTGTAGACCTCGGGGAACGGCATCGGCAGCGGATTGGAACCGAACGCCGCGAACGTATCGACGAAGAGCGAATTCTGGATCACGCGTATCTTGAGACCGGCTAGATCGGCAGCCGCATTGATCGGCCGCTTGCTGTTGGTCACCTGCCGGAATCCGTTTTCCCAGAACGCAAGCCCGATGAGATTCTTCGCCGGAAGGCCGGCCAGCAGCTTGGTGCCGAAGGGCCCGTCCAGCAGCGCATCGGCTTCCTGTTCGGTATTGAACGTGAACGGCAGGTTGAGAAGGCCCATGTCCTTGACCAGGCTCACCAGCGTCGAGCTGTCCGGAACCGTCATCTCCTGGGTTCCGCCGCGCAGCGCGGAAATCATCGTGGCGTCGTTGCCGAGCGCTCCTCCGGCGAAGAGCTTCACCTTGATCTTGCCGCCCGTCTTCTGGCTGACGATCTCGCCGAAGCGCTTGATCGAAAGCCCCTGTGGATGGTCATCATTGAGTCCGATGCCGACCTTGAGCGTGCGCTCCTTGACCTGGGCTGTTGCAGGGGTCACAAACACCGTGCCCGCGAGTGCTGCGCACGATATCAATGTGATCAGACTCTTCATCGTTTGTTCCTCCTCGGTAGCAGCGTTGCGCTGCGCACTCCAATTATTACCCTCCTGCCGGAGGAAATCACTTGGCACTGCGTGCTTTTTCGAGTTCCGCGTTGAACTCCTTGACGAGCGCTTCACCGGCCTGGGCCGAATATTTCTCGGTGACCGGCTTCACCTTTTCGCGCATACGCGCAATTTCCTGCGGTGCGATATCGTTGATCTGCATGCCCTGCTTAATCAGAAAGTCGCGTGACTTCTGGGTCATTTCGCGTGCAACCTTGCGCTGATAGTCGCGTGCCTCGTTCGCCGCGTCCTGAAGAATCTTCTTCTCGTCAGGGGAAAGCTTGTCCCAGAACTTCTTGCTCACCATGATCAGCTGCGGGTTGTAGATGTGGCGCGTGTTGCTGAAGTACTTCTGCACCTCGTAGAACTTCGAGGCCTCGACCGTCGCGTAGGGATTCTCCTGACCATCGACGGTTTTCGTTTCGAGCGCGGAATAAAGCTCGGGAAAAGCCATCGGCACCGCATTGGCCCCGAGGGTGTTCAGCATGTCGACGTATAGCGGATTCTGGATGGTGCGGATCTTGAGCCCCTGGATATCTTCGAGCTTGTTGATGGGGCGCTTGCTGTTGGTGATGCTGCGAAAGCCCTGGTCCATGTACGCGAGCCCGATGAGATTCTTGGCAGGCAGCATATCGATCAGCTTCTTGCCCACGGGACCATCGAGCACGTAGTCGGCTTCTTTCTCGTTGGCGAAGGAGAAGGGAAAATCGAGAATGACGAACTCCTTGATCATTCCCACCAGCTGCGCAGGCGCCATCATCGAAGCTTCGACCGTACCGCCCTGCATCGCCGAGGCGACCTGTACCTCGCCGCCGAGGACACCGCCGGGATGCACCTTGACCTTCATTTTGCCGCCGCTTTTCTGCTCGACCAACTCCGCGAACTTCTTGGCACCGATCCCCTGCGGATGATCGATGTTGTTGACGATCGGGAATTTGATGGTGCGCTCCTTGATGTCGGCAGCAGCCACCGTGGCGGACACGCCCGTCAACACCACCCAGGTCAAACTTAGCGGAAGCAGGGTTCTCGCAAGATTGTTCGTACGCATCGCATCCTCGGTTGGGTCAATGTTTTTGTCTCAAGAGACGGCCAAGAAATGGTCCCGTCCCGCCTCAACCCGGTATCGGCGTGATTACGGGTTTGCCCGCAAAGTGCGCTTCGAGATTGGCGAAGGCCACATCCGCCATCGCCTTGCGCGTCTGCCACGTGCCGCTCGCCATGTGTGGCGTCAACACGACGTTGTCCATGGTGAGCAGTTCCGGCGGAACATTGGGCTCGTCGACGAATACGTCCAGGGCGGCCCCGCCGAGCTGGCCGGACTTGAGGGCTGCCACGAGCGCTTTTTCGTCGACGACGGATCCGCGTGCGATGTTGATCAGGATGCCTTCCTTACCCAGTGCGGACAGGATTTCCGCGTTGATCACTCCTTTTGTGGCCGGTCCCCCGTAAGCCGCGACGACGAAGAAGTCGACGTTCTTCGCGAGTGCGACTGCTGAATCGTAGTAGGTGTAATCGACTGGCTTCTTGCTTGGGTCGGTGTACGCGATCTGCATTCCGAACGCCGCTGCGCGAGCCGCGATGGCGCTGCCGATCCGGCCCAGCCCAAAAATCCCCAGCCGGGCGCCGCTGACCTTGCGTGTCAGGCGATACAGCCCCTTCGACCATTGTCCGGCGCGCACGTAGCGATCGGCGCCGGGTATCTGCCGGCTGGCGGCGATCATCAATCCGATGGCGAGATCCGCAACGTCGTCGGTCAGGACGTCGGGAGTGTTCGTGACGATGACCTTGCGCTCGCGCGTGGCGGGAACGTCGACGCCGTCGTAACCGACGCCGAACACCGAGATGATTTCCAAGGCAGGCAGGCGCTCGAGCAACGCGCGGCTCACGCGACCCTCGCCGCTCGATGCGATGCCTCTCACCGTCGGCGCGAGGGCCTCGAATGCCTTCGGATCCGATTCGTGGATGCGGTCGTAGTAAGTGAACGTTGCACGCAGCCGGTCGGTGAGGAAATCCGGCAGGTGGGCAACCGAAAGAAGAACTGGCTTGGTCTTGTCCATGGTGTTTTCCATTCCTACGCAGCTAGCGCGGCATCGACCGTATTGACACGGGACCTCCGGGCACCTGAATGCGCTGCCCGGTATCGGTCATCTTTCCGTCGTTCACCGCGAAGACGGCGATCTGCTTTTCCACGTTGAACTGCGCCAGCACGTGGCGACTGTCCGCGCTGAACACGATTCCCTGTGCCGCCACTCCACTCGGAAGATCGGCAACGGGCACCGCCTGTCCGTTGCGGATCTCGAACAACAGCACCCGGCCGCGCGCATGGTATCCCGGGTTGTCCGGGGGGAAGTTCGATCCGTCCATCGCTTGCACCGCGATCCACTTTCCGTCGGGGGAAATTGCGACACCCTCGGGGATCGACGGCACGGTCAGGTGCTGGACTGCACGGAACGGGCGTTTCGACACGTCGATCAACGTGCACGTGTCCGCATCGCCGCAAATCTTTCCGGGATTCGCCAGACCGGCGAGACCGGCGTTGCACACGACGGCCCAGCAGCCATCGCTCGATATATCAATTGCGTAAGGCGCAACGCCGGTCGACACGCACTCGCGCGTCGTGCTCACCTTGTGGCCGGCAACGTCGAGGACCACGATGCCCTGTTCATCGCGCAGCGCAGCGAGCGCCGCCTTACCATCATGGGTGAACGAAACCCCCGCCAGCCGACGGTCACCGATCTTCACTTCATCGATGAGCTTGAGCTGCTTGCCCTCAATCTTCAGAACCGCCACCGTACCGCCGACCGTCGCCGCGAGGAGAAGATTGCCCTCGCGGTTGATGGCGAGACCCTGCGGATGGTGGCGCACGTCGACCTGATCGGTGACCCGCGGAGGATTGGCTTCGAGATCGACGACCTGAAGAAACGTGTCGAGAAGGATTTCCTTCTTGTCGTAGTCGTAGTGGTTGGTCGCCGACACGACGGCGAGCTTTCCATCAGGCGTGATCGCGACGGCCTGAGGCGGTCCCGCGATCGAGGTGGCAATCTCAACGGTTGCGACAACGCGCGGAGGATTTACAGACGCATCGATGACGTTCAGCGTGTCGGGACCGGGATTCGGCGGGAACGTATCGCGCCCCGCGACGCGCACGTACTTCGCGTCGTTCGTCGATACGATGAGATCAGTCGCCATGGCAGTCGCCGCCATCGTGGTGACGACGAGCAGGAGTGCCAAATGCATCCCTGATCCGGGTCTTTCGACCATCTTGTGTTTCCCTCCTCATTGTTCTTTCTTGTGCTTATCGCCGATCGCGGCAGACTACCCGGGTTTGGCTTTGCCCTGGTTTGCCACGGCCTCGAGGGCTGCCTTGATGGCTTCGTCGCCCGCGAGGTAGTAATGCCGGACAGGAACGAGATCATCGGTGAGTTCGTAGACCAACGGCTGTCCGGTCGGAACGTTGAGCTCGACGATGTCGTCGTCCGAGACGTTGTCCAGGTACTTGATCAGCGCGCGCAGGCTGTTGCCGTGGGCCGCGATGATCACGCGCTGCCCGGAACGAACGGCGGGCGCGATGGTCTCGTGCCAATAGGGCAGAAAGCGGGATACGGTGTCCTTGAGGCACTCGGTGCGCGGAAATGCTTCTGACGGCAGATCTGCGTACCGCGGATCGTTGCTCTCAAGGCGCGGGTCTCCCTCCGGCAGTGGCGGCGGGGGCGTCGCGTAGGCGCGGCGCCAGATCTTCACTTGGGCCTCGCCGAACTTGGCCGCGGTTTCGGCCTTATTGAGACCCTGCAGTGCGCCGTAGTGACGCTCGTTCAGACGCCACGAATGGTGGACCGGAATCCACATGCGGTTCAGTTCTTCCTGCACCGTCCAGAGCGTCTTGATCGCGCGCTTCAGTACGGACGTGAACGCAACGTCGAACTCGAAACCCTCGCGCTTCAACAGCTCACCCGCGGACCTGGCTTCTTCCAAGCCCTTCTCCGTCAAGCCGACATCGGTCCAACCGGTAAAACGGTTCTCCTCGTTCCAGACCGATTCGCCATGGCGCAACAGGACGATATTCTTCATGGGTTAGTTGCCTGCAAAAGGAAATCAACTACCGCGCGGACGGAGGCTCGCAGCCTCGCGCGCGAGCGCCGTGATCCGCTGCCAGTCGCCCGCCGCGATCGCGTCGTTCGGCGTCAGCCACGAGCCGCCGACGCATGCCACATTCGGAAGCGCGAGAAAATCCGGGGCTGTCGCCGCGGTGACACCACCCGTGGGGCAGAACGTCACGTCGGGAAAAGGACCGCCGAGCGCCTTCAGCATGCCCATGCCGCCCGCCTGTTGAGCGGGAAAGAGCTTGAGTTCCGAGAATCCGGCCGCCCGTGCAGCGATGACATCCGAAGGGGTCATGACTCCCGGCAACAGCGGCAGCGATGATGCTCGTGCGGTTTCGATCAGTGTCGGTGTCAGTCCGGGGCTCACGCCGAACCTGGCGCCAGCTTCGAGGGACTGCGCGAAATCCTCGGGGCGAGTGATGGTTCCGACCCCAACGATCGCTCCCTCGACTTCGCTTGCGATCGCCTTGACCGCCGCCAATCCGACCGGGGTGCGGAGGGTGACCTCGAGAACGCGCACGCCTCCTGTCACCAATGCCCTTGCGAGCGGAACGGCGTCGGTCAGCTTTTCGATGACGATCACGGGGATCACCGGGCCGACGCGCATTATCTCGAGTACGTTCATGGGTTCCGCTCCATTTGCGCCGGTGGCGTTGGGTGGTTTGCCTGTCTAGAAGATGTAGCGGGTATTGATGAACTTCGATTTGTGTCCCAGCACGATCGAATCGAGGAGCTTCTCACTGCTCTCGGTCTGCTTGGCCGCCACCATGGAGCGAATCGAGAACGACCGCAACGCATCGGTGACTGACAGGGTCCCTTCGGCCGAATCCTTGCGCCCGGCGAAAGGAAACACATCCGGTCCGCGCTGACATTGGGAATTGAGGTTGACGCGGCACACCTGATTCACCAGCGGATCGACGAGCGCACCGATCTGCGTGGGGTCCGAGCCGAATATGCTCACTTGCTGCCCGTGGTCGGAGGTGATGACATACTCGAGCGCGGTTTCGACATCGTCGAACTCCATGACCGGAATGATCGGGCCAAACTGCTCTTCGCGATAGAGCTTCATGCCCTCCTTCACCGGATAGACCACCGCTGGGTAGAAGAGCGTCATGCAGAAGGAGCCGCCGCCCTCGTTGACGACGCGGCTGCCCTTGGCCTTCGCGTCCTCGATCGCATCGATCATGTAGGCCGTGCGATGAAGCCCGGGCAGGGGCGTGATGTTGACGCCCTTCTCCCAAGGCATGCCGATCTTGAGCTTGGCCAGCTCTTCGGTGAAACGGCCCAGAAAGCGGTCCGCAATCGAGCGGTGAACAATCAGCATCTTCAGCGCCGTGCAGCGCTGGCCGTTGAACGACAGCGTGCCAAGCAGGCATTCCTTGACCGTGAGCTCGATGTCGGCGTCCGGCAGGATGATCGCCGCGTTCTTCGCATCGAGGCCGAGTATCGCGCGGAGTCGATGGGACTTCGGATGCTGCTTCTTGAGGAAATCCGCGACTCTGCTCGATCCGATGAGCGCCAGCACGTTGACCTTGCCCGAAGCCAGCATGCGCGGCACCACCACTTCCCCCGGTGCGTACACCGTATTTATCACGCCCTTCGGAAACGCGCTGCGGAAGGCCTCGAGCAACGGCGTAAACAGCAGCGTGCCGTACTGAGGAGGCTTGAATACGATGGTGTTCCCCATCAGCATCGCCGGGATGAGCGTGGCAAAGGTCTCGTTCAGCGGGTAGTTGTATGGACCCATGCACAGCACAACGCCGAGGGGAGCGCGGCGGATCTGGCCGATCGTGCCTTCGACAACGAGGAAGCGCGAGTTGTCGTTGTCGAGATCCTTCAGGGCGGTGATCGTCTGCTTGATGTAGTCGACGGTGCGATCGAACTCCTTCTCCGAATCCGCGAGGCTTTTGCCGATCTCCCACATGATGAGGCGCGAGACTTCCTGACGCACCGCCACCATCTGCTTGACGAAGTCCTCCATGCACTCGATCCGCTTCGCCACCCGCATCGTGGGCCATTCACCGCGACCGTTGTCGTAAGCGGCAACCGCGGCATCAAGCGCTGCATCGCTTTCGGCCTCGCCCATGACCGGATAGCTTCCGATCTCCACCTGCTTCAGCTCGTCGTCGGAGATCCGCACGCAGACCGGGGAGAGAACCGTCTTGCACTGGCCGCTCCAGGTTACGAGCTCGCCATTGATCAGGTTCGCGCGCTGGTGAATCGGCTTGGCGAGTCGGTGCTCGGGCGGTATCTCGCCTTCCCGCGGGAACAGCTTTTTCAGTGTGTCTTGGTCCATGTCGCGAAGACTCCAGCGTTTGGGGGCTGCTGCTACGCCGCTTCGGGGCTCGTTGGGAATTCTGATCTTAGTCCCAAACGAGCATTCTTCGTAGTCGAAGAATCTGCGTCTTGGATGAAATTGCGCTGCGCGGCTGGCGCCCGCGCCGGCCTGCACCATTGAAACCGCCGCGGAGATACGCCGACCACCGAATGGAAACATCGGGTCAAGTGGCTCTGGTCGCAGAATCCGGTGGCGAGGGCCACATGGGCGATCTCGGCGCCGCACCGCAGCATTGCCCGCGCGCGGGCAACGCGCAACAGCAGATGGTAGCGGTGCGGCGTCACCCCCACGTGTGCGGAGAACAATCGGAGAAAGTGAAACTTGCTGAGCCCCGCTACCGCAGCAAGCTCGGAGAGAGAGATTTCCTGCGCATAGCGCTGCGTCAGAAACACCATGGCACGCTGGATCGAAAGCGGAGGCGCATCGTCAGCGCGCGGCATGAGCGGGAAGTCGAACCAGTCGCGGCCGCTCATCGCGGCGACCAGCTGGTGAAGCAGGGTGACACCTTCCGATGATGACGCGCCCTCGGTCATGGCGCGCTGCAACGCGAGTACGAGCGCGCGGACGTCAGGGTCGACGAAGACCGCACGACTGTTTCCTACCGGTACGCTCCCGCGGCGTGAGCCGTTCAGCAACCTGCGCAGCAGGTCGGGATCGATGGACACACAGAGAAGGGAAACGTGTTCGCTGCGCCGGAGCTCAGTCCCACACAGCGCGTTGGGGTGGATCAGGAGCATTGAATCCGTGCTGACTGCCGACCGCGATTTGCCTACCGAGATGTTCGCGGAACCGGCGAGAACGAGGCGAAGCTCGATCCAGTCGTGAAACTGCAAAGGCAGTGATTGGGCGAGGTCATGCCACACACTCAGCTCGACCCCTTCCCGCCCCGGGAGATGGAAATACTCCACCGCGTCACGCGTGAACGCGACGCGCATTTCACGCATGCTTATCGCCGCGAACGGTGCCGACGCCCAGCGTACCGAACCGCGATGCGCCGACTTTGGACTGCAGCGTGCGATCAAACCGCGTGAACTGCATGCTTCGCCGCCTCCTCTCTTCTGGGCGGCAATCTATGCAAAGATCAAATGCGTGTCAATATATGGTCTACAATCCCAACATATGAGATTCGGGAAACTGATCTCGCAAGGCCTTGTCGGACTGCGACGCAATATGTGAATTCCGGTGGTGGAATCCACACGCTGCAGTTCGATAGAATGGATTTCGGAATGAGCACAGCGAAGCGCAACAAGAGCACGGCCAAGACGCAGGGCAGGCCGGCCGCGGATCGACGGAAGCGAACCGTCGCCTCCACGCCGGCAGGATCGGTCGAGGCGCCGACCGGTACGCAAACCCTGCTGCGCGGCCTCGCCGTGGTGGATGCGGTCGCCTGCGGCGCCCGGGACGTGAAGGAAATAGGCCGCCTGATCGGGACTACCCGAAGCACCACGCACCGACTTGCCGTCTGCCTTACCCAGGAGGGCTATCTGCGACGGTCGGAGAAGCTCGGTTATTTCCTGGGTCCGAAGCTCATAGAATTCGGCTTTCGCGCACGGGACGAAATCTCCCTTGCCCAGATTGCGCGACCCTTCCTGGAGGAACTGGCGCAGGCGACCGGAGACACGATTCATCTCGGTGTGCGCGAGGGGGATCACGTGCTCTACCTGGACAAGGTCTCCGGAACGAAAGGTCTGGAGATGCGCTCGCGCATAGGCAGCCGCATGCGGATTGCGACGACCGCCATGGGCAAGGCGCTGCTGCTCAATTCGCCCGAGGAGGAATGGAAGCGGTGCTACGAAATCGGAACCGGCGCGGCCCTGAAGATCCTCGCCGATTCCGGCGACGGTCCTGAAATGGGAGGAGTTCCGGGACGGCATGCGGCGTTACGCCCGGGACGAATACGCATTCGACCTGGAAGAGAACGAACTCTCCATCCGTTGCGCTGCCGCCCCCGTCCGTGACGCGGATCACCGCATCATTGCCGCTGTCAGCGTGTCCAGCACCGTGCCCTACATGCCGATGAAACGGCTGCGCGAACTGGCCGTGCTGCTTCAGCAAACCGCTTCGGCGATTTCCGGCCAGTTGGGTTGGCAGGCGCCGCCGGCAAAGGGCAAGCGGTAAAGATCCGCACGTCTGGGGATCCACACACGCCTTGACCGTAACCACTTCCAATGTGTGCTCAGCCTTGCTCGAACCGCGCCGGAGTACTATCCAAATGCCTTCGCGGCATGGCGCATGGCCCCGGAGCGGAGTCGTGGCGCTTCGCCGTCGCGCGAGGCGCTGCCTTCATCATCGCCCCGTCTGCAAGGCCGAGCGATGGATGCTCAGGCGGCTGGTTCAGCCGCTGACGCCGATTCTCCGGTAAACAGCAAGCACTTCCGCGCTGAAGCACGCGAAGACGACACGCTCGACGGTCGTATCCGCAGCCACGGCCTCGCGTACGGTCTTCACCGCGACTTCCGTCGCGGCATCGAGAGGGTAGCCGAATATTCCAGTGCTGATCGCCGGAAAAGCCACGCTCTTCAGTCCGTGCTCCGCAGCGAGTTGCAGCGAAGACCGATAGACCGACGCTAGCAGCTCGGGCTCGCCCGCGCCACCGCCGCGCCACACGGGACCGACCGCGTGGATGACGAATCTTGCGGGCAAGCGGAAACCGGGTGTGAGTCGCACCTCACCGGTTGGGCAGTGTCCAAGTGTCGCGCAGGCAGCGGCAAGCTCGGGACCGGCAACGCGGTGGATGGCGCCACATACGCCGCCCCCCGGGGCGAGATGCTCGTTCGCCGCGTTCACGATGGCATCGACATCGAGGGTGGTGATATCGACGACCTCGGCGGTCAAGTTAGAAGGTTCCAAAGATCTCATGATCAAAGCGTCGCGCAGTCTACAGGGGCGCACTATTGCGGCGGGGAATACAGCATGCGGCTCCCGTCGAGGTCGCCGGTTTCTGCGTAAGTCATCGGCCTCGCATCCATGGTCGCGATCATCCCTCCGACCACTTCGCCGATGACCACCTCGTGATCTCCTGTCCGAATGTTCTCGCAGAGCCGGCACTCCAGGTGCGCGAGCGCATCCGCAAGGATCGGCGCGCCGCCGAGGCCCGGTTGCCACGAAATGCCCGCAAGCTTGTCCACGGTCGATCCGGTGCCGAAGTGTCGCGCAAGGTCGAGCTGTCCGCGTCGCAGAACGTTGAGCGTGAATGCACGTCCCGCGAGGAGCAGTGGATAGGAAGCGTAGTCAGGATTGATGCTGAGCGCGACCAGAGCCGGCGAATACGAAACCTGCATGACCCACGCAGCGGTGAACGCGTTCCGCCTTTCACCGTGCGCGACACCCACCACGTAAACCCCGCAGGTGATCAGCTTGAGAAGGTCTGGCAGCGCGGCGGGTGCCATGGATCGATCCTGTTGCAGGGCTACTCCGGCAGCAATCCGTAAACGGTCAGCTCGGTCTGCGTGCCCACGTACGCCTTGCCGTTTGCTATGGTTGGTACCGAGAACTTGATGGCGTGGCCCGCCTGGTCGCGCTTGTTTTCGCCTTGACTGCTGTTCCAGAGTTCCTTTTCCAGATTCAGCGCGTCGTAGGCGTGCAGCACCGCGGGTCCGCTCTCGCCGGGGGGCCAGGGGGTGGGCTTCATGTCGTGAAAGAACGTGGGCGTCTTCGTACCGTGGCCGGAGGCATCGATCACCCAGACGATCCCGTTGGTCGCACCCTGGGACGAAACGACCGGCATCGCCCCGGGGAAAGCAAATACGTGGGGGGAAACGGAGACGGGTTTCTCGGAAATGCGCGCGTTGACGATCGAGTAGGCCTTCAACGCATCCCGTATCGCATGCACGTACAGACGCCCTTCCCACACCGCCGGCGTGGTGAAGATTCCGCAGACGATGCAGGGCGGCTCGACGCTGACATCCAACTGCTGAACGATGTTGGTGTTGCTCGTGCATCCGGCGCAATAGCCGCCCATGTTGTCACGGTCGACGAGGTAAAGCTGGCCCGATTTGTCTCCGCCGACGATCAGGTGCGGATGCGCGCTGGAGCCGACGGAGTCGGGCAGCACCAACGGTCCGCCGGATCCCAGATCGAGATCGGGAGGATTGAGGTCGTCCTGATTAAACGGCGTGAAAAAGTCCACGACAGTCAAAGCTTCGCCTGCCGCCTTCAGCTTGACGAAGCTGTTGCCAAAATCGGTGCGCGGGGCTTTCTCGTCGAACGTGCCGTTTCCGCTGACCCCGTAGAGGTAGCCGCCCGTGTCCGCGGCCGCCCACCAGAATCCGCCGCCACGACCGTTCGGGGTGACGTTGTAGACAATGGGAACCTCTGCGAGATTGGCGGCGTTGTAACCGATCATCCAACCGTGAGCGGCGCCGGCATCGCCCTGCATCGAATACGGGACGTAGACCTTTCCGTCGACGAGCAACAGAGGGGACCGCTGGTTCTCGCGCTTCGGGCAGAAGGACACGCGTCCGTCCGGGCTCGGGCAGGTCGACTCGTTTTCCCCCTTTCCCGCAACCGTGAGCGCAGCGGTCATCTCCGCCGGGCCGTTGAACTTCTGCGAACCATCGATGAGGCTCAACGCATGCAGCCTCAGTTGATGCCGGCGCCGGTCCTGCGTGCGCATCACGTTGTCGTAGACGCGCTCGAGGAGACTGTTCCTCTCCCGCGTCTTCGTCACGAAGTAGACGGTGTTAGTCGCGGGATCGATGACTGGTGTGCCGGTGATGCCGATTCCAGCCCTGTAGTCGCTCTGGCTGATCGTCTCCTTTGGGTCGGCGGTTGCAACGCCACCGGGCAGGATATTGAGGAAGCGCTCCTTCTGCAGATAGTTCTTGTGCCAGTACAGATGGCAGGGGCTGCGGTCGGCATCGAACGCATACACGCTGTTGTTCTGGGTGGCAACGACGACGACGTTGCGGATGCCATCGGGCATGGGAAGATTCGTGGCGTACAGCGGTTGCGCGTACACCTCGCCATCGACGGGGCACGAGAACAGTTTCCCGAACGTCGACACGTTCAGCGTCGCGGGCGTGAGCGCATATTCCTTCCGGTTCTGTCCGGTGCGCTGCGAGTCGTAACGACCCGTGTAGATGCCGCCCAGATCGGTGACGGCTACCGATGCGGACGCGACTGCCGCGCCGTCCGTTGCGCGCGCTGTGATCGTGTGCGCGCCGCCAGCGCCGGGAGGCGTGTAGAGACCGCTCGCGTTGATCGTTCCCACCATCGTATTGCCCCCGGGAACGCCGTCCACTTCCCAAGTGACGGTTGCGTCGGCGCGTCCGGCTATCGTCGCACTGAACTGCTGCTTCTGGGAACTCGTCACCGCAGCGCGCACGGGTGTGATCGACGTGGCGTCGGGCTTCGTCTGTGACGGCGTTACAGTGGGTGCGGGCGGCGGACTGGCTGGAGCCGCCGCCGTGGGCGGTTGCGAGTCGCCCTTGTCACATCCAGCCAGGCTGGCCACGACAGCCAACGCGAGCATCCATGATTTCAGAGTGGGGGCAATGCCACTCGGGTATGTCGTCGGACGTGAAGAAAACGAGAGTTTGATATCCATGCTTTTCCTGGAAGGCCCCTCCGCTGAGGGCGGCGCGTGACAATGTAAGCGAGCGCGCTGAAATCGGTCAATTGCCGTTCAGCGTTCTGCGACGTGGAATTCGGTGCTTCGCGTTCCGCGTGGCGAACGATTCGCCGCTCAGAGAATTTCAGCCGCATGATCCGCGAGGCGCGAACGCTCGCCCCGCTGCAGCGTGACATGCCCGCTGTGCATCCAGCCCTTGAAGCGATCCACCACGTAGGTGAGGCCCGAGCTTCCTTCGGTCAAGTAGGGTGTGTCGATCTGCGAGATGTTGCCGAGACACACCACCTTGGTGCCGGGTCCGGCGCGCGTGATCAGAGTCTTCATCTGCTTCGGTGTGAGGTTCTGGCATTCGTCGATGATGAGAAACTTGTTGATGAAGGTGCGACCGCGCATGAAGTTGAGTGACTTCACCTTGATGCGCGAGCGAATCAGGTCGCGAGTTGCCGCACGACCCCATTCGCCGGCGTCGTCGTCCGTCTTGTTGAGCACATCGAGGTTATCCTCCAGCGCGCCCATCCACGGCGTCATTTTCTCTTCTTCGGTCCCGGGCAGGAAGCCGATGTCCTCGCCGACGGGAACCGTGACCCGGGTCATGATGATCTCCGAATAGATCTTGAGCTCGAGGGTCTGGGCAAGTCCGGCCGCGAGGGTGAGAAGGGTCTTCCCGGTGCCGGCCTGCCCGACCAGGGTCACGAAATCCACCTCGGGATTCATGAGCAGGTTGAGGGCGAAATTCTGCTCGCGGTTGCGGGCCGTGATACCCCACACGCTGTGCCGCTGGTGCCCGTATTCCTTGAGAGTCTGCAGGATCGCGGTCTTGCCCGCGAGTTCCTTCACGATCGCGTAGAAGGGTTGCTCGCTTTCCAGGTAGACGAATTCGTTGACCAGGAATTGCGAGCACAGCGGTCCGCGCACTCGGTAGAACGTGTTGCCGGACTGCTGCCAGGACTCCATCTCCTTGCCGTGCTTGTCCCAGAAATCTTCCGGCAGCTCGCGCACGCCCGTGTACAGAAGATCCGTGTCCTCCAGCACCTTGTCGCTGAAATAGTCCTCGGCGGCGAGGCCCAGGGCGCGGGCCTTGATACGCATGTTGATGTCCTTTGAGACCAGGATCACCTGCCTGCGCGCGAAGCTCTCCTGCAAATGATTCACCACTCCAAGAATCTGGTTGTCCGCCTTGCCGCTCGCGAGCCGCGCCGGCAGCTCACTGTTGATGGCTTCGGTCTGGAGGAAGAGCCGGCCCGTCGCCTGCCTGGTTCCGTGGGACTCCAGCGGAATGCCCTCATCGATGGTGGCCTCCGTTTGGGTCACGATCTCGTCGAGAAAGCGGCTTGCCTGGCGTGCATTGCGCGACACTTCCGACATCCCGCGCTTGTTGTTGTCGAGTTCCTCCAGCGTCGCCATCGGCACATAGATATCGTGCTCCTCGAAGCGGAACAGGCTGGTGGGATCGTGCATGAGCACGTTCGTGTCGAGCACGAACAGCTTGGCGCTGGCTCGCAGACGGGCCACGACTGGCAGGGATTTCTGTTTCGTCATCGCGCGCCTCTAGCTCAGGGTCTTCACGAAATCGAGCACCTCCTGCGCGTGGCCGGGCACCTTGACGCCGCGCCACTCCCTGCGAAGCACACCCTGCGCATCCACCACGAAGGTGCTGCGCTCAATGCCGCGGACCTGCTTGCCGTACATGTTCTTCATCTTGATCACGCCGAGGAGCGTGCACGCCGTTTCGTCCTCGTCCGAAAGGAGGTTGAAGGGAAATTCCATCTTTGCCTTGAAGTTCTCGTGGGACTTCATGCTGTCGCGGGAGATGCCGAAGATGGAGCAGCCGAGCTTGCGAAACTGCGGGTACAGATCGCGAAACTGCTGGCCTTCGGTCGTGCAACCCGGCGTGTTGTCCTTGGGGTAAAAGTAGAGGACGAAGGGCGCGCCTTTCTGCGCGGCATTCGTGAAGGTTTTGCCGCCGGTGGAAGCGAGCGCGAAATCGGGAAGCGGTTTGTCGAGCATTTGTGAGGAGCCTCCTAGGGTGAGGGTGCAGCTATTATTTTCGGGAGAAACGAAACCTTGCCGCAAGCGTGCGAAGGATTGATGACCTTCACACCGGAACTGCCGCGCCCTGCACCGCCAGCGTGCCCGAACGTCCGGGAACATCGCCTGAGCTGACCGCGTGCCGCGGCAGTCGTGAAACATCGAACGTCGCGAAGTAGTCCCGCGTCGACGTGAGGGCATATCCCTGGCGTTTCCAGCTGACCAGCAGCCGCTCGAAGATCGGAGCTAGCTTCATCCCTTCGAGTTCGGCGTGCAGAGTGTAGACATGGTCGGCCGGGGCCGAACTCGTCAACTGCAGCAGATGGTCCGCAACCGCGTCCGGTTCCATACCGTCGAAACCGATCAGTTCGTCGAGCGTCGGCAGCGTTGTGGGCAACTGAGGACACGCTACGACCACACCGTCGCACACCGGCAGGAAGGGTGCGCTGCCGCGGGTGTCGGAGCAGTAGTCGAAGCCGAGTTCCGCTTCCAGCCGATAAGCATGCGCGTTCATCTGCCAGCCCGCTGCCCCGTGGGTGCGTGGGGAAATACCAAATATCTCGACGAAGCGTTCGACGGCGCGCTGCATTTCATGGCGCGTCCAGGCCTCGTCCCGATCCTGCACGTGATCCTGCCAGTTGACGTGATCCCAGGTGTGGATGCCAACCTCGAACCCGCGTCCGGCGATCGCGCGCATCACGTCCGCGCAGCGTCGTCCGATATCCGGGCCGGGCAGCAGCGTCCCATAGAGCAGTTGCTTCACGCCGTAGTGCTCGACGACCGAAGTGCGCGAGACCTTTTGCATGAAGCCGGGGCGGAATACGCGCCGGATCGCGCGTCCCGTGTGGTCGGGACCGAGACTAAAGAGAAACGTCGCGCCTGCACCGTGTCGGTCGAGGATGTCCGCGAGCCGAGGCACGCCTTCGCGCGTGCCGCGCAGCGTATCGAACGTCGATTTTCAGGGCGAGACGCACTAACCCGGGAACATGGGAAGAGGGAAGGGGGAAGGGGCAAATGAAAACCCCAATACCGATAAATCAAATCGCAACGGGACGCCGTTCACGCCGACCGCGCTCAGTCCACCAGGCCGCGGGCTTCCGCGACGTGGGTCCGGTACGAATCGAAGATGCGCTTGAGCGCCTCGTCCATGGGCACCCGCGGCGCCCATTCGAGGTCACGGCAGGTGTTCTCGATCTTCGGGACGCGGTTCTGGACGTCCTGGTAGCCCGTGCCGTAGTACTCCGCCGACGTGGTTTCCACCAGCCTTACCTGCTGTGCGGTGTCGCGATACTCCGGGTAGGTCAGCGCGAGATCGAGCATCATGCGCGCGAGCTCGCGCACTGAGAAGTTGTTATCCGGATTGCCAATGTTGTAGATCTGCCCGCTCGCCACTCCATCGGGGTTCGCAATGATCCGCACGAGTGCGTTGATGCCATCTTCGATGTGGGTGAAGGCGCGTTTCTGAGTGCCGCCGTCAACGAGCTTGATGTCTTCGCCACGAACGATGTGGCCGAGGAACTGGGTGATCACACGCGAGCTGCCTTCCTTCGCCGTGTAGATGGAATCGAGTCCGGAACCGATCCAATTGAAGGGGCGGAACAAGGTGAAGTCAAGCTCGCCGCTCATGCCGTAGGCCCAGATCACCCGGTCCATCAGCTGCTTCGAGCAGGCATAGATCCAGCGCGGTTTGTTGATCGGTCCGAGCACGAGCTCGGAGTGGTCTGGGTCGAATTCGGCGTCGCGGCACATCCCGTACACCTCGGACGTGGATGGGAATACCAGACGCTTCCGGTACTTCACGCAGGAGCGCACGATGGGCAGATTCGCCTCGAAGTCGAGCTCGAATACGCGCAGCGGTTCGCGGACGTACGTTGCCGGCGTAGCGATCGCGACCAGAGGCAGGACCGTGTCGCACTTGCGGATGTGATACTCGATCCATTCCCTGTTGATCGTGATGTCGCCTTCAAAGAAATGGAAGCGCTGGTCGCGCAGACAATCGGCCACGCGATCGCTCTCGATGTCCATGCCGAAGACTTCCCAGTCGGTCGTCTCCAGGATGCGCTGGGACAGATGATGACCGATGAATCCATTGACGCCGAGGATGCAGATTTTCTTCATGATGATCGTGTGCGCGTTTTTATCTCTCTATCTGTCCACAAGGAGAACGGGATCGGCGCCGAAGACCACACGCATCGCTTGACTGTCCGCCGGGGCACCGTCGACTTCGAACTCGATCAGCCGCAGCCACTCGCCGTCACCGCACTCGACGCAGCAGCGTTCTCCGACTACGTGCAGCGCCGGGTGTCCGGTGGAAGGTCGCGGCGGCGGGATGCGCACCGTACGCAAAACACGCAACCGGTGACCGGCCCTCGTGCAGAATGCACCCGGGTAGGGCGGGGCGACACCGCGTACGAGATTGTGGACGGCGCTCGCCGGTCGACTCCAGTCGATCCTTCCGTCTTCCGGACCTCGGCCGCCAAAGTAGCTTCCCCGTGCGAGGTCCTGCGGGATGCGCAGCGCGGTGCCTTCAATGAGCTGCGGCAGCGAGCGATGCAGTACCAGTTCTGCCGCGACTGTCACCTTGCGGAATACGTCCGACGCGGTGTCGTCGGGGAGGATCGGAACGGCGAGCTGATCCACGAGATCGCCCTGATCGGGTTTCGCGGTCATGTAGTGTAGGCTTGCGCCGGTCTCGACCTCACCATGGATCACTGCCCAGTTTACCGGCACCCGGCCGCGATACTTCGGCAGCAGCGAGCCGTGCATGTTGAGGGCTCCCCGCATCGGGATGTTCAGAAGTTCGGCGCCAAGCATGAACCGATAGTAGAACGAAAAGAAGTAGTCCGGCGCGAGGTCGCGGATCCGCTGCACGATTTCCGGTTCGTTCGGGTCGGCGGGCGCGATGACCGGGATGTCGTGCGCGTTCGCGAGCTCCGCCACGCTGTCGAACCAGATGTTCTCGCCGGGCTTGTCCTCATGGGTGAGCACGAGCGGCACCTCTATGCCCTGGGCGAGGAGCACCGCGAGACACCGGCAACCGACGTTGTGATAGGCGAATGCGACCGCGCTGGTCATCGCGAGGGTGGGAGGGTCGCGGGAGCGCGCGGCGGATCGATGCGAGCGACCCTGTCGTCCGTGCTTCCCGCTTCGGAGGCCGCGCCGGTTTCCAGAATCGCCTCCACGAGATAGCGGGGTCGATGCCGCACTTCCTGGTAGATGCGTCCGATGTATTCACCGAGCAGTCCCACCGCGAAAAGGAGGATACCGATCAGGAAGAAGGCAATCCCGAACAGCGTGAACAAGCCCTCGGCTTCGGGTCCCACGACAAGGCGTCGGATCGCGAGGAAGACGACAAAGAGACCGGAAGCGAGCGAAAGCGCGATGCCGCCCATCGAAACGAGCTGCAGCGGTAGCAGCGAAAAGCTGGTCATGAGGTCGAAGTTGAGTCGGACGAGCGCATAGAGCGAGTACTTCGACGTACCCGCCGCGCGCTCTTCATGAGCAACCTCGATTTCCGTGGGACGCTGCGCGAACGTGTAGGCGAGGGCGGGAATGAACGTGCTCACCTCGCGGCAGCTGTTGATCGCATCGACGATCGACCTGCTGTACGCGCGCAACATGCAACCCTGATCCGTGATGTGTATGCGCGTCGAGCGCTCGCGGACCCAGTTGAGAAGGCGCGATGCGTAGCGCCGGAAAAGATTGTCCTGCCGCTGGCGGCGAATGGTTCCGACGTAGTCGTATCCTTCTTCCATCTTTCCGACAAGTGCGGGAATCTCTTCCGGAGGGTTCTGCAGGTCAGCATCGAGCGTGACGACGATCCCGCCCCGGCAGTGCTCGAAGCCCGCCATGATCGCCATGTGCTGGCCGAAGTTCGCGGAGAAGAGAAGCACGCGGGTCACGTCCGGGCGCTTCTGGAACTGCGCACGCAGGATGGCGGTGGATCGGTCGCGGCTGCCGTCGTTTACGAACACGATCTCGTAACGGCGGCGCATGCCGTCGAGGGCCGGGTACAGGCGATCGAAGAGCGCCTGCAGGCCGGCTTCCTCGTTGTAGACGGGAATGATCACGGAGATCTCAGGCGCGCGCTGCATGGATTCAATCAAGGTGCGGACGGAGGACATCGCGCACCGCGACGCAGACCCGCTCAACGTCGGCTTCGGTCATCGCGGGGAACAGAGGCAGCGTGACAATACTGCGGCCGACGCGCTCCGCGTGCGGGAACTGGCCCTCGCGCCAGCCCAGGCCGCGATAGAGCTTGAAGAGGTGCATGGCAGGGTAGTGCACGCCGACGCCGATGCCGCGCTCGTGCATCGCACGGATGAAATCTCCACGGCTCATGGTCATTCGCTCGAGTGGGAGGAGCAGCTGAAACATGTGCCAGTTGGAGTGCGCGAAATCCTCCGGCGGAAGCCCACAACCCAGGTCGCGGTCGAAACAGGCGAAATAGTGCTTCGCGAGGAGCAGGCGGCGGGCGGTGAAAGCGTCGAGCTGCGCGAGCTGACCGATGCCGATGCGGGCAACGACGTCGGTCATGTTGTGCTTTCCGCCGGCGACCTCGACTTCCTGCTCGCCGTCCGCCAAACGGATGACACCCTGCAGGCGTAGGCGCTCGCAACGCAGCGCCTCGTCTTCGTCGTTCAACACGAGGCAACCGCCTTCAGCGGTAGTCAGGTTCTTGTTCGCGTGAAAGCTGATGCAGACAAGATCGCCGAAGCCGCCGATGCGCTTGCCTTTCCACGATGAGCCCAGGCTCTGGGCGGCGTCCTCGATCACGCGCAGCCCCCCGCGATTAGCGATGGCATAGAGCCGGTCGCGGTCCACCGGCAGTCCGGCGAGATCGACGGGAAGAAGCGCGCGCGTCCTGTCGGTGACGGAGCGTTCGACGAGGTCGAGGTCAATGTTGCGGGTCGCCGGGTCGATGTCGACGAATACGGGGCGCGCTCCCGCGCGCACCACGACGTTTGCAGTCGCGACCCATGAAAGGGGAGTCGTGATCACTTCGTCGCCGCGCCCGATGCCGACGATCTCCAGGGCGAGTTCGAGGGCTCCGGTGCCCGAGGCGAGCACCCGCACCGGACGTCCGCCGAAGTAGGACGAAAGACTCGCCTCGAAATCCTTCACTTTCGGGCCGCTCGTGATCCATCCCGAGCGCAGCACTTCGACCACGCCGGCGATCGTCTCTTCGTCGATGCTCGGGCGCGTGAAGGGAAGGTACGGTGCCGGCGCTTCTGGAGCGGTCGCCGGTGCAGCAGCGTTGGAGGCCGTTGCCATCAACTACGGGAGACGACGTACACGCCGAGGATGATGATGCCGATGCCGGTCAGGCGCATGACCGACAAGGCTTCTCCGAAGAGGTACCAAGCCGCGATCGCGTTGACGACGTATCCCACCGACAGCATGGGGTAGGCAATGCTGACTTCGAGTCGCGAGAGCGCCATGATCCAGACCGCGACGCTGATCACGTAGCAGGCGAGGCCGCCGACGATGTGCGGCTCGGTGGCGAGCTTCCACCCGACCGGCAGGACGTTGCCCGCGCTGAACGCGAAAGTTCCGACGGCATTCGTTCCCGCCTTGAGCAGGAGTTGCGCGGCCGCATTCAGCAGCACGCCGAGCATGACCAGCGCAAAGTTCGCGAGCGTCAATGGATTCTCCTCATGGCCGCGCCACGACGACGTATCGATTGTCGCGGGTCACGACGCGCATCGGCATGCCACGCTGCTCGAAGAGATCGAAATATATGGGTCGCATGATCGCGATTGCCTCGCGCTGTCCACGCCAGATGCGCTCGAAGTCCTCTGGGTTGCGGATCCAGAGATCCGGTTCCTGCTCCAGCCCGAATGCCATCTCCTCGGCGCTGCCGACCAGGGTCATCGTGCGACCGAGGTAGAACGGGAGCGTCTGTTCGTACATCCCGAAGCTGTAAAACGGCGTATCCGGCTTGAGCAACGGAGCGATCTTCACCGCAAGATCATACCCGGAACGCAAAGGTGACAGGCTTTCCGCCCCGGTGTTGGCGAGTTGGGAAGCCACCAGCGCCGCAAGCGCGGTCCCGACCAGGGCCGGACGCGTCCTCCTGCGCCCTGCCTGAACGATCCCGAATATGCCCCCTCCGGCGATCACAGCGCCTGCAGCCTGAAGCCAGCTGCCGAACGCCGGTGGCAGCGCCGCACCTTCCCAGCGAATCCCGAAAGCCTGCGCGAGAGAAGGAACCGCGATCAGGACGATCCCCGCGATCACCGCCACCCACAGGTGCCGCCGCAGGATTCGCGGTTCCAATGTGGCGACGTGCTCGCCGAGGAGGAGCGCCACGGCGGGCAGCACGGGCAGCACGTACGCCTCCAGCTTCGAGCTCGACGCGGAGAAGAAAAGCAGCACGAACAACCCGTAAACGATCAGGAAACGGCGCGGGCGAAAATCGTGGGCACCGCGCTCCCGTTTCCAAGCTCCGATCAACGCCGCGGGCACGAGCGTGGTCCACGGCAGCAACCCCAAGACGAGGACCGGAAGAAAGAACCACCAGGGTTGATAACGGTAGTGAGCCGTGGTGAGAAAACGTTCGAAGTGCTCGTGGATGAAAAAGAAGACTGGAAACTCGGGATTTACTACCGACACCCATACGAACCACGGCGCCGTGAGGGCGAGAAACAGGAACAAGCCCGTCACGATGCGGAGCCGGCGCCAGACCTCCCAGTCCCGGGTGAGCAGAGTGTAGAACACTAGTCCGCCGGCTGGCAGGACGGCACCGACGAGTCCCTTGCTCAGCACTGCTCCTGCCGTCGCGGCCCACGCGACGTGCATCCACAGCGCGCCCTTCCGCGACGCACGCTTCGTCTGTGCACCGAGAAAGGCGGCGACGGCAGCAGTCAGAAAGAACGACAGACCCATGTCCAGGGTATTGATGTGCCCGGCGAGGACGAACCCGGCGCTGCTCACGAGCATGAGCGCGGCATACAGACCTGCGTCTGCTCCGAAGAGCCGGACCCCGGCACGATAGACCACCAGCACAGTTAGAAAGCCAGTGAGCGCGGCCCAAAGCCGCGATGTCCACGGGGCGACACCGAAGACCTCGTAGGCGACGGCGGTGGTCCAGTACTGCAAGGGAGGCTTCTCGAAGTACTTGATGGCGTTCAGGCGCGGCGTGACCCAGTCGGCGCCAACCACCATCTCGCGGGGGATCTCCGCGTAACGTCCCTCGTCCGGATGAAAGAGCTTGCGATACTCGAGGTTGCCGAACCAGACAACGGCGGCGACGACGAGGAGCAGCAGAAGGAGGGCGCGGGAAATCGGCGGCGCAGCCGGAAACATGCGGGAGGCGTGAAGGAAGGCGGGCCGGATTATAGCACCGCCTTTTCGCTAGCCTGCCGCTGCGAGCCGCCGCGCGAGCGCCGCGAAATCGCTTTGGCCGATACCAGTGAGGGAAATGACGGTTGCGGAAGGGAAGCGCAGGAAGTTGCTGCGGGTGGATCGGGCGTAGGCCGGATCGTAGTGACGTTCGAGCAGATCCGCGACCAGCTCTTCGGCGCGCCCTTCGCCGGCGAGTGCCTGCCACGCAGCAACGCGTTCTCGCCCATGCAGGCGGGTGAGAAGCGCGAGCTTCGCGGACATCATTCCTCTGTCCGAAGCCAGGTGCGCATATTCTTCCTTCAACAGGGCTGTACGGTCATCAAGGCTGGCCTCGAGGCGCAGACAGTTGCCGCCGCGGATGCTCTCGATCAGCGCCTCGGGCACGGAAACGCTGCCGATCTTCCGGCTCTCCGCTTCCACGAATACGGAACGCGCGGGATCGAAAGCGCCGAGTTGCTGGCGAACGAGGGTTTCGAACCACTTCTGCGAAGGCTGTGGCGTGCCCGGCAGATGTCCAAGCACGGAGCCCCGGTGATTTGCCAGTGCCTCAAGGTCGAGCACCTGGGCCCCTTCGCCTTGCAGTGCGCGCAGGAGGCGGCTCTTGCCGCTGCCGGTCCGGCCGCAGATGACGCGCCAGGTGAATCGCGACGGCAGACTCGCAAGGTCGGCGATGACGGCGCGGCGATACGCGCGATACCCGCCGTCCAGGGTCGCCGCCGCCCATCCGATCTGCCGCATCACCTGAGCCATGCTCGCGCTGCGTGTGCCGCCCCGCCAGCAGTATACGAGGGGCCGCCAGCCCTTCGGCCGGTCGAGCAGCTTGTGCTCGATGTGGGCGGCGATGTTGCGGGCGGTCAGCACTGCACCGACCTTGCGCGCTTCGAAGGTGGAAACCTGCCGGTACAGGGTGCCCACCCGCGCCCTTTCCTCGTCGTCGAGAACTGGCATCGAGCGAGCGCCGGGAACGTGATCTTCGACAAATTCGGAAGGCGAACGCACGTCGATCACCTCGTCAAACTCGGTGAGCTGTGCTACGTTCACGGCGGTTTCGATGTACAACGACAGCGCTCCGCGGCGACACCCCTGGCCGCCCAAGGTGTGGATTCTAGTGTCGCCGCGGGGCCGGCGCACCTCGGGTGCGCGAGTTTCCGCGAACCTGCAACCGATCGCTCCGATGAACAAACCGAACGACACCGCCTCAGTCCGACTTACCACTTTCTCCCATGGCGGGGGTTGCGGCTGCAAGATCGCGCCGTCGCTCCTCTCCCAGATAATGGCCGAGACCGGGCTCGGACAGCGCTTTCCTGACCTGCTGGTGGGCACCGAGTCGAGCGACGACGCGGCCGTGTATCGCATCAACGGCGAGCAGGCAATTGTCGCCACCACGGACTTCTTCATGCCAATCGTCGACGATCCCTTCGACTTTGGACGCATCGCCGCGACCAATGCCATCTCTGACGTGTATGCGATGGGGGCACGACCGCTCCTCGCGCTCGCGATCGTGGGCGTGCCAGTCGACAAGCTTCCCGTTGTGGCAATCCGGAGAATTCTTGCCGGGGGTGAGTCCGTCTGCCGCGAAGCGGGCATCCCGATCGCGGGCGGCCACTCCATCGACGCGCCGGAGCCGATCTATGGACTGGTGGCGATCGGGCTGGTTCATCCTGACCGGGTCAAGCGCAACGACCGCGCACAGGCGGGTGATGCGCTGGTCCTCGGCAAGCCGCTGGGCGTAGGTATCCTGAGCGCCGCGCTGAAGAAGGGGGAACTCGACGCCGCAGGCTATAGCCAGATGCTGGAGACCACGACCCGCCTGAACACTGCTGGCGCCGATTTGGCCGCCTTCGAAGGCGTTCATGCCATGACGGACGTAACCGGTTTCGGGCTTCTCGGTCATCTCCTCGAGATCTGTCGCGGATCGCGCCTTGCGGCGGAGATCAACTTCGATCACGTTCCAGTTCTTCCCGCCGCACTGGAGGCGGTGCACCGCGGCCATGCAACGGGAGCGTCGGCACGGAACTGGGCGAGCTACGGTGGCGAGGTCATCCTTCCTGCGGGCTTCGAGGACTGGCAGCGAGCGGTGCTCACCGATCCGCAAACGAGCGGCGGCCTCCTGGTCGCGTGCGCGGCCGAGGCGGTCGGACCTGCCCTCGGCGTATTCCAGCGGCACGGGTTCGGCGAGGTAGCGGTGATCGGCACCGTTGCGGAAGGCCACGCGCAGGTTTCCGTGCGCTGACGCGTTCCTGCGGTCCTCCCGATGCCTTGGGGCTTGGCCCATGGCTCGCCTCTTGCAGTCCGGCTTCGGCTGGCGACTTCCCCCGTCCCGGACTCCAAAGCCTGCCCATGCGCGTCAGCCTCATCCCGCCGGACATTACCGAAACCGTCAACCTGGAAGATTCCGCCGCAGTTCGCCTGGCCGTCCGCGAGATCCTTGAGCACCGCTACGCTGGCACCGATTTCTCGATTCTTGACCAGATCTTCGAGGACGTGCGCCGCCTCTTCACCGGCGAGATGCCGGGTTTCCGCGCCTGCGACACCAAATACCACGACCTGCGCCACACCCTCGACATCGCGCTTGCGATGGCGCGCCTGATCGACGGCCACGATCGCTCCTCCAGCGAGGCCGATGCATTGGGGCCGGAGCGGGCCCTCATCGGGATCGTCACTGCGCTGCTCCATGACTCCGGCTACATCCTCGAGTCGACCGACGAAAACCGCGAGAGCGGCGCCGAATACACGCTCGTCCACGTTTCCCGGAGCGCCCGTTTCCTCGCGCGCTACCTGCCGCGGATCGGACTTGGCCAGCACGTCGGCCGCGCCACCCGTCTCGTGCATTTCACCGGCTACGAGATTCCCCTCGAACGCCTGGAACTTCCCGATCCCCTGGACCGGCGCCTCGGGTGCATGCTCGGGAGTGCCGATCTCATCGGGCAGATGGCGGATCGCATCTACCTGGAAAAATGCCGCGACTTCCTGTACGAGGAATTCGTCCTCGCCGGAATCGCGCGGCGCGAGAATCCCGATGGATCGGTCGAAGTCACCTACAGCTCTGCCGTCGACCTGCTCGCCAAGACGCCGGGCTTTTATGAGAACGTCGCCAAGAAACGCCTGGACGGCCTGTTCGGAGGTCTCCACGAGATCGTCGGCACCCATTTCGGCGGCCAGAACCCGTACCGCGAGAAGATCGAGCGCAACATCGCGTTTCTCAAGCAGATTCTCGCCGACGGCGACTTCGAGCGCCTGCGGCGCAAGAGCGTGACCCTGTCGGTGCAGAACGAGCGCCCTTCGAAGTCCTCGCGCTGACCCCGGGAAGGCGTCAGCGCTTCTTCAGCGCCGGCGCGAGCACTGGCCAGATGTTGTCCAGGATGAGGGATTGCGCTTCCGCGGTCGGATGGATGCCATCGGGCTGGAAGTATTCCCGCTTGTCTCCGAATCCCGCCAGCATGAACGGAACGAGGAGCGCCTTCTGCTCCCGCGCCACCTCCTCGAACAGCCCCTGGAACTTTTTGGTGTACGCTGTGCCGTAATTCGGCGGCAGTTGCATCCCGACTATCATTGCGCGTGCGCCGGTTTTCTGGACCGCGCGGACCATGGCGGCGAGGTTGTTCGTGGTAGTCTCCAGCGACAATCCGCGCAAACCGTCATTTCCTCCGAGTTCGATGATTACTATGTCGGGGCGATGCTGAGCCAGCACGACAGGCAGGCGATTCAGACCACCGAGAGTGGTTTCGCCGCTCACACTGGCGTTCACGACCCGGAATCCGGACTTCTCCGATCGCAGTCGATCGGCAAGCAGATCCACCCAGCCCGTTCCCTGCGGTAATCCGTAGCCCGCCGAAAGGCTGTCGCCATAGACGAGCAGAAGCGGGTCGGCGCGGGCGGACAGGGCCAACCAACACACCATCACGAGCAGAATCTTCTTGAACATGTCAGGCAATCCTCGCGGCCCCATTCTGCGGGTATCGGAACTCACGAAACAAGTACGCACCGGCGCCACCCAGCTCACCATTCTCCAGGACGTGAGCTTCGACGTGCAGGAAGGAGAGGCGGTCGCCATCCTCGGCGCTTCGGGCTCTGGGAAGACGACGCTTCTCGGATTGATGGCCGGTCTCGACGCACCGAGCGCAGGCAGGGTGATGCTGGACGGTGTCGACTTCCTTTCTCTGGACGAGGACGGTCGCGCCGCCCTGCGCGGCAGGTTGATCGGTTTCGTGTTCCAGTCGTTCCAGCTGCTTCCCGCACTTACCGCACTGGAGAACGTGATGCTGCCGTTGGAGCTCGCCGGTCGACGCGGGGCGCGGGAATCCGCCGCCGCGCTCCTCGGGCGCGTCGGCCTGTCTTCGCGCCTGACCCACTATCCCCGGCAGCTGTCAGGCGGAGAGCAGCAGCGGGTTGCCGTTGCCCGGGCGTTCGCCGGCAATCCACGTCTGCTGCTCGCGGACGAGCCGACCGGCAATCTCGATGCTGCGACCGGGCAGGAGATCATCGATCTCATGTTTGATCTCAATCGGGAGGGCCGAACCACGCTCCTGCTCGTGACCCACGACGAGGCACTCGCCCGTCGCTGCCGTCGTCGACTACGGCTCACGGCGGGACGCCTCACGGCGGACGAGGTTGTGTGAGATGAGCGCCGTTATGCGATCGGTGCGATTTGCAGCAAGCATGCTCGCGCGGGATTGGCGCGCGGGCGAGCTGCGCCTCCTCTCCGCCGTAGTAGTGGTCGCGGTCGCGAGCGTGACGACGGTTGCATTTTTTGCCGAGCGGATGAAGCTCGCTCTCGACTTCCAGGCAAACAATCTCCTGGGGGCCGATATGCTCGTGGTCTCGGACCGGCCGCTTGGAGCGGAATTCCTGGAAGGGGCGCATCGCGCAGGGCTCGCGACGGTGCAGTTGGTCAAGTTTCCGAGCATGGCGCTCGCGGGCGATACCAACGTGCTGGCCGAGATCAAGGCGGTCGATTCCGGCTATCCGTTGCGCGGCGACCTGCGCGTGGGAGACACGCCCCTCGCGGAGGGTGTGGCTACCCGGGAAGCGCCGCCTTCCGGATCGATCTGGATCGACGACAAGCTCGCGGCGCGGCTTCAGGTAAAGAAGGGCGAGACGGTTACCCTGGGCGATCGCACCTTCAGCGTCGGCGGCGTGATCGTGCAGGAGCCGGAAGCCGCGGTCGGATTCCTGAGCCTCGGTCCGCGGCTCATCATGAACCGGGCGGATCTCGCTGCCACCGGCCTGATTCAACCCGGCAGTCGGGTGAGCTATCGTCTCCTCGTCGCTGGCGATCCGCGCGCGGTCACGGACTACCGCAACTACGCGAAGCGCAGGGTCGGGCCCGGTCAGCGGGTGGAAGAGGTGGGCGATGCGCGTCCGGAAATCAGGTCTGCTTTGGAAAAGGCCCAACGCTTCCTGGGGTTGTCGGCGCTATCCAGCGTCGTGCTCGCCGCAGTCGCGGTGGCGCTGGGCGCCCGCCGCTACCTGCAGCGGCACCTCGATGCGTGCGCGATGATGCGCTGCCTCGGCGCGACACAGGGCGCGATCCTGCGCATGCATGTGTTGCTCTTCTTCATGCTCGGCGCGGGAGCGAGTGCCGTCGGATGTCTCCTGGGCTACGGCGGCCAGGCGCTTCTCGGCGCGTTGCTCGCGAACCTGATCGGCGTGGATTTGCCGCTGCCCGGTGCGCTGCCCGCGGTGCAGGGATTTCTTACCGGCTTCGTCCTGCTCGCCGGCTTCGGGCTGCCGCCGGTCATGGCGCTCGGGCGGGTGCCGACGCTGAGAGTGTTGCGCCGCGATCTTGGCGTGCCATCGGGCTGGGGCGCGGCAGGATACGTCGCCGGCGTTGCGATGGTGGCCGGGTTGCTGCTGTGGGAAGCCGATGATCCGCGCCTCGGTTGGTATGTCCTGGGTGGTATGGCGGGGATCATCCTGCTTGCAGCGCTGTGCTCACTGGTGCTGCTCAAGCTGCTGTCCCGCGCGGCGCGCGGTCGTGGCTTCGCCTGGCGCTTCGGCATCGCCAACCTGGAACGCAGACGGATGTCGACGCTGACGCAGACGGCTGCGCTCGGCCTCGGCATCATGGCTCTTCTCGTTCTGACCCTGACGCGAAGCGATCTGCTCGACAACTGGAAGACAACACTGCCCGCGGATGCCCCGAACCGTTTCCTCGTCAACATACAACCGGATCAGCGCGAGCCGTTGATGCAGCTGTTCACCGCGGCGGGACTGACTCCACCGGAAATGTTCCCGATGGTGCGCGGCCGCCTCACCGCCATCAACGGCAAGCCGGTGTCGTCCGCGCGCTATGCGGACGATCGGGCACGTCGCCTGGTCGACCGCGAATTCAATCTGTCGTGGGCGGCGCGTCCGCGCGCGGACAACGTCATCGTCGCCGGCCGCTGGTGGGGAGACGGGGATCGCGATACGGCGCAGCTCTCCGTGGAATCGGGCATCGCCGCCACGCTTGGCCTTCAGCTGGGGGACCAACTTACCTACGAACGTCGCGGGCACCGTACTGAATGCTCGCGTGACGAGTCTGCGCAAGGTGGGGTGGGATTCGTTCCGGGTGAATTTCTTCGTCATCGCGCCCCCCGGCTTGCTCGACGGGATGCCTGTCAGCTATGTCACCAGCTTCCATCTGCCCCGGAACCGGGGGGATTTCATGACCCGCCTGGTGCAGGCGTTTCCCAATTTCCTGGTGATCGATGTCGCGTCCGTGCTCGAGCGCATCCAGAAGATGATGGACCAGGTTGCGCGAGCGATCGAGTTCGTGTTCATGTTCACCCTGGCGGCGGGCCTCGCAGTGCTCTACGCTGCGATCAGCGCGACGCGCGACGAGCGCCTGCACGATGCCGCCATCCTGCGCACCCTCGGCGCAGGACGCCGACAACTGCTTTCCGCACAGCTCACGGAGTTCAGCCTGGTCGGCGCCGTGTCGGGTTTGCTCGCGGCCGCGTGGGCGACCGCACTCGGCTACGGTGTGTCCGTCAACCTGCTCAATATCCCCTTCACCTTCAACCCGTGGATCTGGGTCGCCGGCATCTTCTGCGGCGCAACAGGCGTCGCCTTCGCCGGATGGCTCGGGACGCGTGAAACACTCGATCATCCGCCCCTGAGCACCCTGCGCGCCCTTGGATGAAGGCGCGGTCGTCCGCCACGGCGGGCTTTACGGAGGCGGGCCGACAGCCGGGGACCTGCGAGGAGGGGGCTGCGCTATAATTTTGCGATGCAGGAGGCTAATCTTATCTACCTGGTGGGGGCGGGCCTCGTCCTCGGCTTCGCGATGGTGGTGGCGACCTTCGCATTTCTCCATTTGCGGCGCGAAGTTGCCGCGCTTCGGGAACATCAGGATGAGCTCGCCGAGGCCAAGCACCGGGAGGTGCTGACGGGACTCCACGAAGGCCTGATGGATCAGGGCGAGCGGGTGACCCGTGGCGCCAACGAATCATCCGAGCGGCTGCGGCTAGCGCTGCAGACGCTGCAACTTTCCCAGCAGGGAGAACTGTCGAGCCAGCGCGAGTCCCTGCATCGCGCCCTCGGAGAACTCGCAACCGGCTTGAAGAGCGCGCTCGCGCTGCAGGCCCATGCCGATCAGGAAGCGATTCAGTCGTCGCTTCACCGTACATCGCAGCAACTCATCGAGAGCGTCGCAGCCCTCACGCGCGGCGTCGATTCGCGCCTCGACCAGATTTCGGGGCGGGTGGCTGAGCGGCTGGACGAAGGGTTCAAGAACACGAACAACACCTTCGCTCGCGTGATGGAGAGGCTTGCCACCATCGACGAAGCGCAGAAGAAGATCGACGGCCTTACCACGAACGTGGTAAGCCTTCAGGAACTGCTTGGAGACAAGCGCTCGCGCGGTGCGTTCGGTGAAGTGCAGCTGGAGGCGCTCGTGCGCAATGTATTACCGGTGCAGGCGTTCGCGATGCAATACACGCTCCCCAATGGTGCGCGCGTCGATTGCGTGCTCAAGCTGCCGGAGCCGACGGGAATGGTGGCGGTGGATTCGAAGTTCCCCCTGGAGAACTACCATCGCATGCTGTCCCCGGAAGTCTCGGAGATCGAGCGTGTCCAGGCGCAGCGGTTATTCAAGGCGGATGTGAAGCGGCACGTGGACGACATCAGCAGGAAGTACATCATCCCGGAACGTCACCTCCGACGGGGCGGTGATGTTCGTACCGGCGGAAGCGGTGTTCGCGGAGATTCACGCCTATCACGGCGATGTCGTTGACCACGCCCAGCGGCAGCGGGTGTGGATCGTGTCACCGACGACGCTGATGGCGGTACTCAACACCGCGCGGGCGGTGATCAAGGACGTGGAGACGCGGCGGCAGGTGCACATCATCAAGGACGAGCTCTCCAAGCTCGGCCGCGAGTTCGGTCGTTTCGACGAACGCATGCGCAAGCTCGCCGATCACATCCGCCAAGCCCACGAGGACGCGGAGAAGGTCCAGGTCACGAGTCAGAAGATCACACAGCGCTTCGCGCAGATCGAGAGCGTCGAGCTCGCGGACGGTTCCCAGCGTGCGCTGGAGCTGCCGTTGGACGACGCCCCACGGACAGCGAGCGGCGGATCCTGAGGCGGTCTGCCGCTGGCGGGGAATGCTCAAGACCCTGAAGGAATGGCGGCGGCAGCGGGTGCTCGACCGCAACCCGTTGCGTCCGCAGCCGTGGGCAGTCGTGCTCGAATCCTTTCCGTTTCTGCGCCGGCTCGATCGGGTGGAGCGGGAAAAGCTCCGCCGCTGGGTGACCCTGTTCCTGATTGAAAAGGAGATGCACGGTGCAGGAGGGCTTATACTCGACGATCGCATGCGCTACGCGATTGCCGCCCAGGCCTGCATGTTGATCCTGGAGCTAGACCTCGATTATTTCCGCAGCTGGTCCGAGATCATCGTCTATCCCGACGAATTTCTCGTGCCCCGCGAGTACACCGATGACGCTGGCGTGGTTCACTCGCACCGTGAGGTCCTCGCGGGAGAAGCGTGGCTGGGTGGCCCGGTGATTCTTTCCTGGGCCGATGCCGCTCCAAACGAATACCGTGATGGCGTCAACGTCGTGATCCACGAATTTGCCCACAAGCTCGACATGTTGAACGGCGAGGCGAACGGCTATCCACCGCTGCACCGGAGCATGAGCCGACAAGAATGGATCGCGGCTTTCGATGGGGCCTACCGCAATTTCTGCGAGCGCGTCGATGCCGGCGAAGACACGCCGATCGATCCGTATGCATCGGAGCACCCCGGAGAGTTCTTCGCCGTCATGACGGAGGCGTTCTTCGAGAGTTCCGACACGCTGCAGCGCGAGTATCCAGAGGTGTATCTTCAGCTCTCGCTGTTCTATCGGCAGGATCCGTTGGCGCGTGTCGCGCGGGCGGGCAATCCCGCCAGCGGGTGGGCCTAGCCCGACCGCCTCGTCATGAAACTCAGACACCTGCCCTTCATCCAGTCCAGATTGGCCCTGACCGTGGGTTTCGGCCTCATGCTCGTGCTCATGCTCGGCGCGACCGTCGGCGGACTCATGCGGGTCCAGGCCGTGAACAGAAGTCTCGACGCGCAGCAGGTGAAAGCCGATCTCATCGCTTCCCTGCTCAACGTTTCCCGGCAGCGTACCGAAGTCGTCTACGCGCTTGCGGCGGAGGGTGGGCAGGCGCGAACGAATTGGGCGGAACGGCGCCTGCAGCGGCTCGTGCTGGAGTGGGGCGATGTCATGCGCAAGCTCGATCAGACCCAGATGACCGAAAGCGAGCGCACGGCGTTCAGGGGAGTGACGGCGGGCGTGGCGCGGGTCGAGCCGGTGCTCGCCAGGAGCATCGATGCGCTGCGCGCCGGCGATGCGATTCCGATGCGCAACGAGGTGCTACCGCTGCAGCAGGAGTTGCAGGAGCACCTCACGCTGTTGATCGACGCGAAGCGCACGGCGACCGCCGACGCCGTGGCGAAAGCAAATCGCGAGGCGCGCGACACCCTCATCTTCATGGCTGCCAACGGTGTGGGCGTGCTCGTCTTCGGCGCCCTCATCGCGGTCGTCGTGGTGCGCAAGATCACGCGAGCGGAAGCGGCGCTCTACCGGGAGAAAGAGCGCGCAGAGGTGACGCTGCACTCGATCGGCGACGGGGTGGTGACCACCGATGCGGACGGTGGCGTCGACTACATGAATCCGGTGGCCGAAGACCTGACTGGGTGGCGCCTTGCCGATGCGCGCGGCGAGCCGCTTGCCGACATCTATCGCGTGCTCGACGACGAGACGCGCAAACCCTTCGTGTACCAGGTGGGCGATGCGTCGGCCCGGGCCGAGACAGACGGGCGGCCGCTGCTGCTCCAGCACCGGAACGGCAACGAATTTGCGATCCGCGACTCCTGCTCGCCCATTCGCGATAGCGAGGGTGAGGTGGCAGGCATGGTCGTCGTGTTCCACGACGTGAGCCACCTGCGCGAGATGGAGCAGCAGCTTTCCTGGCAGGCGACCCACGACGTGCTCACGGGGCTCGCCAACCGCCGCGAGTTCGAGCGCCGGCTGAGCAAGTTGCTGGAGAACGCCAAGGGCGAGAACGTCCACCACGCGCTGCTTTACCTCGATCTCGACAATTTCAAGACCGTGAACGATACCTGCGGCCACGCCGCGGGAGACGAGTTCCTGCGGCAGCTCACGAAGGTCATGCAGTCGCGCATGCGCGCGAGCGACACGCTGGCGCGGCTGGGAGGCGATGAGTTCGGCGCACTGCTCGAGTCGTGTCCGCTGGATCAGGCGGTGCGTATCGCGAATGCGATCCGCGACACCGTCCGCGACTTCCGTTTCGTCTGGCAGGCGAAGGGCTTCAGCGTGGGCGTGAGCATCGGTCTGGTGCCCCTCGATGCCCGCAGCGGAACCACCGCACGGGTGCTTGCCGCCGCCGACGCTTCCTGCTACGAGGCGAAGAACAAGGGCCGGGATCGGGTGCAGGTGCACCGTCCGCAGGACCGGCGCTTCACCCAGCGCACCGGCGAGCTCCAGATGATCAACCACGCGTTCGAGCTCGGCAATTTCCGTCTTTATCGTCAGCGCATCGTGCCACTCCAGGCGGACGCGTCGCGGCGCCCGCACTACGAAGTGCTGGTGCGCATGATCGACCCGGCCGGGACCGTGCTGCCGCCGATGGCCTTCATGCCCGCGGCGGAGCGTTATAACCTGCTTACTACCGTCGATCGCTGGGTAATCACCACGCTCGTGAAATTCCTTGCGGACGAGCTTAAGGCGGGGCGAATCGCATACGACAACGGCGAGACGGGAAGCATGTACGCCGTCAATCTGTCCGGCGCGAGCATGAGCGACAACAGCTTTCCCGAGTTCCTGCGCAAGCTCCTCGCGGGTTACGATCTGCCGCGCGGCGTGCTGTGCTTCGAAGTGACGGAAACCACAGCGATCGCGAACCTGAACAAGGCCGCGGAACTCATGCACGAGCTGCGCGGCGCCGGGTGCACGTTCGCGCTCGACGACTTCGGTATCGGAATGTCTTCGTTCGCCTATCTCAAGTATCTTCCCGTGGACTATCTGAAGATCGATGGCACTTTCGTCAAGGACATGGCGACGGACCCGATGGATCTCGCGATCGTGGACGCGATCAATCGCATCGCGCACATTCTGCGCATGAAGACGGTGGCGGAGTTCGTCGAGGACGAAGTCACCCTCACTCGGTTGCGGGACCTCGGGGTGGATTTTGCGCAGGGATTCTTCGTGGCGAAACCGGAGGCGATCACGGCTGCCGTCCAGGAAGCGATCCCGATGCCATCGGTGCAAAGCGCCGGGGAGAGCGCGCCGCGGCGCGCGTGAGGGCAGGGCAGATTGTGAGCGCGCTCTATCTCGCTGCGGACATCGGTGGAACGAACTGCCGGGTCGCGCTTGCGGAGATGGATTCCGGGCGATGGCGCATCCGCTATCGGGGTGCGTATCCGAGCCAGAACTATCCGTCGGCCGAATGGATCCTGCGGGATTTTCTCGGTGCCTGCGACTCCCCCGTTCTGACGGCCGCGGGAATCGCCGTCGCCGGACCCATTGCCAACGGCCGGGCGCAGCTCACGAACGTGTCGTGGCACGTCGATGCGGCACAACTGAGTGCTGCCTTTGGCTTGCCGGTCGTGCTCCTCAACGATTTCGAAGCGGTCGCGCACGGACTGCCGGCACTCGCATCCGAGGACCTCGTCACGCTGCAGCCGGGCATACCGGAACCAGGTGCGCCGAAGCTCCTCGTGGGGGCGGGAACCGGGCTCGGTGTCGGCGTGCTCGCCCCCTCAGGAGATCGCTACCAGCCGCTACGGTCAGAGGGGGGGCACGCGGATTTTGCGCCGCAAAGCGCGATCGAAGTTGCGCTGATGCGGCATCTTGCGGATCGATACGGTCATGTCTCCTGGGAGCGCATTGTCTCCGGTCCCGGCCTCGAGGCGATCTACGGGTTCCTGCTCGCGCAGGCGAAGCAGACATCGCAGGCATTGATCGCTGCTGAGATCACGGAGGCCGCCCTCGCCGGAACGGATCCGCTTGCGGTGCAGACGCTGGAGATGTTCGTTTCCGCCTATGGCGCGTTCACCGGAAACCTCGCGCTCACGGTACTCCCGCAGGGGGGCGTGTACCTGGCTGGCGGCATCGCACCGCGCATGCTGGCGAAACTCGACGGGGGGAGCTTTTTGCACGCGTTCACGGCGAAGGGGCGATTCTCGGCGCTGCTGGCGGAAATGCCCGTGCGTGTGGTCACCAACGGCGACGTGGGTTTGCTGGGCGCGCTCGAAGTCGCTCGGGATTGCTCCGGCGCCTCATGAGCCCGCGCTCTCCGGGTCCGGATCGGTGACGAGCCGACCCAGCGGCTGCAGGTCGTATCCCTGCAGGGCGGCGGCGATTTCGCGTCCACGCTCGCTGCCGATAAGGGCGAGCAGATCCTGAAACAGGCGCCGGAAATAGACGCTCTGCGGCAGCACCAGATCGAAGCTCTCCCAACCCAGGGACAGGAACTGCAACCCGAATTCGGCAGCGGCACTGCGCACGCCCGGCGCGCAGTCGGCGCGACCTTGCACGATGAGGGACGCGGCGTGGCGCTCGGTAAGGGCCGAGTCCACGACGTTCAATACATCCAGATTGAGTGCGCGATCGTTGAAGGTGCTGCGCAGAAAATGCAGGGAGCCAGCGCCGGCCTGACGCACGACCCAGCGCAGATCAGGAGTGACGAGCGCTTCCAGATGTTCGTGAGTCGCGGCGCGCGAGGACAGCATGATCCCCTGCTCGCGCCGCGCCATCCGCACGACGGTCCAGCCGGTGTGCCCGGTATAGCCTCGTAGTAGGCGCCAGTGCTGGGCATCGCTCGCTTGCGCCGAACCCCAGTGGATGCCGCAGAGGTTGGCGCGGCGCCTCGACAGCAGCTCGAGTCCGCGCCGGGTCCCGGTCGGCGAAACCGCGACGAGGGCGGAGTCCCCGACATCCGCTGCCAGAAAAGCAAGCGCGGAGACAAGCAGCGGGTCGTCGCTGCCGGCTACGAGAAGCCGATCCGCGAGCGCGCCGCCGTGGGTCGATTCGAGCAGCCACTCCTCGAGGAGGCGGCGCGAGAAAAGCCACTTGCCAGCTGCCTTGGTGGCGGGCAGGGCGCCTTCGCGGACGAGCTCGTAGACCTTTTTCTCGTTGATGCGGAGATAGACCGCCACCTCGTGCACCGTGAGCCATTCGGGCGCGGTAACGAGGGGTTCGGTCAAGGTCGGGTACCCTGTTCGAAGGCAGCGAGCTCTTCGCGCGTGTTGATGTTGCTGAAGGCCTCGGCCTCGTCGTCGAACGGCACCTCCGTCACCTTGAGGACCGCGTACCACGCATCGATCTTTCGCCCGCCCCCCGCGAGGAATGCGCTGAGATGGGGGAGGAGACCGCGATGGCAGAGACAGAAGACAGGATGGGGCTGCGCGCCGGTCTTCGCGACCGCGAGATCCGATTGCGTGCGTTCGAGACCGCGGCGCAGTCGTGCGACCAGATCCAGCGGCAGGAATGGCGAGTCGCAGGGCACCGTGACGACGAGCTCATGATTGGCTTCTGCGAGGCCGCGCTGCAATCCGGCGAGCGGTCCGACGAACCCGCCGATGCCATCGGGCACGACCCGATGACCGAAGCTCGCGTACGCGTCGAGGTTCTGGTTGGCATTGATGAGAACCTCGTGCACCTGCGGGCCGAGACGCTCGAGAACCCAGTCGACCATGGGCCTGCCGCGCAGCGGCTTGAGGCCCTTGTCGACGCCGCCCATGCGCCGGCCCTGTCCGCCGGCCAGCACGATTCCGGTGACCTTGCTTGCGGTATCGAGCGAAGTCGCCATTTGATCAGGACGCCGCCGGCTCCCGCGTGCGGCGGAAGCGGTGGTGTCCGGTGAAAAGCAGGTAGTGCTTGCCGGTTGCACGACCGATCATGGTGAGGCCGACCTGCTTCGCGACCTCGTATCCCATCTGCGTGAGCCCCGATCGGGAAACGAGGATAGGGATGCCCATCTGCGCGGTCTTGATCACCATCTCGGAGGTGAGGCGGCCCGTAGTGTAGAAAATCTTGTTGCCGCCGACGATGCGATCGAGCCACATCTGACCCGCGATGGCATCCACCGCGTTGTGGCGCCCGACGTCCTCGACGAACATGAGAATTTCGCTGCCCCCCGCGAGGGCACAGCCGTGCACGGCACCTGCCTGCTTGTAGACCGTGTCGTGTTTGCGCACGTTGTCCATGAGTGCAAAGTACGTCTCTTCGTCCAGCGTGACATCCTCCGGCAGGCGCACGCTGTCGATCTCGTCCATGAGCGCCCCGAACACGGTGCCCTGGCCGCACCCGGATGTGACCGTGCGCTTTTCCAGCCGCCCATCGAGATCGATGAGACCGTCGCGGGTTGTCACCGCCACCGCATTCACCTCCCAATCCACCTGCACCGAGACGATCTCTTCCAGCATCGAGACGAGCCGTTGATTGCGCAGGTAACCGATGGCGAGCGCCTCCGGGGCCTGCCCCAGCGTCATCAGCGTGACGATCTCGCGCTTGTCGACGTAAAGCGTAAGAGGATGCTCTCCCGCGATTGCGGTAGGCACGACGCTCCCGTGCTCGTCGATCGCATCGACGTTGAACGTCAGCGGACGGCCGGCGCTCGTGAGTCGAGGACGGTAAGCCTGCATGAAACTGTTCCGTCAGCCGCCGATGTAGGACATCTCGATCTTCTGCAGCTTTGTCGTCGATGCCGAGCGGATTTCCGAATAACGATCGGCTCGTGCGCCCCACAGATTCGTCAGGCTGCGCAGAATCTCGGCGTCGGAGGCGCCGCCCCGAATGAGCGCGCGCAGGTCCCGTCCCTGGGTCGCGAACAGACAAGTGTAGAGCATACCTTCGGTGGAAAGCCGCGCGCGGGTGCAGTCCCGGCAGAAGGCGCGCGTCACCGATGCGATGATGCCGATCTCGCCGGGTCCGCTGCGATAGCGATAGCGCTCGGCGACTTCGCCGCGGTAGTTCGGGTCGACCCGCTCGAGGGGAATCTCAGCGTCGATACGCGCCATGATCTCAGCGGCCGGGACCACGTCGTCCATGCGCCAGCCGTTGCTGTGACCGACATCCATGTATTCGATGAAGCGCAGGATGTGGCCGGACTCCCGGAAGAAGCGGGCCATCGGCACGATGCTGTCCTCGTTGACGCCGCGCTTCACCACCATGTTGACCTTGATCGGAGTGAGCCCCGCGTCCGCTGCGGCGTCGATGCCCTCCAGCACTTTCGCGACGGGATATTCGACGTCGTTCATTTCCCGGAAGGTTTCGTCGTCGAGGGAGTCGAGGCTGACCGTGACGCGCTGCAGGCCAGCTGCCTTGAGGCTTTTTGCCTTCTGCTTGAGAAGTGATCCGTTCGTCGTCAGCGTGAGATCGAGATCGGCAGCGCTCGCCAGCATCCCGACGAGACGCTCGATATCCTTCCGCAGCAGGGGCTCGCCGCCGGTGAGGCGAACCTTCCGGACGCCGATCGCGGCGAAGATGCGAACAAGGCGCGCGATCTCCTCGAACGACAAAAGCTCCGCGCGCTCGAGGAACGGATAGTCCTTGCCGAAGATCTCCTTCGGCATGCAGTACACGCAGCGGAAGTTGCAGCGATCCGTGACCGAGATGCGCAGGTCGCGTATCGGACGGCCGAGCGTATCCTTGACGTGGCGCGCAACCGGTGTCACCTTCATAACATCGGTCTCAGCGCCGGTTGGGCCCGGCGTATCGGGATTCAGTGGGTCCGATGGTTTCATCGCCAGGTTTCGAGGGTCCGCGGTCGGACCATGTCCAAGTGTCATTCGGGGATTATTGCAAAAGCGCAGTATCCGCCACAACAAGGCATCCATGTCGTCCATCGGTACTCTCTCAAGCGCGGCGCAAGGCGCAGACGACGCATCGCGACCCATGGAATTCAAGCGCCGCGTCGCGGTCGTCATGGAGCGTATCCCTCTCGTCAGCCGCTGGCAGTCCGAGAAGTGGGAAGCGAAGGGTGTGCTGCCGGATATGCCGGGAGCGGGGCCTCGCACCATCTACGACGACGGCGCGCGCCTGGAAGTTCTGTATTCCGGACTGGAGATCCAACTCAAGGGGGAAGAGCTGGAGAGCTACTATCTCAATCTCACCGCTCCCGAGCCGAAAGTCTTTGTGCTGGTGCGCAGCGATGACGGAACGCCGCGGCCGGCCTCCGTTTCCCTGAGCTACAGTCGGGCCGCGGGGTGGATGGACGCGAACGAGACCGTCGACGCCGTGGCCCTCCCACCGGAATTGCTCGCATGGGTGGGGGAGTTCGTCGAGCGCTACTACCGTCCGCGGCCCAAGTTCAAGCGCGAGAGGAAATAGCCGGTGGCGGACGATAAACCCTCTGCGACGCCAGACGGCGAGCCGTTTCTTTCGCGCTGGTCGCGCCTGAAAAGGGAAGCGGCGACCGCCGCGCCGCCGCCGGTGGAAGTGAGCGCCGAAGCCGCCGCTGAACCACCTCCACTGCCGCCGATCGAGTCCCTGACCCCCAACTCGGATTTCTCCGTGTTCATGGAGCCGCGCGTACCGCCCGAACTGCGCCAGGCGGCGCTCAAAAAGCTTTTCACCGACCCGCACTTCAACCTCATGGACGGGTTAGACATCTACATCGACGACTACAGCAAGCCGGATCCGATCCCCGCATCGCTCGTGCAGCAACTCGCCCAGTTTCGAAACCTGCGAGGCATCCAGCGGGAGGAGCCGTCGAAGGATGAAGAAGCGCACGGCGCAACTGCAGACCTCGAGTGTGCGGATGCAACAATAACTTCCGGCGAGTGTCTTCCGAGCGACGCGGATACGACTTCTCGCGAATCGCGTGACGGCACCTCAGAGCGGGACACAATGTCCAGGGAAGAAGGGCAACTGGTAAATTCTGTCGCGGGGAGGGCGGAAGGCTAGCAGGTCCTGGAAAGAATCTGAGAATTCTGATCTCCTGCTGGCGGCACGTGCGTTGCGGCGTTTCCGATGATTGTCGATCGCGTCCGATGACAACCTCACCTAAAAAGCTGCTGCTCTGCAACTGCAACAAATCGATGTCCGTGGACGGCAGTGCCGTCGCAGACGCGCTCGGCTTTTCCGCCGCGCTCCCCGTCGCTCAGCAGCTCTGTCGGCGCGAGGTCGCCAATTTTACGACGGCGATTGAAGCGCAGTCTGACCTCGTTGTTGCCTGTACCCAGGAAGCGGCGTTCTTTTCCGAACTGCATGAGGAGGCTGGAAGCGGAAGCCCCTTAAGCTTCGTGAATATCCGGGAGGCGGCAGGATGGTCGCACGAAGGCGATCAGGCGACCCCCAAGATGGCGGCTCTGATCGCGGCGGCGATGCTGCCGGATCCGGAGCCGGTGACCACCGTTTCGTACCGGTCCGAGGGGCGTTTGCTCATCGTTGGCAGCGCGAAGACTGCTGTGGCGTGGGCGGAGCGGCTACACGATCAGTTGGACGTGTCGGTCCTCGTGACCGAGGGCGCAGCAAGCGGGGAATTGCCCGTCGATCGCCGTTACCCGATCTACTCGGGCCGCCTGACTTCGCTCACGGGCTGGCTCGGCGCCTTCGAGGCCCGCTGGGAGCAGGCGAATCCCATCGATCTCGAACTCTGTACGCGCTGCAATGCCTGCATAGCAGCCTGCCCGGAGCAGGCCATCGATTTCTCGTACCAGGTCGATCTCGGCAAGTGCAAAGGGCACCGCGCGTGCGTCACGGCGTGCGGCGGAATCGGGGCAATCGATTTCGATCGGGCTGATCCAGCCCGGAGCGAGGCATTCGATCTGGTTCTCAATCTGAGTGGTAAGCACCTCTTCGATGTGGCCGATCCGCCGCAAGGCTATTTCGCACCCGGCGCCGATGCCGCGGAGCAGGCCTTGGCGGTCACGCGTCTCGTGCATCTCGTCGGGGAGTTCGAAAAGCCGAAGTTCTTCACGTACAGGGAGCGCATCTGCGCTCACAGCCGCTCGGGGATCGACGGGTGCAGCCAGTGCATCGACGTTTGCTCGACGGGCGCTATCACCCCGGATGGCGATCACATACGCGTCGAGCCGCACCTCTGCATGGGTTGTGGCGGGTGCGCGACGGTCTGTCCTTCCGGCGCCATGACCTATTCGTACCAGAGGGTCGCAGACCAGGGTCTGCGCCTCAAGGCCATGCTGCAGGCGTATGGCAAGGCTGGCGGGCGGGATGCCTGTATTCTGTTCCACAACATTGCCGAGGGGCGCGATCTCATCGCTCGCCTGGGCCGCCGTGGGGTGGGTTTGCCGGCACGGGTGATCCCGTCCGAAACCCTGCACATTGCCTCCGTCGGCATCGATCTCCTGCTCGGAGCGTTCATCCTCGGCGCCTGTCAGGTCGTGGTGCTGTCGAGCGGCAAGGAGCCTGCGGGCTACCTGGCGGCGCTCAGGACCCAGATGGCGTTCGCCGAAGAAATCGTGAGTGGTCTCGGCTTTGTCGGGCCACACTTCCAGTTGATCGAAGCGACCACCGACCGGGCGCTCGAGCTTGCAATCTGGGCTCTTGCGCCGGCGCAGGGGGTCAAGCCGGCGACCTTCAATCTCGGGAACGAGAAGCGCAGCACGCTGGATTTCGTTTTCGACCACCTGCAGAGGAATGCGCCCGCGCCGCGTGACGTGGTGCCGCTCGCAGAGGGTGCGCCTTATGGCCGCGTTAAGGTGAATCGGGACGCCTGTACGCTTTGCATGTCGTGCGTCGGCGCCTGTCCGGAGAGCGCGCTCACCGACTCGAAGGAATTTCCCCGGCTTTCCTTCATCGAGCGCAACTGCGTCCAGTGCGGCCTGTGCGCGAGCACCTGTCCCGAGTCCGCCATCGAACTGGAACCACGGCTCCTGCTCGCGAAGGAAGCCAAGACACCCGTGGTGCTGAACGAAGCGGAGCCGTACCGCTGCCTCCGTTGCGGCAAGCCGTTCGCCACCAAGCAGATGATCGACAACATGCTGGGCAAGCTGACGGGCCATTCCATGTTCGGTGAGGCCGCTGCCCTGAATCGGCTGAAGATGTGCGCGGACTGCCGCGTAGTCGACATGGTCAAGGAACAGAAACAGGCGAGCATCTTCGACGTATGAGCGCGAACGCTTCCCCGGTCGAAACGGCACGGACGCCGATGGAACCGCTGTCCGAGGACAGCGCGCGGGCGGACATGTATGCGCTTATCGCTGCGCTCTTCTACGCTGCACCGAGCGCGGATCTGCTGAACGCGATTGCCGGCGCCGCACCTCTCGCCGGTCAGGGTGACACGGTCCTGCCGCAGGCGTGGGAAGACCTGAAGCACGCTGCCGCGCGCGCGGAGCCGCAAAGTCTGCGCGAGGAGTACGACGGCGCCTTCATCACGATCGGCGAGGCGCCGGTGATGCTGTTCGGATCGCACTACCTGACAGGCTTTCTGCACGAGAAACCGCTTGCCGATCTGCGCAGGACGCTCGCGCACCTGGGTCTTGCCCGCAAGGAGCACGTGCACGAGCCGGAGGATCACATCGCCGCCGTCTGCGACGTCATGCGACATCTTATACTCGACGGCGATTTCGAGGCGCAGCGTGCGTTCTTTACGGCCTTCATTCAACCGTGGTATGCGAAGCTCGTCGATCGTCTGGAAGCGACGCCGGCGCTGACGCTCTATCGGGAATTGGGAAAGTTCACCCGGGCGTTTCTCGACGTTGAAGGCGCTTCGTTCGCGATCGAGGAATGATGGGAATACCAGGCAAGCAGTTCGAGGGTCGCGGCGAGAACCGGAGTTTCGGGCTCACCGAAAATATTCGAGAGTACCACCGCAGCGCGCGCGTTCACGGCTAAGGAGGAGAAAGTCAAATGTTGCTCACGAAGAAATCCAGCGGCCAGGCGAGCGGCAGGAGCCGCTTGACCCGCAACGTGTCCGGCTTCGTCGCCAGCACGATGGACCGGCGCAGCTTCCTGAAGCGTTCGGGTTTGACGGTCGGGGCGGGCGCCTTTGCGACCCAGCTGCCGTTTTCCATGGTCGGGAAGGCAGAGGCCGCCGCGGAAACGAAGAGCGGAGAAACCGTCGTGCGGCGTACCGTGTGTACCCATTGCTCGGTCGGTTGTTCGATCGATGCCGTCGTTCAGAACGGTGTGTGGGTGCGCCAGGAGCCGGTGTTCGATTCGCCCATCAACCTCGGCGCCCACTGCGCCAAGGGTGCCGCGGTGCGCGAGAACGCCCACGGCGAGAAGCGGGTGAAATACCCGATGAAGCTGGAAGGCGGGAAGTGGAAGCGGATCAGCTGGGAGCAGGCAATCAACGAGGTGGGCGACAAGCTGCTTGCCCTGCGCAAGGAAAGCGGTCCGGACGCGGTGTTCTGGATCGGCTCCTCGAAGCACAACAACGAGCAGTCGTACATGTTTCGCAAGTTCGTCTCCATGTGGGGCTCGAACAACTGCGACCACCAGGCTCGCATCTGCCACTCGACCACGGTGGCGGGCGTCGCGAACACCTGGGGCTACGGCGCGATGACCAACTCGTACAACGACATGCAGAACTCGAAGTGCATCCTGTACCTGGGATCGAACGCCGCCGAGGCGCACCCGGTATCGATGCTGCATACCCTGCATGCGAAGGAGAAGGGCTGCAAGATCATCGTCGTCGACCCGCGCTTCACGCGCACCGCGGCGAAGGCGGACCTCTACTTTCGGCACCGCTCGGGCACCGATGTCGCGCTGATCAACGGTCTGCTGTGGCACATCTTCAAGAATGGCTGGGAGGACAAGGCATTCATCCAGGCCCGCGTGTACGGCATGGAAAAGGTGAAGGAGGAGGTGGCCAAGTATCCGCCCGATGTGGTGCAGGAGATCACCGGCTTGGACGAGCAGAGCGTCCATACGATCGCCAAGAGCATGTACGAGAATCGGCCGAGCACCATCGTGTGGGCCATGGGCCAGACCCAGCACACGAATGGCAGCGCGATCGTTCGTGCGAGCTGCATTCTCCAGCTCGCGCTCGGCAACATGGGCAAGTCTGGCGGCGGCACCAACATCTATCGCGGTCACGACAACGTGCAGGGTGCGACTGACGTTGGCCCTAACCCAGACTCGCTCCCGGGTTATTACGGCATTGCCGAAGGCTCGTGGAAATACTGGAGCAAGGTGTGGGGCGTCGATTACGAATGGATGAAGGGGCGCTTCGCCTCCAAGACCATGATGGAAACATCGGGGATGACGGTTTCCCGGTGGATCGACGGGGTCCTCGAGAAGAACGAGCTCATCAATCAGGATTCGAATTTGCGCGGAGTCGTGTACTGGGGGCATGCGCCGAACAGCCAGACGCGCGGCCTCGAGATGCTGGAGGCGATGAAGAAGCTCGATCTCCTCGCGATCATCGACCCGTTCCCGTCGGCGACGGCGGCGATGGCCGCGCTGGCGCGCACCGACAACGTTTACATCCTGCCTGCGACCACCCAGTACGAGACCCAGGGCTCGGCGACCTGCTCGAACCGATCGCTGCAATGGCGCGAGAAGGTCATGGAGCCCCTCTTCGAGTCGAAGCCCGATCACGTCATCATGTATCTGCTCGCGAAGAAGTTCGGGTTCGAGAAGGAGTTCACGAAGAACGTCAAGGTGAACGGCGATGAGCCGAACATCGAAGACACCCTGCGCGAGATCAATCGCAGCGTGTGGACCATCGGCTATACCGGTCAGTCGCCGGAACGGCTGAAGCTGCACATGAAGAACCAGCACACCTTCAACCCGACCACGCTGCTGGCGCGGGGCGGTCCGTGCGACGGCGAATACTACGGCTTGCCGTGGCCGTGCTGGGGCACTGCCGAGATGAAGCATCCGGGGACGCCGAACCTTTACGACACGTCGAAGGAAGTGAAGGACGGCGGCCTGTGCTTCCGCGCCAACTTCGGTGTCGAGCGTGACGGAGTTAGTCTGCTGGCCGAGGATGGTTCGCATCCGAAGAACGGCGATCTCACTACCGGCTATCCCGAATTCGACCACGTGCTACTCAAGAAGCTTGGCTGGTGGAACGACCTCACCGACGCGGAGAAGGCGGCCGCCGAAGGCAAGAACTGGAAGACGGATCTGTCGGGCGGCATCATCCGGGTCGCCATCAAGCACGGATGCGCGCCGTTCGGCAATGCGAAAGCGCGGGCGGTGGTGTGGAACTTCCCGGATCCGGTTCCGGTGCACCGCGAGCCCCTGTTTTCGCCGCGGCCGGATCTGGTCGCGAAGTACCCCACCTACGACGACAAGCGCGCGTTCTGGCGTCTGCCGACCCTGTACAAGACGGTGCAGGAGCAGTTCAAGGACGTCTCCAAGGAGTATCCGCTCATTCTCACGAGCGGCCGTCTTGTGGAGTACGAGGGCGGCGGCGACGAGACGCGATCCAATCCCTGGCTGGCGGAGCTGCAGCAGGACATGTTCGTCGAGATCAACCCGAAGGATGCCAACGACAAGGGCGTGCGCAACGGCGAGTTCCTCTGGCTCGAAACGCCGACCAAGGCGCGGGTGAAGATCCGGGCACTGGTCACGGAGCGGGTGGCGTCAGGCACCGTGTTCTGCCCGTATCACTTCGCCGGCTGGTGGCAGGGCCAGGACCTGCTCGATCGCTACCCGCCGGGGTCCGCTCCGATCGTGCGCGGCGAAGCGATCAACACCGCCACCACCTATGGCTACGACGCGGTCACCATGATGCAGGAGACCAAGACCACCGTCTGCCGCGTGAGCAGGGCATAACGACAACGGAGAGCGAGGAGTTCACACCATGGCAAGAATGAAATTTCTCTGCGACGCCGAGCGATGCATCGAATGCAATTCGTGCGTCACGGCGTGCAAGAACGCGAACGACGTTCCCTGGGGCGTCAACCGGCGCCGGGTGGTCACCATCGATGACGGCGTGCCCGGCGAGAAGTCAATCTCCGTAGCCTGCATGCACTGTTCGGATGCGCCGTGCATGGCAGTGTGCCCGGTGGATTGCTTCATCAAGACCCCGGAAGGCGTGGTGCTCCACGACAAGGACCTGTGCATTGGCTGCGGCTACTGCTTCTATGCCTGTCCATTCGGCGCACCCCAGTTTCCGCAGGACGGGGCGTTCGGTCTGCGCGGCAAAATGGACAAGTGCACCTTCTGCGCCGGCGGACCCGGTACCACGAGCGCGGAGGCGGAACAGAAGAAGTACGGTAGCAATCGGCTCGCGGAAGGCAAGCTTCCCATGTGCGCCGAGATGTGCTCGACCAAAGCGCTCCTCGGCGGCGACGGCGACGTGGTTGCCGACATCTACCGGACCCGCGTGCTGCAGCGTGGAAAAGGCTCCGAGGTCTGGGGCTGGGGTACCGCGTACGGCAAACCGGAACAACAGAAACCTGCGACGGAGGCGCCCAAATCATGAGAAAGAGCAGACGGAGTTTCCTCATCGCGGCTGCGGCTTCGCCCCTTGTGCTCACCGCATGCGGAGATGGCGAAAAGCAGCCGGTTTCCTACAAGCAGGGTACCTATCAGGGAGGGAAATACACTCCGCCTTGGGAGAACGATCGCTTCAAGGGCGACGAGCGGGCCTGGCAGGACGCGCTCCGCATACGCGCGCAGAACCAGAACGACTATTCCCGGATGGGTGACAAGCAGCGAGGCAACCTATGAGCGGACGCCGCTTCGCGCGGTGGCTCGCGGGTTTCGCGCTCGCGTCTGCCGTGCTCTCTCCGGTTGCGTTCGCAGTCGATCAGCCGTTCGTTCCGAATCCGCCCACGCTCCAGCAGGGCAAGAGCGAAGCGGCGGACGAAAAGGCGCAGCCCCTCAACAACGCGCCCACCTGGCGCGATGTGCGTTCGGGCGACACCTTCGTCACCCAGGTGAAGGGGGTGGAGACCGGCATCCTGGTGCAGTCGCAAGGCGAAGCGTGGAGAACGGTACGCAACCAGTACCTCACCCCCTACGGTGGGGTGCTGCTGCTGGCAGCGCCGCTGCTGCTCGCGGTGGTGTATCTGTGGAAAGGCGCTTTGAAGATCGGCGGCGCGCTTACCGGCCGCAAGATTCTCCGGTTCACGACTTGGGACCGTGCGGCTCACTGGACTACTGCGCTCACGTGGTTGGCGCTTGCGATCACGGGCATCCTGCTTCTGTTCGGCAAGCACGTGGTGATTCCGATTTTCGGCTACACCGCGTTCTCGTGGCTCGCCGCGTTTTCCAAGAATCTGCACAACTTCATCGGTCCGATCTTCCTCGTGTCCGCGACGCTGATGTTCTTCACCTATGTGAAGCGCAACATACCGCGCCGCCATGATTGGACCTGGCTGGTGAAGCTGGGTGGCTTGGCCAGCGAACACCCTGTGCCGGCGGGCTTTTTCAACGCGGGTGAGAAGATCGTCTTCTGGGTGGGGCTCACGCTGTTCACCATTGTGGTCGGGGTGTCGGGGCTCGTCATGAATTTCCCCAACTTCGATCAGGGCCGCACCGTCATGCAGAATGCGAATCTGATCCACGCGGTGGCGGCGGTGTTCTACATCGCCATGATGATGGGCCACATCTACCTGGGCACGATCGGCGCGGAGGGCGTTTACCAGACGATGCGGCACGACGGTCTCGTGGACGAGACGTGGGCGAAGCATCACCACGAGCTCTGGTACAACGAGGTGAAAGCCGAACAGCGCAGGGCCGGTTCGGCTCCCGGCGGAGGGGCGCTGCCCGCGGGCGCGCGGGCGCAGCGGCTCTGACGCTCGATCACTCGGTTCGGCTTCTGCGGGGCGCTTCGGCGCCCCTTCTTTTTTTCGCGGCAGGAGCTCGACCCCGCGGAGGGTCGAGTGCTGTCCCGCTGCAATAGCGGATGCGTAACCTCGGTCGCTGCGGCCGGCTGCTTGCCGCAGCGCCGATTTCGCTCTTATCGTTCCCTTGAACACCCTGCGGGCGCGAAAGGGGGCATCTCGCCGATTCGTCCCGCGCTGCAATCTCGATCAATCATGCCTGCCGCCGAAACCCAGTCCGACCTGCTGGCGCATCCCGTGCGGCGCTAATTTCTTGTGCTGTGTCCACAGTTTCTGACGATGACGCTCGCGGCGGCATTGATCGGACTTGCGACATACGTGGCGAGCGGTGTTCCCTTGATCCCGGGTCGGGCGCTGCTGTGCGCGCTTCGCATCCGCAGAAGCTCTATTCTGGCGGCAAACCTTCATCGGCCGCCGATGGCTGCTGGGCTGCTCATGTCGGCCTCCTGCAGGCAGCGAGATGAGGGGAAGGGGCGCGACGGCGGCGCGCCAGCCGGCGCATACTAACGGTCGCCGATGCCGATCCGGTTTTCGAACGACAGCTCGATATCCGCGGTACGCGATCATGCCGCCACCTTGAGGAGGGCCAGATGACCACGATTCGCCAGGAAGACTTCATCCAGAGCGTCGCCGACGCGTTCCAGTTCATCTCCTACTACCACCCCGTCGATTACATCCGGTCGCTGCACGAGGCGTACGAGCGCGAGGAATCCCCTGCCGCGAAGGATGCGATGGCTCAGATCCTCATCAACTCGCGCATGGCGGCGGAAGGCCATCGCCCAATCTGTCAGGACACGGGGATCTGTATCGCGTTCCTGCGCATCGGCATGAACGTGCGCTGGGATGCGACGATGACCCCGGAGGAAATGGTGAACGAAGGGGTGCGCCGCGCGTACACCGATCCGGACAACAAGCTGCGCGCTTCGATACTCGCCGATCCAGATGGCAAGCGCCTCAACACGAAAGACAACACGCCGGCGGTCACACACATCGAGCTGGTTTACGGCGACAAGGTCGAGGTGATCGTCGCCGCAAAGGGCGGCGGCTCCGAGAACAAGTCGAAGTTCGCCATGCTGCTGCCGAACGACAACATCGTCGACTGGGTGCTGTCGATGGTGCCCACCATGGGTGCCGACTGGTGCCCGCCCGGAATCCTTTCCCTCGGGATCGGCGGCTCGCCCGAAAAGGCGATGCTGTTGGCCAAGTGGGGCATGATGGACCCGATCGACTTTCACGAGCTCAAGGCGCGCGGACCGTCCAGCCGCGCCGAGGACCTGCGCATGGAACTCTTCGAGAAGGTGAACGCGCTCGGCATCGGCGCGCAGGGCCTCGGGGGACTTTCCACCGTGCTCGACGTGAAGGTCAACGACTATCCCACGCACGCCGCATCGAAACCGGTCGCGTTGCTGCCCAACTGTGCTGCCACGCGCCATGCTCACTTCAATCTGGATGGCAGCGGTCCGGCGCGCCTGGAGCCGCCGAGCCTCGACGACTGGCCCAAGCTCACACTGGATTTCAGCACCAGCAAACGCGTCAACCTGGATACCATCACACGCGAGGAGGCAGCGACCCTGAAGGCTGGAGACCGGCTGCTGCTCTCGGGCAAGCTGTTGACCGGACGCGACGCTGCCCACAAGCGGCTGACCGAAATGCTGGCACGGGGCGAGGACTTGCCGGTCGACTTCACCAATCGCTTTATCTACTACGTTGGGCCGGTCGACCCGGTGCGCGACGAAGTCGTGGGGCCGGCCGGACCCACCACCGCTTCGCGCATGGACAAGTTCACCGAACCGATGCTTGCCAAGACCGGATTGCTGGGAATGATCGGCAAGTCCGAGCGCGGTCCGATAGCGATCGAAGCAATCAAGAGGCATAGGGCCGTTTACTGTATCGCCGTCGGCGGCGCGGCTTACCTGGTCTCGAAGGCCGTGCGCAGCGCGAAGGTGCTCGCCTTCCCGGAGATCGGCATGGAAGCGGTGTACGAATTCGAGGTGAAAGACATGCCAGTAACGGTCGCAGTGGACTCGGGCGGCAATGCGGTGCACAAGTCGGGTCCCGCAGAGTGGCGCGCGAAGATCGGGAAGATTCCGGTAGCGGTCGCGTGACGCGCTTCATTTCGCGGTACGGGCGAAGGTTGCGGGGCGTAAGACACGGACCGCGGCGATGCCCCCTGATTTTCGCGGCCGTGGATTCCGGCTCCCCAATCAGCGGCGTATAGTGTTCGGCGGATCGGGACGACTCGATTTGCTCCCGTTCCACCAAACAATAAAGGAGCGCACCATGGCGGGCAGAAAGGAGAAGGATTTCCTGGGTGAGCGCGAGATTCCGGACGACGCATACTACGGCGTCCAGACCCTGCGCGGCATCGAGAACTTCAAAATCACCGGCATCCCGATTTCGGAGGAGCCGTACCTCATCCAGGCTTTCGGGTATGTGAAGAAAGCGGCGGCGATGGCGAACCGCGATCTCGGCGTGCTCGACGCGAAGGTCGCGGCCGCGATCGTGCGCGCGTGCGACCGGCTGATCGCCGGGGAGTTTCTCGACCAGTTTCCCTCGGACATGATCCAGGGCGGGGCGGGCACCTCTACCAACATGAACGTGAACGAGGTCATCGCGAACGTCGCGCTCGAATCGATGGGGCACAAGAAGGGCGAGTATCAGCACGTGAGCCCGAACGATCACGTGAACTGCTCGCAATCCACCAACGACTCCTATCCGACAGCCTTCCGCATCGCCCTCATCAACCGGATGACGAGCTACTCGCAGGCGCTCGCGAAGCTGCGTGATTCTTTCCGCGAAAAGGGCTGGGAGTTCGCGAAAGTCCTGAAGATGGGCCGCACGCATTTACAGGACGCTGTGCCCATGGCCATGGGCGATGAGTTTCACGGCTTCGCGACGAACATCGACGAGGAACTCGCGCGCATCGAAGATTCCAAGCGGCTCCTCAGCGAAGTCAACATGGGGGCGACCGCCATCGGCACTTCCGTCAACGCGCCACAGGGCTATCCGGAGCTGGTGCTGAAGTATCTGCGCGAAGTCACTGCGCTCGATCTCAGGCTCGCCTCGGACCTGGTTGAAGCGACCTCGGACACCGGTGCCTACGTGCAGCTTTCCGGCGTGCTCAAGCGCACTGCGGTGAAGCTTTCAAAAATCTGCAACGATTTGCGTCTGCTCGCCTCGGGTCCGCGCTGCGGATTCAACGAGATCAACCTGCCGCAGCTGCAACCGGGCTCGTCAATCATGCCCGGCAAGGTCAATCCGGTGATTCCCGAAGTCGTGAACCAGGCGACCTTCTTCGTGATCGGCTGCGATCTGACCGTGACGCTCGCCGCTTCGGCGGGACAGCTGCAACTCAATGTGATGGAGCCGGTTCTCGGATTTGCGCTCTTCATGTCCATCAAGACGATGCAGAACGCGGCCAACGCCCTGCGCGAGAAATGCGTCATGGGCATCACCGCGAATACGGACCGCACGCGGGACATGGTCTTGAACAGCCTGGGCATCGTGACGCTGCTGAATCCGATTCTCGGCTACAAGCAGTGCGCCGAGGTCGCGCGCGAAGGCTATCTCGAGAACAAGTCGGTCCACCAGATCGTGGTCCAGGAGAAGAAGCTCATCACGCAGGAAAAGTGGGACGAGGTATTCTCGTTCGAGAACCTGATCCATCCGCAGTTCGTCCAATAAGAAAGCATTCGCGTGGACAGTGCGAGAGGAGGGGTTGCAGCATGAAGGTACGAATCGAGCGCGATACGATGGGCGGTATCGAGGTGCCGGCGGACCGCCTTTGGGGTGCGCAGACGGAGCGCAGCCTGCACCACTTCCACTTCCCCGGCGAGACCATGCCGATCGAGGTGGTGCGCGCACAGGTGATGGTGAAGCGCGCGGCGGCGACGGTGAACATGGATCTGGGCGTGCTAGACCGCGCGAAGGGCAACGCGATCATCGCTGCTGCCGACGAGGCGCTCGCGGGCAAGCACGACGATCAGTTTCCGCTGGTGGTCTGGCAGACCGGGTCGGGCACGCAGACCAACATGAACGTGAACGAAGTGCTTGCCAATCGTGCGTCCGAAATTCTTGGCGGCGAGCGCGGCGAGGGGCGGCTTGTTCATCCGAACGACGACGTCAACCGGGGTCAATCTTCGAACGACACGTTTCCGACCGCGATGCACATCGCGGCGGTGATCGCGATAGAGAAGGAACTCAAACCCGCGGTTCGATTGCTGCGCGACACGCTGGCCGCCAAGGTCGAGCAATTCAGGGACATCGTGAAAATCGGCCGCACCCATCTGCAGGATGCCACGCCGCTCACGCTAGGACAGGAGTTTTCGGGCTACGTGTCGCAACTCGACCACGGCCTGGCTCATCTGGACCAGGCTCTGTCGCATCTCTACGAGCTCGCGCTCGGTGGCACCGCCGTCGGGACCGGGCTCAACGCCCATCCTGAATTCGCGACCCGTGTCGCCGCGGAGATAGCGCGCTTCACCGGATTGCCGTTCGTGACCGCGCCGAACAAGTTCGAGGCGCTCGCGTCGTGCGATGCCGTCGTGTTTGCCCACGGCGCCTTGAAGACCTTGGCGGCTTCGCTCATGAAGATCGCGAACGACATACGCTGGCTCGCCTCGGGTCCGCGCTCGGGCATCGGTGAGCTGCGCATTCCCGAAAATGAACCCGGAAGCTCGATCATGCCGGGCAAGGTGAATCCGACACAGTCCGAGTCGATGACGATGGTGTGCTGCCAGGTGTTCGGCAACGACGTGGCGGTCAACTTCGGCGGCGCGGGCGGCAACTTCGAGCTGAACGTCTTTCGGCCGCTCGTCATCCGCAATTTTCTCCATAGTGCCCACTTGCTTGCGTACAGTTGCCGCGGCTTCGACGATCACTGCGCGGTCGGCATCGAGCCCGATCGCGAACGCATCGCCCGGCTCGTGAGCGATTCGCTAATGCTGGTGACCGCGCTCAATCCGCACATCGGTTACGAGAAGGCTGCGGCCATCGCGAAGAAGGCGCACAAAGAAGGGACGAACCTCAAGGATGCAGCGCTCGCCCTCGGTTACTTGAGCGAAGAAGAATTCGAGCGCTGGGTTCGCCCCGAAGACATGATCGGACCGAAGAGTTGAGCGGTCCGCAGCGACCGTTGATCGTGACGAGAGCCGTGCCCTGCGGACGGTTGCGGCAGTCGAACCGAAACGGGTTTATGATGACTCGACAAGATTTCCAATACGAGTTGTCTCGCAATCACGAGGAAGGAGAGAGGTCATGAATCGCTTTGCCGTGGCGCTGATCGGCGCGAGCTTGATTGTCGGCTGTTCCCAGATGGAATCCAAACCGAAGGTCACGAAGGACGGTGAACTGCCATTGCCGGCGGATTACAAAACGTGGCCGAAGTTCCTGTCGGAGGTCCAACGCCCCGACGCCAAGCAGGTGCGCGAAATCTACGTCAATCCCGTCGGTGCAAAGGCCACGCCGGGCAAGCCATTCCCGGATGGAACGATCTTCGTTATGGAAAACTTCGCGGCGAAGCAGGCACCCGACGGAACGCTGGAGAAAGGGCCGGACGGAAAACTCGTGAAGGCACAGCTCATCCGGATTTTCGTGATGGGCAAGGGGCAGGGATGGGGGGAGAGCGTGGCGACGGAGCTTCGGAACGGTGACTGGATGTACTCGGCTTTCCTCGTCGATGGCAAGCCATCGGGCGATCCGTTCGCTGCGTGCCGTGCCTGTCATCTGCCGCTCGCGAGCAAGGACTACGTGCACCGCTACGACGAATATTTCCAGAAGCGTCCGGCGGCGCCAGCTGCGAAGCCGGCGGGCAGCTACGGTTACTGACGGCGGCGACATCGCGCACCGAGCCGTCGATTCACGCAACGTGATTACACAGGAGGGACGACAATGAGAACGAAGCTGACGATCGCAATCGCAGCAGCTTTGCTTGCCGCAAGCGGAGCAGGGTGGGCCAAGCTGCCGCCGCTGTCTCCGGAAGCGCAGGCGAAGGCCGACGAAACCAAGGCCAAGGCTGCGCACGCAGACAAGGTCTCTGGGTATCAGTTGTGCAAGGCACAGAACGCGGTGGCGGAATCCTACGCCAAGCAACAGAAAACGAAAGGTGTCGACGTGAAGATCGATCCCACGGCTTGCCAGGATCCGGGTCCGTTCGTGGCTCCCGCACCGGCCGCTGCGGCACCCGCACCGACTGCCCAGGCGGCTGCGGTGCCAGAGAAGAAATAGCTCAGACACCGGAAAGCATCGTGAGAAGGGGCGCGCTGCGCCCCTTTGTTTTTGTGGCTCTTCAGGAAATCGAGTGGGTGAATTCGGTGCACTTTAGAGGGCCGGCAGCATGCAGGTCAGTATCTTGAGTCGCAGGTACTCCTGGTCGCGCAGTCCGTATGCGCGGCGCTGGAGGACACGAATCTTGTTGTTCAAGCCCTCGACGAATCCGAGTGACACCTTGTTCTCGGGCAGGCAATAAGCAGCGATACCATCCCAATGCCGATCGATCATCTGCGCGAATTTCTCGTACGGTTTGAGCCGCTGCCAATTCAGGCTCGCGCGCCAGTTCTCGAAGAAGCGCCGCGCCCAGCCTTCTCGCTCGTAGTCCCAGAGTTGGCCGAAGGACTCCTTGAGGAGGTAGGCCGTGTTCAATCGCTTGTTCGCCGCCAGCAGCATCTTGAGCGATTTTCGGCCCTCCATCGTGAGGTTCTCGCGGCGCGAGAGCAGCGTGTACTTCTGGCCCTTGATGTAGCGCCGGTCTCGACCAGAGAGCCGCGCGTACTCGCTCTTTCGTACATTGTCGAGCGCCTCGCCCAGGTGGCGCATGATGTGGAACTTGTCGAACAGACGCCGTCTGCGGCGCATGCGCTGCGGTCGCGTTGCGAAACGGCTTCCACATATCCATCACCGCCAAGCGGATGCCGCGCGCCTTCTTCTCGCCCAGCCAGTCGTAGAACTGCGCCATACTCGCCTCGGACCGGTCCTCGCCGCCGAACCAGATCGGCCGTCCGCGGATCAGGTCGCTCACCACGATTCGATAGGTATGGCCCCTGCGGATGGAGATCTCGTCGATGCCTATGGCCTTCGGCCCAGGCGTGCCAGCCTTGGCCAACTGCGCCGCCATGTACTGCTTCTCCAGGGTCTTCACCGTGCCCCAGTCGAGGTTGAGTTCCAGGGCCAAGTCCTTGATCGTCGCCGAGCGGCAGCGTCGCCCCACGTAGTGGGCAAAGCGCTTGGTATAGAACGGGTTGTCGGCCAGGAAATCGAGCCGTTCGCGCTTCACTGTGCCGCAACGCTTGCACTGCACACGCCGGACCTCGAACTCCAGGTAGACACGCGCGTCGCCGCTCGACAGATCGCGAACGCGGCGCACACGCCGGTCGTACCAGCCCGACTGCACGCGGGCACAGCAGCCGCAGGTCGTTTTTTTGAGCGCCGCACAAGGCTGATGACGCGCGCCTTCGGATCACCGAACACGCCGCGCACCGTGGGTTGCGGACGAAAGCCGCGGAACGCGTATGCGTCCCACAGCCGCCGCGCTCGCTTCGCTGAATTGGGCATCCGAACATGATGCCCATTTCGCGCACCCTTCGTAACGCCTGAAAGCCAATATCCATGCCGCTTCCAGCTATGTTTACCCCCTCAAATCACCCACACGACTTCCCGAAGACCCGTTTTTGTCTACCATAACCAACCGGTTCGGCAGATCAAGTCGAAAGCACTGCGCACCGGGCGCGTTGGCTTCTTCTTATTGCTCTGTCAGAGCGGCCAAGGAGGGCGGAAATCTCAACCTGAGATCGGCGGCGACCGCGGCAAGGCAAAGCTCAAGCGGTTGACCCGCTTGGATGATCTACAGCGGTCGCATAAACGCCTGGTCTTGGCGCGGCGGCCTGTTCACCCGCAGCGATCGACGCAGGACAGTGAGGATTCGGTTCGATCAGGCGCCGGCTGCGCTTGACGCTCCTCGGTCGCTTTCAGTAGCTGGCCTTCTTCGATCATGCGGCCCACCCGGGTGCGGATCTCGTCCAGCAAGACGCGAGCACCGGGCGACGGCAAAGCGCCATGCCGCTGCGCAATGCCGATGCTGCGACGCGCCCCCTCAAGGTTCACGGGCAATACCACGAGAACGCCGCAGGCGATTTCGTCGTGCAATTGCTCCAACGAAACTGCGGTCAGCATATCGCTCTGCCGAATAACCCCACGCATGATGGCAAGGTCACCCGTCTCAACCGACGGGTGCGAGACCTTTCGCCCGATTCGCGAAAGCAGCGCAGCAATGCTTGTCGAGACGGCGACTCTTCTCTCCAGAGCACCCACTGGATATCGCGTAGGTCGCGAAGGGTCAGGGTCTGCCGCGAGGCAAGGGGATGTCCGGCGCGCGCGATGATCGAGAGACAGTCATCAAACAGGGCCTCCTGAAGCAGATCCTTCGCTTCCTTTGCCGGACGCAGCGCGCCGAAGATGAAGTCGATGTCGCCGCTGCGCAATTGAGCGGCCAGCAAATCATAGGGGCTCTCGGCGGTCTTGATGCGCAGCCGGGGACAGCGAGTCACCACGGACGCGATTGACGATGACAGGATGCGCGTCCTGCCAAGCGGCAAGGCACCGATCTTCAAGGTGCCGTGCACCGCCCCTTCCATCGCTGCCAGGTCCGCCCCGATGTTCCGCAATTCGGCTAGACTGCGCCGAAAGTGAAAGGCCAGAAGCTCGCCGGCGTCCGTAGGGATAACGCCCTTGGCGGAACGCATAAAGAGCGTGACCCCAAGGCGATCCTCCAACTCTTTGAGCCCGGCGCTGATCGCCGCCTGCGTGACGCCAAACTCGCCCGCCACCGCGGCTATCTTGTGCCTCTCCGCCAAGGAGGCGATGATGGCCAGCCGCCGGCTGTTCGGGAGCGACGAAAACACGAGACGAGAGCTCGAAGCGACTCCTGCCGCTCTTGTCGCCTCCAGCGCTTTCGACGCAGCGGCGAACTCCTGCGCAATCCGCCGCGTTCGCTCAAGGACAGTAAGGCCATACGCATTGAGCAGCATTCCACGCGCCCGGCGATCGAAGAGACGGAACCCCAAAGCGGACTCCAACTTGCCCACTGCCCGAGCAATAGCCGAACTGGCGCGGAACAATCCCTCCGCGGCACCCGCAACGCTGCCCGCATCGGCGACCGTCATGAACACGAACAGATGCCGCAGGTTGATATCCAGGTCCGGTCTCGCCACTGGACTCATAGCCTCGACGATCTGTTCCGTCACGACGGACCTCCTGGCTTTGCCCTGCGCAGCATTGGCTCGGGTTGACGACAGCAAATAACGAAATCAGTCGGCATGTCAAGCCAAAGGCAATGCGCGCAATCGCCGGCGGATGCGAGAATGGCGCCGTTGAAATGCACTGCCCCGAACTCGGCGGCCGCGATCACGGTGATCGAGGCGATGCGCGCCGCGTCCGAGAGCCGGTTGCGGGAACCAACGTCACCAGCTGCACGAGGAGAGAAGAAATGTGTGCGATTCGCCCGCTGTACAAACCCCCTTTCTGGCTGCTGGCATTTGCGCTAGCGGTCGCCGTGATTCCAGCGACGGCCCGAGCCCAGGCGTATCCGAATCGGCTGATCAAGATCGTCGTCCCGTATGCGGCCGGCGGCGCCGTCGACCGAGTCGCGCGCATCGTCGGGCAGGCCCTCGCCGACGAACTGAAGCAACCCGTAATCGTCGACAACCGGGTCGGCGCGAGCGGCAACATCGGCATGGAGGCGGTCGCCAAGGCGCCGCCCGATGGCTACACGCTGCTGATGGCATCCCCCGGGCTTACCACCAACATGGCGCTGTTTCCCAATCTGAAGTTCGACGGCCGCCGGGATTTCGTCCCGATCGCCCGCATCGGTTACGCGCCGCTGGTGATCGTGGTCCCCGCGGCGTCCCCGGCGAAATCCTTCAAGGACCTGATCGCCATGGCGAAGGGTAAACCGGGCGATCTCACCTATGGCTCCGCCGGCAACGGCAGCTCCGGGCACCTCGCCGGTGAACTGCTCAAGTCGTCCGCCGGGATCGACGTGGTGCATGTCCCGTACAAGGGCGGCGCGCCGGCGATAACCGACCTTCTCGGCGAGCGGTTGTCGTTCATGCCTATCAATCCGCTGGAGGTGGCGTCGTACGTCCAGGCGGGGCGGCTGCGTGTGCTTGCGGTTGGCACCGACAAGCGGGTGCCGACGCTACCCGACGTGCCGACGGCGAGCGAGGCAGGCGTTTCCGGTTTCGAAGCGACGGTATGGTGGGGGCTCGTCGCACCAGCCAAGACGCCGGCGGACATCGTGGCGAAGTTGAACGCCGAAGTGAACAAGGCGCTGCGCGATCCGGCGATCAGCAAGAAGCTCGCAGAAGCGGGCGTCGTGACCACGCCAGGAAGTCCCGATGAGTTCGCCCAGTTCATTGCGAAACAGACCGAGCTTTGGTCAGCAGTCATCAAAAAGGCGAACATCCGCCCCGACTGATCGCAAAAGGAAGATCGGCCACGAAGTCGACCGCGAATCCACGGAACGTCATGCGCGACAAAGTCATGGATAGGAAAGCAAACATGATCATCGATTGCCACGGCCACTACACCACCGCGCCGAAGGCGTTGGAGAACTGGCGCAACCAGCAGATCGCGGGCATCAAGGATCCAGCCGTGAGCCCTAGGGTGGCCGACCTGAAAATCTCCGACGACGAACTGCGCGAGACGATCGAGGCCAACCAGCTCAGGCTGATGCAAGCGCGCGGCTCCGATCTCACGATCTTCAGCCCGCGCGCGAGCTTCATGGCCCACCACATCGGCGACTTCAGCGTGTCGGCGACGTGGTCGGCGATCTGCAATGAGCTTTGCTACCGCGTCTCGCAACTCTTTCCCGACAGCTTCGTCCCGGCGGCGATGCTGCCGCAGTCGCCGGGCGTGAGTCCTTCGACCTGCATCCCCGAACTGGAGAAGTGCGTCAAGCAGTACGGCAACGTCGGCATCAACCTCAATCCCGACCCTTCGGGCGGCCACTGGAAGGAGCCGCCGCTCACCGACCGGCAGTGGTATCCGATCTACGAGAAGATGGTCGAGTACGACATCCCGGCGATGATCCACGTCAGCACGTCGTGCAACGCGTGTTTCCACACCACCGGTGCGCATTACCTGAATGCCGACACGACGGCGTTCATGCAGTGCCTGACCGCCGACCTCTTCAAGGACTTCCCGACGCTGCGCTTCATCATCCCGCACGGCGGCGGCGCCGTGCCCTATCACTGGGGCCGCTTTCGCGGGCTCGCGCAGGAGCTGAAGAAGCCGCTGCTGAAGGATCATCTGCTGAACAACGTCTTCTTCGACACCTGCGTCTACCACCAGCCGGGGATCGACCTGCTGACGAAAGTGATCCCGATCGACAACATCCTCTTCGCGAGCGAGATGATCGGCGCGGTGCGCGGCATCGACCCTGAGACCGGGCACTACTACGACGACACCAAGCGCTACATCGAGGCAGCGGCGATCAACCCCGAGCAGCGCACCAAGATCTACGAAGGCAACGCGCGCCGCGTGTTCCCGCGGCTCGACGCTGCGCTGAAGGCCAAGGGAAAGTAAAATCAGGAGATGCACGCCATGAGCATGAACAATCTCGGCATCGTCAAGCGCAACATCAGTCGCGCCGACAAGGCCGCAGTCGAGAAGCTGGCGAAATTTACCAGCGCGACCATCCATGAGGCGATGGGCCGCGTCGGCCTGCTGAAGCCGTACCTGCGCCCGATCTATCCGGCCGCGCAGGCGGCCGGCACCGCGGTGACGGTGCTGCTGCAGCCGGGCGACAACTGGATGATGCACGTCGCCGCCGAGCAGTTGCATCCGGGCGACATCGTCGTGGCCGCCTGCACCACCGAGAACGAAGATGGCTTCTTCGGGGATCTGTTAGCGACCAGTTTCCGCGCACGCGGTGCGGTCGGGCTGGTGATCGACGGCGGCGTGCGCGACGTGCGCGACCTCACCGAGATGAACTTCCCTGTGTGGAGCCGCGCGATCCACGGCAAGGGCACGATCAAGGCGACGCTTGGCTCGGTGAACATCCCGGTGGTATGCGCCGGCCAGCTAGTGAACCCCGGCGACGTGGTCGTCGGCGACATCGACGGTGTCGTCTGCGTGCCGGCCGCGATCGCTATGGAAGTGGCAGAGACCGCTGCCGCACGCGAGGCCAACGAAGGCGCGAAGCGCGAGAAGCTCGCCGCCGGCGTGCTCGGCCTGGACATGTACAACATGCGCGGCCCGCTTGAGAAGGCGGGGCTCAAGTACATCGACTGACGGCGATGCGCGTCGCGTTGATCGGTTACGCGCCGCGAAGTTCGTCGACGGCGTCGGCGGGCGCTACGTCGAGGGGGTCATGACCTCGCTGCCGCCCGCTCCCAGCCTGTTCGGCCTTGGTCTGCACCGGCAGCAGTGGGACTGACCGCGCGGACCATGGTCGCCAGGATCACCGGCATCTCATCCATGGCCACACGCCAGGTGCTTGACGAACTGGGCACTGCGTTTGAGCAGCGCTCGGGCTGCATGGTCGCAATCGAGTCGGTCGGCGGCGTTGACGCGGCCAAGCGTGTACAGGCCGGCGAGGCGTTTGACGTTGTCGTGCTCGCGTCGAACGCGATCGACCACCTCGTGGCGGCGGGGCGCGTCGTGCCCGGAAGCAAGATCGACCTCGTGCGCTCGGGTGTGGCGATCGCAGTGCGCAAGGGAGCGCCAAAGCCAGACGTTGGCTCTGAGGATGCGGTGAAGCGCGCGGTACTGGCGGCGCCCAGCATCAGCTATTCCACCGGGCCGAGCGGCGCGCATCTGGCCAAAGTGTTCGAACGCTGGGGCATCGCCGAGGAGATTGCAGGCCGCATCGTCCAGGCACCGCCCGGGGTGGCGGTCAGCACCTTGGTGGCGCACGGCGAAGTCGAGCTCGGCTTCCAGCAGTTGAGCGAACTGATGCACCTGCCGGGAATTGACGTCATCGGCTCGCTGCCGCCGGCGATCCAGATCGTTACCACGTTCTCGGGCGGGGTAAGCGCGGCGTCGGCGGTCCCGGATATCGCGGGCGACTTTCTCGCGTTCATGGCTTCGCCGGCGGCCGACAAGGTAAAGTGCCATCACGGCATGGAGCCGGCGCGCGTCGAGGTATTGGACGCCACTGCGGCGTTTAAGGGAGGGTCGCTATGAGAAGACGGATTGCAGCCGGTTGCACGTTGGGATCGCCTGCGATCGGCTACCCATTTCGGCCCTCGTAACCTCTCACTCACTGCCCGCACACGACGCCGGGCACGGCGCTCAGCACCAACGCCCATACCGCGGGCTCCCTACCGGCCGGCTGCGGTCCTAGATGATGCCCTCCATCACCTGAACCTCCACGATTGTGCCCGCGGCAACGTTGCCCGTCGCTTCAGGAAGCACGATGAAGCAGTTGGCCTCGGACATCGAGCTCAGGATCCCGGATCCCTGCTCACCAGTGACGCGCACGCGCCATGTGCCGCTCTCGTCCTGGAACAACACGCCGCGCTGGAATTCGGTGCGGCCCGGCGCTTTCTTGAGTGGGCTCACGCAGGGCACGTGGAACGTGGGAAATGCCGCGCTCCCGGTCTTTCCCATTAGCGCGAGCAGCGCATCGCGCACGAACTCGTAGAACGTCACCATCACTGCCACCGGATTGCCCGGCAGCCCGAAGAAGTGCGCGTCGCCGATCCTGCCGTACGCGAGCGGGCGGCCCGGCTTCATCGCGATCTTCCAGAACAGCACTTCGCCGAGTCGATGAAGGATATCCTTGATGAAGTCCGCTTCGCCGACCGAGACGCCGCCGCTCGTGATGATCACGTCCGCCATGGACGACGCTTCGCGAAAGGCGGTCTCGAGTAGAGCAGGATCGTCGCGCACCACGCCCATGTCGATCACTTCACACCCCAGGCGCGTCAGCATTCCATAGAGCGTGTAACGGTTGGAATCGTAGATCTGGCCTTCGACGAGCTGCGTACCGATGGAGCGCAGCTCATCGCCGGTCGAGAAGAAAGCGACGCGGAGCCGGCGATACACCGAGAGCTCCGCGATTCCGAGGGACGCCGCCACCCCCAACTCGGCCGGGCGAATGCCGGCTCCCGCACGCAGGACGATCTGCCCGGCCGCGACGTCTTCTCCCGCGCGCCGCACGTTCTGGCCCTTGCGATGGCCCGAACCGATGCGCACGGCCTTTCCCTCCGCCTGTACGCGCTCCTGTATCACAACGGTGTCGGTGCCCTCCGGCAGCTTGCCGCCGGTCATGATGCGCACGCACTCGCCGGGTTCGACGGTCCCGTCGAACAGCACGCCGGCGTAGGACGTTCCGATCAACCTCAGTGTCACCTCGCCGTCCGGACTCAGATCGGCCATCCGGACCGCGTAACCATCCATGGCGGAGTTGTCATAGGCCGGAACCGTCAGGGGCGACACCACGTCTTGCGCCAGCACGCGTCCGAGGGCCGCACGGACGGCGACGCGCTCGACGCCTTTCACCGGATCGAGAAAGGCGCGAATGAACTCCCGGGCTTTCTCCACGGGCATGGAGTTCGGATCGTAGTCGTCGGCGCAGCTGGCCGCGTGCAGCGATTTGGCCTGCTCGGTCATGAGGACCTCGTTCGGTAGCGTAGGCGGTGGAACCGGGGAGGGATTCTAGCCCATATGACGGGGTGGCTCAGCCTGTTTGCCAAGGCTGCGGCCACGCCTCGCGAGCTTCACCAATGCCGCGCGTTCGTGTCCAGAGACACGAGTGCAATATCAGTCCACGATTAAGTCAAAGACGCGGACGCTCTGCGACGCGTGAGCGCGCGGGTGCAACGAATAGAAACGAATAGGGGTGTATCTACTTGAGCGTGTTCAGGTACGCAATCACGTCGGCGCGGTCCTTGGCATCGGGCAAGGAAAAGAACATCTTCACCCCGTGCAACACCTCGCGCGGATTGGTCAGGTAGGTATCGAGGTGCTTCTCGTCCCAGACTTTCCACTGCTTGGCGACCGCGCGCATCTTCTCAGAATAGTCGTAGCCGTGGACCGAGCCAATCGGGCGGCCGACGATGTCGAACAACGTCGGGCCGACCTTGTTGACGCCGGCTTCGGTCGAGTGGCAATTCGCGCACGTTTTGTCGAATATGGCCTTGCCGGCGGCGACATCGGCCGCCCGAGCACCAGCGCTGAACACGAGACAAACAACAACTACGCCGCCCGCTGCGGTCAGGCTTTTCATTCCCCGCTCCTTCGGTGATTGCCCAAGCAGTTACATGGGCCGTGGTGAAGCGATCATTTGTCGTCCTGCACGGTGTTCAGGTAGGCCAAGATGTTGACGAAGTCCTGTTCCTTGAACACGTCCTTCCATGCTGGCATGCCCTTGGTCGGACGGCCTTGGGTCACCGTCGTGAAGAACACCGACTCCATCTCGTCGCCATACTTGTGCTTGAGGCGGCGCAGGTCGACTTTGCGGTCCCCGACAATGGCGTTCGGACCGTGACAGTGCGCGCAGGTACCGTTAAAGGTTTCCTTACCTGCGGCAGCGTCGCCCTTTTTTGCTCCACCCTGGGCGGGCGGGGATGCCGCCTCGTTGGCGGCGACGCGCATCGGGCCGGCATCCGACAGGGTGAGCGACGGACCCGTCGCCACCGCGTATTTGACGGTGAGGTCGCGGATTCGCGGCTCGAGACGTCCAAGCACCGCATCGACTTCGTCGCGCAATGCCGTTTGCTTGTTGGAGAAGCCGATGGCTGCTTCCCATTGCATCTGCGGTGCATCGACCGGGATCACGTTGAACTTCCCGTTGAGTACAGCGTGGTTGATGTAGCCCGCGCTCGGACCCCAGATGAAGGCCGCGTCCACCTCGCCGGCAGCGAGGCGGCGCATCGCCTCCTCCGGGTCCATGGTCGTAACGGATGTAATGTCATCCCTCATGGCGAGGAGACTTTGCGGCGGCGAGGCAAACTGGACGGCCACCCGCTTGCCTTTCAGATCGTCGATGCCCGTGGCGGCGTGGGATTTCGGCACTACCAGCGCGTACCCAAGTTTGAGGATCGGGCGCGTGAAGATCACGCGCGACCCCATGAAATCGGAGTCCGTCGGGAGTCCGACCATGAGGTCGCACTGGCCGGCCAGTAGGGTTGTGCGTATGTTGCGCTTGCCGAAGTAACTCAGCGACCAGACCGTCTCCATCGGGCGGCCTAGCTCCTCGGCCACAGCATGGCCGATTTCGACATACAAGCCCGGCGCGCCTTTGTCGACAGCGTCCGGCGCGTTGCTGCTGAACGGCAGGTTTGCGGGGTCGGCGCACAGCCGCAACGGCTGAACTGCGGCTTGCGACGCGGCCATCCCGCAAACCAGGGTTGCTGCCAAGCCGATGTACTTAGCGAGTCCCATGATCACTCCGAGAACACGAACAGCGCGCCACCTTCAGGCGTTGCATCGGTAATCATCTTTCCGACCTCGCCGTAGAAGGCCGCAGTCGATACGGTCCGACCGACCACGACCGCCACATACTGCTTGCCGTCGACCGAATAGGTGATCGGCCCCGCACCGATGCCCGAACCCAGACCGATCTTCCACAGTTCCTTGCCGTTCTTGGCGTCGTAGGCGTGGAAGAAGCCGGAGACGTCACCCCAGAAGGTCAGGCCCCCCGCGGTCGACAGCGTGCCGCCGTTGAAGGGCAGGTCCGTCTTCACGCTCCAGACCTTCTTCTGCGTGACGGGATCCCAGGCCATCATTTCACCCAGGTAGCCACCAGGCCCGCGAACCGGCGGGAATTCGCCCCCGAGGTACATCAGGCCCTTGCGGTATTTGACCTCCGAAACCGACCAATCCATGCAGACGTTGTTGGTCGGGATGTAGACCAGCCCGGTCTGCGGATTGAACGACATCGGCTGCCAGTTCTTGCCGCCGATCAGGTTCGGGCAGACGTTCTTCACCGGATGGTCGGGTCCCGGCCGCTTGTCCGGGTTCTCCTCGGGCTTGCCGGTGGTGATGTCGATCTTGTTGGCCCAGTTCGTCGGCACATACTTTTCCGCCGAGACGATCTTGCCGGATTCACGGTTGACGACGTAGAAGAAGCCGTTGCGGTCGGCCTTCATGTAGACCGGTGTCTTCTTGCCGCCGAGGTTCAGGTCGGCCAGCACCACCTCGTTGACGCCGTCGTAGTCCCAGGCGTCTGCTGGCGTGGCCTGGACCCACCACTTGATCTTGCCGGTGTCGGCGTCGAACGCGACCGTGCTCGCGGAGTAGAGGTTGGTGAGCTTTCCGTAGTTGCCGTCGCCGGTGCTGCGCACGGCTGAATTCCACGGACCCGGGTTGGAGGTTCCCCACAGGACGGTGTTGGTCTTTGGGTCGTACGAGCCGACCAGCCAGAGCACGGCGCCGCCATGCTGCCAGCTATCTCCCTTCCAACTATCGTTGTTGGGTTCGCCGGGACCCGGCACGGTCCAGGTCTTCCAGAGTTCTTTGCCAGTGTTGGCGTCATAGGCCTGCAGGCTGCCGCGCGCACCGTATTCGCCGCCGCCGAAGCCGGTAATCACCTTGTTCTTGACCACCAGCGGTGGCGACGTGATCACCGAGCCCTGTTTGTAGTCGACGACCGTCGTCGTCCACAGTTCCTTGCCGGTCTTGGCGTCCACCGCGGACATCTTACCGTCGAGGCGGGTGACAAAGAGCTTCCCGTCCGCATACGCCAAGCCGCGGCTGTTCACATCGCAACAGGCGTACTGCAGCGTGTCATCGGGAATCTCCGGCTCGTAGGTCCACTTGAGAGCACCGGTCTTGGCGTCGAGCGCATAGACGTACTTCGGGCCCCAAGAGGAGCTGACGTACATGGTGTCGCCGATCACGATCGGCGAGGCCTCGTTGGAGCGTAGCGACCCGAGCTGGAACGCATACGCGAGTTTCAGGTTGCCGACGTTGCTAGTGTTGATCTGCTTCAACGGCGAATAGCGCGTGTTGTCGTAGCCGCGGCTATACATTGGCCAGGCGTTCGGATCGTTGGCCATGCTGTCGTCCGCATAGGCAGTGGTGCCCAAACCGCCGGCGACCGGCAGGATCGCCGCGACGGCCAACAGAAATCCAGCGCGTTTCTGAAACATTCTGTCTCCTCCAAGTGGTGATGAGGCTCGTGATTGCCTTGGCGGGCTCCCGGCTGTGCCGTGAGAGGGGATGGTACTCGTGGCGGGGAAGCTTAAGGCAACCCATCCGTCTGCACAACACACACCATGGGTGGTCTCATTCGCTTGAAGCCTATATTTTCAGCGCCATCCCACGCTTGGTTGCCAGACGACACCGCTTGCACCCCATGTTCCGTTTTGGGACAGCGATCAGTTCAGACCCTTACAGGTGTCCCGTTTTGGCACAGAGGTCAGATTGCAGGCGCGAATGCGCACGCGGGCTCGATCTTCAACGCTTCGTAACCCAGTCGCGTCGCCGCGACCACCCTCAAGATAGATCCTCTCTGTGAGCGAAAAACGCTTGGAAACGCTCTTTCACAATTCCCCACGCTTATGCACAGCGCTTCCTAACTGCGCATATAATGAGTAATAGACGCCGCGTGAGCGTATTGCAAGAAGTCCGTCAACCAGTGGCACGTGAATTGCCGTTTCGACGACCTTAGTCCGGATCCAGCATTCGCTTTTCAAACGCCAACAAACCCGCTGTCAGGAGGAATTCGCAATGATGAAATCGTTGCACATCAACCCCGATAAATGCACGGGTTGCCTGCAATGCGAGATGGCGTGTTCGTTCGAACATTTCGGGATGTTCAACAACGCCAAGTCCGTCATCCGGGTTTTCGACTTCCACCACGACGGCCGCAAGGTTCCGTACACCTGTACGCAATGCGCCGAGGCGTGGTGCCTGCACGCCTGTCCGGTGGAAGCGATCACGATCGACGGCGCCACGGGCGCCAAAATCGTCCTGGACGATGTGTGCGTCGGCTGCAAGGTATGCACGATCGCGTGTCCCTTCGGAACCGTGAACTACAACCACGATACCGGCAAGGTGATGAAGTGCGATCTTTGCGGTGGCGATCCCGCGTGTGCGCAGGCCTGTCCGACCGGCGCCATCACTTATGTCGATTCCGACTGGACCGGCCTTGAGCGCATGCGCCTGTGGGCGACCCGAACCGATGCTCCCTCCCCGGCCAACGAGTCGCGGTCAAATCTGCCGCGGACGACCCAGGGTTCCCTCGCTTAGCAACCAGGAGAAGATCATGGCATGGCATCGAAAAGTCCTGCGGGTGAACCTGACTCGGGGTACCTGTCAGGCCGAGCCGCTCAACATGGAGTGGGCCAACGAGTACCTGGGTCAGCGCGGGCTGGCAACCAAGTATCTGGCTTCGGAAATCGATCCCAAGGTCGATCCGCTGTCTCCGGACAACAAGATCATCTGGGCGACTGGTCCCCTTACCGGCACCATGGCCTCGACCGGCGGCCGTTACTCGGTCATCACCAAGGGGGCGCTCACCGGCGCGATCGCCTGTTCCAATTCAGGCGGCTACTTTGGCGCAGAGTTGCGCTTCGCCGGCTGGGACATGGTGATTTTCGAGGGTAAGTCGCCGCAACCGGTCTATCTGTACATCGAGAACGAAAAGGCCGAGCTGCTTCCCGCGGATTACGTCTGGGGCAAATCGGTTTGGGACACGGAACCCCTCATCAAGAAGCGGCATCAGGATCCCCTCATTCGCGTGTCCTGCATCGGCCGCGCCGGCGAGAACCAGGTGCTGTTCGCCGCCATCGTCAATGACTTGCACCGGGCCGCAGGCCGTTCGGGCGTCGGCGCTGTGATGGGTTCCAAGAATCTCAAGGCGATCGCGGTGCGCGGAACCAAGGGTGTGGCCAACATTCGCGACCCGAAAGCATTCATGAAGGTCACCTTCGAGAAGAAAAAGGTGCTGGCGGAAAACGCGGTCACCGGACAAGGGCTTCCCACGTTCGGGACGCAAGTGTTGATGAACGTCATCAACGAGATGGGTGCGTCGCCCACACGCAATCATCGCGATGTCCAGTTCGAGGGCGCGTCCAAGATTTCCGGCGAAGCCATGCACGTGCCGCGACCCACCGATGGCAAACCCAATCTCGTGGGCAACCAGGCGTGCTTCGGCTGCACCATCGCCTGCGGACGTATTTCCACCATCGACGAAACGCACTGGACCGTGAAAAACAAGCCTGAATACTGGGGCGCGTCGGGTGGACTGGAATACGAGGCCGCGTGGGCGCTCGGCAATGCCAACGGCGTTGATGACCTGGACGCGCTCACGCTCTCGAACTTCCTCTGCAACGAGGACGGCATGGACCCCATCTCCTTCGGCGCCACCGTGGGCGCGGTGATGGAGTTGTACGAGATGGGCGTGCTGAAGAAGGAAGAGATCGGCATCGAGGCGCCGTTCGGCTCCGCGGAAGCGCTTATCAAGCTCACCGAGTGGACCGCGAAAGGTGAAGGGTTCGGCAAGGTGGTCGGCCTGGGCTCCAAGCGCCTGTGCGAAAAGTACGGCCATCCCGGGCTCTCCATGTCGGTCAAGGGGCAGGAATTCCCCGCCTACGATGGGCGCGCTTTGCAGGGAATGGGTTTGGGTTATGCCACGTCCAATCGCGGCGCCTGCCACCTGCGCGGCTACACGGTCTCCTCCGAAGTGCTTGGCATTCCCGCCAAGACAGACCCACAAGCGACCGATGGCAAGCCTGAGCTATTGAAAGGTGTTCAGGATGGAGCGGCGGTGGTTGACTCGACGGGGCTTTGCGTATTCACGACCTTTGCCTGGACGTTGAACGACATTCAACCCCAGATCCAGGCTGCCTGCGAAGGCGACTGGTCGATGGAAAAGCTTACGCTGATGGGCGAGCGCATCTGGAACCTGGAGCGCGAGTTCAACAATGCAGCCGGGTTCACCGCCAAGGACGATACGCTACCGCCGCGGCTGCTCAAGGAGGGCTGCAACAGTGGCCCCTACAAGGGGGCTGTGTCGCAGCTCGACAAGATGTTGCCGGAATACTACAAGGTGCGCGGCTGGACGCCCGACGGCGTGCCGACCCCCGAGACCCGGCAGCGGCTGGGACTGTAGGTTTGCGTGAGGTGGGTTGGCGCGAAGCCTTCTAACCTACCGAAACCGGATGGCGAGCGTACGCGGCACCGCGGCGACCGCTCGCTCCGCCACAGACAGGAATACAGGAGGACACGGATGCGTCATCTGATCATCGGTAACGGTCCGGCCGGAGTGATCGCCGCCGAAACTCTCCGCAAAGCTGATCCCACGAGCCAGGTGCTGCTCATCGGCGACGAGCCAGAGCCGCCATACTCGCGCATGGCGATTCCTTACCTCCTGATCGGCGATATTGGCGAGACCGGCACTTATCTGCGGAAGACCAAGGGGCATTTCGAGACGCTGGGGATCGAGCCGCTGCAAGGGCGCGTAACGCGGGTGGACACAAAGGCTCGCAAGGTGTTTCTTCAAGATGGGTCCGCGCGCGAATACGATCGTCTGCTGATTGCCACCGGCTCCACGCCTGTTTCTCCGCCCATACCGGGGATAGATCTGCCCGGTGTGTATCCCTGCTGGACCCTCGAGGACGCCCGTCACATCGCTGGCAAAATGAAACCCGGCGCGCGGGTGCTGCAGATGGGTGCGGGCTTCATTGGCTGCATCATTCTGGAAGCACTGGCTACCAGCGGAGTGAAGCTTACCGTGGTGGAAATGGGCAATCGCATGGTCCCGCGCATGATGACCGAAACGGCTGGCTCGCTCATCAAGAAATGGTGCGAGAAAGAGGGGGTCACCGTGTTCACGTCCACGCGCGTCGATGCGATCGAGGCCTCACCCACCGGGGAAGGCGTGCTGCTCGTGCGCTTGAACAACGGACAGACGATCGAGTCGGATCTCGTCATCAGCGCGACCGGCGTGCGGCCCAACATCGAATTTCTGAAGGGTAGCGGAATCGAGACCAACACTGGAATCGTCGTGGACGAACACATGCAGAGCAACCTCTCCGATGTGTACGCGGCGGGCGATGTCGCACAAACCGCGGAGTTCTACACGGGGGCCTCGATCGTCAACGCCATTCAGCCCAACGCCGCCGACCAGGCCCAGGTCGCCGCGCTCAACATGGCGGGAAAGCGCGCGCGCTCGCAGGGCACTTTCACCATGAACGTGCTCAACACCCTGGGATTGATCTCTTCTTCGTTCGGCCAGTGGATGGGAGTCGCGGGCGGGAACCATGCGGAGCTTGTGGATCAGGAAAACTTCCGGTATCTGAGCCTCGAATTCAAGGATGACCTTTTGGTCGGCGCCACCAGCCTGGGCTTAACGGAAGACGTGGGCACCCTGCGCGGACTGATCCAGAGCAGGATCCGCCTGGGTAAATGGAAAGAGCATCTGCTCGAGGACCCAACGCGCTTCAAGGAAGCGTACCTCGCTCAGACCAAAGGCACGGATGGATACTATGCTCAAGTTCTTCGCCACGCTTAGCGACTCCAACTATCGGAACCCGCCAGAACCAACCAGGTGGATCTGACTGGCCGCGACGGTGCCGTGGTCGACGCGGTCGCAAGACCTTCAACGCGTACGCACCGATTGGAGCCTCTGCTACCAGCGAAACGCAGCTTGGACCTCAGGCTCTTTGTATGAAGATCCGCTTGAAGCTGTTCGCGACACTTCGGGACTACTTGCCAGAGGAGGCGAAGTCCAACGAGCTGGAACTGGTCGTCGCGGACGACACCTCGGTGCAAGGGGTGATAGACCTGTATCGGCTACCCGCGAAGCTCGTGCACCTGGTGCTGGTGAACGGCTATTACATCTACCCCACCGCGCGTGCGACGACGCATCTGAAGGAAGGCGACGTGCTGGCTCTGTGGCCTCCCATCGCCGGCGGCTGAGGCGGTGACCGGCCCGGCGCCGGTGGTCCGCCGCATGAGCATCAGCCGCGCCGAATTCCTGCGCACCCTTCCCGCCGCGCTTGGCACTTCAAGCTTCACTGTTACGGGTGATCGAGTCTGCGTTGCGACCGGGGCGCGGTCGCTCGAAATCGACTTCAAGGAAGAAACGCCGCTGCGAATCGCCTCTCTGGCGCTTCCGTCCGCGCGCATCACGCTGCGCTTCGAAGGCTACAACGCCGACGAGATGGAGCAAACGGTGCAGCGCTTCGATCTCTACTTCCGTCGTGGCGGCGGGTAGTGATCAAATATAGTTAGCTTGCGGCTCCTTTTGCAGGAGACTTCAGAACGTCGAATTCGTGAATCGCAATCTTGTATTTCACAGAACCTCCGCAGGCAGCAGAACTCTCCCGCCTCTGGGACGGCGAAACGCCACGCGTAACCGACCGCCGACGAGCGGGGTGAGGGTACCCAAGAGCACGTGGCGGCTGTCGGTTCGAGCGCGGGATTAGCCGACGATCCTATCGTATTCGGCATGCGTACCGATCCAGAACCACAGCACACCGTCAGAGGCTTCGACGGCGAGGGCACGATGGTGCCGCCCGATACGAGCAGACCAAAATCGACCGACCTTCTTAAAGTGGAGAGACGGGTGCCGCGAACCGGCTTTGAGTAGAGAGAAAGACTTGTCAGCGAGCCCTTGAACCTCGGCGGGCAGAGTTCTGTAGCAGGACCAGAAGTCAGGTGAGGCGTAGTGATTCAAAGCTTCGTGGACTGTCCTGCTGCATGAGCGCGAAGCGCTTTCTCGGCAAGCGCGTCGAGTCCCCCTGCTTTCACGTCGGACTCGAACTGTCGATCCCAAAGGTCGGCGTCGAACTCGGCGTACCAGCGTCGGAACTCGGCAAGCTCCTCAGGGGACAGCTGCTGAATCTGTTTTTCGAGATTTTCGACTTTGCTCATGACGTGCCTCCGCGACTCGGCATCAGTATACCTGGGGCGATGCTTTCGGCGGCTAACGAGGCTGTAGAAAAACGCGTATTCAGAACGCGCTTGGCGCTACCTTGGCGATCGGTGCGAACCGCTTCGGCGGTCTTGCGTTCATGTTTGGGAAGACGAGGTTCTTCTTACTAGCGAAAACTCGGTCGTCAGGGGCCTACCTTCCGTAGCCATGATGCGCCAGCTTCTCGATGTTGTGAACCAGGCAGTAGAGGTGCCACTGCGCATTCACCTTCGGCCTTGATCGCAGGGTGAACCGGTCGAGCCGTTTGTTGCTGTGCGTAGAGTTGTCGTCCGCGCGTGCTGTCGATCGCCGCCTTCATGCGTGCGGTGAACTCGAGCGGCGAGGCTTGGTCCTTGGCGAAAAACGCGACCTGCCGGGTCGGCGTGCGCTGTGGATGACGCAGACACCGATCTCGGAGCTGGCAGGGCACGCAATCGCGCTTGGCACCCTGAAACTTGTGGTGGTGGCGGCCGTTCGTTATGCAATGGCTGCCGGTGGAGTAGAGCTTCTTGCCGGCCGGACAGAGGCAAGTGTTGGTTACCGGGTCGTAGTGGAAGTCCGAGGGTTTGAATTGGCGCGCCGACGCAGCGCGGGAACTCTTGTCCCACAGCGGGTCGGGCAGTGCTTGGTACTTCCCCCGATCGGCGAAGCGCTTGTCGCGCCGGCGCATGAGAGCGTCGGCGATCAGCGCCGGCACGGCGCGCTCATAGAGTTGCCTCAGGTTTGCCTCGCTGTGGAAACCGGCATCGGCGGTGACCAGCGTGTGATCAGTGCGCAGGCTATCGGTGCGTTCGACCATGGGCAGCAGCACACTTTGCTCGCTCCCCGAGTCATGCGCCTGCGCCGCGACAATCACCTGCGCCTTAGCATCGACCGCCGCGACCGCCGTGTAGCCTTGGATCACACCTTTGGATGTCGCCATCTTGGCGCTGTCGTTGTCGGTGAGGTTGCTCTTCCTTAGCGCACCCTTCTCCGAACGGCGTTCAGTGTGCGTGGCCAGAAACTCGCGAATGCGTTTTGCCTCCGACTGTAACCTATGCATATAGGCACGTTCCCGAATCCGATCATCCCCGCGCTCCTTCGCCTCGTCGCACCCTCGATGAGCCTTCAACATCTTCGCCACTGCTCGCTCCATGCGCTCGGCCTCGTGGGCAAGCTCGGCATGCGTGCCGCTGCGGCGCTTATCGGCATTGCTCGGCAGCTTGACCCCGTCGATGGCAAACATTTGCCTTCCGATCAGGCCCAACCGGTCACAGGTGAGCAGCACCTGGGTGAACAGAATAGCGGCATCGTCGCCGAGTTCGCGCACGAACTTGGCAATCGTGGTGAACTGCGGAGCGCTGTCGCCCGAGATCGCCATAAACAGCACGTTCTCGCGACATAGCCGTTCGATGGCGCGACTAGAGACCACGCCCCGGCTATAGGCAAGGAGCACAATCTTGAGCATCACCGCGGGATCGTAGGCGGGGGCCCCCGTGGCGTCGTTGCGGAAGCGGCTCGCCACGCGAGAGAGATCGATCTCGGTGTCGATCAGCACATCGAGCGCGTGCTCGAAGCTGCCGGCGATAAGTTGCAATTCAAGAACAATCGGCAGGAAGCGAGGGCTGCGATCGACCAGCTTGTAGCGCGCCACGTTATCTGACTCCATCCACACTCTTCTCGTGCAATAACGCACGAACGCACTAAGCGACGACGGCGATAGGGGGTTTTTATACAGCCTCAACGTTTGAGCTCAGGCCGCGGCCCGTCAGGGTCGTCGGCATGCAGCGAATTGTTGGGCGCCAACACCCGTTACTAGACTCGTAATGAGCCGCGGAAACCTCTGGCGGCATAGTATGACTGCGCGCCATTGTGATACACGAAAACGGTGTCATAGCGCCGATCACAGAATAGAGCTCCGCCGAGCTTCCTGATTTCAGCGGGTGTCTTCACCCAACTCGATGTTTTGGCATCAAAGCATCCGAGTGTCTGCAGATCCCGATACTCTGCCTCGGTTAGCAAGTCGATACCCATTGCAGCCACCATATCTGTGGCACAGTTTTCAGGCCTGTTTTCCTTTCTGGACTCCAGCGCTTCCCGGTCGTAACAGACACTTCTTCTGCCAGTGGGACTCTCTGCGGAACAGTCACAGAAGATGAACTCTCCCGTCTTCTTGTCCTGGGCAATTACGTCAGGCTCACCACCTGTACTCTCCATTTCATGGAGCGACCTCAACTGCTCCGGACTGGACTCAAGCCGTGATTGAACCTTGGGCCAATCAATCTCTTTGTGCCGGTTCATGTTCTTCTCAAACCGGGATTTCACCGTGGCGAGCAGTGCTTCAATTTGCTTTTTCGTCAAACTCATGGCTCACCCGCCCTTTGAATTCAACTCGCGTCTTCTTCGACTTCCTACGGGTATTTCTTTGGCGCCCAACAACTCAGTTCAGCCGCCCGCTGTAGCGGGTCGGCTGCAACTGACGGTTGGGCGTTGTATTCTCGCGCTCCACTCCACTCCACTCCTAGTTTCACCGTTCATCTAGACCTCCACGTTACCGCTCGACCGACCCTCAGGATGACGCCCAACTTGTTTTATCACGAGGTTAAGTCTATTGGCTCTTCAGGAAATCGAGTGGGTGAATTCGGTGCACTTTAGAGGGCCGGCAGCATGCAGGTCAGTATCTTGAGTCGCAGGTACTCCTGGTCGCGCAGTCCGTATGCGCGGCGCTGGAGGACACGAATCTTGTTGTTCAAGCCCTCGACGAATCCGAGTGACACCTTGTTCTCGGGCAGGCAATAAGCAGCGATACCATCCCAATGCCGATCGATCATCTGCGCGAATTTCTCGTACGGTTTGAGCCGCTGCCAATTCAGGCTCGCGCGCCAGTTCTCGAAGAAGCGCCGCGCCCAGCCTTCTCGCTCGTAGTCCCAGAGTTGGCCGAAGGACTCCTTGAGGAGGTAGGCCGTGTTCAATCGCTTGTTCGCCGCCAGCAGCATCTTGAGCGATTTTCGGCCCTCCATCGTGAGGTTCTCGCGGCGCGAGAGCAGCGTGTACTTCTGGCCCTTGATGTAGCGCCGGTCTCGACCAGAGAGCCGCGCGTACTCGCTCTTTCGTACATTGTCGAGCGCCTCGCCCAGGTGGCGCATGATGTGGAACTTGTCGAACAGGATCGCCGTCTGCGGCGCATGCGCTGCGGTCGCGTTGCGAAACGGCTTCCACATATCCATCACCGCCAAGCGGATGCCGCGCGCCTTCTTCTCGCCCAGCCAGTCGTAGAACTGCGCCATACTCGCCTCGGACCGGTCCTCGCCGCCGAACCAGATCGGCCGTCCGCGGATCAGGTCGCTCACCACGATTCGATAGGTATGGCCCCTGCGGATGGAGATCTCGTCGATGCCTATGGCCTTCGGCCCAGGCGTGCCAGCCTTGGCCAACTGCGCCGCCATGTACTGCTTCTCCAGGGTCTTCACCGTGCCCCAGTCGAGGTTGAGTTCCAGGGCCAAGTCCTTGATCGTCGCCGAGCGGCAGCGTCGCCCCACGTAGTGGGCAAAGCGCTTGGTATAGAACGGGTTGTCGGCCAGGAAATCGAGCCGTTCGCGCTTCACTGTGCCGCAACGCTTGCACTGCACACGCCGGACCTCGAACTCCAGGTAGACACGCGCGTCGCCGCTCGACAGATCGCGAACGCGGCGCACACGCCGGTCGTACCAGCCCGACTGCACGCGGGCACAGCAGCCGCAGGTCGTTTTTTTGAGCGCCGCACAAGGCTGATGACGCGCGCCTTCGGATCACCGAACACGCCGCGCACCGTGGGTTGCGGACGAAAGCCGCGGAACGCGTATGCGTCCCACAGCCGCCGCGCTCGCTTCGCTGAATTGGGCATCCGAACATGATGCCCATTTCGCGCACCCTTCGTAACGCCTGAAAGCCAATATCCATGCCGCTTCCAGCTATGTTTACCCCCTCAAATCACCCACACGACTTCCCGAAGACCCAGTCTATTTAACCGGGTCCGGAGTCCGCTTAACAAGTACCCGGGTGTTGTGAGTACGCTCGACCTGGTGGCATCGTGAAAGTAACGCACACTGAGACCGTGTCGGCCCGGGCTCCGCCTGCCTCTCCGCTAGTTGAGCGTCGCGGGATGCGGACCGCGCGCCACGCGCGAGCCGTCCAACTTCGGCACGCACAGGCGGGACGATCGACCGTCGGGCAACGTAGCCAACAAGACGTTCACCTCGACGCCGTAGAGTTGCCGCAGATTTTCGCGCGTGATGACTTCCTCGGGGCGACCTGTGCTCAGGATCGCGCCGTCTTGCAGCATGACCACGCGGTCGGCGCAGAGAAACGCCTGATCGGGATCGTGTGTGGAGAAGAGGATACCAATGCCCTCATCCGCCAGCGCACGCATCTGATCGAGCACACGCAGCTGGTTGCCGAAGTCGAGGCTCGTCGTCGGCTCGTCCAGGACCAGCAGCTTGGCCTCCTGTGCCAGTGCCCGGGCGATCAGTGTGAGCTGACGTTCCCCGCCGCTCACCTCCGTGTAGACGTGCTCGGCGAGATGCGCGATGCCGAGCAAGCCGAGCGCCGCGTGGGCGGCGTCGCGGTCGCGATGCGAGGGCGCGGCGAACGGGCCGGCATGCGCGGTGCGACCCATCAGCACGATCTCGCTGACGGTGAACGCGAAGTGCGCCGTGTGTGCTTGCGGCACGTAACCGACAACGCGCGCTACGCTCCGGCGCGACCAGTCCTGAAGCGGACGGCCCCCGAGCGCAATACGTCCCGACTGCGCAGGAAGCAGTCCAAGCAGGGTCCGGAAGAGGGTGGTCTTGCCGCCGCCATTCGGACCCAGCACGCACATCACTTCACCCGCCGTCAGCGCGATGTCGACATCGCTTCCCACCGGGCGGCCTGGAAAACCGTAGGCAAGCGCTTCCGCGCGCAATTCCATTACCAGGCCCGCTTCGACTTTGCGAGCAGCCACAGGAAGATCGGCGTGCCCAGCACTGCCGTGAGCACGCCGGGCGGAACTTCGATGGTCGCGATCGTGCGGGCGAGGGTGTCCACGCCGAGCATGAAGCCAGCACCGAGGATCATTGCCATCGGCAGCATGCGCGCGAAACCGGGCCCCACCAGCATGCGTGCCGCGTGGGGAACGAGCAAACCGATCCAGCCGATGATGCCGGCAAGCGCGACACTCGCCGCGGTCATGAGCGTCGCTGCACAGACGACGGCGAGGCGCAGCCTGGCCGTGTCCACACCCAGCGCCCGCGCTTCGTCGTCGGGCAGCGTGAGCAGATTCATCCGCCAACGCAGGAGCACCAGCGGCACGAGCCCGAGCAGCACCGTCGGCATCACCACCTTCAGATCCGCCGGACTCGCCGCCGCCAGACTGCCGAGCAGCCAGAACGTAATGGCAGGAAGCTGGTTGTAGGGATCCGCGAGATACTTGAGCAGCGCGACGCAGGACCCGAGCAGGGTGCCGATCACCACGCCTGCGAGAATCAGCGTCACGAGCGGATCGCGTCCGCGGATCGAGGAGCCGATACCGTAGACCAGAGCGACCGCGCCGAGGCCACCGGCGAATGCCAGCGCCTGGATCGCGACCAGATTCCACGAAAGGAAAATGGCGAGGGCCGCGCCGAGTGCCGCACCCGACGAGACGCCGAGGATATCGGGCGATACGAGCGGGTTGCGGAACATGCCCTGGTAAGCCGCGCCGGCGGCGGCGAGCGCCGCGCCGACCACCAGCGCCGCGACGACCCGCGGTCCCCGCACTTGATAGATCACGGTCTCCACGGTCGCGGGAACCGGATGACTCGAGCCGAACATTTTGCCGACCGTCGCCGCCGCTAGGTCCCCCAGGCTCACCGGAAAGCGGCCGACGGCGAACGCAAGCACGACCAGCACGACGAGCCCGAGGAGCGGAAGCGTGTACCGCCCCACGGGGCCGAGCCCGACTGTGCCGAAAGCGTGGGTTGTCATGGAGGAGGAAGCTGCGGGGTCGCGAGCAGTGAATCGAGCTGGGCCGCGGTCACCGGTTGATGATAGAAGAGTTGATAGAACTCAGACACCTGCTGCCGCAGATCGTCCTTGAAAACGTCAGGGTAAAGGATGTTAGCGAGCCAGAGCAGTCCGACCACGCGATTCGGCCCGGGCGGGAAATCGAACCATCCGAACGGAAGCTGTGGTGAAAGGTACACGCGACCATTCTTCACCGCCGCGATGCTCGACCACCGAGTGTCCTTCCATACACTCCGGAAGAATCCGGCATCCGTGGTGACGATCACGTCGGGGTTCCACGCGAGCACCTGCTCCATCGAAACGTTCGCGAGCCCGCTGGTGGCGCTCTGGCTGCCTGCGACGTTGATCGCACCCAGAAGGTCCAGCACTTCGACGTTGATCGAGCCCGAAAGCGCGGTCTGAAGTCCGCTCGGACCGCGCGCGTAGTAAACGCGAGGACGTCGCTCCGGCGGAATCGCGGCGACTTTGCTCCGGACCGCCTGGACGTTACGCTCCACATAGTCCCCGAGCTCCCTGCCACGGCCGCCGTCGCCCATCGCGATGCCGAGGGCTCGCAGAGACTCGGCGGTGCCGGCAAACGTGCCATCGTAGAGCAGATACGGAATCGCAGTCTGCTCCTGGACGCGATCAGCGAGGGACACGAAGGTTGGTCCGGTGGAGCCTGCATCGACGATGAGATCAGGCTTCGCGGCGAGCACCACCTCCACGTTGGCGGTATTGCCGCGTCCGGTCAGGCGCCCGAGTGCAGGAAGCTCGGCGTATTTCTGTGGCAGGAAGGCGGCTTCCTCCGGGGTCATGGCCCGCGTCCAGCCGAGCAGCTTGTCCGGCGCGAGGGCGAACGCCATGACGCTCGCTGGCGGCCCTGCCGCGAAGACGCGCTCGACCTTGGCCGGCAAGGCAACCGTCCGCCCTGCGGAGTCGGTGACCATGCGGGGTGACGCCGCTCCCGCGACAAGCAACGGCACAACCGCGAGCAGCCCGACGATTGTCCATTGCAGGAGACGGGGACGCCGACCTTCCACGGTGCGCGAGGACGCGAAAGAAGTTCAGCCGTCCACGCCAACTATCACGTTCGAGGCCTTGATCACCGCGTAGGCTTGCGCGCCCTTCTTGAGTCCGAGCGAGCGGGCGGCGGTGGTGGTGATGGACGAGACGATCTTCGTCTTGGGCCCGATCTTGATCGTCACTTCCGTCGTGACCGGACCTTCGATGATGTTGGTGACCTTTCCCGAGAGTACGTTGCGTGCGCTGATTTTCATGCTTTGCTCCTGGTGGAGGTTGAGGGGAACAACAGCGGGATGATCGCCCAGTTGCTATGGGACGGACATTCCCTGCGGCGGACTCGCTGGTGCAGCGATCCGATCGTGCCACGGCAACGCTTCGCGCACAGTCAGCACCTCTCCCGCGTGCGAGACGTTGTAGCCGGGCAGGTTCGCGACCAGCGATCGGAACGCCTCACCTCGCAGCACGTCGAGCAATTCTTGCACTGTCGGCTGCTGCAGGGATTCAGCGCGGCAGGCGAAAAAGTACCGCTCTTTCAGGAGCGGAACGAAGTCGAGGCCGTACTTCGTTGCCGCCGCCTTGATGCCGTAGCCGGCATCGGCCTGTCCGCCGCCTATGGTCGCCGCGACCGCGAGGTGGGTGAACTCTTCATTCTGATAACCCTCGATCGAAGACCGGTCGAGTCCGGCTTCCCAGAGCAGTTGATCGAACTGGTAGCGGGTACCCGAGCCCCGCTGGCGATTGACGAAACGTACGCCCGGCTGGGCGAGATCGCTCAGGTTGGCGAGACCCTTCGGGTTTCCTCGTGCGACGATGAGACCCTGCTCACGCGTGACGAAATCGATCAGGCGATGCATGCGTGGCTTGAGCCACTGCCGAAACGCGAGGTGCGAGAGGGTTCCGCGTCCGTGACTCTGCGCGAGATGAAATCCCGCCAGATCGCACTTTCCCTTGTCGAGCGCCTGCAGGCTGTCGAGGCTGCCGCGAAATTCGAGGTCGAGCTGAATGCCGGGCCGCTGCCCAAGCAGGTCCCTGAGTTCCGCAAGCGCGAGGTCGTGGCTGGCGCAAACGCTCACCGCCGGATACGCCGCGAAGATCACGCCGGATAACTCGCGCTGCAACTCCGCGCTGAACGATTCGAGCTGCGGCGTGATTCGCGCCCGCAAGCGCCGCTCCGCCCATAGGAGTTTCTCCCCGAGGGGTGCGAGCCGCGCACCGCGGCCGCGTTCCTTCAGCACCAGCGGCTGACCGAGCAGCTCCTGCCATTTCCCGACGAGGCCCCACGCGTAGCGATAGGAGAAACCGACGAGTTTGGCTGACTTGCCGATGGACCCGGTGTCCCGTATCGCCTGCAGGAGCGGGAAGAGCGGGCCGTCGAGCTCCTCGGGTGTCTCTCGGTCGAGGAACCAGGCGCAGTTTACTTTGACACGAAACATTATGCTTTCCCGTACCTATTGCGCTCGCGCTCTTATCCGCCTATGTTCGAGGATGGTATTGAAAGGCAGGCAGATGAACAAGTCGGAGCAGTTTGTGCGCATCGGTGGAGACAGGCGCTCCACTCACGCGAGAAACGGCTCTGAACTCTTTCGGTGCGCCTTTCGAACCTGCACCCTGCCCGGTTGTCCCATCCCAAGACACCTGTTCCACGGCGGGACCGTTTTCCCCGGGCGATCTGAAGAATCTGTACCGGATTCCGCGTGGGGGCCTGCCACCGGCCCACAATGCGTGGTCAATCTGTTGAATTCGCTTGCACGTCGCTCGAGGGGCGCACCGGCAGGCACACGCACACGCTCTCACTCGCGTCTGTCCGGTATCCATGCGGCAGCGACCTCTCCCCCCACCACATCACATATACATCAAAAGAGGATTCACATGAAAGTCGAGCCTGGCAAGTATGGCTTCCCCATCCAGTTCAAGTCGCGCTACGCAAATTTCATAGGGGGCAAGTGGGTTCCGCCTGTAAAGGGCGAGTACTTCGAGAATACGACGCCAGTGACCGGCAGGGTCCTGTGCGAGATTCCGCGGTCGACCGCGGACGACGTTGAGCTTGCGCTCGACGCTGCCCATGCCGCGAAGGCCGCGTGGGGCAGCAAGTCCAACACTGAGCGGGCCAACATCCTGAATAAGATCGCTGACCGGATGGAGGCGAACCTGACCTTGATCGCGCACAGCGAGACGTGGGACAACGGCAAGCCGATCCGTGAAACCATGGCCGCCGATATCCCGCTCGCCATTGACCACTTCCGCTACTTTGCGGCGTGCATCCGCGCCCAAGAGGGTTCGATTGGCGAGGTTGACCATAACACCGTCGCTTATCACTTTCACGAGCCGCTTGGCGTGGTCGGCCAGATCATTCCGTGGAATTTCCCGATCCTCATGGCGGTGTGGAAGCTCGCGCCGGCCCTTGCCGCGGGGAACTGCGTGGTGCTCAAGCCGGCGGAGCAGACACCGGCTTCCATTCTGGTGGTGCTCGAGCTGATCCAGGATCTGCTGCCGGCGGGCGTGGTGAATGTGGTCAACGGCTTCGGGGTCGAAGCGGGCAAGCCGCTGGCGTCGAACAAGCGCATCGCGAAGATCGCCTTCACCGGCGAAACGACCACCGGCCGGCTGATCATGCAGTACGCGTCCCAGAACCTCATCCCGGTTACGCTGGAACTCGGCGGGAAATCGCCCAACATCTTTTTCGCCGATGTTGCGGACGGTGACGACGACTTCTTCGACAAGGCACTCGAGGGGTTCACGATGTTCGCGCTCAACCAGGGCGAAGTCTGCACCGCCCCGTCGCGGGCGCTCGTTCAGGAATCCATCTACGAGCGCTTCATCGAGCGGGCGATCGAGCGCGTGAAGCAGATCAAGCAGGGCAACCCGCTGGACGATTCGACCATGATCGGCGCCCAGGCCTCAAGCGAGCAATTGCAGAAGATTCTTTCGTACGTCGACATCGGCAAGAAGGAAGGCGCTCAGCTCCTCACGGGCGGCGAACAGGCCAACCTCGAGGGAGACCTGGCAGGTGGCTTCTACGTGAAGCCGACCGTGTTCAAGGGCCACAACAAGATGCGCATCTTCCAGGAAGAAATATTCGGCCCGGTCCTTTCGGTCACGACGTTCAAGGACGAGGAAGAGGCACTCGCCATCGCCAACGACACGTTGTATGGCCTCGGCGCAGGTGTGTGGACGCGCAGCATCCACAAGGCGTACCGCATGGGTCGCGCGATCCAGGCCGGGCGCGTCTGGACGAACTGCTATCACCTGTATCCGGCACATGCTGCGTTCGGCGGCTACAAGCAGTCTGGCATTGGGCGCGAGAACCACAAGATGATGCTCGACCACTACCAGCAGACCAAGAACATGCTGGTGAGCTACGATCCGAAGCCGATGGGCTTCTTCTGATCGAGCACTTGCGCTCTGTTATGTGGCGAGGCCCGGGCATTGTGCCTGGGCCTCTCTTTTGGGGGCTCGACTGATGCAGGATGTAACGCGTGTGACAGCGACCGATGCGGCGCTGCAACTCATCGAGCGGCTGCGGCAGAAGCATGGACCGCTGCTCTTCCATCAATCGGGCGGATGCTGCGACGGGAGCTCTCCCATGTGCTATCCGCGGGACGAGTTCCTGGTTGGCGGCAGCGACGTGAAACTGGGCGAGATCGGGCAGGTACCCTTCTACATGAGCGCCGCGCAGTTCGAGTATTGGCAGCACACGCATCTCATCATCGACGTGGTTCCCGGCCGCGGCGGAATGTTCTCTCTCGAAGGTTCCGAAGGCGTGAGGTTCCTTACCCGTTCGCGTCTCTATTCCGACGATGAATGGGCGGTTCTCGAGAAGACGCCGGTGGAAAAGGTGGACTGACGGAACGACGGATTTCCCTCCGGCTGTTCCGCTACAACTTGCGCTCGCCTTGAAGCGGCCTTATGCAGGCCGCTTCATATTTGTCCTTTGCTGTCCCGTTTGTATGATGAAACCCGGTGCGGGATCGGGCGCCAAGGATTTCTTGCGTGCCGACCTGCGGATTGCGGGTTTCTCCTCGAAGGGTTTTCCCTTGGTTGGAATGGTCGAAGCTCACGGAGCGTGGAAACTTGGCGTGATCTGCTTGCTGCTCATCGCGAGCGCCGCTTCTCATGGCGCGGAGCTGCGTGTCTTCGCTGCGGGCAGTCTGCGTCTCGCTCTCGATGACGCGATCGCAGCCTACGCTGCGCGCACCGGCGTGAAGCTGACCGCCGTCTACGGACCGTCCGGCAAGTTGCGGCAGATGATCGAGGGCGGTGACGCGCCGGACCTCTTTCTCTCGGCGTCCATCGACCACACGGCCGCCCTGCAGAAGACGGGCGTGCTGCGTACGAGCGCACCGTTCACCCACAACAGTCTCTGCCTCATGGCAGCGCCCGGCATTCCTCTCGAAGAGAAGACGGCGCTCGACACGATGCTGGATCCGAAGCTGCGTCTCGGTACGTCCACCCCAAAGGCCGACCCTTCCGGAGACTACACGTGGGAGATGTTCCGCAGGGCGGACAAGGTTCGCCCCGGTTCATTCGCCGCGCTCGACGCAAAGGCGCTCCAGCTCACCGGCAAGGATGTGGCAAAGGAAGAAAAGTCGCTTCCCTATCCCGCGCTATTTCAAGGGGAGCGAAAGGCAGATGTGTTCGTGACCTACTGCACGAATGCCGTGGCGACCGCCAACGCGGTTCCCGGTCTCAGCTGGATTCGACTGCCATCAGAGATCAATGTCGGAGCAGTCTATGGCGCAGGGGTGTCAGCGAAGGCAAATGCGGAGGTCGAGGGATTTCTGCGGTTCCTCGAAAGTCCCGACGGCCGCAGGATCTTCGAGCACTACGGATTTCAATGACGACGCCCGATGCCATCGGGCAACGCACTCTTTCCCCACCCCTTGATCAGGAGAACGCGATGATTTCGAGAAAGCTGCGAGGAACGCTTGTTGCGGCCGTGCTGCTGCTCCCCGCGGCGCTAGCCTCTGCCGCGGAGGACATTCGCCTCGCCACGACGACCAGCACCGAGAACTCGGGTCTCCTCGCATACATCCTTCCCATGTTCGAGGCGAAGTACGGAGGCAAGGTGCGCGTCGTCGCCGTCGGTTCCGGAGCAGCGATCAAGCTCGGCGAAAACGGTGACGCCGATGTGATTCTCGCCCATTCCCGCGAGGCCGAAGACAAGTTCGTCGCGCAGGGGTTTGGCGTCGACCGGCGCAACGTCATGTACAACGACTTCGTCATCGTCGGACCGAAGAGCGATCCGGCCGGGATCCGCGGCGTTAAGGACGCGGTGGCTGCGATGAAAAAGATCCAGGCTTCGGGTGCGCCGTTCGTATCGCGCGGCGACGATTCTGGCACGCACGTCATGGAGCTCAGGTACTGGAAGGATGCCGGCATCGAACCCAAGGGACCGAACTATTTCTCGATCGGCCAGGGCATGGGACAGACGCTCACGTTCGCGGGCGAGAAGCAGGGCTACACGCTGACCGACCGCGCCACCTTTGCGCAGACCAAGGCGAAAACCGGCTTGGAGATACTGGTCGAAGGAGATCCGCGGCTGTTCAATCCCTACGGGATCATTGTGGTCAACCCGAAGAAGCATCCCAAGGTGAATTTCAAGGGCGCGATGGCGCTGATCGACTGGATGACCTCACCGGAGGGGCAGGAGGCCATTGCTTCGTTCAAACCGAACGGTGAGCAATTGTTCTTTCCGAGCGCGAAGCAGGCTCTGAAACCGGCGGCTTGAGCGCCCGGAAGCGTGGATGGAACTGATCGAGCCGACCCGGGAAGCGTTCCGGCTGCTGTCCAGCGGCGACCCAACGCTGTGGGGCATCATCTGGCTTTCCCTGTGGACATCGGTGACCGGCGTGGCGCTCATCGTGCCGTTCTGCGTCGGCGCCGGCTTCCTGCTCGCGCATCGGGCCTTTCCCGGGCGGCGTGCGCTCGTCGTCTTCACCCAGGCGCTGCTATCGTTTCCCACGGTGGTGGTTGGTCTCATCATCTATCTTCTGCTTTCGCGCAAAGGCCCGTTCGGCGATCTTCAGCTTCTCTTCACCCCCACCGCAATCGTCATTGGCTACATGCTCATCGCGTTTCCGGTGGTCACCGTGTTCACGCTGTCCGCCGTGCAGGGGGGCGACCCGCGCATCGTCGAGACGGCGCGCACGCTCGGCGCGAGCAGGCTTCGCGCGGCGCTCACGACCCTTTCCGAAGTGCGCTTCGGCGTGATGGCAGGGATCGTCAACGGTTTCGGGCGCGTCGTTTCGGAGGTCGGCTGCGCGCTCATGGTCGGGGGCAACATTGCCTATTTCACCCGCAATATCCCGACCGCGATCTCTCTCGAAACGGCCAAGGGAGAGTTTGCCCAGGGCATCGCGCTGGGGGTGGTCCTGATGCTTCTCGCCATCGGCGTCAACGTCGTGCTGGCCTGGCTGCAGGGTGAGGGCGGCCTCAGATGAGCGTCGTGCTGCGGGTCGCACAACTCGGCCAGCGTTTCGGCGAGCGGGTCATTCTCGATCACGTGAGCTTCGATCTGAACGCCCGATCGAGCTATGTGCTGACCGGCCCGAACGGGTCGGGCAAGTCCACGCTGCTGCGGATTCTCGGTGGGTTGCTGAAGCCGGATCGGGGTGCGCTCGCGTTCGGAGACCGATCGATCGATCTCAACCACTATCCCGACTGGCTGCGGCGCGAAATCCTGTACGTGCATCAGCATCCGTATCTCTTTCGATCGAGCGTGCGCGCGAATCTCGAATACGGTCTGCGCCTGCGTGGCGTCGCCGCTGGACGCAGACGCCAGCTCGCCGAGGAGGCGATCGCATGGGCCGGCCTCGAGGAGGTGCGGGAGGTTCGGCCGGATCGCCTTTCTGGGGGCGAGAAGCAGCGCGTCGCCCTCGGGCGGGCGCGCCTCCTGTCGCCGCAGGTATTGCTCCTCGACGAACCCACCGCCAACCTAGACCGGGAAGCGAAGGCACGCACGCTCGATCTGATCCAGCGACTGACCTACGAGTCCCTGAGCGTGGTCGTCGCCTGCCACGACGAAGCCATCATCGCGCTTCCCGACATGCACCGCCTGCATCTCGAGGACGGCCACCTTTCTTACGGGTCACCCCCCGGCCTGCGCGCCGTCGACCGATCCTCCGCTTCCGCCTGATCCCCGTTTCTCGTCCGCTGGTTGGACATTTTGTCGCAGCCCGTGGTCCAATAGCCGAGGCATAGAAAACACCGGAGGGGGATCGGGATGGACGCATCTCACGCCGCGCCGTCCGCCGCTGAGGAGGCGAAGCCCTCTGAAGGTGGGAGCTTCGGTCCCTGGCCGCAGCACGCCGTGCTGATCGTGGATGACGAGGAAGGCATGCGCAGCTTCCTCGCGCGGGCGCTTTCGAGCCGCTGTGGCCTCGTCGAAACCGCCGCCAGCGCGGAAGAGGCGGCGCCGCTGGTCGAGCGTTACTACTTCGACCTGATCGTTCTCGAACGTCGCGCTGCCCGGCAGGACCGGCGTCGACTGGCTGCGCGAGCTGCGTACCGCGGGCTTCGCGGGCGATGTGATCCTGATCACGGCGTTCGCGGACATCGAAACGGCGATCCATGCGCTCAGAGCTGGCGCTTCCGACTTCATCCTCAAGCCATTCCGGCTCGACCAGATCCTGAACGCGGTCAAGCACTGCTTCGACCGGGCACGGCTTGCGCGGGAGAACTACGTGCTTAACCGGGAGGTGCGCGAGCGGTCGGGAGTAGACGGGCTCGTGGGGGGCAGCGCGGCTATTCGCCAGCTCTCCGCGATGATTCAGCGGATCGCGCCGCTGCCGAGTACAGTCCTGATCGAGGGCGAGTCGGGCACTGGCAAAGAGGTCGCGGCGCGCGCCCTACATCGCCTGAGCCCCCGGTCCGGCCGGCCGTTCGTTCCGGTCAACTGTGCGGCGATTCCCGCGACCCTGATCGAGAGCGAGCTCTTCGGCCACGTCAAAGGTGCGTTCACCGACGCGAGAGCGGACCGCAACGGGCTTTTCTACTATGCCCAGGGCGGGACGCTCTTCCTGGACGAGATCGGCGATCTGCCCCTTGCGATTCAGACAACACTGCTCCGCGTGCTGGAGGAGCGGAAGATCCGCCCGGTCGGCTCCGAACGCGAGGTTCCGGTCGACGTACGAATCCTCGCCGCGAGCAATCGCGATCTTGTTCCCGAAGTCACCGCGGGCCGCTTTCGCCAGGATCTTTTCTATCGCATCGACGTGGTCAAGCTCGCCATTCCACCTCTGCGGCAACGTCCCGAGGATGTGCCGGTGCTGGCGCGCCATTTCGTTGTGCAACTCGCTCAACAGCTCGGCGTGCCACCGCTTCCGATCACGGGAGACATCGCGCGCAGGCTGATGACCTATTCCTGGCCGGGCAACGCGCGGGAGCTGCGAAACCTGGTGGAACGCGCCCTGATCCACGGTTATTTTCCGATGGAGGGCCTGCCGGCGCCGGGGCCAGACCCGGCCGGCACCGCCGATGCCCCGGGCGCCGTCTCCATCGAAGCCACCCTCGAGCAGGTCGAGAAGCAGCACATCCTGCGCGTGCTCGAAAGCGTCGACGGCAACAAGTCGGAAGCCGCGCGCCGCCTCGGTGTCTCGCGCAAGACCCTGGAGCGCAAATGCGCGATCTGGGACGCGGGGCCGCTGGCGCCGTGAGCCGCCCGGCCGCGCGCCGTCCCGGTGCCCCCCCGCACGCGCCATGGGGCTGATCCAGCGGCTGCGGGAGCGCTTCCGGAACTCCGTCCGCTTCCGCCTCCTGTTTCTCGGCATCGCACCGCTCCTCGTGGCGGCGCCGATCATCGTGGGAGCGCTGCTGTACTGGGGCGAGACCGCGTATCGCGACCTTCTCGTCTTCAAGATCAACAGCGATCTCAAGATCGCCCACGAATACTTTCAGCGCGTTCTCGCAGGGGTCGGCAGTCAGGTGAAGGGCCTCGCCGAATCGGAGCGGCTTTCGCGCGCCCTCGCTGGCGGCGACCCGCGCGGGATTCAGGCGCTGCTCACCGACGCGGTCGCGCAATCCGACGCGGACTTCATCAACCTGCTGGATGCGAGCGGGAGGATCGTCCTGTCGAGCAGCGACCAGGCTCAGCCCGGAGCGGAGCAGACGATCTGGCCGGTCGTGCGCGCGGCGCTCGCGGGGGACACGGGTACCAGCATCGATGTATTCAGTGCGGCGCAGCTGGCGGCGCTCGATTTCCGCCTGCGCGATCGCGCCCGCATCCAGGTGCTGCCCACCGAAGGGGCTGCGCCGAGCGACAAGGAGTTCGAAGACCGCGGCCTGGTCGTGCAGTCTGCCGTGCCCATCCGCGACGGGAATCAGCGCCTGGTTGGCGTTCTGCAGGGGGGATTCCTGCTCAACCGCAACCTGGATTTCGTCGACCATCTCAACGGCATCATCTATTCACGCGGCTCTCTCACCGAGGGGAGCAAAGGTACCGTCACGCTGTTCCTCGACGACGTGCGGATAGCCACCAACGTGCGCTTGTTCGAGGGGGATCGGGCGCTCGGCACACGCGTCTCGCAACAGGTCTACGCCCACGTGATCCGGGACGGCGGCACCTGGCTCGACCGGGCGTTCGTGGTCAACGACTGGTATGTCTCCGGCTACGAGCCGATCCTCGACAGCGAGGGGCGGCGCGTCGGAATGCTCTACGTCGGTTTTCTGGAGGAGCCGTTTCGCGCCGCGAGGACTCGGGTGCTGGTTGGCATCGTCGCCCTGTTCGCGGTGATCGGGTTGCTTGCGGGGATGTTCTTCTGGCGCTGGGCCGGCCGCATCTTCCGTCCCCTCGAGCGCATCGACCGGACCATGAGTGACGTGGAGGCCGGCCGCCTCGATACTCGCGTCGGCATGCTGGAAAATCAGGACGAGATCGGTCGCCTCGCCGCGCATTTCAACGTCCTGCTCGGCAATCTGCAAAGCCGGAATGCGGAGCTGCAACAATGGGCCGAGCGTTTGGACCGCATGGTTGCCGATCGCACCAGCGAGCTCGAGCAGGCGAACCAGAATCTGCGCGAGACCCAGCAGCAGCTCGTCATGACCGAGAAGCTCGCCGCGGTCGGCCAGCTCACCGCGGGCGTCGCCCACGAGATCAACAATCCGATCGCGGTGATCCAGGGCAACCTCGACCTCTTGCGGGAAGTGCTCGGACCCGAGGCGGCGCCGGTCGCGAACGAGCTGCGCCTGCTCGATGCGCAGGTGAACCGCATCCGCCTCATCGTGGCGAAGCTGCTCCAGTTCGCCCGTCCCGCCGAGTACGCCGGCTACCTGGAGTCGGTCGACGTGAATGCCATGTTCGCCGATTGCCTGGTGCTGGTGCAACACCTCATGCGCAAGGGCGACATCGAGGTCGAGCATGAGCTTGGCGCCACGCGCCGCGTGGAGATCAATCGCAACGAATTGCAGCAGGTGTTCATCAACATCATCACGAATGCGATCCATGCGATGCCCGGTGGCGGAACCCTCACGCTGTCCTCGCGGGACTGGGAAGCGAAGGGGGTCGCGATCGCGATTCGCGACACCGGTGTCGGCATCAGCGCAGAGGACCTGCCACGCATCTTCGATCCGTTCTTCACCACGAAGCGCCAGCAAGGCACGGGGCTCGGGCTGTCGGTCAGCTATGCCCTGATCGAGCGCTACGGCGGGAGCATCACGGTACGCAGCCGGGCGGGGGAAGGCGCCGAGTTCACCGTGTGGCTGCTCGCGCAACCGCCATTCCTGCAAAATAGCGGCGACCTGCCTGAAACGGTATCATCGCCGCCTGTCTAACGGTTCGTACCGGCCCGGAAGAGACCCGTCAACGCGCCATGCCGCACGTCACGCGAGCTTCTCGAACATGAAAGTGTTCGGCTTTGCAGGCTACTCCGGCAGCGGCAAGACGACGCTGATCGAGGAGCTGATTCCGCGCTTCGTGATGGATGGCTTCCGTATCTCGCTCATCAAGCACGCGCACCACGACTTCGACATCGATCGCCCGGGCAAGGATTCCTACCGGCATCGGGAGGCAGGCGCCACCGAGGTGATGCTCGCGTCCAGCAAACGCTGGGTGCTGATGCACGAGCTGCGTGACGAACCCGAGCCTGATCTGCCGCAGCAGCTCTCGCGGCTTGCGCCGTGCGACCTCGTGCTGGTGGAGGGTTTCAAGCAGCAGCCGATCCCCAAGCTCGAGATCTATCGGGCCGCGATCGGCAAGACGCTGCTCCATCCCGCGGACCGGCACATCGTGGCGATCGCGACCGATTCCCCCGTCGACACCGCTCTTCCCCGGTTCGACTTGAACGATCCGGACCCGATCGCCGAATTCATACTCGCGCACCTGGGGCTGCGGGGGCAGCTGCGCAAGCTGCGTTGAAGGACAAGTCATGGGCGCGGACAGCAAGGAAACTCTCGCAACGACCACCAGCATCATTGTGACGGTGCGCTACTTCGCGCGGCTCCGGGAAAGCCTCGGGCTTGGCTCCGAGCGTATCGAGGTGCCGCCGCACGTCGTGGACGTGGGCGCGCTGCGCGAGTGGCTGCGCGCACGGGGTGGCGCGTGGTCGGAGGAGCTGGCGGCCCGTCGTGCGGTCCGCGTCGCGGTCAACCAGCAGATGGTCGAGTCCGCGACCCCGGTGCGGGACGGCGACGAAATCGCGTTCTTCCCCCCGGTCACTGGAGGCTAGGGTTGGACGAGATCCGGGTACAGGGCGAGGACTTCGACGCCGGCCGCGAGATTTCGAAGCTGCGCTCCGGTAATCCCAAAGTCGGCGCCATCGCGAGCTTCATTGGCGTCGTGCGCGACGTGAACGATGGGGATGCGGTCGGCGAACTTACGCTTGAGCACTATCCGGGCATGACCGAGAAGGCCCTCGCAAAGATCGTCGACGAGGCGCGCAGCCATTGGAGCATCCTCGACACGGTGGTGATTCATCGCGTCGGCACATTGAAACCCACCGACCAGATCGTGCTCGTCGTCGTCACCAGTTCGCATCGGGGCGATGCCTTCGCCGCCTGCGAATTCGTGATGGACTATCTCAAGACGCAAGCGCCGTTCTGGAAGAAAGAGAGGACACCGACGGGAGAGCGATGGGTGGAGACGCGGGCCAGCGACGACGGCGCTGCGCAGCGGTGGAGGGAGAAGGGGTAGCGAGTATTATTGCGGAGCGCTGTCATGCGCCGAAACCCAGGCGGACCGTGCGCCAGCCTTCGTCGAACGCCGCGGCGCCTGCGGCAACGTGCTCCGCCTTCTGACGCCGCTCACGGCTTCCGACGCCTTGGTCAGAGAAGCGCTAAGCATCCTCGCAAACCTCGCTGACGCAGCTGCTTCTGCTCGCGCCTGATATGAGCCTGGGTTGGGGATTGGCCGGGTAAGCGCGTGCGGATCACCTGCGGTCTGTCAGTTGCGCCGCCTGGATTCGCTGCGCCGAGGCGAGATCGCGGCTTTCGAGGGAGCCCGGCTACCGTAGGTGTCACGCCTGCAACTCGGCGCGATGACTTCGCACACCTCCCCCAACCGGGTACCTGCCTGGGATCGCGATACCGCTCCTGCGAGAAAGGGGCAATCGGCGGGCTATGCCATCACGGTGCGCTGGAATGCTCCGTCTATACTCCAAAGGTACCAATCCGCAGTTGCAAGGCGGATGCACACCCATCATGCCGAAGAAGACCGCCATTCTCGCCAAGCTGTCGCGTCCGCAGCTGCGTGGCACGTATCCGCGCCAGCGGTTGTTTGCGCTTTTGGAGGAGCGCAGGCGCTGTCCGGTGCTTTGGATAGCGGGGCCTCCGGGCGCTGGCAAGACGACCCTGGCGGCGAGTTACCTCGATGCCCGTGATTCTCCGGGTCTGTGGTATCAGCTCGACAGCGGTGATGGCGACCCTGCGAGCTTCTTTTACTATCTGAGACAGGCTGCCTCCGGCCTGGGCGGACGCAAACGCGCCCCGCTTCCCCTTCTGACGCCAGAATATTTCTCCGACCTTCCCGGTTTCGCCCGGCGTTGGTGGCGGGAGCTCTTCGGACGGTTACCAGGGCACTCGCTGGTAATGCTGGACAACTATCAAGAAGTGCCGCCCGACTCTGCTTTGCACCGAATGCTGGCGGCGGCAGCGGAGGAGATTCCCGAAGGGGCGAACCTGATCGTGCTCAGTCGCACCGACCCGCCAGCGGAGTTCTCGCGGCTGCTCGCCTCGGATCGCATCGCAACCGTGGATTGGGGCGAGCTGCGCCTCACGCTCGAGGAGGCTCGCGGCATAGCGTCGGCGCGCGAACCCCTGAATGACGAACAGCTCCGCGAGTTGTACGAGAACTGCGACGGCTGGGCTGCCGGCTTCACGCTGATGCGCGAGCGATTGCGGCGAACCGGCGAAGTCAATCGGCTGGGGGAGGCTCTCCCCCGGGAAACGGTGTTCGACTACTTCGCCACGCAGTTTTTCGGCGAGGCACCGCCCGAAGCCCGCGAAACCTTGGTCCGCACCGCTTTTCTGCCGCGGTTCACGGTGTCCATGGCCGAGCAACTGAGCGGCAACACGAATGCAGGCCAACTGCTGGCTGACCTCCACGAGCATCATCTGTTCATCGATTGCCACTCGGGCGCGGAATTGACCTACCAGTATCACTCCCTCTTTCGCACCTTTCTATTGGCGCAAGCGCGGGCCTTTTACACGCCTTTGGGAATCGCGCGGCTCAGGGAGCTCGCGGCCAGTCTCATGGAGCGCCACGGCCAGCTCGACGCAGCCGCCGAGCTGTACCTGGAAGCACAGGCACACGAATCCGCCGTGCAGCTGATCCTGCGGCATGCGGAATCCATGATAGCGACGGGCCGCGCCCAGACCTTGAAGGAATGGATCGGCCGCCTTCCCGGGGAAACCGTCGAACGTTTCCCTTGGCTTTCCTACTGGTCCGGGGTGTGTTCCCTGCATACCGATCTCGCGCTGGCACGGACGGCCTTCGAGCGCGCGTGTGCGCGCTTGGGCGAGTGCCACGATACGCTCGGCGAAATCAAGGCAGCGGTCGGGATCATCGACAGTTATTGGCTCGAGCGCGCGGACTTCATTCCGCTCGACCCTTGGATCAACTTCATCTTCGATCGCATCGACCAGCATCCCGTCTTCGCCAGCTCTGCCGACGAACTGGCCGCTGTTTCCAGCACGATGATCGCGACCCTTTACCGGCGGCCGTCTCACCCCCGCTTGCCCTTCGTCGCCGAAAGGACACGCGCACTCATCGAAGCGGAAGTCGATGTTAACCAGAAGGTGACAGCCGGCGCGTTTCTGCTCAACTACTATGTCTGGGGGGGCGACACAGCGCGCGCCGGGGAGTTGGTGGCGCGCATCCACTCGCTGCTCTCGCACCCCGAGCTCACTCCGCTGCGGTGCGCATCGTGGAAGCTTCGGCTCGCGATCCATCACCTGCCATTGGGAGAGTTCGAGAAGACGCTCGCCAACATAACGCTGGCGGGAGGCATCGCAAGGGAACACAGTTTCGCGGCACTCGAGATCACGGCGCTCATGTTCGAGGCCCTGCTTTTCCTATGCGAAGCAGATATGGCTCGCGCCGAGGCGGCGCTCGCACGGGTGGATGAACAGCTCAATCCGACGCGCCGCATGGACTTCTCCATTGCCCTCAAGTTCAAGGGCTGGGTTGCGCTCGCGAAAGGCGACATCGACTCAGCGGTGCAGTTCGGCGAGCGCGCGCGCGAAGTGGGTGAGGCGGCCGGCGCGCCCAACATGCATAGCCACACTCTCATCTACCTCGCGCACTTCTACAGCGAACAGGGTGAATACGGCAAGGCGCACGCGGCGTTGGCCAACGCCCATGCCTGCACGACGCTGGAACGCTATGCCGTTTTCCACTTCGATGCGGAACTCGTGCGCGCCGATCTCCTGTTGAGCGAGGGGAACCGCGACGGTTGCGCAGCGGCGCTCAGGACCGCGCTCCCCCTGGGTGCCCGGCGCGGCTATTTCAGCAACCTCTTCTGGGTGCCGCGGATGATGGAACGTCTGTGCGCGGTCGCGCTCGAGGGCGGCATCGAGACCGATTACGTCAAGCGGCTGATCGCGCGGCGCGGCCTTCAGGCGCCCGCGCCGGACATCGCGGATTGGCCTTGGCCGCTCCGGGTGTTCACGCTCGGCAGCTTCGCGCTGGAGCGGGACGGCGAGCCGATCCGCTTCGAAGGCAAGGTGCCGAAGAAGCCACTGGAAATGCTGAAAGCGCTGATTGCTTTCGGCGGACGTGAGGTTCCCAGCACGACGATATGCGCGGCGCTCTGGCCGGACGCCGAGGCGGATGCCGCAGACAATGCCCTGGGCATCACACTCCAACGGCTGCGCAAGCTTCTCGGGGACGAGCGGGCGGTGAGCCAGCAGGGAGGCAAGCTCACCCTGGATTCGCGCCGCTGCTGGGTGGATGCGTGGGCCCTGCAAGATGTGCTGGAACGGGCGGAGGCAATGCTGGGCAGGCGCAACGCGGATTCCGATCTGGAAGCGGCGGCAGCGCGTGTAAGCGAGCTGAGCCGCGGTGCATTCCTGGCGAATGAACAGGAGTGGCCCTGGTTATTGCCATTGCGCGACCGGCTGAAGGCAAGGGTCACGCGCGTGGTGCTAACGCTCGGTCGGGGGCTGGAACGGGCGGGGAAAGCAGAAGCCGCCATCGAGCTCTATCGCCGGGCACTGGAGCAGGACAACCTGGCCGAGGAGCTCTACCGTCGGCTCATCACATGCCACGCCATGCTCGGGCAGCGGGCGGAGGCGATGGCGGCCTACCGGCGCTGCCGGGAACTGCTGTCCATCGTGCTCGGTATCCAACCCAGCGCCGAGACCGAACAGCTCTTCCGCGCAATTCAGTCAGCCTGACGTCATTTCGACCCGCCGGCGCTAGTCGAGTCGGCGCGATTCGCCATACGTACCCAATCCGTACCCGCGACGTGTCTACGCTGCCGACAGGTCGGTCATGCGGCGGTGCTTCATCTAGTCGACCGATCGGAGCAAGCAGATGCAGTGCGACACCAGGACCCGAAGGGAATGTCATGCGGGTTTGACCACGTCGCGGTGCGTTCGTGGAATTCTCACCGGTTACTTTCACAGGGAGGCGATCATGACTATTCGATCGCAGCGAATTCTTTCAGTCTCGCGTCTGACGCTGCTGGCAGCGGGAGTGGGCGTCTCGTTGACCTTTACGCAATTCGCGTCGGCCGACGATCTGCCCAAGCAGGGTAACTTCGCGGTGACCTACACCGCAGCAGGGACCTTTACGCACACCATCGACCTCGGAGACGGGACGAAGCTCGTCGCGAATGACGCCCGGCTGCTCGCGACTAACGACGCCGGGCAAGGGATATTTCACAACGCGACGGCCGAGTGTATCGGTGTAAGGGGCGGTGATGCGAGGAATGGCTACTGTGTGTTTACCGACAAGGACGGCGACAGGTTCGTCGAGCCTTGGAGCCTCGCCCCCGGCGCCAAGAAGGGAACCGCCACACTCGGGCCAGGGACAGGCAAGTACAAGGGCATCGAGGGCAACCTCGAGTGGGAGGTGGTCACCAGTCTTCCCGCGGCGACCGGTACCTACAACTTCATCGGCAAGAAACGAGGCAGCTATCGCTTGCCATGATCTAGCCGTATGCCGTCGGGAGGTGTGGTGCGCAAGGAGAGTGCTGCAAGCCTGTACATCCCTGGTGTCGTCCGATCAGCTCGATATCAGGGAGTTCCCAACTGCTTATATAGGGAGTCAATCATGAACAGAACCCATCTCATCGCTCTTGCCTTTGCGGCTGCACTTGCAGGCTCGTACAGCGCGCCCGTTCTGAGCGAGCCGCCGGTCTCGGACTTGATGCCAGCGGATGTGAAGTGGAAAGACTCGCCGATTCCAGGCGTGCAAACGGCCGTCATTTCGGGGGACCCGACGCAGTCCGGGCTCTACGTCATTCGCGCGAAGTTGAGTCCTGGAGCCAAGGTCATGCCGCACACGCATCCGGATACCCGTTACGACACCGTGCTGGCGGGCGAGGTTTACTTTGGTTTTGGCGAAACGTTCGACGCCAGCAATACGAAGCTGCTATCCAGCCGGCGCACAGATTACGGTGCCGGCAAACGTGCCGCATTTCGCCTTGGTCAAGAACGGCGAGACCGTCCTCCAGGAAGTGGGCATCGGCCCGTCTGCGCACGTTGCTTACAAGAAATGAATGACGCTATTCAGGAATAGCTGATTTTCCTGTCAACGTCGAGGCGCCGCAGACTTCACGCTGCGTCGAAGAAGGCCGTGCGAGGATCGGTTCGCGTCCTCCCGGCTCTCTGTACCCTTTGCGAACCAACCCATGTCCAAACTGGTGTATAGCCCGAGGGAGGGTATTACCGTGCTGAAGATCAAGACGCGTTTTAGAAGTATAGGAACTGCCGCAGGTATCGCTCTGCTGACGTTTGTCGCAGTGGTCGGCGCTGACAGCTGGGCAGGAGATAGGGACCACGACCGCAGGGCCGATTCGCTTTATGTCGCTGACACAAGTCCTGGTCCTGACTTCTCCGCCGATACCGTCAAGCGCTTCGACGCGATCACCGGAAAGTACCAGGGCGTCTTCGTCCAGCCTGCTGCTGGCGGTTTGCAGGGAGCGAGGGGACTTATCTTCGGCGATCGTGGCGATCTTCTGGTCTCCAACCAGAACGTCGACCTTGATCCATTGCCCGGGGACGTATTGCGTTTCGATGGCCGAAGCGGCGCGTTCAAGAATGAGCTAGTCGCGACTAGCGACTCTAACGCACCGGTCTCGCCGCAAGGCATCGCAAGCTCTGAGGATGGCAGACACCTGTTTGTCACCGACCTGGGGGGAGACCCACCAGACCTACTGCCGCCTGGCGCACTCAAGGTGTTTACCGCATACGGAAGGTTCGTCGCCAATCTTATCCCTCCCCCCGACAAACTGGCCGCAGACTCCTACCATCCCCGCGCTGTAGTCGATTGGCCCTGATCGACTTGTCTATGTATCCAACATGCCAGAGTATCCGTTGCCGGGGTCGCCGCCGGGGTCGCCGCCGCCTGTTGGGGGGATCGGCGGGCAGGTTCTACGCTTCTACCAGAATGGCGGATTCAAGGATGTGTTCGTTAACGATGCAGGCGGTGTCGGTCGACTGAACAGGCCTCAAGGCTTGGTCTTCGGTCCGGACGGAAATCTCTATGTCACGAGTTTCCGCGACAACTTGCAGCCAACCGTGCCGGGCAATACGGACGCGATCCGGATTTACAGCGGAAAAACCGGGAAGTTCCTGGGCAGCATCGACCTCGACAATCCTCCGAGCAACGCAGGCGCGCGAGCCTATGCACAGGCGCTGTTATTCGGCCCTCGCGGGAAACTATTTGTACCGATTAGCGGCGGCGGGCCGCAAGCGGGAGAAATACGCCGCTACGACGTTCGCACCAAGACGTACGATGTGTTTGTGCCTGCGAGTGCGAATGGCGTCCCGCTCGGATTGCCGTGGTTCCTGACCTTCGGCAAGACGGACCCTGCCACGCTTGCCTACCATAACAGGAACTGAGATTCGATGTGTCCTTGCCCGCAGCGCGCCAGGCGGCTCGCTTCGGGCGCGCGGTAGTTCCTGCCCTTCGCACGTGATCCAATGTCTTCGGCACGTTGCCGGCTGGGTTTAGCGAGAGAGACGCACGCAACCGATGGTGTCTCAGAGCGCAACATCTGTTGAATTCATGCCCGCGCCTCGCGCTTTAAAGCTGCGAGCGCTCCCGCCTCGTACCAATCCTTGCTCGCGTTCACCACCTTTACCACCAGTAGCATCACCGGGACTTCGATCAGCACTCCGACGACGGTCGCCAGCGCCGCGCCCGATTGAAAGCCGAAGAGACTGATTGCGGCCGCGACCGCCAGCTCGAAGAAGTTGCTCGCGCCGATGAGGGCGGATGGTCCCGCCACACAGTGGGCGACGCCGAGTCGTCGGTTGAGCAGATACGCGAGCCCGGAGTTGAAAAAGACCTGGATCAGGATCGGCACCGCGAGCATGGCGATGACCAGGGGCTGCCGCAGGATCGCTTCGCCCTGGAACGCGAACAACAACACCAGCGTGGCGAGCAGCGCGGTGAGCGAGGCGGGTTGGATGCGCGCGAGCGCAGCGCGATAGGCGTCGTCACCCTGAGCCAACAGCAATCTCCGCAGCGTCTGCGCGATGGCGATGGGGATCACAATGTACATCACCACCGAAATGAAGAGCGTGTCCCACGGGACGGTAATGGCCGAGATTCCGAGGAGCAACCCAACAATGGGCGCGAAGGCGAACACCATGATGGCGTCGTTCAGGGCAACCTGACTCAGGGTGAAATTCGGCTCGCCCTGAGAGAGGTTGCTCCACACGAACACCATTGCCGTGCACGGCGCCGCCGCAAGCAGGATCAGGCCTGCGATGTAGTTGTCGATCTGCTCGGCGGGAAGGTACGGCGCAAACACATGACGGATGAAGATCCAGGCGAGCAGCGCCATCGAGAACGGCTTCACCGCCCAGTTCACGAACAGGGTCACGCCGATGCCGCGCCAGTGCCGTCGCACCTCGTGCAGTGCGCCGAAGTCGATCTTCACCAGCATCGGGATAATCATGACCCAGATGAGCAGCCCGACCGGGATGTTCACCTGGGCGACTTCCAAGTGGCCGATCAGTTGGAAGAAGCCCGGCGCAAATTGGCCGAGGACGATACCTACCATGATGCAGAGGCCAACCCACAGAGTCAGCCAGCGCTCGAAAAAGCCGAGGCCACTGCGGCTGACCGCAGCCTGGACCGCGACCTCGGTCGGTGCGCTCATGCGGCGGGTGCCTTGGGATATATCTTCCCGATCTCGTAAAGGCGCTTTTGCAGCGCCAGGCGGTCGAGCTTGTCGAGGGACAGGTTGGCGAAGATGTTGAGGCGGCTCTGCAGGTGCGTGTAGGTGCGAAAGAAGGCGCGGCGCTTGTCCTCGTCGGTACCTTCCACCGTAGCCGGATCCTCCACGCCCCAGTGGGCCGTCATGGGCTGGCCGGGCCAGACCGGGCAGACCTCCGCGGCCGCGTTGTCGCAAACGGTGAAGACGAAGTCCATCTTCGGGGCACCGGGCTGAGCGAATTCGCTCCAGTTCTTGCTGCGCAGACCGGTCGTATCGAGCCGGTTCTTCTGCAGTACCTCGAGCGCGAAGGGATTCACATGGCCCTTCGGGTGGCTGCCGGCCGAAAACGCACGAAATCTTCCACGCCCCGCTGCGTTGAGGTAAGCCTCCGCCAAGATGCTGCGCGCGGTGTTGCCGGTGCAAAGGAACAGTACGTTGTAAGGGCTGTGCTCGGTCATGAGCGGTTTCCGAGTGTTATTTTGTCGAAGCGTCTACATTTCCAAGAATATCAAAATGTCGGGTCCGGCGTCAACCTTCAAAATCGCGACGACGGACTTGACGGTGTGCGGCCCTGACCTGACCGACCACGCGGCTGCGAGCGACTGCCGCCCCTTCCGCATTCAGTCGCGGCGCTCGAAAAAGACTCTTACTTCGGGCGACGCTTCGATGAGGACACTGGAACCGGGGCGACTGGCGCACAGAGCTCCGGATGACCGCCGCAGCAGTCGTGCGTGAGAAATCCCAGCAATTCGCCCATGCGGTCGATGCATGGCGCGTAGAGGATAAATCGGCCTTCCTGTCTGGATGAGATGAGGCCGGCGTTGACTAGCTCTTTGAGGTGAAAGGAAAGAGTCGGCCCCACGATCCCGACGCGTTCGCTGATCACACCAGGGTTCAATCCTTCCGGCCCAGCCTCCACCAGTAAGCGGAATACTGTGAGCCGCGATTCCTGTGCGAGCGCGGCGAGGGCTTTGACGGCGTCTCTCGTTTCCATGACACTGAAAGTACCAACCCGACGTTGCCTTGGCAACAGGATAGCTCTTGTCCGCAAAAGACCAGTGACTCACACGCCGAGATCTGAATGAAGAAGATCGCGTCCCGCATTTCTCCTATTGCCAAACCCACGGTTCGGGTGCTCCTCGGGGATGCGATCGCCATCGGTCCCGGCAAGGCCGCGTTGCTCGACGCGGTGGACCGCATGGGCTCGATCTCCGGTGCGGCGCGGCACCTCGGCATGTCCTATCGGCAGGCCTGGCTGCTCGTGGACACGATGAACAGCTGCTTTTCCCAAGCCCTGGTGGAATCGGCTGCCGGCGGCCCGGGGGGAGGGGGCGCGCGTATCACCGAGTTCGGCCGCGAGGTCCTTCGGCGCTACCGTGCGATCGAGAAGAAGGCCGAGGCGAGTATCGCAGGGGATCTGAACGCCTTCGCGACGCTCATGCAGCGGTCCGCCCCGCGCAGACCGCGTTCCCGTTGACCGTTGGCCGCCGGCCTTTGCCACGTCGAGGCGGGTTGAGTAACCCGCACGACCCGTAGGACCGCAGCGGGCTATCCGCTGGCGAACGATGCCGAGGGCCGGTATCCTTGGGCCCGGAACTCTCGGAGAGGGGCGTGGTCGGTGACGGTGTCCGGACTGCTGGCGGTGGGAGTGGGTGCAGTGCTCGGCGCGTGGCTGCGCTGGGCGCTCGGCATCGGGCTCAATCCGGTGTTGCCGACGCTGCCGCTCGGCACGCTGACGGCTAACATCATTGGCGGGTTCGTGATTGGCGTGGCGATCGAGTATTTTGCCCGCCATGCCTGGGTGCCCACCGAGGTCCGACTGTTTCTGATCACCGGCTTTTTGGGAGCGCTCACCACGTTCTCGACCTTTTCCGCGGAGGCAGTGACCCTGCTCTCGCGGGAACAATATGGCTGGGGGCTGGCGCACATCGGTGCGCATTTGTTCGGGTCTCTGGCCGCGACCGTGGCCGGCATTCAGACCATCCGCCTGCTATCTGCGTGAAGGAACTCATGAAAGGGACCAGTCTGCGCATCTATCTTACCGAGCGCGAAAAGCACGACGGTGAGCTGCTGTACGAGTGGATCCTCGAGCAGGCGCGCGGCCTCGGCATTCGCGGCGGCTCGGTGTTTCGCGCGATCGCGGGCTACGGACGCCACAGGGTGAAGGAGGAAACCTTTTTCGAGCTGGCGGGCGAAGTGCCCGTGGTGGTCGAGTTCATGGCCAGCGAGGTGCAGGCGGAACGCCTGCTCGCGCTCCTCAAAGCCGAAAAGCTGTCGTTATTTCACGTCAAGACGCCCGCTACCTTGGGGACTACCTGAAACACCCGCTTGCGGGTGGTTGAGAATCTCGCGGGCGGCATCGGTCACTTCACTCGCCGTCAGGCCGGCCGGACCCGCACCGCGGGCCACACACAGGTCCGCTGCGGCTCCGTGAAGGTAGACAGCGCAGAGCGTCGCTGATCTCAGGTCCGCGCCCTGGGCGAGAAGGCCGCCGGCCAGCCCCGACAGCACGTCCCCCATTCCGGCCGATGCCATGCCCGGATTGCCACTTGGGTTTACATACCACGTGCCATCCGGAAACGCGCAGAGACTGCCGGTGCCCTTCAGCACGCAGGCGGAGCGAAAGCGGGTCGCGATCTCCAGCGCCGCGGAAGGTCTGTCCGTTTGCACCTGTGTCGTGCTGCAGCCGAGGAGGCGTGCCGCTTCCGCCGGGTGCGGGGTGAGCACGGTCGGCGCGCTGCGGGCGCTGAGGCGGCTCTGCAAATCCGGGTCGCCGGAAACGAGGTTCAACGCATCGGCATCGAGGAGCAGGGGGCGACCCTTCTCGATCGCCGCGTGCAGGAGACGCCCTGCATCCGCCGACGTTCCCAGGCCGGGGCCTACCACCAGCGCGGTTCCGTGATTCCCGTCGAGCAGAGCATTCGGATTGCGCAGCATGAGCTCCGGTTGGGTCAGGTCGACCCGGGGCGCGGCGGCGGCGAGCAGACCGCAGTACACCCGGCCGGCGCCGATCCGGAGCGCGGCGCGACCCGCCAGCAGCGCGGCGCCCACCATGCCTTCAGCGCCGCCAATGACAGCGACGTCGCCGAACATGCCCTTGTGGCTGTTGCGCGGCCGCGGCGGCAGCGTTGCCGCGACGATGCTTCCGTTCACCAGCCACGCGGACGGCCGCACGATCGACTTCGTGTCGAGTCCGAGGGTCCGCAGGTGGAGACTGCCGCAGCAGTCCGCCCCATCGCCCGTGAGCAAGCCTGGCTTCAAGCCGATGAAGGTGACGGTGTGGGCGGCGCGCACGCTGTCGCCGAGGATGCGGCCGCTGTCCGATTCGAGACCGCTCGGAATGTCGACCGCGAGCACGGGCGCGCGCTGGGCATTCATGAAGCGGACACTTTCGAGAAACGGTCCGCTCACCTCTCGCTGGAGCCCGATGCCGAACAGCCCGTCGATCACGAGATCGCAGCGCTTGCCAGAAGGAATTTCCGTGAGCGTTGCACCGCCGGCCTCCTGCCACGCATGCAGGGCGGCGGTTGCGTCACCGGAAAGGCGCGCCGCGTCGCCGTGGAAGACGACGGTCACGTCGAACCACCAGTGCTTCAGGTACCGGGCGATGACGAAGGCGTCGCCGCCGTTGTTGCCCGGTCCGGCAAGCACCAGCACCGAATAGCCTTTTCCTGGCACCAGCTCTCGGGCGAGTTCCGCGGCGGCGAGGCCCGCCCGCTCCATCAGGTTCGGCGCGTCGGGCAGAGCGACTGCAACCGCCTCGATCTCGCGGATCTCGCGCGTGAGGTATATCGCGGTGAAATCTTCGTCGTCGGCGGTCGGGGTCATCGCGCGTGGTAGTGTAGCGGTAAAACCGGCCGCTCTTCACTGCACGGTGTAATCCGCCCTCCCACGCTGCCTGCCATGTATCCGCTGCTCTCGCTTCCCGGCCGCAAGGCGCTCTCCGACTTTCGTCTCGACAAGCTTCTCTCCGCCATCGGCACCGCGGTCCCCGCCGTGACCGGACTCGACGCCCGCTTCTGGCATTTCGTGCATGTGGTGCGTCCTCTGCACGACGAAGAGCAAGCGATCCTCGCGCGCATTCTCACCTACGGTCCGCACACGGAAGCGGATCAGCAGGAAGGCGACATGCTGCTCGTGGTGCCACGCATCGGTACGATCTCGCCCTGGTCCACGAAGGCGACCGACATCGCCCACCACTGCGGACTGCAAGCCGCGAAGCGTATCGAGCGCGGCGTGGCATACACGATGACAACCGTCGACGGATTGCGCCTCGATTCCGCACACCGGCGCGCGATCACTCCGCTCCTGCACGACCGCATGACCGAGACGGTGCTGCACCGCTACGAGGAAGGTGCGCAGCTCTTCCAGGAATTTCCGCCGGTTCCTCTCGCAACGATCGACGTGATCGGGGGCGGGCGCGATGCGCTGGTGCGGGCGAACCGCGACATGGGTCTTGCACTGTCCGATGACGAGATGGACTACCTGATCGAAAGCTTCGCGAAGACGGGACGCAATCCGACCGACGCCGAGCTGATGATGTTCGCGCAGGCGAATTCCGAGCACTGTCGGCACAAGATCTTCAACGCGAGTTGGATCATCGACGGTGTGCCGCAGGAAAGGTCCCTCTTCGGCATGATTCGCGAGACGCATCGCCTGCATCCCGAGGGTACCGTGGTGGCGTATTCGGACAACGCCGCCGTGATGGAAGGGGCAAGCATCGAGCGTTTCTATCCGCGCGCCGGTGACTACGCTTACCACCTCGAGCCGACGCACATCCTGATGAAGGTCGAGACCCACAACCACCCGACCGCGATCTCGCCGTTTCCCGGTGCGGCGACCGGCGCGGGTGGTGAGATCCGCGACGAGGGGGCCACGGGCCGCGGCGCCAAGCCGAAAGCGGGGCTCACTGGATTTTCGGTCTCGAACCTGCGCATTCCCGGCTTCATCCAGCCGTGGGAGAAGGGCGAGGATCACGCGTACGGTCGACCGGCGCGCCTCTCCTCCGCGCTGCAGATCATGCTCGACGGGCCCATCGGCGGCGCGGCCTTCAACAACGAATTCGGCCGCCCGAACCTAGCCGGTTACTTCCGCACGTTCGAGGAAGTAGTGGCGGGCGAGATGCGCGGTTATCACAAGCCGATCATGGTTGCCGGCGGTATCGGCAACATCGCGGCGACGCACGCGTTCAAGAGCGAAGTGCCGCCGGGCGCATTGATGATTCAGCTCGGCGGTCCCGGCATGCTGATCGGCATGGGCGGCGGAGCAGCCTCCAGCATGGGCGCGGGGTCGAACCAGGAAGATCTCGACTTCGATTCCGTGCAGCGGGGCAACGCCGAAATCCAGCGCCGCGCGCAGGAAGTCATCGATCGCTGCTGGGCACTCGGCGCGGACAATCCCGTTCTTTCCATTCACGACGTCGGCGCCGGTGGTCTCGCCAATGCGTTGCCGGAGCTTGCGCACGGCGCAGGCCGTGGTGCGCGCTTCGAGCTGCGCCGGATACCGTCGGAAGAGCCGGGCATGAGTCCGCTGCAGATCTGGTGCAACGAGGCGCAGGAGCGCTATGTACTCGCGATAGCCGCTGATACTCTGCCGCTGTTTCACGCGCTGTGCGAGCGGGAGCGCTGTCCCTATGCGGTTGTCGGTACGGCGACCGAAGACGGTCAACTTGCCGTCGACGATTCGCTGTTCGGCAACAAGCCGGTGGACATGGCGCTCGATGTACTTCTGGGCAAACCGCCGCGCATGACCCGTGATGTGCGCCGCGAATCACGCGTACTGCCGCCGTTCGACCTCTCACGCATCGACGTGAGGGAAGCGGCGCACCGTGTGCTGCGTCTGCCGGCGGTGGCGGACAAGACGTTCCTCATCAGCATCGGCGATCGGACCGTGGGGGGATTGACGGCGCGCGATCAGATGGTGGGGCCGTGGCAGGTGCCGGTGGCGGACGTCGCGGTCACGCTCATGGGCTATCGCACGTTTCGCGGTGAGGCGATGACAATGGGCGAGAAAGCGCCGATCGCACTCGTGGATGCGCCGGCATCGGGGCGCATGGCGGTGGGCGAGGCGATCACCAATATCGCCGCCGCGTCGATCCGCAGCCTGAGCGACGTGAAACTGTCTGCGAACTGGATGGCGGCGGCGGGACATCCAGGCGAGGATGCGGCGCTCTTCGATACGGTGAAGGCGGTTGCGCTCGATCTATGTCCGCGTTTGGGTATCAGCATTCCCGTCGGCAAGGATTCGATGTCCATGCGCACCGCGTGGTGCGACGGAGACGCGGAGAAATCGGTGACGGCACCCTTGTCGCTGGTGATCTCGGCATTTGCGCCGGTTGAGGATGCGCGCCGCACACTGACGCCTCAGTTGCGCACCGAAAAGGGCGCCACGCGACTGTTGCTCGTGGATCTCGGCTTTGGCCGCAAGCGGCTCGCCGGATCGGCGCTCGCGCAGGTCTACGGACAGGTGGGCAACGACGCTCCCGATCTCGACGACGCCGATGCGGTGAAGAGTTTCTTCGCGGTCATCCAACAGCTGAATCGCGACGGACTGCTCCTCGCATACCACGACCGCTCGGACGGCGGGCTCTTCGTCACGCTCTGCGAAATGATCTTCGCGGGGCGCTGCGGCGCATCGATCGAACTCGACTCGATCGCAAGCACTCGGGACGAAGCAGCTTGCGCGCTCTTCAATGAGGAACTTGGGGCGGTCCTCCAGGTGCGTGCCGATGACGTCAGAGAGGTGTTGCGCGCGTTCGGCGATGCGCGTCTCGATCGCGGTGTGCAGGATATCGGCGAACCAAACGGCGAAGGGATGCTGACCATCCGGCTGGCCGGCGCGCCACTTCTTGTGGAACGGCGGCGCGATCTGCATGGAATGTGGTCAGCGACGACTTACCACTTGCAGCGCTTGCGTGATGATCCAGCCTGCGCGCAAGAAGAGCATGACCGTATCCTAGATGAAAGCGATCCCGGCATCTCGCCGTCTCTCACCTTCAATCCCCAGGACGACATCGCGGCTCCATTCATTGCCACCAATGCGCGTCCACGCATTGCGGTCCTGCGGGAACAGGGCGTGAACGGACAGCTGGAGATGGCCGCGGCATTCGACCGTGCCGGTTTCGCGGCGAACGACGTGCACATGAGCGACATCATTGCGGGGCGAACCTCGCTGAAAGAGTTCAGCGCGTTCGCAGCGTGCGGCGGGTTTTCGTACGGCGATGTCCTAGGAGCGGGGGAGGGCTGGGCGAAGTCGATCCTGTTCAATCCCCGCGCGCGCACCGAATTCGAGGCGTTCTTCCAGCGCGCCGACACCTTCGCCCTGGGGGTGTGCAATGGCTGCCAGATGATGAGCAATCTGCACGAGCTCATCCCGGGCGCGCAGGCGTGGCCGCACTTCGTGCGCAACCGTTCGGAGCAGTTCGAAGCGCGGTTCGCGATGGTGGAGGTGCAGGACTCACCGTCGCTCTTTTTCGCAGGCATGCGGGGCAGCCGCATGCCGATCGCGGTGGCTCACGGCGAAGGTTACGCGGAGTTTGCGGACGTGGACCAGATTGCACGCGCGTTGGTAGCGCTGCGCTTCGTCGACAATAGTGGCGGGGTGACGCAGACGTATCCGCTGAATCCCAATGGGTCGCCGCAGGGCATCGCCGGACTCACGACTCCGGATGGTCGCTTCACCATTCTCATGCCGCATCCGGAGCGAGTGTTTCGCACCGTGCAGCATTCGTGGCATCCCGAAGGCTGGGGCGAGGATGGGCCGTGGATGCGCATGTTTAGGAATGCAAGGAGGTGGGTGGGGTGAGCGCACAATGCACGCCGCGCATATCGAGCGGAGGGAGCTATGTTGAAACCTCCTCGGGAGGCTGTCATTGCGGAGCGGTGAGGTTCGAGGCCGATCTCGACCTGTCCCCGAACACGTACCGGTGCAATTGCTCGATCTGCAGAAGGACCCGCCTCTGGCCGGCGGTGGCGCAACCCGAGGGCTTTCCGTCTGCTGTCAGGGCGCGATGAACTGACCGCGTACCGATTCAACACTCGGAAGAACCAACACCTCTTCTGCAGGCAATGCGGAGTTTGCGCCTTCGGCGTTGGCAACGTACACGCCCATCGGCAAGATGTATGGCGTCAACGTGGTTGTCTGAAGGGTATCTCGGAGGGGGAGCTTTCAACGATTCCGATCACCTTTGTTGACGGCAAGAACGACAGGTGGAATGAAACGCCAGCATTCTCTTCGCATCTGTAACGCCCGTACTGCAGCTTGTGGCGCGACAACCTGCACACATTCAATTTTGCGCTTTCCCGCATTCCTCCGTGATCGCTGTGTCGTGGCTTCCCTAAAGTGGATGCGGACCGCGACTGTTGGTTCGGTACAATTTCGTCTGGCCCGGGTGGTGGAATTGGTAGACACAGCGGACTTAAAATCCGCCGCCTCGTGACTGTGGCATACCGGTTCGACTCCGGTCCCGGGCACCATAAACAATTTCAAAACAATCCAAGAAGGTCTGGCTTCGGGCTGGGAAAAGAGGACGGAGCGCAAGTACCGAGTAATACAGTTCCAGTAAGTCTTTTGCTCGTACCGTGGCCAAGTGGACTACCTCCGGCAAGGGAGTGGATGCTTTGTCTGTTGGGTCGAATCAGCTTGGACAATGAATGAGACCGTGAAACCCTCCTTCCTTCTTGCCCTGCTTTGCCTGGTGCTGGCGGACCTGGCGCACGCCGACACTTATTTCATCTCGCCGGAAAAGCAGTTCAAGCCATTCGGTGAAAAAACTACCGAACGCAAGGGCGAAGGCACGTATGCCCGGCAACTCGTCACGGAAACCAGCACTGATCCGCAGCAGCCCTACTACATCGACTATTACAGCGGGCGCGCGAGAATGGATATCTGGGGTGTCGAGTGCGGCATTGACAAGATTCACGGTTTCAAGTGGTGTCGATCAAATAGCGGTCAGTTAGCGCTTTACGAGGACAGCCGTGGTGGATTTGCCCTGATCGTGGGACGCAATCATTACCCGCAGTCAAGGGTGTACGTGCGGGCTGACGATGGAAAGCCCGTCGTAACAGAAGAGCCCGGCTGGTCGGGAGACGTAGCTCGAAACCTCGCGCGGCGCTTGAGCAAAGGCCGGCAGATCCACTCCCGTTACTGGCAATGGCCGTACCGGTCTGACGTGGACGAATCACGTGCGCCGAACGGCATGGCGTTGGTGCTGGATTACCTGCGGTTCGCGACCCGGCCTTAAGGGAACACTTAGCGCGCAGGGGATGAAGTAGACGAGACTGTTCGCGATCGCGCGGAGGATAACGAAGAGAAGTCGCGCGGCTTCGATGTGCATGCAAGGACGGGCTTCAACGCCGCGGAACTCTTTTCGGGGTAGGGATTGACAATGCCGCTCGGGCCTGAAAGCCCCGAATTCACGAGCTTTGCGAAGCACTCCATCCACACCATGCACCATTGCGGTCAATGCTGCACTGCTTTGCAGCGTCAATCCTGAGCTTGACGTAAGCAGATGATTGTGCGCGAAAAAAATCACGCCCAAAAGTTAGGCGTAGTGAGAAAAGTCTTCACGGCACTGCACTTAACGCCCGTACTGACCATCTATTCACATCTTTATCCACAGCCAATGTGAATAAGCAATGAAGGTCTGTGCAAGGCGAAAGCAGCAAGCCAGGTAGCAACCTTTCCAAGGCAAGGGCCATCCAGTATGCTGAAATCCCTATCCTCTGCAATCTCCGCGCAAGACTGGATAAGACGGCATGCGTGCAAGGGTGTCGTGCAAACCCTGGCTGGAATATGGAAGAAAGCGGGGAACCCCATCGTCAAGGACACACCACAGCCATGATCGTCTTGCATCACCTGAGCTACTCGCGCTCGACCCGAATATTGTGGCTGCTGGAGGAGCTCAAGATCGGCTACCAACTCGTCCGCTATGAACGCGATGATCGTTTCAAGGCACCCGCTGCGCTGTGTGACGTTCACCCGCTGTGCAAGTCCCCTGTTATCGTGGACGGTGACCTTGTGCTCGGTGAATCGTCAGTCATCCTTACCTACATCAACGAGCGCTACGGTGCCGGTCGCTTTGCTCCACCTGCTGGAAGCGATGCGTACTACCGGCATGAGGAATGGCTGCAGTACGTGGAAAGCACTGCTGCATTCCCCATCATGACGGCAAGAGTCGGGATAATCACTGAAGGGCTGTCCGAACGCATGGGCGCCTTCATCGCGCCGACACTGGCCAGCAACCTGGATCATATCCAGTCGACCGTTCGCAAGCACAAGTACCTGATCTGTGATGAGCTGATGTTGGCCGACATTCAGATGTCCTATCTGGCTGAGGTTGCCGACAAGACGGGATTGCTCACGCAACACCAGGGCATCCGAGACTACATGGCTCGGCTTAGGAGCCGCGCTGCCTATCGCAAGGCCGTCGAGATCGGTGGACCGATGATGCCCGCGTAGGGCGCCCAACCCAGGACTAAAGCTTACTGCGATTACAACTCGAAGGAGGGCAGGTTGGGGGGGAGATTCAGAAACCGCTCCGGTTCACCCCTCTCCAGTAAAGGCATGGCAGCCTATATGCGGTGCCGGTCCCGACCTCGAATCCTTCCGAGAAGATCTGCAAGAGCAGTGAGAGCATTTGACTATCAGTGTGCCCGTTGTCATCTACCGGCAAAGAGGGTAACTCGCAAGTATCGCCAGCAGGCGAGAAGCTTTGGCGGTGGCTATCGCTTCGGCAGGAAGGAAATGATGCTGGCCCCAGAGCGCTATTCAGCGGTGCGGGGCCGGGAGGTGGCCGCATCTTCCGCCACGCCGTGGTCCCCGCACCAGAATTGTCTCCCAGCGAGGTCCTACGCGAGGGACAAGCGCTACGGCCGGCTCTTCGAGCTGATCGCGCGTAACGATTGCACGATCTTCACGGGGGCGCCCGAGAGTGAAATGTGCACTGCCATCTGTTGCGCGAGGGCGACAGGAGCCACCAGTAAGCGTTGCGGGGCTTGAATACGGGCCGGAACGCCCATAGCTGCCCTGCAGGCAGATTTTCATCGCTCAACGACGTCGTCTCACGACGACGATCCGGCCCGCAATCGGGGGTCGTCGGGGCAGGGCATTGTGACTGTAATATTCTGATACCCTTCAAACTATTTCTCGGTGGTATGCGCATTGCGCACTCGCCGGGTTTGATCACCGGTATTTCGTAATTGTGATTGCGTATGGGCAATTCCGACGCGCCTAACATCGCCTCTGGCTCTGGCATCGGGTCCCGGCTGCATCGACATCTGGAGATGGCGATGCAGAATCCGCGGTGGCTGGTGATGGATTGCATGAGCCGTTTCGCATCGATCCGCCGGGCCGTACAGTCGCTCAGACCTGCTCCGGATCTCACCAGCTACGATCTGTCTGCGCCACGTCTTACGTGCAACGCTGATCTCCGTGGGTGTCTCACCGCGCTGAAGAGGGACGGCTTTTGCACGGGTCTGCGGCTGCGACCGAAGGCCAAGCGGCGCATCGTCGAGTTCGCGGAGCAGGCGATCTGCTACGGGAATGCGAACCCTGCCCATGGTTTTCGCTACGGGGAGAGAGCCGCGGCTGAAGCCGTCACGGAACGCACGTTCTCGCTCGCCCGTTACCTTTATCTCGATGAGTTGACGCCGACCATCGAGGCGCTCGCAGAGGACGCGCTTCTGCTACACATCTCGGCCATTTACTTCGGGTCGAAGCCGATATTTTCGGGGGCGCGGCTCTGGTGGACCTTCTCCGCGCCGGAATCGGAATACGACGAGTCGCTGACGACCAGCTTCTTCCATTTCGACAAGGACGACTACGCTGCACTGCGGTTCTTCTTCTATCTGACCACGGTCGACGATGCCCACGGCCCCCACGTCGTGGTGCGTGGGAGCCACACGCGGAAGAGGTTGTCGCAGATCGTCTCGCTGGGCGAACGCACCGACCGTCAGATTCACGAGTACTATGGTAACGAGAACCTCGTGACCATCAGCGGAGAGGCGGGAACCGGATTTGCGGAGGATCCGTTCTGTTTCCACAAGGCCACGCGGCCCACCGGAGGGGATCGCCTCACCCTGGAGCTCAAGTTCGCAACCCAGGACTACGGGATCTTCCCGCTTCCCGACCGGGCACTCGCGGCTCGCGTGGTACCCGCTGCCGCGTCGACTGGCAGCGAGTGATGGAAAGAAGACGACTGGGAACGACGAATCTGCACGCGTCGATTCTCGGCTTCGGCTGCGCTTCGCTCGGATCGCGGACGGGTAAGCGCGACGCCATGAATTCGGTGAGCCAGGCCTTTGATCTCGGCATCAACTTCTACGACACTGCTCCGGTTTACGGGCAGGGTGAGAGCGAGAATATCCTCGGCCAGTCCTTTCGCAATCGCCGCACCGAGGTCGTCATCGCCACGAAAATCGGGATCTACCCGTCGGCGATGCTGCGGTTGGCGGCCAAGGTGAAGCCCGTCGTGCGCACCGCACTGCGGAGCATGGGAAGCGGAAGCACGAGCTCGATGCGAAAGGGCGTGCAGACGTTCCTCCTGTCGAACAACGAAGTGAAGTTCGACCGGCAGTCGATGGTCAAGTCCGTTGGAGACAGTCTCAGGCGTCTGCGTTCCGACCGCATCGACCTCCTCCTGCTGCACGCCACTCCGAAGCCGGAGGAGATCGATGATGTCGTGGACGAACTCCAGGCACTGCAACGCGCCGGCAAGATTGCACACTACGGCGCATCGTCCCACGGCGACCACGAGACACTGCTCTGGTTACGGAAAGGGGAAACTGGAATCTCGGTGCTGCAGGTGATGCTCAACCTGTTCGAACTGGAGATGCTCGATGCGTGTTTGCCCCTCGCACTGCGAAGCGGAATTGCCATAGTCGCGCGTGAGCCCTTCGCACGTGGCAGGCTGGTTCCTCCAAGGGCATCGAGCGGCGGTCAACTGGAGTTCGTGGGAAGGCAATACGATCCCCGGTTCGACGCGCTCGCGCGGGAAGTCGGCGGCACCGTACCGCAGCTTGCGCTGCGCTTTCTCGCGCAGACGCCTGGAATCTCGGCCGTGCTTTCCGGGATGTCGAATGCGGAGCACGTGCGCGAGAACGCCGTATCCCTGAACCTTCCCGGACTTACGCCAGAACAGCTCGCCCGCATCCGGGCGTTGGCGTCGGCTTGAACGTCTTCCCGCGAACAGCGCGTGTACCATCGCGCGCCTAGTCCGCTGCTTCCTTCGCCCCGGTAGTAATCGACGTCTCGCGCGCGATGGCGCATGTGAGAAGTCCATGAGCGCGGGAAAATCATCCAGCGGCGGTGACCCATTGAGCCTTCGCTCAGGCGCGCGCTTGCAGTCATGCACGATTGCATGTGGGCACGGCGACCGCCACTTCAACAACGTAAACTGTGGCGCGCGTTCGCCGCGCGGCTGGCGGACGGGGAGCGATGCGCCTTACAATCCGACACCTTTCCATCGAGGACTTGCTTCCAGGCTCAACTGTCTCTGCGACCGTCCAGCAAGGAGGACGTGGCCGCGGTAACGGACCTATCAATGAAGAGAATATCGATCGCACTCGCTTTTTCGCTGGCCGCCTCAAGCGTGTCCGCAGAGATGACTGTCCGCCAGTATCTTGCCGATCGGGACGCTGCCAGCAAGGCGGCTTTCGACCGGCTGGTGAAGCCCTATTTGACCGGTGTCGGTGAAGGTTTGATGTGGGCCAACGCCCAGCTCAAGGCCCAGAAGAGCGCACCGTTTTTCTGCGATCCCGACGAGGTAACGTTGACCACGGATGAGTACCTGAGCGTTGTCGACGGTGAAACGAAGCAGCCGTATGTGGAGCCCGACTATCCCATCGAGCTGCTGTTGCTGAAGGGACTGCAGCGGAAGTATCCCTGCAAATGAAAAAGGCCGCCTGCGGGCGGCCTCTCGCTGATTGCTCCGAGGTCAGTCGATCTTCGTCTTCGTGCGCACATCGGTGATGGCTTTCTGCTGGACCTGCGCCTGCATGCCCTGCTCGATCTGCCCCTTCACTTCATCGAAAGGCGGAAATACATAGGGGCGCTCGTTCTCGACCTTGATCACGTGCCACCCGAACTGCGTCTGGACCGGCTTCTCCGTAATCTGGCCGGGCTTGAGGGACGTGAGTGCATCGCCGAACGGCTTGACGAAACCCCCCGGCACGTTCCAGCCGAGGTCGCCGCCCTTCGCCTTGGAGCCGGGATCGGTGGACTTGGCCGCGGCGATCTTCTCGAAGTTGCCGCCCTTCTTGAGCTCCGCGATGATCGCCTTTGCGTCAGCCTCGTTGGCGACCAGGATATGGCGGGCCTTGTATTCCTTCACGTTGTTACCCTGTACCGTCTTGATCTTTTCGTACTCTGCCTTCAGCTGCTCATCGGTTAGGGGATGCGTCTTGCGGTAGTTCTCGAGGTACGCGGCAGCGAGAATCTGCTCGCGCGCGAGCTCGAGGCGGGTCGCCACGTCGGGCGACCGGTCCAGACCCATCTTGACCGCTTCCTGAGAGATCGCTTCCATTGTGATCAGGTTCTCCTTGATCTGGCTGCGCATTTCTGGAGAGTCAGGCTGTCCTTGCGCGGTGCGATCCTTGAGGATCAGGTCCATGCGCGTCTGCGGAATGGCGACGCCGTTCACCCGCGCGATCTGCCCGCCGCTCGCGGCAGGTTTCGCCGGTGCGGCCGCAGGTGCCGCTGATTCCTGGGCAAGGGAAATGGCGGGCAACGCGATGCTGAGCGCGGTGATGAGGGTCAAACGACTGAACTTGATTGCATGCATGCAGATTCCTCTTGGGGAGTGACTTCAGATTTCGTTGGGAGCGAGAGCGCGGATCGCCAGTGCATGGATGTCCCGGCGCATCAGATCGCCGAGCGCTTCGTACACCATGCGGTGGCGGGCAAGAGTTGGGCGGCCGGCGAATCGGGGCGAGACAATGAAAAGATCGTAGTGTCCGCCGCCGCCCTTGGCGCCCTCGTGCCCTGCGTGCTTGCCGCTTTCATCCAGGATCTCGATGTTCTCCGGAGCGAGCGCCTGGAGTCGCTGCTCCATTTCCCTGACTGTATTCACGCAGGCAGGACTTTCTTGAACGGTTTCACCGTGACTTCGGCGTAGACCCCCGCGTGCGCGTAGGGGTCCGCTTTCGCCCATGCCTCGGCAGCTTCCTTCGACTCGAACTCGGCCACAATCAGGCTGCCGCTGAAGCCGCTCGGACCGGGGTCGGGACTGTCGATGGCGGGGAAAGGGCCGGCGAGCACGAGGCGTCCTTCACGCTGCATCAGCTGCAGGCGCTCCAGGCGCGCGCCGAGCCGCTTCTCGAGGCTGTTTGCAGTGTCGACTCCGATGATCGCGTAGAGCATCATTTCCTCTCTTCGGGTTGCATGAAGCGCCCAAGGGCGATGCCCTGGAGGATGACGAAGGCCAGCGTAAGCCCCAGTCCGCCGAACACCTTGAAGTTCACCCAAGTGTCGGTGTCGAAGTTGAACGCGATGAGCAAGTTGAGTACGCCCATTGCACCAAAGAACCCGACCCAGCTTAGATTCAGCTTGTTCCACACCGCCGTCGGCAGGCTGATTTCCTTGCCCATCAGGGACTGGATCAGGTTCTGGCCGAAGAGCGTCTGCGCGCCAAGGAGCACGCCGCCAAAGAGCCAGTACAGCACCGAGGGCTTCCACTTGATAAACGTCTCGTCGTGCAGGAGCAGCGTCGCGCCCCCGAAGACGACGATCACGGCGAGGCTGACCCAGAGCATCGTGTCGACCTTGCGGTGCCGGAACCAGACCCAGCCGATCTGGGCAAAGGTCGCTACGATGGCCACGGCCGTCGCGACGTAAATCCCCTGGAGCTTGAAGGCTAGAAAAAACAGGACGACCGGAAAAAGGTCGAACAGAAACTTCATCAAGGGTTGGCAAACCGAAAAAATCGCGTGATTATCCGGGTTTTGCGACACCTTGTCCAACCAGCCCGGGAATTCTGGAAGGGACTCTCGGCGCTCCGTTCGGGCAAATGCGTGCGCAGCGTTGCCATTCGAGGAGCGGGGCACGGCTTCGACCGGCGGGGTCCGCGGACGTTCAACGGAAGCGCCTGGAAGTTTTTCGTATCGTCGCAAAGCGTGTGTACTGGACGGAAGGCCGGGCAGATGGATGCTCAAGCTATGAAGCGCTTGTCCCGCTGGAAGCGGTTCGCCGGGGTTTGTGTCGGTTGTGCAGCCGTAGCAGTTGCGGCCCTCACGGCAACCCTGCAGGCCGCCCCGGAAGCCACTCCCCCCGAGCTTGCCGGACTCTTTGCTCCGGGCTGCGTTCAGTCGCAGGCGGGGCGACCCGACTCAAAGCTGTTCTTCCGGCTTGCCACGGCCAAAACCGAAGTACGGCCGTTTCAGGCGATGCCCGGCCAGGTCGTGGATGCCCGGGGCGACGAGGGCGACCCGCCCCTCATGTCGGGGCTGGGGACGCTTGGCTACCCGATCACCACCTCAAGCCGCCTCGCACAGCGATACTTCAATCAAGGACTGCGTCTGTCTCTGGCGTTCAACCATGCCGAAGCCCGGCGCGCATTCCGCAAGGCGCAGCGGCTCGACCCGACCTGCGCCATGTGTTTCTGGGGCGAAGCGCTGGCGCTTGGCCCGAACATCAATGCGCCGATGGACGCGGCGGCGGTGCCGGCCGCGCTTGCGGCCAGCGGAAATGCAACGGAATTGAAGGATGCTGTCACAGCGCGCGAACGGGTATTGATTGAAGCGCTCGCGGTGCGGTATTCCGACGACCCAACGACGGAGCGCGCCGCCCTCGACGCAGCCTACGCCGAGGCGATGCAGAAGGTGGCCAACCGGTACCCGAAAGATCAGGTGGTCGCCGTGCTGTACGCCGAGTCGCTGATGGACTTGAGCCCGTGGGATTATTGGGAGGCAGGCGGAACAAGACCGAAAGGGCGAACCGCTGAGATCATTGCGACGCTGGAACGCGTGCTCAAGGCGAATCCTGACCACTCCGGTGCCATCCACTACTACATCCACATGGTCGAGGCCTCGAGCACGCCACAGCGTGCAGAGCCCTACGCCAAGCGGCTCGCCGCCACCATGCCCGCGGCGGGGCACGTAGTTCACATGCCCTTTCACATCTTTTACCGGATCGGGCTGTATCAGGAGGCGGTCGCCGCAAACCGGGCGGCGGTAGCCGCGGACGAGGCGTACCTCCTCAAGATGTCGCCGCAAGGCATCTACCCGCACGCCTACTATCCGCACAACGTGCATTCGCTCATGGTATCGGCGCAGATGGCCGGGGATGGCAAGACGGTGATCGCATCAGCCGAGAAGCTGGAACGCATCGTGTCGCCGGAAGCGGCGCGCACGATCGCCTGGGTGCAACCGATCAAGGCCGCACCCTACTTCGCCCATGCGCAGTTCAGCGATCCCGCGACGATTTTCGCGCTGCCGGAGCCGGAAGCCGATCTGCCCTACGCGCTCGCCATGTGGCACTACGCGCGTGGCGTCGCGTTCGCGGCCACGGACGATACTCATAACGCGCGAGCGGCGTGGGCGGCCATCGCACACCTCGAGGAAACCGCGGACTTTGCGGCCTTGACGGCTGGCGGTGTGCCGGCAAAGGAAGTGCTGCGGGTAGCGCGCCATGTGGTCGATGCGCGCATCGCGCAATCGCAGGGCGACCTCGCGGGCGCGGCGACAGCGTTCGAGCAGGCGGTCATCGCCGAGGATCAGCTCGCGTATTCGGAACCGCCGTTCTGGTACTACCCAGTGCGTCAGTCCCTCGGCGCCGTGCGCTTGCGTGCGGGCGATCTGGATGGTGCGGAAGAAGCGTTTCGTGCAACCCTCGTGCGCACGCCCAACAACGGCTGGGCGCTGTACGGCCTTGCCAGAGTCTACCGGCAACGGGGCGATGTCCGTTCGGCGCGGGCCGTCGAAAAGCTCTTCGCACGAGCATGGCTTGGGGACTCGGCCCACCTCGATCCTCAGCGGTTCTAGGTCTTCCGAGAGACTTTGTGACGCCGTCCGGCGTCGGTGCCGACACACGCTTTTCGGTTTTTCGTCGCGACGCATCGGCCGCAATCCTGCGCGCTCTTTGCGCGAGCGGCGAAAGCCCCCGTGCGCCCGGGCTTTGTCGCTGCATCCCGACATTCAAAGGAGTGCCGGAGGCCTTGCAATTGGCCGTATAATGGGCGTTCTCGGACTATAGGGATCGAGAGGCGAAGTCCATGCGAAATGACGGCGTGGTTTTCGTGTATTCACGGGTCGGTCGCATGCCAGGGCGCCGATCGGTACGGAAGGTTTCCCGCAGTTCATCTGAATGAAAACCCTGAACATGCACGCGCGCTTGCAGACGGCGCGATCGCTCCTTTTCGGCACTGGGCCCGATGGGCTGGCACTCGCGCGCCTTAGCGCGTGCACCGCGCACGATGGCAAGCGCTCGTTTGCAGCCTCTACGTTCCGGGCTCGATCCTCGCATGCATGGCGACCCCTTCATGCAGTCTGCCCGGCGCGCACAAATGAGCGGGTTCACGCTGCTCGAACTTCTCGTGGTGATGGTGATTCTCGGCCTCCTCGTCGGCTACGTTGCGCCCCGATACTTTCAGCAGGTTGGGAAATCGGAGGTGAAGATGGCGCAGGCGCAGATCGACAGCTTGCAGAAAGCTCTCGACGTGTATCGTCTCGACACCGGTCGATACCCTTCGACGGATCAGGGCCTCAAAGCCCTGGTCGAGCGTCCCGCCAACGAACCCAAGTGGGCGGGACCATACCTGAAGAAGGGCGTTCCCCTCGACCCCTGGGGTCACGCATACCTGTATCGCTACCCCGGCGAGCGCAACGAGCTCGACCTGGTCTCGCTCGGCAAGGACGGCCAACCAGGCGGCGCGGGGGAAGCGACTGACCTGACGAACCATTGACTGCGATGCGTTTCGAGTTGAAGGCCCTCAAGGGCCGACAGGGATTGGAAGCGCTGATGCTGGAAGCCCCGAGCGCGGCCGAGGCGATCCGGCAGGCGAGCGCGCAGGGCTACACCGTGCTTTCGGCGCGCCCGAGCTTCTCCCTGCGCGCGTTTCGACTACGTTCATCGTCCGCGTTTCCGCTTGCGCTCTTCAGTCAGGAACTTGTATCGCTGCTGCAGGCGGGCCTGAATCTGGTCGAGTCCCTGGAGGCGCTGGCGGAGAAGGAAGGACGGACGGAGGCGCGCACCATCATTCGCGGCGTGCTCAACCAGCTCTACGAAGGACGTTCGTTTTCCCACGCGCTCGGCGCATTTCCGCGCGTTTTTCCGCCACTGTACGTGGCGACCGTCATGGCCAGCGAGCGCACCGGCGATCTGCCCGAAGCGATGTCCCGCTTCGTCGCTTATCAGGCACAGCTCGACGTGGTCCGGAAGAAACTCATCGCGGCATCGGTCTATCCCGCGCTCCTGATTGTCGTCGGCGGCGCGGTGATGCTGTTCCTGCTGGGCTATGTCGTACCGCGCTTCAGCCACATCTACGAAGATATGGGAGGAAACCTTCCGCTCCTTTCGCAATGGCTGATGAACTGGGGCAAGATGGTCGAATCCAACGGCATCACAGTCCTGGCTCTCACCGTGGTCGCGGCAGCGGTGACGACGGCGCTCGCGCGCGAGCGCAGCGTGCGCCAGTGGATCGCCGCGAAGGTGTGGAGCGTGCCGGCTTTGGGTCAGCGCTGGCGCGTGTATCAGCTGGCGCGGTTCTATCGCACGCTCGGAATGCTTCTGCGCGGCGGAACACCCATCGTGCCGGCGATCGGCATGGCTTCGGGGCTGTTGTCGCTGGGGCTGCAGGAACGCCTCAGTGGCGCGTCGATGGCGATCAAGGAAGGGCAATCCATCTCCCAGGCGATGGAGGGCCACGATCTCACGACGCCGGTTGCCCTGCGCATGCTGCGGGTCGGTGAACGCACCGGCCGCATGGGCGAGATGATGGAGCGTATCGCCGCCTTCCACGACGACGAGATCGCGCGCTGGGTCGAGCTGTTCACGCGTCTCTTCGAGCCGTTGCTCATGGCGGCCATCGGCGTCGTCATCGGCGTCATCGTGGTGCTCATGTATCTTCCGATCTTCGAACTCGCGGGAGCGATCCAGTGAGCGCCGTTGCGCCGATCCCCGAACGCATCGCGCCTCTCAAGCCGGAGGATGTGCGGCGCGCCAAGGAGGAAGCGGCGAGCACCGGCCGCTCCGTGATCGAAGTCCTCGAAGATCAGACGGGGCTGCCCGCCGCCGCACTCGTCGAGGCGGTCGGGCTCACGCTGCATTACCCGACCGCAAGCATGGACGAGCTCTACCAGCTCGTGCCGGCCTTCGACATGCTGCCCTTCGCCGAAGCGATGCAGCACGAGTGCATCCTGTTCGAGGAGCAGGGCGGCGGTCATTGCCTCGTCTTTTCCGATCCGTTCACCGCGCGGTTTCGGCGCTGGGCGGAAGAACGGCTGTCGCTGCCGTTCACTTGGCGTCTCGCGCATCCTTCCGACGTGGCGGCGTATCTCGCGCGCCACGAGGATGGGCTGCGGGCGATGGATGCGCTGCTTCCCGCCACTAACGCGCGGACCGGTACCGCGACGGCGATCGACGATCTGTCGCTGAAAACCATCAGCGAAGACACGAGTCCCGTGATCCGGCTTGTGCATTCGACGCTGTACGACGCGCTGAAGGCGGGCGCGAGCGACATTCACCTCGAGACGGTGGGCGACGGCCTCAACATCCGCTACCGGATCGATGGCGTCCTCAACGCGGTGGGCACCATCAACGGCATCGGTCTCGCGGAGCAGGTGATCTCACGCATCAAGGTGGTGTCCGAACTCGACATCGCCGAACGGCGTGTTCCCCAGGACGGCCGGTTCCGGGTGTCGGCGCGCGGCCGCGAGATCGATTTTCGGGTTTCGGTAATGCCGAGCATTTTCGGCGAAGACGCGGTGGTGCGTATTCTCGACAAGCAGTCGCTGTCGGACCTCGCGCACGGCCTCAATCTGCGGCAGCTGGGTTTCAACGAAGCGGCGAAGGCGGTCATCCGGCGCCTGTCGAACGAACCTTACGGCATGCTTCTCGTCACCGGCCCGACCGGCAGCGGCAAGACGACAACGCTGTACGCAACCATCTCCGAGATCAATCACGGCAGCGACAAGATCATCACCATCGAAGACCCGGTCGAGTATCAGTTGCCGGGCGTGCTGCAGATCCCGGTGAACGAGAAGAAAGGCCTCACGTTCGCGCGCGGCCTGCGCTCGATCCTGCGCCACGATCCGGACCGCATCATGGTGGGTGAGATCCGCGATCCGGAGACGGCCCAGATAGCCGTGCAGGCGGCGCTCACCGGTCACCTCGTCTTCACCACTGTGCACGCCAACAACGTGTTCGACGTGATCGGCCGCTTCATGCACATGGGTGTCGATCCGTACAGTTTCGTGTCTGCGTTGAACGGCATCGTCGCGCAGCGCCTGGTGCGGGTGCTGTGCACCGGATGCGCCATCGACGATCGTCCGGATGCCGACCTGCTCGCGCGATCGGGACTCGGCGCGAGCGACGTGAGCGACTTTCGCTTTCGCCTCGGACGCGGTTGTGGGCAGTGCCGCGGCACCGGCTATCGCGGCCGTAAGGCGATCGCGGAGATGATGGTGCTCACCGATGAGCTGCGCGAGTTCATTGGGGGTCGGCGGCCGATCCGCGAGATCAAGGAAGCGGCGCGCCGCGCCGGCACGCGCTTTCTGCGGGAGAGCGCGCTCGAGCTGGTGCAGCAGGGCGAGACCAGCCTGCAGGAGATCAACCGTGTCACCTTTGTGGCGTGACCGCTTCTGCATCTCGCTCGCGCCGGGTCGGGTCGGGCTGATCCAGTTCGCGCGCGGCTGGAAGCCGAAGCTCGTGCGCAGCGAATTCGTCGCCGACACATCGGCCAGCGATGATACAAGCGGGATTGCGACGATCAAGGTGCTCGCATCGATGCTCGCCGACGGGAAGACCGCTTTTGGTGAAGCGAGCGTCGTTCTCTCCGACGCTTTCGTGCGCTATCTCGTGCTGCCGTGGAGTGCCGAAGCGATCGACGATCGCGACTGGGAAGCACTCGCCCAGCACGAGTTGCGCCTCGTCTATGGCGACGCCGCCCTCGAGTGGACGACGGCGGTGCATTGGCAGGGGCCCGGGCGGCCGGTGGTGGCATGCGCCACGCCGAGAGTGCTGATCGATGGCGTGAAGGAAACGCTGCGCGCGGCAAGGCTGGGGTTGAGATCCCTCAGCCCGTACTTCGTCGCTGCGTTCAATTCCTGCCGTTCGCAATTGCCCGCCGACGCGTCCTGGTTCGGCGTGGTCGACGCCGGCAGATTCTCGTTCGGCGGCATTGAGGAGGGGCGTTGGGCGAGCGTCGCGAGCCGACGGGTAGGCAGTGACGGGAACCTCCGATTGACGGAAACCCTGGAGCAGGAGGTGCTCGGAAGCGACCGCGCCTTCGAGCCGGGTCGCGTGTTCGTGTTCTCGCCGGAACGGGCGGTGACCGCGGTGGAGAACGACGGGGGGTGGAGCGTGGAACCGGTCGCCGCGGACGACAAGGCTCCACCGTTTTCCGATCCTCGACTCGCAATGGCGTTGACCGCGTGGGCATGACGATGCGACGGTTTACCCTCGACTTTCATCGCTCCGATATCCGCGGTGGATTGTTGCGGTTCACCATTCTCGCGCTCGGTGTGGTGGCAGCGCTGGCGTGCGCGGCGCGCTTCGAAGCCCTGCGCAAGGAAACGACGCTGTGGGAAGCGAAGCTCGAGGATCTCACGCAACTCGCGAAGCGCAAGTCCTTGCCCCTTGGCGTTACGACCAGGGACGGCAAGCTGCCGGTGGAGGAAATCAAGCGTGCGAACCTCGTGCTCGAGCACATGGCGGTGCCCTGGGGCATTCTGTTCTCGGAGCTCGAAGCCACGGCCGGCGACGGCTTGGCGCTCCTCGCCATCCAGCCCGACGTGCCGAGCCGCCAGGTGCGCATCGCGGGGGTCGCGAGCAGCTTTCCCGCCGTAACGCAATTCGTGACGCGGCTCGAAGCGCAACCGCACCTGGACGCCGTGCACCTGGTGGAGCACGAGATACGGCCAAACGCGCCGGGAAAGCCGGTCGCGTTTTCGATTCTTGCGACGTGGGTCGAGCGAAAATGAAGGACTGGATGTGGACAGCGCGGCGCGAGCTGCGCTCCGTCGGATGGCCGGGCATGGCCGGACTTGCCCTCATCGTGTGCTCCATCGCGATCTTCGTCTCGATGCTGCTGCCCATGAGCACGCGGCTCGCGGAAGCGAAGAGCGAAGTGGATGCACTGCGCGCGAAACTTCGTGCGGCACCATCGGTCCAGGGAGCGAGTGCGAGCGGAGATCGGTTGACGAATTTCTACGCGTTCTTCCCGCCGCTCAGCTCCACGCCGGAATGGCTGCAGCGCATCTTCGGGCTGGCCGAAGCGCAGGGGCTGCGGCTGGAAGCGGGGGAATACAAGCTGACCCGTGAACGTGATTTGCAACTGTCCCGGTATGAGCTCAACCTCCCCGTTCGGGGCGGCTACGCGCAGATCCGGGAATTCGTCGGACAGGTGCTGAACGAAGTGCCTGCCAGTTCGCTGGATGAACTCAGCATGAAGCGGGATGATCCGTCGAGCGCGGCGGTGGAGGCCCGGATCAAGCTGACACTGTATCTCGGCGGGGAGAAGTCACCGTGATGAGCAATAAGCAGCGGTGGTGGGGTCTGCTCGGCGCATTGGCGTTGACGGTGCTCGCCGTGCAGTGGGTCGATAGCGGTGAGGCGCCGCCTGCGGCACCGCCCTCGGGTGGCGTGGCACAGACCGAATCGGTGGCGGGCGGCAGCACACAGGCGGCGGCCGCCACGGACGAAGTCAGGCTCGATCGGCTGCGACGGGAGCCATATCCCGCGCTGAAGACCGATCTCTTTCCGGGGGATCTGCCGTTCTCCGAAACGGAACAGGGAACCTTCGCGAACGGCGGCACGTCGCATCGCGCGGGTGGTCCGCCGCCCCCGCCCCCGATACCCTTTGCCTACATGGGCAAAATGCTCGACGACGGCGAAGTCGTCGTGTTCCTCACGCGCGGCGACCGCAACTATCTCGCGCGCAAGGGCGCCACTCTCGACGGTCAGTACCGGGTCGATGAGATCCGCGATCGCACAATGGTGCTCACTTATCTGCCGCAGAAGGTCAAGCAATCCCTCGCGATCGGGAGCGCGCCATGAGAATCGCAATCCGCAGCCTGGCCTCCCGTGCGCTCGTGTGTCTCGTCTGCGTGGTCTTCGTTCTGCAGGGTTGTAGCACCTTGGGAAACCGCGCTGCCAGCCCTTCGGAAAGCTTTGCACGGGGCCAGCAGGAGCTCGCCCAAGGACGCATCGAAGAAGGGCTCGCGCTAATCGAGGATGCGGTCAGGGGAGATCCGCGGCGCCTCGAGTATCAGCTCTACCTCGCCAACCAGCGCGAAGCGATCCTCGGCGCGCTCGCCAGCGAAGCCGATCGATATCGCGCGGCGGGCAATTATGCGGGGGCGGAAGCGATCTATCGACGCATGCAGGGAATCGAGCCAGGCAGTCCGAGGGCGAAGGCCGGTCTTGCCCAGATTCCGATCGATCAGCGGCACGATCAGCTCATCGCCCAGGCCGCCGCTGCGGTCGCGAGCGGAGATCCGGGAAGCGCCGATGCGCTGCTGCGGCAGGTGTTCCAGGAGAATCCGCAGAACGCGCGCGCCCGTCTGCTCTCACGGCGCATCGCAGAGAGCGGCGGTGCTGCGGCGTCGGCGTTGCCGCAGCTCAAACGCTCCCTCAACAAGCCGATCACCCTCGAATTCCGGGACGCCGATCTCGGTGCAGTGTTCGAAGTCATGTCGCGCGCGGCCGGCATCAACTTCGTGCTCGATCGCGAGGTGCAGACCGACACCAAGGTCAACATCTTCGTGCGCAACACGCCGATCGATGACGTGCTCAAGGTTCTGCTCGTCACCAATCAGCTCGATCGCAAGGTGCTCAACGACAACACCGTGCTCGTGTTTCCGAGCTCGCCGGCCAAGCAGCGGGAATATCAGGATCTAGCCGTGCGCAGCTTCTACCTCACCAACGCGGACGCCAAGCAGACCCAGGCCATGCTGAAGGCGGTGATGAAGGCGAAGGACATCTACATCGACGAAAAGCTGAACATGGTGGTGCTGCGGGATACGCCGGACGCGATCCGCGTCGCCGAGCGGCTCGTCGCCGCGCAGGATCTGGCGGAGCCCGAGGTCGTGCTCGATCTCGAGGTGCTCGAAGTTCAGCGGACCAAACTGCAGGAGCTTGGCCTCAAGTATCCCAGTACTATCCAGTTCGGCCAGGGGCTCACCAATCCCGCGGCGACGATTCCGTCGCTGATCCAGCTCGGCCGCGGCGGCTTGGACGCCTTCATCACCAATCCCGCGATCGTCGCGGCGCTGAAACAGGATCTCGGCAACGCAAATCTGCTGGCCAACCCGCGGGTGCGAGTCAAGAACCGCGACAAGGCAAAGGTCCTGATCGGCCAGAAGCTTCCGGTGTTCACCACCACCTCGACGGCGAACGTGGGCGTGTCCACCAACGTGAGCTACCTCGACGTGGGCCTCAAGCTCGAGATCGAGCCGCAGGTGTACCTGGACGACGAAGTCTCGATGAAGGTGAACCTGGAAGTGAGCAATGTCATTCAGCAGGTGAGCAGCGGGGGCACGCAGCCGGCGACCGCCTACATCATCGGCACGCGCAACGCAGCCACGAGCCTTCGGCTCAAGGACGGCGAGACTCAGGCGCTCGCCGGTCTGATCCAGGACGACGACCGGCGGACCTTCAACAACGTGCCGGGTCTCGCCAACATTCCCGTGCTCGGCCGGCTCTTCTCCAACCAGCTCATCGACGCGCAGAAGACGGAGATCGTGCTCCTCATCACGCCCCGCGTGGTGCGCAATCTCGACCGACCTGCCTCCCACATGACCGAGTTTCAATCGGGAACGGATGCGGCGGCGAGCCTTACGCCTATGCGGTTGCGGCCGACCGCGCCCGGCGCGCTGTCACTCACGCCGGGTACGCGAGGCCAGGTCGCCGGCGTACCGGGGATGGGTGGCGAGCCACCTCCCGCGGGTTCGACGAAGATGCCTGCCGGCCCGATTGCGGGAACGGCGGATGTGGTGATGCAACTGAGCGGCCCGGCGGAGGCGACACTCGGACGCGATCTCCTGGTGAACGTCGGGTTGCCGAGCGGGGGCGACACCCGGGGAGCGCAGATGGAAGTGACGTTCGATCCCAGCCTGCTCGAGCTTGCCGTGGACAACCGAGCGGGATCCGGTGGCGAAGCGGCGGCACGCGCCGGCCCTGTCGTCGCGAGCTCGCCGGGGCGCGCGGTGCTTCGACTGGAGGCGGCGCAGCCGGGGCAGGGCGCGGAAGGAAGTCTGCGCTTCCGCGTCATTGCGAAGAATCCGGTCGCGACCCAGCTTACTCTGGAGAACATCGTCATTCAGGATGCGCAGGGGCGCACCTTGCCGGGCCTGCCCGTCGGACCCTACGCGCTGACTCTGGTGCAATGAGCGATACGAGAGGCGCCACGTTCAACGCACGCGGGTTCACGCTCATCGAACTTCTGGTGACGGTCGTGATCTTGAGCGTGCTTGCACTCGCCGCCATGCCACTTGCGGAGCTCACGGTGAAGCGGTCCAAGGAGAGCGAGCTGCGCAGCGCGCTACGGCAGATCCGTGAAGGCATCGACGCGTACAAACGGGAGGTCGACGACGGGAGGATCGCACGCAAGGCGACCGATACGGGCTATCCGCCGACCCTCGAGATTCTCGTCTCGGGGGTGCCGGACGAGAAGTCGCCGACCAAGCAGAAGATCTATTTGATGCGACACATTCCGCGCAATCCCTTCGCGGATGATCCGCAACTCTCCGACGCGGCGAGCTGGGGCAAGCGCAGCTACGCGAGTCCTCCCGACGAGCCCAAGGCTGGCGACGATGTTTTCGACGTGTATCCCGTCGGCGGTGGAGTCGGACTGAACGGCGTCCCGTACCGCGACTGGTAGCGAAGCGCAAACGAATGCTGCGATCCGGGCGAAAGGGATTCACCCTCGTCGAGCTGCTGGTGGTCATGGCGATCATCTCGCTGCTGCTCACGATCGCTGCGCCCCGCTACTTCCACAGCGTGCAGCGCTCCCGCGAGGCGGTGCTCAAGGAAGACCTGCATCTCCTGCGCGATGCCATCGACAAGCATTATTCGGACACCGGGAAATATCCTCCGAGCCTCGAAGAGCTGGTGACAAAAAAATACCTGCGGCGCGTCCCTTCGGATCCGATCACCGAAAGCGCTACGACGTGGGTGATCGTGAATCCGCCTGACAAGCCGGATGCGAAGGTCGTCTACGATATTCGCAGCGGCGCGCCCGGCAATTCCCTAGACGGCAAGCCTTACACAGAATTCTGAGCCGTCGTGCTTCTTTCGCGTGCCTTTCGGACCGGACAGCGCGGAGCGAGAACGAGAACGAGCGCGCGGCAAGAGTGCGGCTTCACCTACTTCACCGTGCTCATCGTCGTCGCGATCATGGGAGCGGGTCTCGCCGCGATCGGTACTGTGTGGGAACAGACACTGCGGCGTGAGAAGGAACGGGAACTGCTCTTCGTCGGAGGTGAATTCCGACGCGCCATCGGTACCTACTTCGAAAGTTCACCCGGTGGACCGCAGTTCCCCAAGAGTCTCGACGATCTGGTGTTGGACAAGCGCCTGCCGGTGGTGAGGCGCCACCTGCGCAAGGTCTACGTCGATCCCATGACCGGAACGCTCGACTGGGGGCTGGTGAAGGATCAGGCCGGTGGCATCATGGGCGTCTACAGCAAGAATGCGGGCAAGCCCATCAAGACCGCGAAATTCAACGAACCGGACAAGGCATTCGACGGCTCCCTGAAATACTCGGACTGGCGATTTGTGTATGGCGGCGGCTCCGTCGCCGCTGCGGCGGCCAATACCCCGGTTGCGGGGTTGCCCAACGCGCTCGATTCCGCCGCCGGGCCGGCTGCCGTTCCGGTGGCGCCCCCCACGGACACGACGTCCCCGCGCGAAGATCCGGCGCGCGAGGCACGGCGGCCGGCCTGCGAGAAGCAGCGCGCCGGCGACATCGCAGCTTGCGAAGCCGTCGGCCCGCCCAACATGCAGAATCCCTCCGGTGTGAGTTGCGCGGCGAGTGCCGCGGAGAGCTTCAATGCGTGCATGAACGGCCCTGCATCCGCGGCCCCTTCTCCGGGTTGACCGTAGTTCTTTCCCGAAGTCCAAACAGTCTGTCCGTGGTCTGCAGCAGCAGAAACGTGCTGGCTCATGTCGTCGACGTGAGCGGCGCAAGCTTACGGGAGCCTTTCAACAGAAATCCCAATATCCTCTATATTCAATCTCACGAAAGGAGAGCTTTTCGTCGCTCTCGCTCGTGTTGTTTTTGGGGGCGGTCGGAAGCGTGCGAGCAGCCGCCAAACCGCTGTCGTGGCACCGTGTGTCGGGGATGGAGGGAGACATGAAAAAAGGAAATCAGCTGATCGTGAAGGTGAGCGCTGCGGTGGTTCTGTCGAGCGTGGTCACACCGAATGCGTGGGCGTGGGACGACGAGCTGGGCTGTAAGGGCTTACCGAGCTGGAGCAAAGTGCGCGACGCGTTGAAGGGAGCTGTCGCTCAGCAGAACGGCGGCTTCGGCTTGAACATGTGGGCGACTATCGTGGACCGGGACGGGATCGTGTGCGCGGTGGCATTCACGGGCACGAATCGCGGAGATCAGTGGCCCGGCAGCCGGGTTATCTCCGGACAAAAAGCGAACACGGCGAATTCCTTCAGCTTGCCGAAGCTTGCCCTCTCGACCGCGAATCTCTTCTCCGCGGTGCAGCCGGGTGGCAGCCTCTTTGGCCTTCAGTTCAGCAACCCCGTGGACACGTTCAATGCATATCGGCTGCCTTCGGAAAAATACGGAAAGGTGGACGATCCTCTCGTCGGCAGAAAAGTCGGCGGAGTGAACGTCTTCGGTGGCGGACTGGCGCTCTACAACAGGAGCGGCACGCTCCTCGGCGGGATCGGGGTGAGTGGTGACAGCTCATGTGCCGACCACAACATCGCGTGGAGAACGCGCAACACGCTGAAGCTAGATTACGTTCCCGCAGGCGTGAGCGGCGACGCGAAGCGTCCGGACAACATCGTTTACGACATTTCCTACGATTCCAACGTGGGGGCGGGCGTGCCGACTGCCGTACCTGGTGGGTTCTTCCCGGCAGGCGGCAACAGCGCGGGCGGTTGGGGACACCCAAACTGCCAGGGTCCCAAGTCCAGCGTGCTGCCGGACATCGCCAAGAATCTGCCCGCTATCGGGACGTAACGGTTCGAGGCACCCCTTGATCGGCGTGCGGCGCTTGTTGCCGCCGGCACGCCGATCTCGTGGGCCCGCTTCGGCTTTGATCAGGCCGCCGCCACCAGTTCCCGCAGCACGTACGGGAGAATGCCGCCGTGCTTGAAGTAGTCGACCTCGATCGCGGTGTCGATGCGGGAGAGCACCGTCGCCTTGGTCGTGCTGCCGTCCTTGCGTTTGATGACGAGCGTCACGTTCTGCTGCGGTTTGATCTCGTCCGGGCCGATGATGTCGAATTCCTCGTCACCCTGGATGCCGAGAGACTCGGCTGAATCCGACCCCTTGAACTGCAACGGCAGCACGCCCATGCCGACCAGGTTGGAGCGGTGAATGCGCTCGAAGCTGCGCGCGATCACTGCCTTTACGCCAAGTAGCTGCGTGCCTTTCGCCGCCCAGTCCCGCGACGAGCCGGTACCGTACTCCTCGCCTGCGAATACCACCGTCGGCGTGCCGCGCTTGATGTATTCCATGGCGGCGTCGTATACGGTTGTCTGCTTGCCGTCGAGCAGCGTGAAGCCACCCTCGACGCGGGCGCCGTCCGTCTTCAGCGGCAGCATGAGGTTCTTCACCCGGACGTTGGCGAAAGTGCCGCGCACCATAACGTCGTGATTACCGCGGCGTGATCCATAGCTGTTGAAGTCGACCGGCAGCACTCCCTGCTCCTGCAGCCACTTGCCTGCGGGCGTCGTGGGCTTGAACGAACCTGCAGGAGAAATGTGGTCGGTGGTTACCGAGTCACCCACCACCAGCAGTGCCTTCGCACCGCGGATTTCTCCCACGGTGCCGGGTTGCATCTCAAAGTCGTCGAAGAAGGGCGGCTTCGCGATGTAGGTCGACTTGGGCCATGAATAGACCTGGCCTTTCGGCGCGGGGATGGTGGTCCACAGCGGATTGGCCTTGCTGAAGTTCTTGTAAAGTCGCTGGAAGGTCTTCGGGTCCATGGCAAAACGCATGGCCGCTTCGATCTCATCGCCGCTCGGCCAGATGTCGCCGATCCAGATATCCTTCCCGTCCTTGCCCTTGCCGACTGGTTCCGTCATCAGATCCTTCAGCACCGTTCCGGCGATCGCATAGGCCACTACGAGCGGGGGCGAAGCGAGGAAATTCGCCTTGATGTTCGCGTGGATGCGCGCTTCGAAATTGCGGTTGCCGGAAAGGACCGCGCAGCAGATCAGGTCCTTCTGGACGATTACGTCCTCAATGTGTGGATCCAGCGGTCCGGAATTTCCGATGCAGGTGGTGCAGCCGTAAGCCGAAACGAAGAAACCGAGCTTTTCCAGGTATGGCAGCAGCCCGGCCTTGGTCAGATATTCCGTCACCACCCGCGATCCGGGCGCGAGCGAAGTCTTGATGTGCGGCTTCACCGACAGGCCCTTCTGCACCGCTTTCTTGGCGAGCAGGCCAGCGGCAAGCAACACGCCGGGATTGGAGGTGTTGGTGCACGAGGTAATTGCGGCAATCAGCACGTCGCCATTGCCGATCGTGATGTAGTCGTTCGGTGATTCGTCCGGTGACTCGACGACGTCGTCCGGCGTGGGTCGATTGTCCACCATCTCCACGACATCGGCAGGCGCCCCGCTTTTCAACGACTCCGGATCCTGCACACCGCCGCCGGAGGTGGGCACCGTCACACCGCCGCTGAATGCGCCCAGCTTGGTCGCGTGACGCGCGCTGAGGGCGTCCTGTTTCTTGGCAAAACCGTTATCGGCCAACGGCTTTGAAAAGAGCGAAGTGAATTGCTTCTTCACCTTGCCAAGTTCGATTCGGTCCTGCGGGCGCTTCGGCCCGGCAAGCGAGGGCGTGACGGTGCTAAGATCGAGCGACAACGCCTTGGTATAGTCGATCTCGCCGCGCTTCGGGATGCCGAACAGGCCCTGCGCCTTGAAGTACGCCTCGAAGGCTTCGGTCTCCGAATCGGAGCGACCGGTCTTGCGCAGATACTCGACGGTCTTCGCGTCGACCGGAAAGAATCCCATCGTGGCGCCGTACTCCGGCGCCATGTTGCCGATTGTCGCGCGATCGGTGACAGACAGGGTTTCCGTACCCTCGCCGAAGAACTCGACGAACTTGCCCACGACCTTTTCCTTGCGCAGCATCTCCGTCACGGTGAGCACCAGGTCGGTCGCTGTGACGCCGCCGCGCAGCTTGCCCTTGAGCTCGACACCGACGACGTCCGGCGTAAGGAAGTACACGGGCTGACCCAGCATGCCCGCTTCGGCCTCGATGCCGCCCACCCCCCAACCGACCACGCCCACCCCGTTGATCATCGTGGTGTGCGAATCGGTGCCGACGAGCGTGTCGGGGAAGTACACGCCATCGCGCTCACGCACACCGCGGAACAGGTATTCGAGATTGACCTGGTGCACGATGCCGATGCCGGGGGGCACGACGCCGAAAGTATCGAACGCCTGCATGCCCCACTTCATGAACCGGTAGCGCTCGTCGTTGCGCTGGAACTCGAGTTTCATGTTGAGATCGAGCGCATCCTTCGTTCCGTAGTGATCGATCATGACCGAGTGATCGACCACGAGGTCCACCGGAACCAGGGGCTCGATGACCTTCGGGTTCTTGCCGAGTTTGCTGGCGACGTTGCGCATGGCGGCGAGGTCGGCAAGGAGAGGAACACCGGTGAAGTCCTGGAGTATCACCCGCGCCACGACGAAGGGAATCTCGTCCACGCGCTTTCCTTTCGCATTCCAGTTCGCAAGCTGTTTCACGTGCTGCTCGGTGATCTTCTTCCCGTCGCAGTTGCGCAGCACCGACTCCAGCACGATGCGGATGGATACCGGCAGGCGCTTCACGGTTGGAAGGGTCTTCGCGAGCTCGGGCAGCGAACAGAGCTTGCCGGTCTTCGATCCGAACGTGAAAGTTTTCAGGGTGCTGAAGGGGTCTTGGGGCATGGCATTTCCTTTTTTGCTTCGCGGTTTGCTGGGGCGGAAACGAGTGAAAGTCTACTGCGGTTTGGGCATTTGCTGCATGCGTTCGCGCAGGTCCTGGGCGTTGAACTTGCCCATGCCCGGCACGATCATGTCGCCTGGCTTCTGGTCCGGTTTGCACGGCCCGAACCACTTCGCCTCGACCGTGGTGCGACTCTCCGTCATTCCGCGCATCGGCGGGTCGTAGGTCGACGTGCTGTCCATGCGATAGCCCGAGTCGAAGCTGCCGGATACGAGCGCGTGAGTCGTGATCGTCATGCCGCCGCGCTTGCAGACGGTGTCGATCATCGTGCGCGCACCGTCCCCGCGGGACGAAGTGATCGTCATCTCCCACAGTCCGGACTTGCGTTTTGGAATGTCGATCGAGTGCGCGACACCGGTCCCGAAGGAGACGATGAAGGCAAGCGCGGGAGCGACGACGACGCGCGCCGATCGGGCCGTCGGGGGAGCCGCGCTTTCGCCAACCGTCAGTGCAATGAAATCCAAGTGGTTCTCTCCCGTGTTCTCAGATCACGAACTGGTCGACGAAAGTGTGGACTGGGGTGTTGTGGAGGGTGGCGGGATCGCTGCACAGGGCGAGGATAGCCTGCTGCTGCTTGTCCGGAAAGCGCCGCGCGAGGTTGGTCTTGAACTTCTCCACGAGCAGTGGAATGCCGTCGGTGCGCCGGCGCCGGTGGCCGATCGGATACTCGACCACCACCTCTTCGGTCTTGCTGCCGTCCTGGAACACGACCTGGATGGCGTTGGCAATCGAACGCTTCTCCCGGTCGAGGTAGTCGGCGCTGAACTGCTTGTCCTCGACGCACTGCATCTTTTCGCGCAGGGCATCGATGCGCGGGTCGACGGCGATCGCATCCTCGTAGTCGGCGGCGGTCAGCCGTCCGTGAATGAGGGGCACGGCCACCATGTACTGGATGCAGTGGTCCCGGTCGGCAGGGTTGGCGAGGGGGCCGCGCTTGTCGATGATGCGGATGGCCGATTCGTGGGTGCGGATAACGATCTTGTCGATCTCCCCGAGGCGGTCTTTGACCTGCGGGTGCAGGGCCATGGCACACTCGACCGCGGTCTGGGCGTGGAACTCGGCGGGAAAGGAGATCTTGAAGAGGACATTCTCCATGACGTAGCTGCCGTAGGGGCGCTGGAACTTGAAGGGCTGGCCCTTGAACAGGACATCGTAGAAGCCCCAGGTCTTGGCCGAGAGCACCGACGGATAGCCCATCTCGCCGGTACGGGCAATGAGCGCGAGGCGCACCGCACGGCTGGTGGCATCGCCCGCCGCCCAACTCTTGCGGCTGCCGGTGTTGGGGGCGTGGCGGTAGGTGCGCAGGGACTGACCGTCGACCCACGCGAGAGAGAGGGCATTGATGATCTCCTCGCGGCTCAAGCCCAGCAGCCGGCTCACCACCGCGGTGGAGGCGACCTTCACCAGCACCACGTGATCGAGCCCGACCCGGTTAAAGCTGTTCTCGAGGGCAAGGCAACCCTGGATCTCGTGCGCCTGGATCATCCCGGTGAGCACCTCGCGCATCAGGAGCGGCGGGTGGCCCACGGCAACGGCAGTGCGCGAGAGCCAGTCGGCGGTGGCCAGGATCCCGCCCAGGTTGTCCGAGGGGTGCCCCCACTCGGCCGCGAGCCAGGTGTCGTTGAAGTCGAGCCAGCGGATGATGGTGCCGATGTTGAAGGCGGCTTGTACCGGGTCGAGCTGGAACGCGGTGCCGGGGACCTTCGCGCCGTTGGGCACCACGGTGCCGGGGACGATCGGACCGAGGAGCTTGGTGCACGCTGGATACTCGAGCGCTTCCAGCCCGCAGCCCAGGGTGTCCATCAGGCAGTAGCGCGCGGTCTCGTAGGCTTCGCGGCTTTCGATCTCACCGCCCAGGACATAGTCGGCAATGTCGCTCAGCACCGCATCCGGCACCGGACGTACGTTAGAAATGGCAGTGCCCATGGTGAGCGTTTTCCGTTGCAGAGGTTCGAGGGGACCGATCCGTCATCCGCCACGCTTGGAGAGCGGGACGAACGGGCGGTCCTCCGGTCCAACGTAATTGGCGGAGGGTCGAATGATCTTGCCGTCGAGGCGCTGCTCGATCACGTGCGCCGCCCAGCCGCTCGTGCGGCTCATCACGAAGAGCGGCGTGAACATCTTCGTGGGCACGCCCATCATGTGGTAGCTCGACGCGCTGTACCAGTCCGCATTCGGGAACATGCTCTTCACCTCCTTCATCACGCGCTCGATGCGCTCGGAGATGTGAAAGAGGGTCATGTTGTGGCCGTCTTCACACAGGCGGCGGGCGATGCCCTTGATCACCTGGTTGCGCGGATCGGCGATGGTGTAGACCGGGTGGCCGAAGCCGAGCACGATTTCCTTGTTGGACACCCGCAGGCGGATGTCCTGCTCGGCTTCGTCCGTGTTCGAATAACGCTCGATGACTTCCATCGCCGCCTCGTTCGCACCGCCGTGCTTGGGGCCGCGCAGGGCGCCGATCGCTGCGGAAATGGCGGAGTAGAGGTCGGAGCCGGTGCCGGTTACGACACGACCGGTGAAGGTGGAGGCATTGAATTCGTGCTCGGCGTAGAGGGTCAGCGACTGGTCGAGGGAGCGCTCCCACAGGGCGGACGGTTTCCGGCCGTGCAGCACGTGCAAAAAGTGGCCGGCGACTGAATCGTCGTCAGTCTCCACTTCCACGCGGCGGCCGTTGTGGCTGAAGTGATACCAGTAGAGGAGCATCGAGCCGAACGAGGCAAGCAGGCGGTCCGCGATGTCGCGGGCTCCGGTGATCGGATGATCATCGCGCTCGGGCAGCACCGTGCCCAGCATCGAGCAGCCGGTGCGCATCACGTCCATGGGGTGGGCAGCGGCGGAAATCTGCTCGAGCACGTTCCTCACCGGAGCCGGCAGACCGCGCGCGGACTTCAGTTTCTTGCGGTAGTCGTTGAGCTCATCCTGGGTCGGCAGCGCGCCATGGACGAGCAGATGCGCAACCTCCTCAAAGGTCGCTTTCTCGGCGAGATCAATGATGTCGTAGCCCCGGTAATGCAGATCGTTGCCGGTGCGACCCACGGTGCAGATCTCGGTGTTGCCGGCGACCACGCCGGAGAGGGCAACCCGCTGCTTCTTTTTTTCGGGTGTCGCCGTCAGGGTTTCATTCATGATGGGTCCTCCTTCGCGAACAGCCGATCGAGCTGCTGCTCGTAGGCGTGGTAGTCGAGAAAGTCGTACAGCTCCGCACGGGTCTGCATGAGCGGCACTACGCGCTCTTGTGTACCCTCCTCGCGCAAGGTGCGGTACACCGCCAGGGCCGCCTGGTTCATCGCCCGGAACGCCGACAGAGGATAGAGCGCCAGGCGCACCCCGGCCGCTCCCAGCTCCGCGGTGGTGAAGAGCGGCGTCGCCCCGAACTCCGTGATGTTCGCCAGCACCGGCACCCCCACCGCCTCGGCAAAGCGGCGGTACATCGCGAGTTCGGTCATCGCCTCCGGGAAGATCATGTCCGCGCCCGCTTCCACGCAGGCGACCGCCCGTTCGATCGCGGCCTCCAGCCCCTCCACCGCGAGCGCATCGGTGCGCGCCATGATCACGAATGCGGCATCGGTCTTCGCATCCACCGCCGCCTTCACCCGGTCGACCATCTCCTGCCTCGATACAATCGCCTTGCCCGGCCGGTGACCGCAGCGCTTGGCCTGCACCTGGTCCTCGATATGGCAGCCGGCGGCGCCGAGCTTGATCAGGGACTTTACCGTGCGCGCGATATTGAAGGCGCCGCCGAAGCCGGTGTCAGCGTCTACCAGGAGCGGTAGATCGCACACGTCGGTGATGCGGCGCACGTCGGTGAGCACGTCATCCAGGGTCGAAATGCCGAGATCGGGCAGCCCGAGGGAGCCCGCGGCCACGCCGCCGCCGGAGAGGTAGAGCGCCCGGTAGCCCACCCGGCTCGCCATGCGCGCGTGATAGGCGTTGATTGCCCCCACCACCTGCAGTGGACGCTCGGCTTCCACCGCGATACGCAACCGCCCTCCGGGCGTGGTAGAAGGATCGCTCATTTCACGGTGGTGTTTGCATTAGGGCGATTCGATCTTCGAAGGCGCCTCAAGCGAAGAATGCCTCGCGCGCTTCCACGGGCAGTTCGATCCCGGTCACGCGGGCTTTCCGCAGCACGTCCCAGTAGTAGCGATAGGAAGCCCGATCGTGCAAATCTCCCGCATGCCGGATCGGACCCCACTGAGCCTTCTGTGCCGCGAGGAGAATGGCGGCTGCCTCCTCCACCTCCGTCCCGTCCGGCTTCATTGCGTCGACGATCGCCGGAATCTGCATTGGATGAATGCTCCACATGCGCAGGAAGCCGAACTCGTTGCGCGCTCGCCACGCATCCTCGTAGGTGTTGTGGGCGCTCTTCAAGTCCACCGACACGTTGTGGGCGGGCACCAGCCCGTGACCGAGGGCCGCCGAGACGATTTCAGCCTTCGCGCGCACGATCAGCTGATGCTTGAACTGCCCCGGGCTACGCATGGCGCTGGCCGGAATCGCACCGTGATGACCGCTCACGAAATCCATCAGCCCGAAATCGAGGGTCTGCACCCATGGCAGCGCTGCGATCCCCTCGACGTCGCGCAGCGCGCCGTGGGTTTCGATCAGCACGTGGATGGGAATCTCGCGCTTGAGTCCGCAGCGTGCCGCACGCGTCTGGATGTATTCGATCATCTCCGCGGCCGCCGCGTAACCGGTCGGTTTCGGCAGCGTGATGTACGCCGTGACATCGCCAACGCCGTCCACCAGGATGTCGACGTCGTCCCGCCACGCCGGATGACCGTGATCGTGGATGCGCACACCCGCCATCCAATATCGGTTGAGCGGCGAGGTCTGCAGGCGAACCATGAGCTCCGCGTGCGCACGTTCCTGCCCGGCGGGCGCGCCATCCTCGCAGTCGCAGGTGATGTCGAAGATCGGGCCGAGCTGATCCTGCAGCTGGAACGCTTTCAGGATGAGGTGCTCGCTCCCGGCGAAGTGCTCACAGGAGGGGATAATCGGGAACGGTTTTTCGCCCCCGAAGAGCGCTTCGCTCGGATGGAGAGCCTGGTTCACGGGCGTATGGTCACGGCGGGGTGGAAGCGGCGAACGGCAGACCTCTTCCGAATCCCCGTTGAGGTTTTGCGGGCGTCCTAGCCCAGCAGGCTCTTGACGCCTTCCTGCTCTTCCTGAAGCTCTCTCAGGGTTGCATCCATCTTCTGGCGCGAGAAGGTGTCGATGTCGAGGCCCGTCACGCGCGTGTATTCGCCACCCGCGCAGGTTACGGGCACGCCATAGATGACATCCTGGGGAATGCCGTAGGACCCATCCGAGGGCACGCCCATCGTGACCCATCGGCCCTCGGTGCCGAGCACCCAATCCCGAACGTGGTCGATCGCGGCATTCGCGGCCGAGGCCGCCGACGAGGCGCCCCGCGCTTCGATGATCGCGGCGCCGCGCTTGCCGACCTTCGGGATGTACGCGTCGCGGTACCACGCTTCGTCGTTGACGAGTTTCGGCGCCGGTTCGCCACCGACAGTGGTGAAGCGGAGGTCCGGATACATCGTGGGCGAATGATTGCCCCAGACGATCATTTTCTCGATTCCCGCGACCGGCTTGCCGGTGCGAATGGCGAGTTGGGACAGCGCACGATTGTGATCGAGGCGAAGCATCGCAGTGAAGTTCTTCTTCGGCAGATCAGGCGCCGATTTCATCGCAATGTAGGCGTTGGTATTCGCCGGATTGCCCACCACCAGAACCTTCACACCGCGGGAGGCAGACGCATTGAGCGCCTTGCCCTGTTCGATGAAGATCTTGGCGTTCTCCAGCAGCAGGTCCTTGCGTTCCATCCCGGGTCCGCGCGGCTTCGCGCCAACCAGGAGCGCGACGTTCGATATCCTTGAACGCAGCTTTCGGATCGTCGGTGCCGACCATTCCTGCGAGCAACGGGAAGGCGCAGTCTTCGAGCTCCATCATCACGCCTTTGAGAGCCTGTTGCGCCTTCTCCATCGGCAATTCGAGCATCTGGAGAATGACCGGCTGGTCCTTGCCCAGCATCTCGCCGCTGGCGATTCGAAAGAGCAGAGCGTAACCAATCTGCCCGGCGGCACCGGTGATAGCAACACGAACGGGGTTTTTCATGGGTGGGGCTCCCTAGAGGTTGACAATCTGGATCCGAGTGTGGCGCTCATGCTAGGTGGGGACATGTAAACGGCGTGGCTGACAAGTTGGCGGCGAACTTCCGGCCCTCTTCAGATCGGAAAATTCCGCGCTCGAAAGCTGCGCGCCAAGCTGGCAGAATCTTGCGGCCCGCGAAGTGGCGTGTCAATAGTCTTATATAAGATAAAAGATATAAAAAGCCTAGACTCGATATTTTGAATCTGCTTACAATCATTACCATGAAGGAAGCCGTCGCTTCGCCCGCCTTCCAGCCGCTTTACCGGCAAATCAAAACTCTCATCACGCAGAGTTTGATGTCCGGCGAGTGGGGTCCCGGCGCGTCCATCCCAAGCGAGATCGACCTTGCCTCGCGCTTCAGCGTGAGTCAGGGTACGGTCAGGAAAGCGATCAACGAACTGGCCGACGAAAATCTTCTCATCCGTCATCAGGGCAAAGGCACCTTCGTCGCCTCTCACACCGAGAGCCGGCGAAAATATTACTTCACTCGCATCGCGCCCGACAGTGGCGAGCAGGCCTATCCCGTTCCGGAACTGATCGAGTGTCGTCGCGCCAAGGCCGACACCACGATCGCCCATCTGCTCGACCTCGAGCCCGGCGCCGCCATCTTCATCGTACGGCGCCGCTTTCGCATCGGCGACGAGCTGGTGGAGTTGGAAGGGGTCCGGATTCCCGCCGCCCTCTTCAAGGGTCTCTCGGCGCTCGTCATCGAGCAGCACCAGTGCAAACTGTACAGCATGTACGAATCGGCATTCGACGTGCGCATCATTCAGGTGCGGGAGCGAATCAAGGCGGTGGGGGCAAGCGACGAGGAAAGCCGCCTGCTCGAGGTGGCGCAGGGTGCGCCGCTGCTCAGAGTGGATCGGGTGGCGTACACTTTTGGTGACAAGCCGGTCGAGGTGCGAGAGAGTCTATTCCACACCGAGCATTTTCACTACCAGAACAAGATAACATGAGGCAGTTTGCCGTATGCTTCGGCCTTCGGCCGCGGCGGAGAGCTGAAATTCCGCGCCGCGTTCGCGGCGGCTGAAGATCGCGACTTCAAGGGGAGCGTGATATGACTGCGATGGCCAAGCGACGCCCGAAGCATTTGGACTTGGTGAAGATACGGCTGCCGTTGCCTGGGGTGGTGTCGATCCTGCACCGGGTGAGTGGTGCGTTGATGTTTGTGCTGATTCCGTTTGTGCTGTATTTGCTGGATCGATCGCTGGCTTCGGCCGAGTCGTACGCGGGGCTCAAGGGAGTGTTGGGTCACTGGCTGGTGAAGCTGGTGCTCTTGGGGCTATTGTGGTCGTTTTTGCATCACGTGCTGGCGGGGATACGATTTCTTCTGCTTGATGTGCACGTGGGGAGCGACCTGGGGGTTACGCGCAAGGTGAGTGCGGCGGTTCTGGGGGTGAGTGTGCTGCTCACGCTGATCCTGGGGGCGAAGCTATGGTGAAGCGGGTGGTGGTGGGGGCCCATTACGGGCTGCGCGATTGGCTCGTGCAGCGGGTGACGGCGGTGGTAATTCTCGCTTTCACGGTGCTGCTTTTGGGGGCGATCGTGATGGCGCCGTCGCCCCTTGATTATGCGGGGTGGAAAGGGATCTGGAGCCACGGCTTTCTGCGCCTGGCGGCGCTCTTGGCGGTGGTGAGTCTGCTCTTGCACGCCTGGATCGGGGTGCGCGACATTTTCATGGACTACATTCAGGCGACCGGGTTGCGCTTGGGGCTGCAGGTGCTGGTGATCCTGGCGCTGGTGTACTACGGGGCGTGGTCGGTGCAGATACTCTGGGGTGCGTGACGATGGGCTTCACCAAGCGAACATTCGATGCAGTGGTGGTGGGCGCGGGCGGGGCAGGCATGCGCGCGGCGCTGCAGTTGGCCGAGGCCGGTTTCAAGACCGCGGTGCTGACCAAGGTGTTTCCCACGCGCTCGCACACGGTGGCCGCGCAAGGGGGCATTGCCGCTTCCCTGGGCAACGTGGACGAGGACAACTGGCACTGGCACATGTTCGACACCGTGAAGGGGTCAGACTATCTGGGCGACCAGGATGCCATCGAGTTCATGTGCCGCAAGGCGAACGAGGCGGTGTACGAACTCGAGCACTTCGGCATGCCGTTCGATCGGCTGCCCAACGGCAAGATTTACCAGCGGCCCTTCGGCGGGCAGTCGAAGAACTTCGGCGGCGGGCAGGCGACGCGCTCGTGCGCGGCGGCCGACCGCACCGGGCACGCCATGCTGCATACGCTGTATCAGCGCAACGTGCGGGCGCACACCCATTTCTTCGTCGAGTGGATGGCCCTCGATCTGATCCGCGATGCAGACGGTGAAGTGCTCGGGGTGACCGCGCTCGAGATGGAAACGGGCGATGTCATGATCCTGCAGGCGAAGGGGGTGCTGCTCGCCACCGGTGGAGCGGGGCGCATCTATGCTTCGTCCACCAACGCCTTCATCAACACCGGTGACGGGGTGGGGATGGCCGCCCGCGCCGGCATTCCGCTTGAGGACATGGAGTTCTGGCAGTTCCATCCGACCGGAGTGGCCGGGGCCGGAGTGCTCATTACCGAAGGGGTCCGCGGGGAGGGCGGGTATCTGCTGAATAAGAACGGCGAACGCTTCATGGAGCGCTATGCGCCCAACGCCAAGGATCTCGCCTCGCGCGATGTGGTCGCCCGCGCCATGGCCACCGAGATCAAGGAAGGACGCGGCTGCGGCCCGGAGGCCGATCATGTGCTCCTGAAGCTCGATCACCTCGGGGTTGAAGTGATCGAGAAGCGCCTGCCGGGCATCCGCGAGATTGCCAAGAAGTTCGCCAACGTCGATCCGGTGCAAGACCCCATTCCGGTGGTGCCCACCTGTCACTACATGATGGGCGGGGTGCCCACCAACTTCCACGGAGAAGCGGTGGCGATGGGACGCGATGGCACCGAGGTCGTGGTGCCGGGGCTGTACGCCGCCGGCGAGATCGCCTGCGTCTCGGTGCACGGCGCCAATCGCCTGGGCACCAACTCCCTGCTCGATCTGGTGGTGTTCGGCAAGGCTGCCGGAGACCGGCTCGGTGCGTACATCCGCGCTAACCCCGCCCACAAGCCCTTGCCGAAGGATGCAGGCGAGCTCACCCGGGCGCGCCTGGCGCGCCTGGAGAGCGCGACCTCCGGGGAGCGCGTGCAGGAGCTTGCCAATGACCTGCGGCGCCTGATGCAGCTCAACTGCGGCGTGTTCCGCTTTCCCGACCTCCTGGTCGAGGGCGTGACAAAGATGCGTGAGATCGCTGCGCGCGCCCGTCACACCTTCATCACCGACAAGAGCCGGGTGTTCAACACCGCGCGCGTGGAAGCCCTGGAACTCGACAACCTGGTGGAGGTGGCCATGTCCACCATGGTCTCGGCCGAAGCGCGCAAGGAATCGCGCGGGGCGCACGCCCGCGAGGACTACCCCAAGCGCGACGACGAGAACTGGCTGAAGCACACCCTGTGGTGGCGCGAGGGCGACCGCCTTGCCTACAAGCCGGTGCAACTGAAGCCCCTTACGGTCGAGACCTTCCCCCTGAAGGCGCGCACTTACTAAAAGAGTTGGAGCCGAAGCGATGCGATTTTCCATCTACCGCTACAACCCGGACGTGGACGACAAGCCGTTCATGCAGGACTACGACGTCGCCCTCGAGCATACCGATAAGATGCTGCTCGATGCCTTGGTACGGATCAAGACGATTGACGACACCCTGAGCCTGCGCCGCTCCTGTCGCGAAGGGGTATGCGGGTCGGACGCCATGAACATCAACGGCAAGAACGGGCTTGCCTGCGTCACCCGCATCGCCGACCTGAAGGAGCCGATCACCCTGCGCCCGCTGCCCGGGCTGCCGGTCATTCGCGATCTGATCGTCGACATGAGCCAGTTCTTCAAGCAGTACCACTCGATCAAGCCGTACCTGGTGAACCGCGACCCGCCGCCGGAGACCGAGCGGCTGCAATCGCCGGAGGACCGGGCCGAGTTGGACGGGCTCTACGAGTGCATCCTGTGCGCGTGCTGTTCCACCTCGTGCCCCTCGTTCTGGTGGAACCCGGACAAGTTCGTCGGTCCCGCGGGCCTGCTGGCGGCCTATCGGTTCATAGCCGATACCCGCGATCAGGCCACCGCCGAACGACTGGACGATCTCGAGGACCCGTATCGACTCTTTCGCTGCCACTCGATCATGAACTGCGTGGACGTGTGCCCGAAGAACCTCAACCCCACCCGCGCCATCGGCAAGATCAAGGACGCCATGATCCGCCGCACCGTATGAGCGAAATGGACCGCCTCCGATGGCATTGCCGACGTGGCATGCTGGAGTTGGATCTGATGCTGAACCGCTTTATCGACCGGCACCTTTCCAGCCTGACGCCGGACGAGCTGATGCACTTCAAGGAAGTCCTCGCGTTTGAGGACGACGATCTCTGGCACGTCCTCTCCGGCCGCGCTGAGGTCAATGACAACAGGCTGCAAACGATCGTCCTCATGATAAGAAGCTGCTGAGCACCTCACTGCGGGTGCCACGCAGTACCAAAGGCTGGCGGAGCCCCCTAGCTCCAACCTTTCCGGAGAAGCAAATGGCCGACACCAAGACTGCTACCCTGACCATCAACAGCACCAAAGCATCCGTGGAGCTGCCGGTTCTGTCCGGCACCATCGGACCGGACGTCGTGGACATCCGCACCATGACGGGAAAAACCGATGTGTTCACCTTCGATCCCGGTTACCTCGCGACCGCGAGCTGCCGCTCCGCCATCACCTACATCGACGGTGACGAGGGTGTGTTGCTGTATCGCGGCTATCCGATCGAACAGCTCGCCGTCCATTGCGACTTTCTCGAAGTCTGCTACCTGCTGTTGCGCGGGGAGCTGCCGAACGCCAAGCAGAAGCTCGAGTTCGACACCATCATCAAGCGCCACACCATGGTGCACGAACAGATGGCGCGCTTCTTCCAGGGCTTCCGCCGCGATGCCCACCCGATGGCGGTGCTGGTCGGTACGGTGGGCGCGCTGTCCGCGTTCTATCACGACGCGATGGACATCTCCGACCAGTTGCATCGCGACATCTCCGCGCACCGGCTGATCGCGAAGCTGCCGACGATCACCGCGATGGCCTACAAGTACAACCAGGGCCAGCCCTTCATCTATCCGCGCAACGAGTTCAACTATGCCGCGAACTTCATGCACATGATGTTCGCCACGCCATGCGAGCGCTACGAGCCGAATCCGGTGCTGGTGAAGGCCCTCGATCGCATCCTCATCCTGCACGCCGACCACGAGCAGAACGCATCCACCTCTACCGTACGGCTCGCGGGCTCGTCGGGCGCCAACCCGTTCGCCTGCATCTCGGCCGGCATTGCGTGCCTTTGGGGCCCCGCCCACGGCGGCGCGAACGAGGCGTGCCTCAACATGCTCGAGCAGATCGGAGACGTCTCGCGGGTCGGACAGTTCATCACGCGCGCGAAGGACAAGAACGATTCCTTCAAGCTGATGGGCTTCGGTCACCGGGTGTACAAGAACTACGACCCGCGCGCGAAGCTCATGCGCGAGACCTGCCACCAGGTGCTCGGCGAGCTGGGACTTCAGAACGACCGCCTGTTTAAGCTCGCGATGGAGCTCGAGAAGATCGCCCTCGAGGACGATTACTTCGTCGAGAAGAAGCTTTACCCGAACGTGGACTTCTACTCGGGAATCGTGCAACGCGCCCTCGGAATCCCGGTCTCGATGTTCACCGCCATCTTTGCGATGGCGCGCACCGTCGGCTGGATTGCCCAGTGGAGCGAAATGATCGCGGACCCCGACAACAAGATCGGCAGGCCGCGCCAGCTCTACATCGGAGCCGGGAAACGCGAAGTCGTTCCGCTTGACAAACGGGCTTGAGGCCCCGGGCCGCCAGCCCCCGTTGTTGATTTTCGCTGGCATGCACGGAGGAGAATCTAGATGTTTCAAGAGATGTTGAGCAGCTCGTATCTTTCCGGAGCGAACGCCGCGTTCGTCGAGGATCTCTACGAGCAGTATCTGCAGGACCCGGCGTCCATGGATGGCGACTGGCGCGCGTATTTCGATGGCCTCGCGCGCGAGGCCGGCGGGCGGGATATCGCCCATCGGCCGATCGTAGAGGCCTTCGAAGCGCTGGCGAAACGTCCGCCTTCATTGCAGCGGCAGACGCCTGCGGGCGACCTCGCCGTCATCGAGCGCAAGCAGGTCTCGGTGCTGCAGCTCATCAACGCGTACCGGTTTCTCGGCGTGCGCCACGCGCGCGTCGATCCCCTCGAGCGCACCGAGCGGCCTTATCTGCCCGAGCTCGACCCCGCCCACTACGGATTCACGGCGGAGGACATGGACACGGTGTTCAACACGGGCTCCCTGGTGGGTCCTGATGAATTGGCGCTGCGGGACATCATCCGTGCGGTGCAGGAAACCTATACCGGCACCATCGGTTCCGAGTACATGCACATCGCGGACACGCCGCAGAAGCGCTGGATCCAGGCGCGGCTGGAAAGCACCCACGGCAAGCCGCAGTACGAAATCGGATTCCGGCGCTGGCTGCTGGAGCGGGTCACCGCAGCGGAAGGCCTCGAACGCTATCTGCACACGCGCTACGTCGGGCAGAAGCGCTTCTCCGGCGAAGGGGGCGAATCCCTCACTCCGCTCCTCGATCACCTGTTGCAGCGGGCGGGAGCACAGGGCGTGGAGGAGGCCGTGATCGGCATGGCCCACCGCGGACGGCTGAACGTGCTCGTGAACACCCTGGGCAAGATGCCGAAGGATCTCTTCGCCGAGTTCGAAGGCCGTCACGACGAAACGCTGCTCTCCGGCGACGTCAAGTATCACCAGGGATTCTCGTCGGACGTAGAGACGCCCGGCGGCCCTGTCCACCTGTCGCTCGCGTTCAATCCATCGCACCTGGAGATTGTTAACCCGGTGGTCGAAGGCTCGGTGCGCGCACGCCAGCACCGCCGCCGCGACAAGGTAGGCAGTCAGGTCCTGCCGGTGCAGATCCACGGCGATGCCGCGTTCGCGGGTCAGGGGGTGGTGATGGAAACCCTCAACCTTTCCGGTACCCGCGGTTACGGCACCGGCGGCACCGTGCACGTCATCATCAACAATCAGATCGGCTTCACCACCTCTGATCCGCGCGACACGCGCTCGACCCTTTACTGCACCGACGTGGCGAAGATGGTCGAGTGCCCGATCTTCCACGTAAACGGGGACGATCCCGATGCCGTGGCGATGGTCACCGAGATCGCCCTCGACTACCGCACGCAGTTCCGCAGGGACGTGGTGATCGACCTCGTCTGCTTCCGCCGCCATGGCCACAACGAGCAGGACGAACCCCTCGTCACGCAGCCGCTCATGTACAAGCGGATCGCGAAGCACCCCGGCACCCGGAAGCTGTACGCCGACCGCCTCGAGAAGGAGGGAGCGATCAAGCCGGGCGAAGGCGACGAGATGGTGAAGGCGTACCGACAGGCGCTCGAGTCGGGGGAGCAGACCAACAAGTTTGCGCTATATGGCCGCAAACCCCCGCTCGCGGTGAACTGGCATCCCTATCTCGGGACGGAATGGACGTTCAAGGTCGAAACCGGTCTCCCGATGAAGGAGCTGAAGGCGCTCGCTGAGCGGCTCACCGCCGTGCCGCAGAATTTTAAGCTCCAGTCTCGAGTCGAGAAGGTGATTACCGATCGCAAGTCGATGGGCAACGGCAAGCTCCCCCTCGACTGGGGCATGGCGGAAAATCTGGCCTATGCGGCACTCCTCAAGGGCGGGTATCCCGTGCGCCTCTCGGGGCAGGACGCCGGGCGCGGCACGTTCTTCCATCGCCACGCGGTCCTGCACGATCAGAATCGCGAGCGCTGGGACGACGGCACGTTCATTCCCCTGCAGCACATTTCAGAGGACCAGGCTGACTTTCTCGTGATCGATTCGGTGCTGTCGGAAGAAGCGGTGCTCGGATTCGAGTATGGATACGCGACCGCCGCGCCGGACGAACTGGTGATCTGGGAGGCCCAGTTCGGCGATTTCGCGAACGGAGCCCAGGTGGTGATCGACCAGTTCATCAGTTCGGGGGAGGCGAAGTGGGGACGGCTCTGCGGCCTCGTCATGATGCTGCCCCACGGTTACGAAGGGCAGGGGCCGGAGCATTCGTCGGCGCGCCTCGAGCGCTACCTTCAGCTCTGCGCCGAATACAACATGCAGGTCATCGTGCCCTCGACGCCGGCGCAGATGTTCCACATGCTGCGCCGTCAGATGGTCCGTCCGTACCGCAAACCGCTCATCGTCATGACGCCGAAGAGCATGCTGCGGCACAAGGAGTCAGTCTCCAGCCTGGAGGACATCGCGAACGGCCGCTTTCAGCCGGTGATCGGCGAGAAGGACGACATCAAGCCGAAGAAGGTCAAGCGCATGATCCTGTGCAGCGGAAAGGTCTACTACGACCTCGTCGCCGCGCGCCGCGAACGCGGTGCAGAGGATGCAGCGATCGTGCGCATCGAGCAGCTGTATCCGTTTCCCCACGACGAATTCCAGGCCCAGCTCGATCTGTACGCAGGCGCCACGGAACTTGTGTGGGTGCAGGAGGAGCCGGGCAACCAGGGCGCTTGGCATCGCATCCAGCATTACCTGCTGCGCCACATGCGCCCCGAACAGGTGCTCGCCTACGCGCTACGTCCTTCCTCCGCGGCGCCTGCCGTTGGCTATCTGTCCGACCACAACCAGCAGCAGAAGGAGCTGCTCAACGCGGCGTTCGCGCCCTTCAGCGTCAATGTGGTCACCGCGATCGAACAGCCGCCACAACGCACGGAACGTCCCGCCCGCGCGGCGGCTCGGACCTAAAGATCAAGGGGAGAGAAGATGCTAGTCGACGTCAAGATTCCGGTCCTGTCCGAGTCGGTTTCCTCCGCGACCCTCGTGTCGTGGCACAAGAAGCAGGGCGATTACGTCGAGCGCGATGCGAATCTCATCGACATCGAGACCGACAAGGTCGTGCTCGAGTTGCCCGCACCCGAGGCGGGAGTTCTCGTGAAGATCGCAAAGGGCGACGGCGCGACGGTGGTGAGCGATGAAGTGATCGCGACCATCGACACCGACGCGAAGCCGGCCGCGGGTGCCGCACCGACCGCCGCACCCACGCACGCGCCGCAACCGGTGCAGGCGCCGCCTCCTCCCGGCGGCGCTGCCAGATCGGTCATGCCGGCGGCGAAGAAGATCGCGGCGGAGCAGGGCGTGGACACTACCGCCGTCGACGGCAGTGGGCGCGGCGGCCGTGTCACGAAAGGCGACGTGCTGGAAGCGGTAGGTAAGGCCGCGCAGCCTGTGGCGAAGCCAGCTGCGGCGCCTGCTGCACCCGCTCCCGCTCCGATTCCGATGGACCTCAGTGGACGTGCGGAACAACGGGTGCCAATGACGCGGCTGCGCAAGCGCGTCGCCGAACGGCTCGTTCAGAGTCAGTCGACGGCTGCGATTCTCACCACGTTCAACGAAGTGAATATGGCGCCGGTGATGGAGCTGCGCAAGCGCTACCAGGAACGCTTCGAGAAGAACCACGGCGTCAAGCTCGGTTTCATGTCGTTCTTCGTGAAGGCGGCAGTCGCCGCGCTCAAGCGCTACCCGGTCGTCAACGCATCGGTGGATGGGGACGACATCATCTATCACGGTTACTACGATATCGGCATCGCGGTGGGCAGCGAGCGCGGGCTCGTGGTGCCGATCCTGCGCAACGCCGATCTCCTCTCGCTTGCCGACATCGAGAAGCAGATCGGTGAGTTCGGTGCGCGCGCGAAGAGCGGCAAGATCACCCTTGAAGAGTTGACCGGAGGTACGTTCTCGATCTCCAACGGCGGCGTGTTCGGTTCGATGCTGTCCACGCCCATCATCAACCCGCCCCAGAGCGCGATTCTTGGCGTCCATGCGACTAAGGAGAGGGCTGTCGTGGAAAACGGCCAGATCGTGATCCGGCCCATGAACTACCTCGCGCTTTCCTACGATCACCGCATCATCGACGGGCGTGAAGCCGTCCTCTCGCTGATCGCGATCAAGGAAGCGCTCGAAGATCCAGCGCGCCTGCTGCTGGACGTTTGACGGGTCGAATCCGCGCGGCGCCGGACATCTGGCTCCACACACACCGGACAGGGAGGTTTTCGCATGGCTCAAGTGTTCGACGTCGCCGTCATCGGCGCGGGTCCTGGCGGGTACGTGGCCGCCATTCGTGCGGCCCAGCTCGGCCTCGCAACGGTGTGCATCGACGAATGGAAGAATCCGAAAGGCAAGGCGAGTCTCGGCGGTACCTGCCTCAATGTCGGCTGCATTCCGTCCAAGGCGCTGCTCGAATCGTCCGAGAATTTCGAGCGCGCCATGCACAAGTTCGCGGCCCACGGTGTGCGAATCCAGGGCGTGTCCCTGGACCTCCCCACGATGCTCGCGCGCAAGGAAAAGATCGTCGACACGCTCACCTCCGGCATCGCGATGCTGCTCAAGAAGAACAAGGTGACGTCGATGCACGGGAGCGGTCGCATCGTATCGGGAGGTGCGACCTATGGTATCCAGGTCACCGACGGCGGCGCCAAGCCGGAAGTCATCGAAGCGAAAAACGTGATCGTGGCGACCGGCTCGATACCGCGTCCGCTGCCGATGGCGGCCGTAGACAACGAGCTCATTCTCGACAATGAAGGTGCACTTGCGATGCCCGAAGTGCCGCGGCGGCTCGGTGTGGTCGGCGCCGGAGTGATCGGCCTCGAGATGGGCAGCGTGTGGAAACGGCTCGGTGCCGACGTGACGGTGCTGGAAGCGCTGCCCGCATTCCTCGGGGCAGTGGACGAGCAGGTGGCCAAGGAAGCCTTCCGCATCTTTTCGAAGGAACTCGGTCTCGTCATCCACACCGGCATCAAGATCGAGTCGGTCACGAAAGGCAAGGGCAAGGTTTCCGTCAAGTACGAGGACAAGGAGGGCGTGCACAAGGCCGATTTCGACAAGCTCATCGTCGCCATCGGGCGCGTGCCTAACTCGGCGAGCATTGGAGCGGACGCGGTCGGATTGAAGGTGGATGCGCGCGGCTTCATCGAGGTCGACGACCACTGCCGCACGAATCTGCCGAACGTCTACGCGATCGGTGACGTTGTGCGCGGCCCCATGCTTGCGCACAAGGCTTCGGAGGAAGGGGTTGCGGTGGCCGAGCTGATCGCGGGCCAGAAAAGTCACGTCAACCTCGACACGGTGCCATGGGTGATCTACACCTCGCCCGAGATCGCGTGGGTCGGCAAGACCGAGCAGGAGCTGAAGGCAGCGGGCGTGCAGTACCGGTCCGGCATGTTTCCGTTCATCGCCAACGGCCGTGCCCGTTCTCTCGGCGAAACGAACGGCTTCATCAAGATCCTCGCTGATGCGAAGAGCGACGCCATTCTCGGCGTGCACGTCATCGGCCCGTTTGCTTCCGAGCTGATCTCCGAAGCGGTGGTAGCGATCGAATTCGGAGCGAGCTCCGAGGACATCGCGCGCATCGTGCACGCTCATCCGTCGCTTTCCGAAGTGATGCACGAAGCCGCTCTCGCCGTCGACAAACGCACGCTCCATATCTGAGGCCGATAGTCACTGCGGCCCGGCCCGCTGACTTCGCTGAAGATGTCCACTTTGCCCGCTCCCAGCTCCGAGTACGGGCAAGCCCGCCCGTCGCGTCGTGGCGGCAGTATCGGGGATTGGATCTGCGAGCACGCGACGGTCCACGGCTTCGAGCTCGACGCTGCGCAGCGTGCCGTGCTGCCGCGCTTTCAGCGGCTCTACGAAGATCTGCTCGCGCTCGAGCGCATGGACTCTGCGCTCATCCGGTTGCTGGCCCGTCGGCGCACGGTGAAGGGTCTGTATCTGTGGGGCGGTGTCGGGCGCGGCAAGAGCTTCCTGATGGACAGCTTCTTCAGCGCTGCACCGGCCAAGCGCAAGCGGCGAGTGCACTTCCATCGCTTCATGCAGGACATCCACCACCAGCTCGCCGCGCTGCAGGGGCAGGTGAATGCGCTGGCGACGATCTCGAAGGGCATTGCGCGCGATTCGCGGCTGCTCTGCCTCGACGAATTCCTGGTCACCGACATCGGCGATGCGATGCTGATGCGACGGCTGCTCGAAGGTCTGCTCGCCGAAGGCGTGGTGCTAGTGACCACCTCAAACACGCGACCCGATGATCTGTATCTCAACGGGCTCCAGCGAGGCCAGTTTCTGCCGGCGATCGAACTGCTGAAGAAGCATCTCGAAGAGCTGAACGTGGACGGTGGTCAGGACTATCGCCTCCGCGCCCTCGAGCAGCTCGGTGTCTATCACCATCCGCTTACAGCGGAGACGGATGTTCGCATGGGAGAGGAGTTCGTCGCCGTGGCCCGTGAAGACGGGGAAGCTGACACGCCAGTCGACGTGGACGACCGCACCGTCCTGGCGCGCCGTGTGGCTGGCGGCGTCGCGTGGTTCGAGTTCTCCGAACTGTGCCAGAAGCCGCGCGGACAGCCCGATTTCATCGAGATTTCCCGGCGTTTCCACACGGTGCTGCTATCGGGCATTCCGTGCCTGGGCATTCACGACCGTGATGCCGCGCGCCGACTCGCATGGCTCGTCGACGAGTTCTACGACCGGCGCGTGAAGCTCATCGTGTCCGCGGAGGCACCCGTCGAGCAACTCCTGGATCAGGCGACGCTGGGCCGGGAACTTGAGCGCACGATCAGCCGGCTGATCGAAATGCAAAGCCATCAGTACCTGGCGCGCGCGCATCTTCCTTAAGCTGTCCCACATTCTTCAGGCGTAAGCCGAGCACGGGAGGCGGGCATGGTCGACAGAGCGGCACTGATCAAGCGCCTGCAGAAGATGCTTGCGCCACATTCCCTTCTCACCGAAATGGAGGAACTGTCTCCGTACGAATGCGACGGTTTGACGGCCTATCGCGAGGTGCCGATGATCGTCGCGCTGCCGGAAACCGAAGACGAGTTGCGCAACGTTCTGCGCGTCTGTTTCGAGGCGCGAGTCCCTGTCGTGGCGCGCGGTGCGGGCACCGGCCTTTCCGGAGGCGCGCGACCGTTGGGAAACGGTGTGCTGCTCGTGCTTTCGAAATTCACGCGCATCCTCGAAATCGATCCGCTGGCGCGAATCGCGCGCGTGCAGCCGGGCGTGAGAAATCTCGCGATATCGGAAGCTGCGGCACCGTACGGGCTCTATTACGCGCCGGATCCATCGAGCCAGATCGCCTGCACGATCGGGGGCAACGTCGGAGAGAACGCCGGAGGCGTGCACTGTCTCAAGTACGGGCTGACCGTCCACAACGTCCTCAAGCTGCGCGTGCTCACGATCGACGGAGATCTCCTCGATGTCGGTGCGGACGGACTCGACGCGCCTGGCTACGACGTGCTGGCGCTCATGTCCGGCAGCGAAGGCATGCTCGGAATCATCACCGAGGTAACGGTCAAGCTGATACCGCAACCTACGTGCGCGCAGGTAGTGCTCGCCGCGTTCGATGATCTCGGGAAGGCGGGAGCGGCGGTGGGCGGCATCATCTCGGCGGGAATCGTCCCGGCCGGCCTGGAGATGATGGACCGGCTCGCGATCCGCGCGGTCGAGGACTATCTGCACGCAGGTTACCCGCTCAACGCCGAAGCGATCGTGCTGTGCGAATCGGACGGCGTCGAGGAAGAGGTGGCGGATGAGATCCAGCGCGTGCTCGAAGTGTTCGAAGCGAACGATCCCATCGAAACGCGCGTCTCGCAGAACGAAGCGGAGCGGCTGAAGCTCTGGGCCGGACGCAAGTCGGCGTTTCCCGCGTTCGGCCGCATCAAACCGGATCTCTACTGCATGGACGGAACGATTCCGCGCAAGGCACTGCCGCAGGTCCTGCGTCGCATCGGCGAGCTATCGGAGGAATTCGGGCTAGCCTACGCCAATGTGTTCCATGCAGGCGACGGCAATCTTCACCCGTCCATTCTGTTCGACGCGAACCGGCCGGGCGAGCTGGAGAGAGCGGAGAAATTCGGGGCCAGGATTCTGGAAGCCTGCCTCGCTGCCGGTGGAACGATCACTGGCGAGCACGGCGTGGGGATCGAGAAGCTCGATCAGATGTGTCTACAGTTCCAACCCGGAGAGCTGGAAATCTTTCACAGCGTGAAGCGGGCGTTCGACGAGCACAGTCTTCTCAATCCGGGGAAGGCTGTCCCGACCCTTAATCGCTGCGCGGAATTCGGCGCGATGCGCATTCGCCGCGGAGAAGAGAAGTTTCCCGATCTACCGCGGTTCTAGCTTTGGTCGCTTGCTCCCGTCAGGCAAGCTGACGCTTGAGGTCGTCAAGGTCGAACCAGACGTTCTCCTTTTCGATGAGCCCATCGCGCAGCTTGAAGATGTGCAGGAGCCGGATGCGTACCGGGCCCGCCCTGCCGTCGAGCTTGAAGGGACGTCCATCGACGACCTGGCCGATCCAGATGGTTTCGTCGACGAGAGAATCTTCCCCGTAGAGGCGCATCACCGGCTCGACGCGCTCGCCCTTGATGTCCGCGAACAGCCGCTCGTAGAAGCGGCGAATTGACACTTTCCCCCGGAGCGGCCCGTCGGGGCCGCCGACGATCTCGTGCTCCGCGTCGTCCGTCATCGTTCGGAGCACACCCTCGATGTCGTCTGCAGCCTCGTACCCGAAGTGGTCGTTGACGAGCTGGTCCATGCTCTCCCGGTTCATGGTTTTAATGATTCGTGATCTCCTGAAAGGGGCGATGCGTCTCGGCAGCTGGCCTGTGCGGCGTTGCCATCACATTCCCCGATGACCGAAATCCGAAACTGCTATTGGAAAATCGGTTCCGCAGCCCTTAGATTGCCATTGTGTAGTGTAAAAGCTGTGTTGAAAGGAGCATCAAAATGGCAATCGGACTCACCCTTCGTGGTCCCGCGAGAGTGGCACATGGCGCGAAGCCTGGCTACTTTTCCCGTCTGTTCCAGTGGATGGATCACTCCGAGAAGGAATGGCGCGCGCGGCACGCGCGTGAGGTCACGCGGATACTTTCGCTCAGCGCCAACGCCGGCGAGCGCGGGTTCTGGCGCGCGGATTAACGCGACAACGGCGATAGTCTCTCCAACATCAGTTCAACTTACTTGCTGGTGAAGAAGTAATAGTCCGCAGTGTAGGCGATGCGCCCCTGAGTTCCGGCTGTAGCTTGAGAGCAACCGGTCTTGGGCGCTGCGCCGCCTTCCGTATTTACACGCTGGATACTCGTAACCTTGCTGAACGCACCTTCGGCACCCACCGACTTCGCAGAGAGCAGCAGCCACGGGATGGCGTCCGCGGCTGGCGCGTCGGCGCGTTCCTTCACCGTCCCCGCGATCTTGCTTCCATCGGTCGCTTCCCAATGCGGGCCGGCGTAGTGCCGGCCGATCCTGTTTCCGCGCGCGTCGAACAGACCCGCTTCAGGCGCCACGAACGCCCATTCGTAGACCGCGACTTGATCCTTCTTCGCGCGGCATTCGTAGATCTGCACGCCCTTTGCCGCGGCGATGATCGCCAGCGATTCGTTCGCGGGGGGCTTGAGCTTCTCCGGTACGTTGACGGTTGAGGTCGGTCCGGGGCTCGCGCACGCAGCGACGATGAAAACCAGCGATAAGACCGTGACGTGGGATGCTTTGGACATGGTGCCCTCCGTTGACCTGTGGCCCATCAAACTTAACGTGCGAATTGTAAGCTTCTCAGCTCCCCCGTCCAGCCAACGCTTCTACAACGGAGCTTCCGCAGAGCTCGATTGCGCGAAATACCAATCAGCGTGTTATCCGCGAGGGTCGGCAACCGATATGCGGTTCATCGGTCCTGGCTCAGCATACTCGACCGGCAGGACACCACGAGCCACGGCCTTGACCAGAGCCTGATGGTCGGCTTCGGTCTGGTCCGCGTAGGCACAGGCGAAGCGACACAGAGACCTGTCCAGCTTGTCCGACGCACCGACATATCCGGCGATCATGGAAGCACCGCTGGTGCGCGCATGCCCCTTGGCCAGCAGGTGGCCGACGATTCCGGCGTAATCGCCCAGTGCCGCCGCGTCGATGGCATCGAGCGAGATCGTTCCCTTCATGTCGCGGAACTGCCGGACGTAATACTGCAGCCCATCGATGGTGGTCCAGCCCAGTAGCGGATCGCTCACCGTTTGCAGAGCCTGCTGGTACTCCACGACCCGCTGTCCCTGATGCGCATGCCAGGTCGAGTCCCCATGGACGAAGCGGGCCACTACCGAGCGCTGCGCCTGCTTGAGCTGGAGGAACACCACGTCGTCTGCGCCGCTGCCCTCAAGCAACGCGACATAGGCGCGGAGGCCGACGCTGCCGACTCCAACCACCTTGTGAGCGATGTCGACGAGGGTGTACCCGCCCAGCACCCGGCGCCAATGCGGCGCCAGCGTCGTGAGGTACTCGTCCAGCGCAACGGCGATGCGATCTGCCTCGGCGCCTGGAACTCTCGTGATGAGCGGTGGTTCGTCCACGATGTACCGCCGCCCGTCACGCTCCGCGGTGAAACGCGGCAGCGCGCGATCGCTGGTCCGGGATCGCGCACGTCTTGCAGCGCGTGCGATTTCGCCCCGCAGCGACCGCTCCGTAGCCGTCTCGTGGAGTCGATCAACGTCGAGCCGCTGGTAGGAGCGCGACAGCAACGGCTCGTTGGCCAGAAAGCGCACTTCGTCGCGGTACGCGGCAACGCAGGACGCCACTGAAGCGTGGCACTCTCCTTCGTTGGCGCCATTCTCTCGCCCAGCCACCCAGATGCTCGCCACCAGCCGGCGCAGATCCCACTCCCAAGCGCCGGGATGAGCCTCGTCGAAGTCGTTCAGGTCGATGACCAGGTCTCGCTCCGGGGAAGCGTAGAAACCGAAGTTGCCCAGGTGGGCATCACCGCAGATGACCGGGATGATCCCAGTTGCGGGGAGATGAGCGACGTCCTCGGCCATCACGACGGCGGTACCGCGGAGGAAACCGTAGGGGGAAGCCACCATGCGGCCCACCCGGATCGGGATCAACCAGTCCAGCCTGCCTTCATGGGAATGGCGAATCTGCTCGACGGGATCCGGTCGGTTCGCTGGTGCCTTCCAGTCCCCCAGCGCACTGCGGGGTACTTGCTGACGCACGCTGCGGCCGAGCCTGAACCGCTCGGGGCGTGACATCGGACGGCGACGCAACGAACGGTAGCTGTCACCGTCCGCGCTCGCCAGAACCACATGCCCCGTGGGTGGTTGAGGCTTCGGCGAGCCGTCTACCTCTCCGGGCAGATGCGCCGGTAACTCAGCGAGAGCGCTCATCTGCGCGTTGCCTGTCTTCGTTCGATTGCCTCGGCGATGCATGTGCGCCCTTATCCGGCTGATGTCCGCACGGATCGGCGCAGCATAGAAAATTCAGCCACTACAGGCAACAGTGGATTCTTCCTCGACGCTCAAGTTGATCGATGACTGCTGGCCTCGAGCGCCTTTTGCGTCCGTCAACCTGAACAACAATCTGCCTTGAGGTCTCAAGAGTGTGCGCGAGGGGTCTCCGTCGGCCGCAACCTGCACTCTGCTACGCGGCAGCGTGGCGAGAGGAATCGGAGGAGGACCGCAGACTTCGCGATCCTCTTCGGTCCATCTCAATACGGCGGATTGATCACTACGTACTGAGAGCCTTGGGGCTGATACCAGGTTGAGCCGCACTGCTGATAGACCATGCCGCCGTAGTTGACCGGGACACAGTTGGCGGGGACTGAACGTACCATCGAGCCGATGACGGCAGAAGTCACGGCAACCGTCGCGGTAACCGCGGCCGCAGTCGCGACCGGGTGATAGTCATTGTCCCAGCCGCCACCGCAGCAACCACCACTGGCATTGACGTTGACGTTCCTGTTCACGTTGACGTTCGTATTGTTGACGTTATTCACGCTGCTACTGCGCACATTGTTGGCACGCACGTCGCGATTGCTATTGTTGACCTGCTTGGCGCCTCCACCACCGGCGCGAGCACCACCGCCAGCGGCATGGCTGCCACCACCGGCATGGGCGCCACCACCGCCACCGGCGCGAGCACCACCGCCACCGGCATGGCCGCCGCCACCGCCACCGCCGCGTGCCTCAGCTATCGGGAGCATGGCGAAACTCGCAAGAGCGAGAACGGTCACGGGTGCCAGAAACAATTTGCAGAATGATTTGGTCATTTCGGCGCTCCTTTACTTTTTGTCCACCGGACGAAGTTCAACCTTGGTCGCACCCTTGGGTGGCGCGAATTTGAAGGCGGTGTCCTTGAAGGTGGGCTTCAGGTTCCAGTCGAGCAGGGAAACCGATTGCGGGCGCGCTTCGTCTTCGCGATTGGTGATCACGATCTTGCGCGGCAGCGGCTTACCCCCGGTCGTGATCCAGATCTGCCAGTCGATCTTGCCCTGGCGAAAGGCATAGTGATTACAAAGGTCGTCGCCGATAAAATCCTGGCCGGCATTCATTGCCGAATCGATCTTGTCGAGCGGCGCAGCCGGGGTGCCCCAGAGGAACAGGTCGGACAGCGGGATCTCCACCGCGTACCTTTCCTCCAGCTTGTCAGCCAGCGCGCCGAGATTGTCGGTGAACGCGACCGACGAGTAATACTTTTGCGCCGGCGTGTAGAGGGTGACCGTCTTGCCGTCGTAGAAGATTTCGCGTTCGGAACGCGAACTGAACATCCGGGCGCGCAGCTTATTCGGACGATCAACGTCAATAACCGCCATTGCCGAATGCTGCAGCTTCTGACCATCGGCCAGAACCCGCTCGCCGGTCAGCTCGACCGACACCTGAAAGCGCTTCAGGCTCTGCAGGTGAGCGCCCATGTCCTTGAGCGCCTGAATCGATGCCGGATCGACAGGATTCGCAACCTGAGGGGCATCGCCCGTTGGTGCAGTCTGAGCATAGACGCCCGAACGTCGCGAGCGACATTGCCAGCAGGCCAAGCGCCAATCCTTTTCTTGTCATATTGATCTCCTCCGGAGGAACGGGTGATGAAAACGAATGGGCATGCGCCCTGTTATCAGTGTCAGGCACCAAAAATTAACCGCCGGCTCCCGCCGATGGGATGAGATGTTAGAAAAGCTTACATCTTGCGGCCACCACCCGCCATCGGTTCGTTGTAACCAATGAGTCCCGGACCGCATGTCTGCACAGGAGCGAAGCGCATTGTCCTGTGCCGCGGTGGGCTGTAGGCAAAAGTGAGGATTCTGCGAACGGCGCAGTCCGAGCAATCGCGGTTGTGCACTTCTTTATGCATCGTGGGCCAAGGCTGCCGTCTTAGCCATCTTCCGTCGCTGCCAGATCATGTAAGGCAAGGCTATGATGAGGTTGAGCAGCAGATAGAGCAGGATCGTGCCGCCGAAATGCTCATGCGGATAGTTCGCCGAGGCGATAGCGAGCGCGATCGCCGGATGCCGGCACGCGCTCGCAAGTGCGAGTACCGTTGAATGTTCCGGTTCCGGTCCGCCCAGCAGATGCCCCACCAACAGTGCGGCCACCAAGAAGGCGACGATCGCGAACACGGTGCCGTCTCCGATTGCCGCCCAGATCGCCTGCCATGAACCCGCCGCCAGCGCGAGGGCTGCAACGAGCAGCAGACCGTTCGCCACCAGACGAACCGGCTTGTTCAGTCGTTCGGCGATTCGCGGCAGCAGCGCACGCACGGTCATTCCCGCGACGAGGGGCAGGACCACCGCGAGCAAGACGATGCGCGCGATGTCGCCCGGCCCCATCGCCAGGGGCCGCTCGAAGATGCGCGCCAAGAGCCCGACCATCAGCGGAATCGCCGCAATCGCCACGATGCCCACGACCACCATCAGTCCCAGTCCATACGAGCGACGCCCGCCGGCTTTCGTTTCCCTCTGCGGCAGCAACGGAGGCACCGGCGAAACGGCGAGCGCGACCAGCACGATTTCGACCGTTGACCGGAGGTCGAAAAGCTTGACCAGCACGACGGTGAGGAAAGGCACGACGACGAGGATCGAGAGCAGCGAACGAAGCAGCAGGCCGGGCCGGCGAACGAGGTAGAGGAGGTCGTCCCGCGTGGCGTTCAGCCCGAACCCGAACACCGTGCCGAGAACGGCCACCTGCAGCGCGAGAATGATGAGCTGTTTCGCATCCATGAGTTCAGGCCTTCGCGACCGGCCTCGTCACCAGTCCAGCATCCCCATCGCGACCTTCGCCATCGCGACGGGAAGGATTGGGTAATTCCACTCCCTGCGCCCTTACTTGACTTTCCGAATGATCGGCGGCTTCCACGACCCGTCGAGAATGCCTTGCTGGCCCCAATAGGCGCGGATGTAGAGCGAGAAGTGGCCATCCGGCGCGGGCAGCCAGTTCGACTCCTTGTCCCCGCCAGGCGATTTCGCCCCGACGCATAGAGTCAGCGAGCCGTCGGCATTCTTCTTGAGGTTCTTGTTCTTGGTGCCGAGCGAGTAGCGCTTCTGGGTGTTCGGGTGGAAGAAGTGCTCGGCGTTGTAGAGGGTCATCGACCAGAAGCCGCTGACCGGTGGTTCCTGGCCAGGGGCGAACGTGATCTCGTAGCTTTGGTTGCCATCGAGCTGCGCGCCCTCCGAGTCAACGTCCGTGTAGACGTATTGCGTCTCGGTCGGCTTGTTGTCGAACATGTTCGACTTCGCGGTGCCGGTCCGGTTGTAGTAGTCGTGGCCGAAGCGTGCGTTGTTGGTCGAGCGGTTCCAGCCGTTGCCCGCGGGTCGCCCGTTGCGCTTCCATTCGAAGAACGGTTCGAGGACGTCGCGCTCGGTCGCGACAGCCGCGTCTACGAGCGCCTTCTTGACCGCGGCATCTTTGGTGGCAGCGTCGAGCGCACTTCCCGCTCTGCTGGGGCATCGGTATTGATGGTTCATCAGCCGCCTGATCCGTTCGCTTCACCGCGCGGCGTGATTTCGTACGTGGAACGCGTCGCCGATGCCGGCGGCGGACTGCCCCTGATGCTGTACCTGCGCAACGACGGCATCGGCTTGGATGCGATCGAGGAGCTTTGCCGCGTCCCCGGTGTCGCGGGCGTGAAGTGGGCCTGCCCCACGCCGTTGCGACTCGCTGAAGCGATTCGCCGCTGCGACCCGGACATCGTTTGGGTCGACGGCCTCGCGGAGCCCTGGGCGCCACCGTTTTATGCTGTCGGAGTGCGCGGTTTCACGTCCGGCCTCATCAATGTCTGGCCTGAGCATTCGGTCGCTATCCATTCCGCGCTCGACAAAGGCGACTATGCACAGGCCCGGAAACTGATCGAACGTCATGTCCGGCTTCGAAGACTTGCGGTCCGAAGAGCAGAACGGCACCAATGTCACGGTCGTCAAGGCGGCGCTGCAGATGCTCGGCCGCGACTGCGGCGCGACGCGTCCGCCTTCCGCATGGCCCCTCACCAAAATTCAGTTGTCAAAATTGGGCAAGCAACTAGAGGTCTGGGGACTCAAGGCCGGAGCGGCGTAGCAGCAGCGCCCGTGAGGCTCCTCGCTTTGGGATGAGCAGCGTGCTCCCCATATTGGTCACGCCGCGCTGCATCTCATCAGCTTGATCGCGATCTGCCCCTGGTCGTAGTGCATCGTGACCACTGCGTCGAACTGGCCGTCGTTCGCGTCACGCGGACTGCGACGTTGCGGACAGGGCATGGACTCGAGTGTCGCAGTCACCGCGTCCTGCATTCTCGATCTTGATCCTCGTGCCGACATCTAGGGCTCCGCTCGTTCCGTCACGGTGCGAATCCCGCCTCACGCAGGTAGCGCAGCGCGCCGGGGTGGATGAGGTCGAGGCGCGGCGCGGCCGCGACGGTATTCTCCGGTCTCGTGTCGCGCGCCTGCGCAAGGCGCGCGGCGATGGCGCTCTCGCCCCGGTGCAGCGCGCGGGCGATGCGGTACGCGACGTTGTCGGGCAGGCCCGCACGTGCCAGCACGAAGCTCCATGACCCCACGGACGAGATCGGCTCGGTCTGGCCCGGGAAGCTTCCCGGCGGCACGGTGAGCGCGCGCAGGTGCGGATGCTTCGCGAGGATGCGCTGGATGTCCTCTGGCCCGGGCGCGATGAAGCGCGCCCCCGTTGGACTCTGCGCCATGCGCACGAAGCCGGGCCAGTCGATACCGGCACCCCACAGCGCCGCGGCGCGGCCTTCGATCACCATCGGCGGTCCGTCTCCCGCTTGGTCGAGATAGATTGCCCGGAAGTCCCTGTCACGGTCGAGTCCCATGCCGTCCAACACCAGGCCGGAAAGAATGGTGAGCCCGGAGCCTCGGGTCCCGAACGCCACCGGTTTGCCCTTGAGGTCTGCGATCGTGCGGGCGGGACTGTCGGCGCGCACCACGAACATCCCTGGCTGCGCATACATGGCGGCGACAATCTGCAGCGTCGCCGGCTGGCTGCCCATGCCAAGCGGCTCCAGGGCCGCCTCGCCCTGTACCAGCCCGATATCCAGCTTGCCCGCTTCGAGCAGCGGCACGTTTTCGGTGCTGCCCTTGGTGTTGCGCGGCTCGATTCTGAGCGTTGGATCCTGCTCGTTCACGGTCGCGGCGAACGCCTCGCCGTACAGGGGAAACCCGCCGCCTGGCGTCGCAGTGCCCAGCACCACGATAGTGGGCTCCGCCAACGCGGTGGTCGCGGCAAGGCCGAGCCAGAACAATGCGCTCCGCGCGCTGCGTAAAAGTGTCACCTCCGCTTCAGCGGACACACGGGCGGTCTTCCAGCTGTGTTCCAAACCGCGAAGCAGGGAGGCCGAAAGCCCGCTGCAAAGCGATCCGGTGTCGCGTTACCGCAGCGCAAAAGCTAGACAACCTGAGCATGCAGACGAAGGCCAAGTGCTTTGGCGACCTTGAGCACCGTGGCAAAGCTTGGGTTGCCGGTTTCGCTCAGTGCCTTGTAGAGACTCTCTCGCGAGAGTCCAGTGTCGCGTGCCACCTGCGACATCCCCTTCGCGCGGGCAATATCGCCGAGGGCACGGGCGATGCCCGCCGCGTCGTCGGGCGCCTCAGCGAGCCATGCATCAAGGTACGCAGCCATCTCGTCCGGCGTACGCAGTTGTTCTGCCACGTCGTATGGAATGGTCTTGGTCTTTGCTTTAGATTTCACTACGGTTTTGCGCATGGCAGTAACTCTCACAGGTTCCGGGCAAGAGCGACGGCGGTCTTGATGTCGCGCTGCTGCGATGACTTGTCGCCACCGGCCAGCAAGATGATGAGTTCGCCGCCCCGCTCCGTGTAGTAGATGCGGTACCCCGGCCCGAGATCGATCTTCAGTTCGGAGATACCGTTGGGAAGTTTTCGGTGTTGCCCCGGGTTGCCATTAGCCAGACGATCGACGCGGACTTGTATACGCGCCCGGCCCGCTTGGTCTTTCAGAGAGTTTATCCAATCTCGATAGACCTCGGTCATCCGAACGAGCATGACCACAGTGTATCCTATGGGATACGTGTGTCAAGCGCTATGCGACCGGGCCCGTGCCGACGCGTCACGGTCTGCGGCAACGGTAGTTAGACGGCTGACACGCGCTTCCTGAGCTCCTCAAGGAATCCCTCTCTGTCCTTGGACGAAACCATGATCGAACCCGTTCGCCCAAACTCGATCCGTGACCGATCCAGCGAAAGCGCGGGGCTGGGCAGCGGATTACGAGTAGGGGTGACGGCACCAATTTCCCGAAACGGCACACGCCAAGCGAATGGCCCGCACCGCACATCCAGATCGGCATCTCAAGCGTGTAGTGAGTGACCGGAGCATCCACAGCGGCAGGCCAACGCTGGCCAGGAGAAAAGGTGCGAGTGCAAACGCGACCAAAGGTGATTCGTCGACGCCGACGAGTACAACGGCTGCGGCAGAGGCAACAGCAGAGGAAAGGATGACTGCCTTGAGTCACCCGTCAACCTTTGACCGAAACACGTGGCGCTCCACAAGTTTCCGTCAACTGTCTCGACCTAAGTAGTATGCGGGCACGCCGACCATTGTCGAGGAGATTGATGCGCGCGGCACGGTGGTGACGGTGGGAAGCGCAGCCCACTTGACCGCCGCTCCATTATTAGTTTCCTGCCGCCCTCCGCCGACTCACCGCCATCCGGCACGCCATATCGAATGCCTGACGCATCGCACCCGGATGCGCTGATCCCTTGCCGTAGATGTCGAATGCCGTGCCATGCGCAGGCGTCGTGATGGGAATCGGTAGCCCGCCTTGCACGGTGACGCCGCGCTGAAAGCCCATGAGCTTGATCGCGATCTGCCCTTGATCGTGGTACATCGTGACCACCGCGTCGAACTGGCCATCGCGTGCCTTGATGAAGATCGTATCGGCCGAGAAGGGTCCTTCCGCCGGAAGTCCGAGTTTGCGCGCCTGTTGCACGGCCGGACCGATGACGTCGATTTCCTCGCGTCCGAAAGAGCCGTCGTCGCCCAGGTGCGGATTCAATCCGCATACTGCGATGCGTGGCTTCCCCACACCGCTCGCGCGCAGCGCGTGGTCGATGAGTTCGATCGCATCGATGACTCCCTGCTGCGTGATCAGTCCGGGCACGTCCTTCAGCGCGACGTGCGAGGTCACGCGCGAGGTCCACAGCTTGTCCATGACGTTGAATTCGCAGATTGGCCCGGCGTGGCCGAGGCGCTCAGCGAACCAGTGCAGCTCGTCGTTGTGCTTCATGCCCGCCATGTGCAGCGAGGACTTGTTAAGCGGACCGAACACCACCGCGTCAGTCGATCGCTTCGTCGTGGTCGCGACAGCCAGGGCGAGTGTATCGAGGGAGTAACGGCCGCCGTTCGCGGTCGCCTCGGCCCGCGAGAACGGGCGCGTGGCGGCGCCGAGGGAAGGCACGAGTTGGACCTCGTCGACATCGGTCTGAAATTCTCCAGCTGAATCGATCCGCCGATAGGGAAAGCGCATACCCGCTATGCGCATGCCTTCTTCCGTTTCGTCCGGGTCTGCGAACAACAGGATGTCCGCCTGCTTGAGCGCGGCAGGTTCAGCGAGCAACCTTGCGACCAGTTCCGGACCGATCCCGGCGGGATCGCCGAGTACCATCGCTATGCGTGCTTTATTGGACATGTCTCACTCCGCCTTGATGTTGGCTTGCTTGATGAGCTTCGCGTACCGATCGAACTCAGCGCGCGCGAAGGCGTTGAACTGCTCCGGCGTCATCGTTCCGGCCTCGCCGCCGACACTTTCGAGGCGCTTCTGCACGTCGGGCATCTTCAGGATCGCGGCGACATCTGTCTGCAGCCGCGCGACGATTTCCTTCGGTGTCTTGGCCGGTGCATACAGGGCGTACCAGGTGGTCATTTCCAAGCCGGGGATGCCGGCTTCGGCGAAGGTCGGGACATCCGGCAACTCCGCCGAGCGCTTTGCGCTGGTCACTGCGAGTGGGCGCAGCTTGCCCGCTCGGATGTAGCCGATCGCGGAAGGCAGAGTGTCGAAATTCATTTCCACCTGTCCACCGAGAATATCCGTTGCCGCCTGGGCGCTTCCTTTGTAGGGAATGTGGTCGATCTTACCACCGGTAACGAGCTTAAACGCTTCGCACACCATGTGCTGCGTGCTGCCGGTGCCCGAGGACGCGCAGCGGAATTCTCCGGGTTTCGCCTTGACCGCCGCGACCAGCTCGTTGACGCTTTTCGCGGGAACGTTCGGATTGACGACCAGCACATTCGGCACGACCGCCACCAGCGCGATGGGCACGAAATCCTTGAGGGGATCGAAGCGCAGCTTGAGCAGATTCGGCGCGATCGCGTGGGAGCTCACGTTGCCGAGCAGGAGCGTATAGCCGTCCGGCGCGGCTTGCGCGGCGAGCTGGGCTGCAATCGTGTTGCTCGCGCCGGGACGATTGTCGACGATGGCCGGCTGCTTGAGCACCTCGGGAAATTTGTCGCCCAGCGTGCGCGCCATGATGTCGGTGCCGCCGCCAGGAGGCGCGCCGACCAAGATCGTGATCGGTTTCGAAGGGTAGGTTTGCGCGAACGCGACGCCCGAAAGCGCAACGGCCGCGAGGCCGAAGAAAATCAATCGCTCGAAGCGCAGCACGTCTCCCTCCGTTGATAGGAGCCTATGGGCAGCAAGATCTCCCAGAAGGCGGCGTGTTGACCATCCGTTTCTACAGGCGGCGCTGCGGTCTATCCTCGCCGATTTCCATACCAACGCCGCGTTGGGCGCCGCACCCCTTCCTTCAACGCGGCCGCCAGTCGTTTGTCGATATAATGCGTCGGGCTGGCGCCAACTGCAATGCCCAAGGTTGTTTCACCAAAGGGCGGTAACACAACGCCGCTTGCGACGGATACCACAAGTAGGCCCGGTGCAACGATTGCCGTTCGGGTCGTGCCAGAACAACAATAGTGTCGAGGAGGAGATGATGGCCACCCCCCACGCTTTTCAGCTTTGGCGAGCTTGGTTCGCCACCGCGACGCTGTTCGCAGTGCTGCTCGCGGGTGCGAGTCAGGCGACGGCTGGCTCGCACAGCTTCAAGCTCAGCGCAGGCGATCCGAAGAACGCGCCGGGGCCAGTCGCTACCCGCCGATTCGCCGAGCTCGTCGACCAGAAGAGCGGCGGCAAGATCAAGATCAAGACCTACGATTCCGCGGTGCTCGGCAGCGACGTTCAGATGCAGGGAGCGCTGCGGGGCGGCATCGTCGATTTCGCGCTGGTCGGTGCGCCGACACTGGTGGGGATAGTCAAGGAGTTCGGTGTTCTCGACTTTCCTTTTCAGTACCGCGAAACTCGTGAAGTCGACGCGATGCTCGACGGCGCCATGGGGCGCAAGCTGCTCGACAAGCTCTCGGAAAAGGAGCTCGTCGGGCTAGCCTTCTGGGAAATCGGCTTCCGTCAGGTCACCAACGGCAAGCGGCCGATCGCCCGCTGGGAAGACATGAGCGGTCTCAAGATCCGCACGGTGCAAAGCCCCGTGTTCCGCGAGTTCTTCAACTCGCTGGGCGCGAACGCGGTGCCGATGCCGATCAGCGAAGTGTTCAGCGCGCTAGAAACGAAGGCGATCGACGCTCAGGAGAATCCGGTTTCGATCATCGCGACGCAGCGCTTCGACGAAGTCCAGAAGTACCTGAGCCTGACCGGCCATATCTATACCGCTTATGTACTCATAGCGAGCCAGAAGAGCTGGAACCAGCTCGATGCCGCGGATCAGCGCTTGATCCGGGAAGCTGCCGCCGAGGCCACGGCTTTTCAGCGCAAGCTTGCACGGGAAGAGAACGCAGCGTCCGTGGAGCAATTGAAGAAGCGGGGCATGCAGGTGAATGCGCTGACGCCCGACGAGCGCGCGCGCTTCGCGGAGAAAGCGACGCCGGTGGTGACGAAGTTCACCGGCGAAATCGGTGAAGCCTTCGTCGGCGAGTGGATGACCGAACTCGGCAAGGTGCGCCAAGCGAGGTGAGCACGGTCGTGCGCACGATCCAGCAAAGAAACCGGTTCGAAGGGGCTGAGGACAACCCGGTAACCCTGATCGACGCGCACCACCATCTTTGGAATCTGGACACGCACCGCTATCCGTGGCTGCAGGAAAACGTCGATCCGGACTTCTTCCTGGGCGACTATGCCACGATCCGTCGCAACTACCTGCCGCCCGACTATCTGCGCGACAGCGCGCACCAGCGCGTGCTCGCAACGGTGCATTGCGAGGCCGAACACGCCCGCGAGGATCAGGTTGGGGAAACCCGCTGGCTGCACGAGCAGAACGCGCGCTACGGCTTTCCCAATGCGATCGTCGCCCACGTCTGGTTCCACCGTGGCGACTGCGAGGAAGTGCTCTTGCGGCACCTCGAATATCCGCTGGTGCGCGGGATCCGCTCCAAGCCGGTCACGTCCCGACATCCTGCCGAGACGGTGAAGGGACAACCCGGAACGATGCAGGATCCGGCATGGCTGCACGGCTTCTCCCTGCTGGAGAAATACGGATTGTCCTGGGATCTGCGCGTCCCGTACTGGCACTTGGCGGAAGCTGCCGAAGTTGCCCGGGCGTTCCCGAAGTTGCCGATCATTCTCAACCATGCGGGATTCCCGTGGGACCGCAGCAAAGCGGGGCTTGCTGCATGGCGCGAAGGGATGGAAACGCTGGCAGCGCAGCCGAACGTCCACGTCAAGATCTCCGAACTCGGACTCAAGCAAGCGCCGTGGACCGTCGAAGGCAATCGCGGGGTGGTGCGGGATACCCTCGCGATCTTCGGCGTCGAGCGCTGCATGTTTGCCAGCAATTTTCCGGTATCCGGCTTGCGCGCGAGCTACGATACGATCGTGCGCGGTCTGCGGACTCTGCTCGACGAGTATGCAGAGGAAGAACGGGAAGCCTTCTTCTGGCGCAATGCCGCCCGTGTCTATCGGATCGAGCTTGAATGATGACGGTGAGGGGTCTCTGATGCCGATCGAGGGATCGCCAGCTGCGACCATGGATTTGCGCAGCTTGTACTTGCGGACGGGCGCCGACGTCGACCTGCCGATTGTCGACGCGCACCACCATTTCTGGGACATCGAGCGCAACAACCATCCGTGGCTCCGCGAAATCCCGCGCATCCCGTTCCGCTACGGCGACTACAGCGCCATCTGCCGCAACTTCCTGCCGGACGACTACTTTCGTCTTGCTGCTCCGCACCGGGTGGTGAGGACGGTCTACATGGAAGGGGAATGGGATCCGCGCGACCCGCTCGGCGAGCCACGGTGGGTCCACGAGATCGCCCGCGAGACCGGCTTTCCCAGCGCAATGGCAGGCCAGGTTTGGCTCGACCGGAAAGATGTCGACGACGTATTGCGGGGCCATGCCGCCTACCCGCTCGGGCGTAGCGTTCGGCACAAGCCGAAGACCGTGCCGCGGCGTGCGGACCACCGGGATGACTTCGCGGCGCCTGGGTCGATGCGGTGTCCGAGATGGCGCGACGGTTACGCAAAGCTTGGTCGCTACGATCTGATGTTCGAGCTGCAGGCGCCATGGTGGCATTTCGTCGAAGCCAGCGAGCTCGCCCGCGACTTCCCCGCGACGACGATCATCGTCAACCACACGGGACTGCCTTCGGATCGCAGCGAGGAGGCACTGGCCGGCTGGCGTCGCGCTTTGGAAGGGCTTGCCGCGGCTCCGAACGTTTACCTCAAGATCTCCGGCATCGGCATGTTCGGGAAGGCATGGACTGCGCAGGCGAACGGACCCATCGTCCGCGACGCGATCCGCATCTTCGGGGTGGACCGCTGCCTGTTCGCAAGCAACTTTCCGGTCGACAGTCTGGTCGCGACGTTCGACCAGATTTACTCGGGGTTCAAGACGATTACCGCCGATCTCGATGCGCGGGACCGTCTCAAGCTCTTCCATGACAACGCGGCCGCGCTCTATCGGCTGCACTGAGGCGCGGGGTGCCCATGAACATTCTTCCTCGGCTTGCTGCCGCACTTGTGGCGAGCCTGATCGCCACACCCGCGACTGCCCAGGAGATCAACGCAAAGCTTGGCACCAGCCTGCCGGACACGCACCCTCAGACCCTCGGCGCGCGCAAGTTCGCCGAACTCTCGGACAAGAAGACCGCAGGCCGCGTGAAGATCCAGGTGTTTTCCAACGGAACGCTGGGCAACGACGTCGTGATGACGTCTGCGCTGCAGGGCGGGACGATGCAATTCACGGTGCCGTCCACCGCCACGCTGGCGCCCATCGTCAAGGAGTTCGGTGTTTACGGGCTGCCGTTCGCCTTTGCGAGCGAGACCGAAGCCGACGGCGTGCTTGACGGGCCGTTTGGTCAGAAGCTGCTCGCGAAGTTACCCGAGAAGGGACTGGTGGGACTCGCCTATTGGGAGAACGGTTTTCGCAACGTGACGAACAGCAAGCGGCCGATCCAGCGCACGGAAGACATCCAGGGCATCAAGATCCGCACGATGCAGAACAACCTCTATGTCGACCTCTTCAACGGTCTCGGCGCGAACGCCGTGCCGATGGCGGTCACCGAGCTCTTCACCGCGCTCGAAATGCATGTGGTCGACGGGCAGGAGAACCCCTATACGGTGGTCTACGCCCAGAAATTCTACGATGTGCAGAAGTACCTCTCGACGACCGCGCATGCCTACGACGTGCTGGTGCTGATCGCTTCGAAGAAGTCCTGGGACAAACTCTCTCCCGCCGACCAGAAAGCTCTACAGGAGGCCGCGCGCGAGGCGACGTTGTTCGAACGGCAGCAGAGCCGCGAGCTGAACGCGAAGCTCCGCGGCGAGCTCGCGAAGCAAGGGATGCAGATAAACGACGTCCCCGAGTCCGAGCGCGAGCGTATGCGCGAGAAGCTGAAGCCGGTGATCGCGAAGTATTCTGCGAGCCTTGGCGAGCCGCTGGTGAAAGAGTTCTACGGCGAGATAGACAAGCAACGCCAGGCGAGCAAGTAATCGATGGCCGATCGCAATGAGCCGACGGCCGAGGGCGTGAGCCGTCGCGAGTTACGGTTCAACTCGACACCACGGACGACGCTCAGAACGCAACCTGACTCCGTCCCTTGAGTGACAGAATGTCCCGCGCCTCGTCGGGCGTGGCGATCTGCAGTGACAGAGCTTCGAGAATGGTGCGCACGCGCCGCACCTGCGCGGCGTTGCTCTCCGCGAGCCGCCCTGGCCCATCCCACAGTGAATCTTCCAGCCCGACTCGCACGTTGGAGCCCATGGCAGCGCCGATGGTTGCGAGCCGCATTTGATTGGCGCCGGCACCCAGGATCGACCAACAGTACTCATCGCCGAAGAGACGATCGGCAGTGCGTTTCATGTGCATCAAATCTTCCGGATGCGGGCCAATGCCACCCAGCAGGCCGAAGACGCTTTGCACGAAGAAGGGGGGCTTGGCCAATCCCCGCTCGACGAAATGAGCGAGGTTATAGAGATGGGAGATGTCGTAGCACTCAAACTCGAAGCGGGTGCCGTTGTCCCCGCAACTGCGCAGGATGTACTCCACGTCGCTGAAGGTGTTCTTGAACACCAGGTCGCGACTCTTTTCCAGGTGCTCGCGCTCCCAGGAATGCTTGAATTCCTTGAAGCGGTTGAGCATGAGGTAGAGGCCAAAGTTCATCGAGCCCATGTTCAGGGATGCGACCTCCGGTTGAAAGCGCAGCGCAGGCTGCAGGCGCTCTTCCACCGTCATGTGCGGACTGCCGCCGGTGGTGATGTTGACCACCGCATTCGTTTCGGCCTTGATGCGGGGCAGAAAATGGGAAAACACCGCCGGGTCCTGGGTGGGGCGGCCCGTCTCGGGACTGCGCGCGTGCAGATGAAGGATCGCCGCGCCGGCCTCCGCAGCGCCGATGGCGGCATCTGCAATTTCATCCGGCGTCACGGGCAAGTACCGCGACATCGAGGGGGTATGGATCGCGCCGGTCACGGCGCAGGTGATGATGACCTTTCTTTGCGGCTTAGCCATTTGGAATCTCCTCCGTAGCGTGACTATAGGTACTCGACGTTGCCGTCGACGCTGATCGCCTGACCGGTGATGTTGCGCGCGCCGGGCGAGCACAGGAAGAGCGCCATCGCAGCGATGTCCTCCACCGTGACCATGCGCCGCAGGGAAATCTTGCCGAGGTATTGCTCGCGCATGGTCTCGAAGTCGACGCCGATGGTCTCGGCACGCGCGGCGATCACGCGGTTCATGCGTTCGCCCTCGACGATTCCCGGCAGGAGCGCATTGGCGCGAATGCCGCTCGGTCCGAGCTCGATCGCAAGCGACTTGATGAGGCCGACGATGCTCCACTTGGTCGCGGCGTAGGGCGTGCGGAAAGCATAGCCGAGGCGGCCCGCGACCGAAGCGATGGCGATCAGGCAGGGATTGTTCTGGGACGCCTTGAGCAGCGGTACCGCTTTGCGCGCGAAGTAGTACTGGCCATTGAGATTGATATCGATCGTACGCTCCCATTCGACCGGATCGACCTCGTCGATGCCGCCGGTGGGGCCCGCGATGCCGGCGTTGTTAATGAGCACGTCGAGACCGCCGAGTGCGCGCTCCGCGTCGGCGAAGACGCGGTCCACCTGGGCGCGGTCGGCCACGTCGGCGACGCTCGCATGGAGACCCGGAAGCTCGGCAGCGATGCGCTCCACGGCGCCGCCGTCGATGTCGCACACGTACACGCGGGCGCCGCTTTCGTGAAAGGCGCGCGCCATTCCGCCGCCGATGCCAGCTGCGCCGGCGGAAATCAGGACGCGCAGATCGCTGGGTGGTTTGAGGAGATCGACTGTGCGCATGGGTTCCTCCCGATCGATTACTTGCTCGCGCGCGCTTTCGCGATTTCCGCGTTCAGCTCTTTCACGAGCGGCTCACCGAACTCCTTGGTGTATTTCTCCGTCACCGGCTTGAGATGCTCGCGCATGCGCGCTCGCTCCTGGGGCGTGACATCGGTCACCACCATGCCCTTGCTCGCCATGTCCTTCAGGATCTGCGCTTCCCGGTCCCGGTTCAGCTTCCGCTGGTAGGGCCGCGCCTCGATGGCCGAGTCGAGGACGATCTTGCGCTCGTCGTTGGAAAGTTGATCCCACGTCTTCTTGCTGAAGAGCACGACGAGCGGATCGTAGACGTGGCGGGTCGTAGAGAGGTACTTCTGCACCTCGTTGAACTTGGCGGTTTCGATCGTCGCGAGCGCGTTCTCCTGACCGTCCACCGCCTTCGTCTCGAGTGCGGTGTACAGCTCGGGGAAAGGCATCGGCACGGCGTTCGCGCCGAGGCCGTTGAAGATGTCGACGAAGATCGGGATCTGGATGACGCGAATCTTCAATCCCTGGATGTCTTCCCACTTCGCGATCGGCCGCTTGCTGTTGGTCACGTTGCGGAAGCCGTGCTCCCAATAGCAGAGTCCGATGAGGCGCTTCTCGGGAAGCTTGTCCAACAACTTCTGTCCTAGGGGGCCGTCCAGAACGGCATCAGCCTCGCGCACATCCTCGAACACGAGCGGCAGATAGAACAGCCCAAATTCCTTGTCCATCCCCTGTAGGAGACCAGTGCTGACCACGGTGACGTCGATGGTGCCACCCTGCAGCGATGAGATGACCTGGGCGTCGCCGCCGAGCGTCCCACCCGTGTAGACCTTCGCCTTCATCTTGCCGCCGCTCTTGGCGTTGATCAGATCGGCCAACTTCTGCGCGCCCATGCTGAACGGATGCTCCGCGACTTGAACGACGGCGATCCTGAAGGTGCGATCCTTGATGTCGGCGGCGCGGCTCGTGGCGAGCGGCAACAACAGGCCGACGGCAACAAGGGTCGCCAATGCGCGTCGAAAGTGGATGGTCATGGGGGTCTCTCCTCTGTCTTTGGTCTTTGTTGGTATGGATGATCTGAAGCGGGAAGAGGACGCGGGTGGGCGCCCCCTGCCCATCGTCACCGTGAGCGACCCCAAAGTATAGTCTCGCGGACCGATCCAGCTGAAGCAGAAACATCAACCGCGCGCATTCTGCGGCGCAGTTGCGTCGACGTGGGTTGGCCGGCGGACTCAGAAAGTTGGCCCACGAGCGCTTCCAAAGCGACTATCCTATCAAGACTCAAGGGACGGTCGAATACGAACCGGCACGCCAGCCGCCGGTCTCGTGCGGACGCCATTACGATGGAGAGATCCGCGTTGCCACCGGGCACAGAAACCTGGGCGGAGGGATGGTTATGGAACAATCGGTTGATCCTCGCTCGTGCTTGCCTCACGACGGCACAGCCGGCACGCTGCTCGGACGGGCCTGGGTCCCGGGCGAGCGGGGTCCGAGCCCGGTGGTCGTGCGGAAAGACGGCGTCTTCGATTTGAGCCGCAGCGCGCCAACCATGGCGGCCCTGCTGGAAGCTGATGACCCCCTCAAGGCCGTGCGCGCCTGCAAACTCGATCGCCGCCTCGGAAGCGTTGCCGAACTCCTCGCAAACAGCTTCGTCCAGGAGCGCAACCCAAAATCCCCCTGGCTCCTCGCACCAATCGATCTGCAGGCGATCAAGGCCGCCGGCGTTACGTTCGCGTCCAGCCTCGTCGAGCGGGTGGTCGAAGAACAGTGCCGGGGCGACCCAGGCAAGGCGGCCACCGTGCGCGAAAGCCTGGTGGCCGAGATCGGCACGGACCTCGCCGAGATTCGCCCGGGATCGGAAGACGCTGCGCGGCTCAAATCGGCGCTGTCCGCCCATGGACTCTGGTCGCAGTATCTCGAGGTCGGCATCGGGCCGGACGCCGAGGTGTTCACCAAGTCTCAACCGATGTCCGCGGTCGGTTTCGGCGCCGACATCGGTTTGCATCCGAAGTCGGTATGGAACAACCCAGAGCCAGAGGTCGTGCTGGTCGTCAATTCGCGCGGCGAGGTTGTCGGCGCAACCCTCGGCAACGATGTCAATCTGCGCGACTTTGAAGGGCGCAGCGCTCTCCTGCTGGGGAAGGCCAAGGACAACAACGCGTCGTGCGCGCTCGGGCCCTTCATTCGGCTGCTCGATGAGACATACAGTATCGACCATGTGCGCACGGAGGAGCTGACGGTCGATGTCACCGGCCCGGACGGCTTCACTCTGAGCGAGATCAGTTCCATGGGCAGGATCAGCCGGGATGTGCTCGACCTCGCCGCGCAGACGATCAATGCCAATCACCAGTACCCCGATGGTCTGGTGCTGTTCGTGGGAACCATGTTTGCCCCGACCAAGGATCGCGACCATCCCGGTGAGGGCTTTACGCACAAGGTGGGCGACATCGTCTCGATCCACTGTCGCGGGCTGGGCAAGCTGGTAAACCGGGTAAGCTGCAGCGATCAGGTCGCGCCCTGGGATTTCGGCGTGCTCGCGCTGATGCGGAACCTGCGCGAGCGCGGGCTCTTTTGAGAAGCATCGCAGGAGGGAATGATTCGTGGCTCTGACAGGTGAGATGCTCATTGGCAGTGCCGCGGTGCGCGGCAAGGAAGCGGCTTTTCGCGGCGTGGACCCGGCGACCGGCGCGGAGCTCGACCCGGCCTACGGAGGCGCGCAAGCGGCCGATCTGGAGCGCGCCTGCGCCCTGGCGTGGAAGGCCTTCGACGCATACCGCGACACCGGCCTCGAAGAGCGCGCGCGCTTCCTCGAAACCATCGCGCAGCGCATCCTCGATATCGGCGACCAACTGATCGAGCGTGCGATGCTGGAGTCGGGTTTGCCGCGGGCGCGGCTCGAAGGCGAGCGTGGCCGCACGGTGGGTCAGCTGCGTCTCTTTGCCAACGTCGTCCGTGAAGGAAGCTGGCTAGATCTACGCGTCGATCTGGCGCTGCCGGATCGCAAACCATTGCCGCGCTCCGATCTGCGCCTGCGTCAGATCGCCCTGGGCCCGGTGGCCGTGTTCGGTGCGAGCAACTTTCCGCTCGCGTTTTCGGTTGCGGGCGGCGATACCGCCTCCGCGTTAGCAGCCGGCTGCCCCGTGGTGGTGAAGGCGCATCCCGCGCATCCGGGCACGTCGGAGCTGGTCGGGCGTGCCATCGAAGCGGCGGTTGCGCAGTGCGGCCTGCACGAAGGCGTCTTCTCCATGCTTTACGGGGTGGGCAACTGGCTGGGCGGAGCGTTGGTTGCCGATCCCAGAATCAAGGCCGTCGGTTTCACCGGATCCCGCGGCGGCGGGCTCGCGTTGGTTCGCATCGCTGCCGAGCGACCCGAGCCGATTCCGGTGTATGCGGAGATGAGCAGTATCAACCCCGTGCTCGTGCTGCCGGCGGCGCTGGCGGCACGGGGCGAGCAGCTCGCCAAAGGTTTTGTCGCGTCGTTGACGCTCGGCGCTGGGCAGTTCTGCACGAACCCGGGACTGGTGCTGGCAGAGGAGGGCGGTGAACTCGATAACTTCGTCGCGGTTGCCTCTACCGCGCTCGGCGCAAGTCCGCCCGCGACCATGCTCACGCCCGGGATCTACAAGGCCTACCAGAGCGGCGTGGAGCGGCTCGCTTCCCGCCCCGAGGTCAAGACCGTCGCGCGCGGGCAGACAGGCGGCGGTGCCAATCTTGGCCAGTCCGCCCTGTTCACGACGGATGCGCGCAGCTTCCTCGCAGATGAAGCGCTCAAGGAGGAAGTCTTCGGCGCGTCGTCGGTGCTGATCCGCTGCCCCGACGTGAATGCAATGCGCGAGTTGCTCGAGCATATGGAAGGTCAGTTGACGGTCACATTGCACATGGACGATGCGGATATCGACTACGCGCGTGCCCTGCTGCCCACGCTCGAGCGCAAGGCCGGGCGCGTGCTCGTGAATGGCTGGCCGACCGGCGTGGAAGTGAGCCATGCCATGGTGCATGGCGGACCCTTTCCGGCAACCTCCGACAGCCGCACGACTTCTGTGGGAACGCTCGCCATCCGGCGTTTCCTGCGCCCGGTGTGCTATCAGGATTTTCCGGCGGCGCTTCTCCCCCCAGTGCTGCGCGACGATAGCCCGACTCCCGTTCCGCGGCGAGTGGACGGGAAAGCTTCGGCGTGATCTGCGTGGACGCCCGCATTTCGTTTCGCCCAACGCGCGCGCCCAGCTGATATGCATATCCACCTCGACCCGGTCGGCGGCATTGCGGGCGACATGTTCATCGCTGCCGTGCTGGACGCGTGGCCTGAATGGGAGGCCGATCTCAATGTTGCGCTTGGTCAGTGCGGGCTGCCCGCGGGCTGGGAGCCGCGATTGAGCCGGCATCGGCAACAGGCGATTGCGGGACGCCGATTCACGCTTGCGTCGCCACACGAGGCAGCGTACCAGCACGCGCATTCCTCGCATCGGCACGCAACCGGGCATGGGTATCATGTTCACGGCAGCGCGCACGATACGCACGATAGCAGCGCGTTCCGCGAGATTCGAACGAGGCTTGCCGCATGTCTCGTCGAACCGGCGGTGAAGACCCACGCGCTCGGCATCTTCACGCTGCTCGCCGAAGCAGAGGCGGCGGTCCATGGTGTCGCGGCCGACGACGTGCATTTCCACGAGCTTGCGGACTGGGATTCGATTGCCGATATCGTTGGCGCCGCCTGGCTGATCGCGCGCATCGGTCAGGCGTCGTGGTCGGTGGGACCGCTTCCGCTCGGCAGCGGTACGATTCGAACGGCCCATGGCGCGCTGCCGGTGCCAGCACCCGCGACCGTTCGGCTACTGGCAGGTTTCGAGATGATCGACGACGGTATCTCCGGCGAGCGCGTGACGCCGACCGGGGCCGCGATCCTGCGCTATCTCGCGCCTGCATCGCGAACCGGCGCGACCGGCCGGATGCTGCGTAGCGGTCACGGTCTCGGCACGCGCGAATTGCCGGATCGCGCAAACCTCCTGCGCCTGCTTGCCCTCGAAACCGCTCACGAAGATTCACTTGGCCGCGACAGAGTCGCCGTGGTGAGCTTCGACATCGACGATCAGACATCCGAGGATCTCGCGCTTGCGATCGACCATCTGCGTGAGTTGCCGGATGTTTTCAACGTCACGGTTTCCGCGGTATTCGGGAAGAAGGGACGGATCGTGCAGCGCGTCCAGTTGCTCTGTGCGCCGGCATCCATCGATGAAGTGCGCAGCCGGTGCTTCATCGAGACCTCGACGATCGGTCTGCGGTGGCGGCTGGAAGAGCGCAGCGTGCTCGTGCGTAGCGAGGTCGAGGCGGCCAGCCTGCGCGTGAAGCGGGTGGTGCGTCCGGACGGGCGCACGACCGCCAAGACCGACATCGAAGAAGTGCGTGCAGTGTCTTCCCACGCAGAACGCAGTGCGCGGCGTAGCAATGCCGAACGTACTGTCGTAGCACGAAGCGAGGACGCATGAACGATACGGCGCGCGGGATGAGCGAGATCCGCTTCGATTTCGAGCGCGAAGCGCGCACCGGCTTGCCCGAAGCCATGCTGTGCACCGGCAAGACGATCGAGCAGATCCGTGGGTTGCTCGAGCAGGCGCGCAGCCGCGGGCATCCGGTCCTGCTGACGCGCATGTCGCCGGAACAGCGAAGCGAGGTCGCGTTCGATCTCGACTACGACCCACTTTCGCGCACGGCCTGGTTCGGCAAATGTCCGCGCACCGATGGCCCTGCCCGTATCGCGATCGTGACCGCCGGCACCAGCGATCTCGCCGTGGCCCGTGAGGCGGCGCGCACGCTGCGTTTCTTTGGTCTCGCAAGCGACGAGATCGCTGATGTCGGCGTCGCCGGATTGTGGCGGTTGATGGATCAGGTGGAGACGCTGCGGCGCTATGCGTTGATCGTTGCGGTCGCCGGCATGGAAGGCGCGCTCTTCAGTGTGCTCGGCGGTCTGGTGCCTGGTGTCGTGATCGCGGTGCCGACGTCGATCGGCTACGGCGTCGCGCGCGCCGGCGAGACGGCTCTCTTCTCGGCGCTCTGCGGTTGCGCGCAGGGCATGCTGGTGGTGAACATCGACAACGGGTTTGGCGCGGCCTGCGCTGCGCGCCGGATCCTGCTCAACGCCAGCCGGCTGGCGCCCGTTTCCGCTGCGTAGATCATTTCGAGTCCTTTAGGAGAGGAGCGCGATGATGGGGCATCTCAGGCAAGCATTGGTCGGCTTCGTTGTGGTGGGCTTCCTTCTCGGGACGGGAATCGGGGGCAGCCTCGCGGCCGATATTAAGGACCGCACTATTAAATACGCGGTGCTCTACGACATCGACCATCCGCATGGCCTCGGAGCGAAGAAGTTCGCGGAGCTCGTTACCCAGAAAAGCGGTGGCAAGATCAAGGTCAAGATCTACGCGGGAGCGACGCTGGGTGGGGAGATCGCGGTGGTTTCGTCCATGCAGGGCGGAACGATAGAAATGTCGGCCATGGGCACGCCGCAACTGGTGGGATTGATCAAGCAGTATGCAGTGCTGGACTTTCCCTTCCTCTTCAACGACGAGAAAGAGGCGGATGCGGTTCTCGACGGGCCGGTCGGTACGCAACTCCTTACGCGCCTGCCGGAGAAGGGATTGATCGGGCTAGCGTACTTCGAGCATGGTTTCAGGCAGCTGACCAACAGCAAGCGCCCTGTCGCCAAACTGGAAGATCTGCAGGGACTGAAGATCCGCGTTCAGCAGAATGCGGTTGCCATCGATACTTTCAACGCGCTGGGCGCCAACGCCATACCGCTGCCGTTCCCGGAGCTCTATACGGCCCTTGAGCAGAAGGCAGTGGATGGACAGGAAAACCCGTTCAATTCGATCGAAGTCGCCAAGTTCTACGAAGTGCAGAAGTACCTGAGCGTGACCAAGCACAACTACACGCCGCTCGTGCTGCTGGTCAGCAAGAAGTTCTGGGACAAGCTCGCGCCAGACGAGCAGAAGATCTTGCAGGAATCCGCGACAGAGGCGAGACTCTACCAGCGCAAGGTGAGCCGGGAGCTGAACGAGAAGTCCCTGCAGAGCCTGAAAGCCAAGGGCATGGAAGTGACCGTCATCTCTCCCCAGGAACTCGCAAGGATGCGGCAGAAGGTCCAGCCGGTCGTGGACAAGTACACCAAGGAGGTCGGCGAGTCTCTCGTGAAGGAGCTGTACGCCGAAATAGACAAGGTGCGAAAGCAGAAGTGATTTTCGGAGCTGACGGAGGAAGAAACCATGCATGCCTATGAGGAACGGTCCTGGGAGGCGACGCACGTGGATGAGGGGCGACCGGCGCCATCGCCGGTCATTCGCCTTCATCCCAACGACAACGTCGTGATCGCACGCCACCAACTGGTTGGCGGCACATCGCTCCCCGATGAGAATCTGAAAGTGGTTGGCCTCGTGCCGCCCGGCCACAAGGTGGCGACTCGACACATCCCCGCGGGTACGCCGGTGCGTCGGTACAACCAGATCATCGGCGTTGCCAGCCAGGACATCGAGCCCGGTCAGCACATCCACACCCATAACATGAGCATGGCCGAGTTCGAGCGCGACTATGCTTTCTGTGCCGACGCCAAGCCGACCCAGATGACGGCGAATCCGGCCACGTTCCAGGGCATCGTCCGCGCTGACGGGCGTGTGGCGACACGCAACTACATCGGCATCCTGACCAGCGTGAACTGTTCGACCACTGCCGCGCGGGCCGTCGCGGATTATTTCCGGCGCGACATCCACCCCGAGGTTCTGGCGGACTACCCCAACGTGGATGGCGTCGTCGCATTGACCCACAGCTTCGGTTGCGCGGTGGACCCGGACGGAGAAGGGTTGACCGTACTGCGTCGCACGCTCGCGGGCTACGCACTTCATCCCAATTTCGCTTCGGTGCTCATCATCGGGCTGGGCTGTGAGACGAATCAGATCGGCGGCATCCTCCAGGCGCATGGCATGCTCGAGCACGATCGCTTGCGCGCCTTCACGATCCAGGAAACCGGCGGTACGGCAAAGACCGTGGCCCACGGCATCTCGCTCATCAAGGAGATGCTGCCCAAGGCCAACGAGGTGACGCGTGAAGCAGTTCCGGCCAGCCATCTCGTCGTGGGGTTGCAGTGTGGCGGGTCGGATGGCTATTCAGGCATTTCCGGCAATCCGGCATTGGGCGCTGCGGTGGACCTGCTGGTGCAGAGCGGCGGTACGGCGATTCTTTCGGAAACGCCCGAAATCTACGGTGCGGAACATTTGCTTACGCGGCGTGCGGTGACTCGCGAAGTCGGCGAGAAGCTGATCAAGCGCTTCCACTGGTGGGCCGACTACTGCGGACGCAACAATGCGGAGCTCAACAACAACCCGTCCGCGGGCAACAAGGCCGGCGGCCTCACCACGGTGCTGGAGAAATCGCTCGGCGGTGTGACCAAAGGCGGCACTACCAATCTCATCGACGTGTACGAATATGCGGAGCACGTCACGGCGAAGGGACTCGTGTTCATGGATACGCCAGGCTTCGACCCGATGTCGGCCACCGGTCAGGTGGCAGGTGGCGCCAACATGATCTGCTTCACCACGGGCCGCGGCTCCGCATACGGCTGTGCGCCTTCGCCGTCGCTCAAACTGGCGACCAATAGCGCGCTGTGGGCGCGGCAGGAGGAAGACATGGACATCAACTGCGGCGAGATCGTCGACGGCAGCGCGACCATTCACGAGGTCGGCGCCCGCTTCTTCCAGATGATGCTCGACTGCGCATCGGGCAAGAAATCGAAAAGCGAGCTGCACGGCTACGGGCAGAACGAATTCGTGCCTTGGCAGATCTCGGTCATCACTTGACCGTTCGCTGAAGCCGACACTCGAAGCTTCGAGTCCGTGCGCTTGGTCGCAGCGACAGGGCAGAGAAAAAAGGAGGAGAGCAATGAAACTCTTGCGGTATGGTCCCCCGGGGCAGGAGCGCCCGGGCGTCCTCGACGCGGACGGAAAGATCCGCGATCTCTCGGGCGTCGTCAGCGACATCGACAACGACGCCATTTCGCCGGCTGGACTCAAGCGCTTGCAGGGGCTCGACGCGCGTCAACTCCCACTCGTGGCAGGGAATCCCCGGCTCGGTGTGCCGATTGCGCGCGCGGGTCAGTTCATCGCGATCGGGCTCAACTTCTCCGACCATGCGAAAGAGGCGGGCATGGCGATCCCCGTGGAGCCCGTGGTCTTCATGAAGGCAACCGCGTGCATCTGTGGCGCCTACGACGAGGTGGTGAAACCGAAACGCTCGACCAAGATGGACTGGGAGGTCGAGCTCGCGATGGTGATCGGAACCAAGGCTCAGAGCGTGTCCGAGGCGAGCGCGCTGGAGCACGTGGCGGGTTTCTGTGTCGTCAACGATGTCTCCGAGCGCAACTTCCAGCTGGAACGGGGAGGTCAGTGGGACAAGGGGAAGAGCTTCGATACCTTCGGTCCGGTCGGACCTTATCTCGTCACCCGCGACGAAGTCGGCGACGTGCAGAACCTGGGGATCTGGCTGGACCTCAACGGCAAGAGAATGCAGACCGGCAACACGCGGACGATGATCTTCAACTGCGTGCAGATCCTGGTCTACTTGAGCGAGGTCATGACGCTCATGCCGGGAGACATCGTCACCACGGGCACGCCGCCCGGTGTAGGCATGGGCATGAAGCCGCCGCGTTTTCTCGAGGTGGGAGATGTCATGACGCTCGGCGTCGAGAAACTCGGAGAGCAGAAGCAGCGCGTGGTCGCCTACGTCGGCAGGTGATTTCGACCACCGAGGCGTCAGCCAGTCGGATGGTCGGTCCTGTCCGACATGTCGCAAGAGCGCCGGGTTTGGGGATAGGATGCACGCACTGGGTGGAGGACGAGAAATGATTGGCGATCGGCTCGAAGTCAACATCGCGGGTGGATTCGAAGTCCCGCTTCCAAAGATGGTGCACGTGCGGCAGAAGTTCGATGCACCCACCATTGCCGATGTGAGCGCAGTGGTCGTCGAGCAGTTCAAGCGGCCCGAAGTGCGCACCAAGGTGAAGCCCGGCATGACCATCGCGGTGGGTTGTGGCAGCCGCGGCATTGCCAACATCGGCAAGTGCGTCACGCAGGTGATCGCGGAGCTGAAGGCCCTCGGTGCCAAACCCTTCATCTTTCCGGCCATGGGCAGCCACGGCGGTGCGACCGCCGAAGGTCAGCGCGACGTGCTCTCCGGCTACGGCATCACCGAAGACGTCGTCGGCTGTCCCGTGCACTCGCAGATGGACGTGGTCGAGCTCGGGACGCTGGACGGCATGCCCATCTATATGGACAAGCTCGCCGCCGCCGCCGACGGTATTGCGCTCGTTTGCCGGATCAAGCCGCACACCAATTACCGCGCGGCCATCGAGAGCGGCATCGTGAAGATGCTCACCATCGGCATGGGCAAAATCATCGGCGCCACCGAACTGCACACGCTGGGCATGCCTGCCTTCGGCGAGGTGCTGCCGAAGACGGCGCGGTTCATCATGTCGAAGAAGAACTTCCTGCTCGGCGTAGGGATGGTGGAGAACGCGCACGAGGAGACGGCCATCATCGAGGCGGTTCCGGCGGAGCAGGTGTTCGAGCGCGAGCCGATCCTGCAGGCCAGGGCAAAGGAGCTGATGGCGCGCCTCCATTTCGACGAGATCGATGTCCTGATCGTCGAGCAGATCGGCAAGAATATCAGCGGCTCCGGGATGGATCCGAACGTGACCGGCCGCAACCTCCGCTTCACGCCCTGGGACATGAAACCGCTGGTGAAGAAGATCGTAGTGCTCGGTCTCACGCCGGAAACTCATGGCAACGCCTGCGGCATCGGGTTGGCGGACGTCACCACGATGCGACTGTACAAAGAAATGGATGTTCCGATCTCCTACGCCAACGTGATCGCGAGCGCCTTTCTCGACGGTGCCTGCATCCCGATGATCATGAACACCGACGAGGAAGCGATCCGTCTCGCGGTGAAGACGGTGGTTCGCGTGAAACCCCTCGACACGAAGATCGTGCGCATCCGCAACACCCTCGACCTCATCGATATCCAGGTTTCCGAGCCGCTGATGGAGCACGTCCGCGCCGATCCGGGCCGCTATGAGATTGTCGGCCAGCCGGAGCCGCTCAAGTTCGGCGCGGATGGCAGGCTCGATCCAGTGCTCGGCAGTCATCAGGAGGCCGAGCACCTTCTGAAGGATTTCGCTCCGGAAAGCGTTTTCTGAGGAGAATCGCTCGGGTTCCGGTGCGGGATAACTCCCCCTTATCTTTCCTTGCCCCGCGAGATGCGAATGATCGAGCAATACCGGCTTGCTGAAACCGTCGCAGCGCGGCTTGAAATCCTGGGAGCGCGCCTCCAGGACTTGGGTCGCGTGGCGGTCGCGGTAAGCGGTGGCGTAGACAGCCTAACGCTCGCGAGCTTTGCCAAGCGCACCCTCGGCAACGTCGTGACCATGTTCCATGCGGTGTCGCCTGCAGTGCCCGCCCCAGCCACGGAGCGCACGCGCGAATTTGCCGCGCGCGAAGGCTGGAATCTTACGGTCCTCGACGCAGGCGAGTTCGCGAACGATCGCTACATTGCGAATCCCGTCAACCGCTGTTTCCATTGCAAGACCAGCCTGTACGACGCGATCCGGCCGCTCACGCAAGGCACCATTGTCGCGGGTACCAATCTCGATGACCTCGGTGAGTATCGACCAGGCCTGATCGCGGCGAAGGAGCATGGGGTGCGCCATCCGTACATCGAGGCGGACATCGACAAGCGCGGCGTGCGCGCCATCGCACGGCATCTCGGGCTCGGCGATCTCGCCAACCTGCCGGCGTCCCCGTGTCTGTCGAGCCGCATCGAGACCGGTATCGCCATCGATCCGGCCATGCTTGGACAGGTGCACGAGAGCGAACGTCTCGTCGATCGCGAACTCCGGCCCCAGACCGTCCGCTGCCGCGTGCGTGCGGACGGTGTCGTCATCGAGTTGGACGAGGCGAATCTCGCAGTGCTCACTCAGGCGCGACGCTCGGCACTGAAGGAGCAGGTGCAGGCGCTTTTCGAGCAGGCTGGTTTCGCCTTTGACGTGACATTCGCGCCGTATCGGGTGGGCAGTGCTTTCCTGCATTTCAAGCGACCAGGAAGTTAGTGTGTTCAACGCGATGACGAGGTGTCCATGAGTGCGACCAAAGCGGCGCGGTTCAAGGGTATATTCCCCGTGGCACCGACCACGTTCACGGAGCGGGGCGAGCTCGATCTGGAGAGCCAGAAGCGCTGCATCGACTTCATGATCGATGCGGGCTCGAACGGAATCTGCATCCTCGCGAACTTCTCCGAGCAGTTCGCCGTAGCCGACGACGAGCGCGAGCTGCTGACGAAGACCATTCTCGAGCACGTTGCGGGTCGCGTGCCCATCATTGTGACCACCACGCACTTCGGTTCGCGGATCTGCGCTGCGCGCAGCCGACGCGCCCAAGACATGGGAGCGTCCATGGTGATGGTGATGCCGCCTTATCACGGGGCGACGATCCGAGTTCCCGAGACGCAGATCTACGAGTTCTTTCGCACCGTCTCGGACGCGATCGACATTCCAATCATGATCCAGGATGCGCCGGTGAGCGGCACGCCGCTGCCTGTGCCATTTCTCGCGCGCATGGCGAAGGATATCCCCAACGTCGCGTACTTCAAGATCGAGGTAGCGCAGGCGGCCGCGAAGCTGCGCGAGCTCATTCGGATCGGCGGGGATGCGATCGAAGGTCCGTGGGACGGCGAGGAGGCGATCACGATGTATCCCGATCTCGAGGCCGGCGCCACCGGATGCATGAGTGGAGGTGCATATCCGGACGGCTTGCGGCCCATATTCGAGGATTTCCATGCCGGCCGGCGGGACGAGGCCGCTGCGGGCTATCAGCGCTGGCTGCCCCTCATCAACCATGAAAACCGGCAGTGCGGACTCCTCGCATGCAAGGCGTTGATGAAGGAGGGCGGAATCATCGCTTCGGAAGCGCCGCGCCATCCGTTTCCGGCGCTCAACCCGGCGACGCGCGCAAGCCTGATCGAAACGGCGCGTCGTCTCAACCCCTTGGTCATGCGCTGGGGCAAGTAAGAGACCACAGACAACATTTCGCGACCACGCGGAGAGCGGTGAAGAAGTTCTCGTCACGCATTCGGATTCCACGGAGGAGTTTTATGAATCGGCCAATCAACCGCACTCTGACGAACTTTTGCATCGCCGCAATCCTTGCTGCCGGGACCTTGTCAGCCCCGTACGCGAGCGCCCAAACGTACAAGCTGGGATACGGAATCGCGGAGGAGCACCCGCTCGGGCAGGGGGCGAACAAGTTCGTCCAGCTCGTCAGCGAGAAGAGTGGCGGCAAGATCAAGCTCAAGAATTATCCGGCGACGCAATTGGGATCCGAAGCGCAGATGATTTCGGCAACACGGGGCGGCGTGCAGGACATGGTGATCCCGTCGTCGGCGCCGCTCGTTCCACTTGTGAAGGAGTTCGCGTTGTTCGATCTGCCTTTCCTCTTTGCCAACGAGGCGGAAGCGGACGCAGTGCTCGACGGGCCTGTGGGAAGAAAGCTGCTCGACAAGTTGGCCGAAAAAGATTTGGTCGGCCTGTGCTACTGGGAGAACGGGTTCCGAAATGTCACCAACAGCAAGCGTCCGATCGCGAAGGCCGACGATCTCAAGGGGTTGAAGATCCGGACAATGCAGAGTCCCGTCTACATCGACACTTTCAACACGCTCGGCGCAAACGCGGTGCCGATGGCCATGACCGAGGTGTACAGCGCGTTAGAAACGAAGGCAATCGACGCCCAGGAAAATCCCTACCAGATCATCTACGCCTCCAAGTTCGAGGACGTGCAGAAGTATCTGAGCGCGACGCGGCACGCGTATGCGCCGTACGTGGTGGTTGCGGGGAAGAAGTTCTGGGACAAACTCGGCCCGGACGACAGAAAGATCCTGCAGGAGTCCTGCATTGAAGCACGGAATTTCCAGCGCAAGTTGAGCCGCGAAGCGAACGCCAAGGTGCTGGCGGATCTGAAGGCGAAGGGGATGGCTTTCAACGAACTTCCACCGGCTGAGATGGCAAAGCTGCGGGAAGAAGTGAAGCCGGTGGTGGACAAGTACACGAAGGAGATCGGAGCGGACTTGGTGCAGCAGACCTATGCCGAAATCGACAAGGTAAAGAAAAAACCCTAGTACGCAAGAACCCTAGGAAAGGAGGAGTTAACGATGAGCGAGCAGAAGCAGCGCCGCAGCCAGCTCTGGTTCAACGACACGCATTATCCCGACATGACCGCGCTCTACCTGGAGCGCTATCTCAACTACGGACTCACCCGCAAGGAGCTGCAATCGGGACGCCCCATCATTGGCATCGCCCAGACGGGCAGCGATCTCGTCCCCTGCAATCGCCATCATCTGGAACTGGCTGCGCGGATCAAGGATGGAATCCGTGATGCAGGCGGCGTCCCCATCGAGTTTCCCGTGCACCCGTTGCAGGAAACCGGCAAGCGGCCCACCGCCGGACTCGATCGCAATCTCGCGTACCTGGGGCTGGTGGAGGTTCTCTACGGTTATCCCCTCGACGGCGTAGTCCTCACGACCGGCTGCGACAAGACCACGCCGAGCTGCCTGATGGCAGCGGCGACGGTGAACCTGCCCGCCATCGTGCTCTCCGGCGGACCCATGCTGAACGGCTGGTTCCAGGGCAAGCGCACCGGTTCCGGCGCCGTCATCTGGTACAACCGTCAGCTCTACGCCGCGGGCGAGATCGATTACGAGGAGTTCATGGAGCGCGCTGCCGCCGCCGCGCCCAGCGTCGGTCACTGCAATACCATGGGCACGGCATTGTCCATGAACGGGATCGCCGAGGCCTTGGGCATGTCGCTGCCGGGCTGTGCGGCCATACCCGGGCCTCACCGCGAGCGCGGCCAGATGGCCTACGCGACGGGGCATCGCATCGTCAACATGGTGGAGGAGGAGCTTACGCCGAACAAGGTCATGACGCGGAAGGCCTTCGAGAATGCCATCGTCGTCGCATCGGCCATCGGCGCATCGAGTAACGGCCCGCCTCACCTCATCGCCATTGCCCGGCATATAGGCGTGCCGCTCAGTCTCGACGACTGGCAGAGCATCGGCCACGACATCCCGCTGCTGGTGAACTGCCAACCAGCCGGAGAATACCTCGGCGAAGACTTTCATCGCGTCGGCGGCATTCCGGTGGTGGTCGGAGAGCTGCTGCGCGCCGGCAAGCTTCACGGCGACGCGCTCACCGTCAGCGGACGCACTCTCGGAGAGAATCACACCGCTGTGCCAGCGCCGGACGGCGATGTTATCTACAGCTACGCACGGCCGCTCATGGAGAAGGCAGGGTTTCTGGTGCTCTCCGGCAACCTGTTCGACTCGGCGGTGATGAAGACATCGGTGATCGATGCGAGCTTTCGCGAGCGCTACCTCAGTCGTCCCGGCGACGAGAACGCGCTGGAAGGGCGGGCCATCGTCTTCGACGGGCCCGAAGACTATCACGAGCGCATCGATGATCCTGCCCTGGACATCGACGAACACTGCGTGCTCTTCATCCGCAATTGCGGTCCGGTGGGCTATCCGGGATCGGCGGAAGTGGTGAACATGCGGCCGCCGACTTCCCTCATCAAGCGCGGGATCACGTCGTTACCATGTGTCGGCGACGGGCGTCAGAGCGGCACATCGGGCAGTCCCTCTGTCTTGAATGCTTCCCCGGAGGCGGCCGTTGGTGGTGGTCTTGCTCTGTTGAAAACAGGTGATCGCGTACGCATCGATCTCAACACGCGTCGCCTGGACGTTCTCGTGGACGAAAGCGAACTCGTGCGGCGCCGAGGCGCGTTGCAGCCGCTCGCGATGACGAATCAGACGCCCTGGCAGGAGATACACCGGAGCACGGTCGGCCAGCTTGCAACCGGCGCCTGCCTGGAACTCGCCACGCTGTATCAGGATATTCCTCGCACGCGCGGCAATCCTCGGCACTCCCACTAGCTGCGGCGGCTCCTGGCTTTTGCCTCCGCTGGCACCAGATGGCGCGCGAATTCGCCGCCCTCGCCATGCCAGAATTCTTGGTCAGCGGCGGTGACGCGTTCTCCAGCGTGTTGCATATGCGCCGTTGCCGCGGCACGGGCGCGATCCGCGTCGCGTGCCGCAATCGCGGCAACGATCTCCTCGTGCTCGACGCGAACCTGCTGCGCGAATTCCGCCCGACGGGCCTCGTTCGCGCGCGTCACCTTGACGGCCGAACGAAGCTGCTGGGAAAAGAGGCCCACGAGCTTTACCCACTGCGGATTCCCGGTCGCTTCGGCGATGCTCAGATGGAACTGGACGTCTTCGTCCACCCCGTCGCGCCCGGCGGCTACCGCCTTCTCTATCCGGGAAAGCGCCTGCTTGATTGCGGTAAGTTGCTTCGTGGTACGCCGCGCTGCAGCGAGCGCGGCCGTTTCCGCTTCCATGCCTCGACGTACTTCGATCAGGTCGAGCAGCGACTGCGCCGATTCCTGCGTCAGGGCGTCGATCTGCAGGCTGGCCACGGCGGGCGGCTTGCGCACGAACCCGCCGCTACCCTGTCGGGTCTCTACCAGTCCCTCTGCCTTCAGGGATGCGATCGCCTCGCGGACGACGGTACGGCTTACCTCGAAATGCTGCGCCATCGCGTTCTCCGACGGCAGGCGTGTGCCCGCCGACAGCACGTTGCCGCGGATCTTCTGGGAAAGGATCTTGGCTACCCGCTGCGACAGGCTGCCCGCCGTGACCGGCTCGTGAATGGTACCCAATGCATTGCCGCGGAACGGGTCGTTCGTGTCCATTTGTCCTGCTTCCTCGAGAGGCTATTCGCAACCCCAAAGAAAACCCGTCGTTCTGTATCACATGTAAGGTTATCATACAAGTTGACAACCTGACAACTTGATCCGTTCTTCCACGTGCACGATATTGGATCGGAGTCCTTCAGCTCGACGGCGCAAGTGCCTCAAGCGAAGCGCGACACTGCTTTCGCCGGGTTCGGGTTCAAAGGCAGCCCCGACGCGACGACGCGCGTGGGAGCTGGCTGGAGAGCCTGAAAGGTGCGCGTAAGCTAAAAAATCATATGTGCCAGAAGTGAGGAGAGTAACGATGGAAAGGCCGGCGAAGCATCTGCTGTTGAGTCTCACGATCCCCGCGGTGTTGCTGTGTGCGTCCGCCCAGGCGGCGGACGTGACGGACCGCAATATCAAGTTCAGCTATGTCCTGTCGAAGGACCATCCCTATGGGCTCGGGGCTACCAAGTTTGCCGAGCTCGTCAATCAAAAGAGCGGCGGCAAGATGAAAGTGAAAACGTACTCGGACGGCCAGCTCGGCGGCGAAGCGCAGACCATTTCGGCGACTCAAGGCGGCATACAGGAAATGACGCTGGTGTCGTCAGCCCCACTCGTCGGCATCGTCAAGGAATATGCGCTGTTTGATTTTCCGTATTTGTTCGAGAACGAGAAAGAGGCGGACGCCGTCCTCGATGGACCGGTGGGGAAGAGTCTGCTCGACAAGCTCAGCAGCAAGAACCTGATCGGTCTCTGCTACTGGGAGAACGGATTCCGCAACGTCACCAACAGCAAGCGGCCGATAGCCAAGGCGGATGATCTTCAGGGCCTGAAAATCCGCACCATGCAGAATCCGGTCTACACAGATCTGTTCAATACGCTCGGTGCGAACGCGGTTCCCATGGCCATGACCGAGGTGTACACCGCTTTGGAAACGAAAGCGATCGACGCGCAAGAGAATCCTTATCAGATCATCTACACGTCCAAGTTCAACGAAGTCCAAAAATATGTGAGCGCCACCAAGCATGCCTATGCGCCGGCGGTGGTCATGGTGTCGAAGAAATTCTGGGACAAGCTGACCCCGGACGAGAGGAAGATCCTGCAGGATTCATGCGCCGAGGCACGCGACTATGAGCGCAAGACGACCCGAGACGCCAACGCGAAAGTGCTGAAAGAACTGCAGGCCAAGGGCATGGCGTTCAACGAAATCCCGCCGGCGGAAATAGCGAAGATGCGGGCGAAGGCAAAGCCGGTGGTGGACAAGTACTCGAAGGAGGTCGGAGAAGATCTGGTCAAGCAGACCTACGCTGAGATCGACAAGGTGAGGCAGCAGAAATAGTCCGCGCGGCGGCGGGTGTCATCGAAGGTTCGAGCGATCGACTGATCCCGCTGAACTGCTGGGATCCAAAAAAGGGAGGACTGCACCATGCCATATAACCTGCGCAGCCGGGAAGTCACGGAAGGGGTGAAGCGCGCCCCGAATCGCTCAATGCTCCGGGCCATGGGGTTCCGGGACGGCGATTTCGACAAGCCCATGGTCGGAATCGCCAACGGCCAGAGCACGGTCACGCCGTGCAACATGGGTCTGAACCCGCTGGCCGAGCGCGCCGAAGAGGCGATCCAAGCTGCGGGGGGCATGCCGCAGATGTTCGGGACCATCACGGTCTCCGACGGCATCTCGATGGGTACTGAAGGCATGAAGGGTTCGCTTGTATCGCGCGAGGTGATCGCCGACTCGATCGAGACCGTCTGCTTCGGTGAGAGCCTGGACGGCGTGCTGGTGGTCGGCAGTTGCGACAAGAACATGCCGGGTGGGGCGATCGCGATGGCGCGCTTGAACATCCCCGCCATCTATGTGTACGGCGGGACGATCAAGCCCGGCCGCTATAAGGGGAAGGATCTCACCATCGCGAGCGCCTTCGAGTCGGTTGGAGAATTCGTCGCAAACCGGATCAGCGCGGAGGACTTCCTCGGGATCGAACGCAGCGCCTGCCCCGGCGCCGGTTCCTGCGGCGGCATGTACACCGCCAATACCATGTCCAGCGCGCTCGAGGTGATGGGCCTGAGCCTGCCCTATTCGTCGACCATGGCGGAGGAGGATGCGGAAAAGGCGGACAGCGCCGCCAAATCCGGTGAAGTATTGGTGGAAGCGATCAGGAAGCAGATCCTGCCGCGTCAGCTCATCACCCGCAAGTCGCTCGAGAATGCGATCACGGTGACGATGGCAACCGGCGGCTCCACGAATGCGGTACTGCATCTATTGGCGATCGCCCATGCGGCGGAAGTCCCGCTCACCATCGACGACTTCGAAGATATCCGAAAGCGCTCGCCAGTCCTGTGCGATCTCAAGCCGTCCGGCCGCTATGCCACCGTTGACCTGCACAAGGTGGGCGGCATTCCCCAGGTAATGAAGATCCTGCTCGCCAATGGCCGACTGCACGGCGACTGCTTGACCATCACCGGCCAGACTATTGAAGAGGTGTTGAAGGACGTACCCGCCATTCCTCCGAAGACGCAGGACGTCATCCGGTCGTGGGACAATCCCGTCTACAAGGAGGGCCATCTCGCGATCCTCAAGGGGAATCTGGCCACCGAGGGCGCAGTGGCGAAGACTACCGGTTTGAAGAATCCGAAGATCACCGGTCCCGCCCGCGTTTTCGATTCGGAGGAAGCGTGCATCGATGCCATCCTCGGAAAGAAGATCAAGGCTGGCGATGTCGTGATCATCCGCTACGAGGGCCCGAAAGGTGGGCCCGGGATGCGCGAGATGCTGTCGCCCACATCGGCCCTGGTCGGTGAGGGCCTCGGTGACTCCGTCGGACTGATCACGGACGGCCGCTTTTCCGGCGTGACGCGGGGCCTGGTTGTTGGCCACGTCGCGCCAGAGGCGGCGGTGGGCGGGGGTCTCGCGCTGGTGCAGGAAGGTGACTCGGTCACGATGGACGCTCACCAGCTACTCCTCCGGGTAAACATATCCGACGACGAGCTCGAGCGCCGACGCGCGGCATGGCAGCCGCCCAAGCCCCGCTATACGCGCGGAGTGCTCGCCAAGTACGCCAAGGTCGTGTCCAGCGCGAGTATAGGCGCGGTCACCGATTGATTCAGCCAGATCGATAACTGGGAGAAGAAAGCATGAATAGCGCGACGGCTCGTTTCACTGGTCAACGACAGGCGTTGATCGAGCGGTTCTTTCCGAAAGGCATTCCGCTGCTCTGGTGCCCTTCGCTCACCCACTACGCGAGCGATGGTTCGATCGACAAGCAACGAATGCGGGCGCACCTGAAATACATGCACCCGGCAGTGGGGGGCTTCCTGATTCCCGGCAGCACCGGCGAAGGCTGGGAGATGACCGACGGCGAGGTGCGCGAGCTCCTCGAATTCGTGGTCGACGAGATCCACAACGTGAAGGCACAACTGCTCGTCGGCATCCTCAAGACCGACATCGACGCGGTGCTGGCGGCGATGAAAGACACCATCGCGTGGCTCAAGGCCAAAACCGGAACTCAGGATGCGCTGAAGGCGCTGGAGCAGTCCTCGGTATGCGGATTCACCGTCTGCCCGCCGGCTGGAAAGGATCTGAATCAGGATCAGATCCGAACCGCACTCGAGTCCGTTCTCGCTCTCGGTGTGCCGGTTTCGCTCTACCAACTGCCGCAGGTCACCCAGAACGAGATGTCACCGGACACCGTCGGCGCGCTGGCGGCTAAGTTTCCCAATTTCTATCTGTTCAAGGACACGAGCGGCGCGGACAAAGTCGCCGCGTCGGGTTTCCGCGATGCGTTTCTCGTGCGCGGTGCAGAAGGGGATTACTCGAAGCAACTGGCTGTCGCTGGTGGCAACTACGACGGTTTCTTGTTGAGCACAGCAAACTGCTTTGGTCCCCAGTTGAGCGCCATGATTGGCAATGTCCAAGGTGAAAAAAAGGGGGAAGCGGATACTTTCTCGAAGAAACTGTCGGCGATATCCGAGGAAGTGTTCGATCTGGCGGGGCAGGTCGGTTATGGCAATGCATTCACGAACGCGAACAAGGCGATGGACCATTTCTTCGCCCATGGCCCCGAAGCCGCGAAGGTCGCGCCTCCGCGCCTCTATTCCCGGAGACTGCTACCCGTCAAGTTGATCGAAGCTGCAGGCGCCGCGTTGAAGCGCCACGGTCTGCTGCCGGAACGCGGATATCTGTGAAGCGCACTCTGTCACCGGCTTGCTCAGGAGAGGTCCATGGCCGCGTTCGTTGAAGGTATTTTTCATTTGTTGAAGGGATTGATTGCGCTGTGTCTGGCGGTGATGGTGGTGCTGGTGTTTGGCAACGTGGTGCTGCGTTACGGGTTCAATCTGGGGATCACGGTCTCCGAGGAGCTCTCGCGGTGGTTATTCGTGTGGATGATCTTCCTCGGGGCGATCATTGCCATGCGCGAGCACGGGCACCTGGGGGTGGACTCGCTGGTCATTCGGCTGCCGCCGTGGGGCAAGAAGGCGTGTCTGGTGGTGAGCCAGCTGCTGATGCTGTATGCGACCTGGTTGCTCCTCGATGGCAGCTGGCAGCAGACGGTGATCAATCTGGACGTGCAGGCGCCGGTCTCCGGACTGTCGATGGGGATTGTCTATTTCGCGGGGGTGGTGTTCAGCATCGGGGCCGGGTTGATCCTGCTCTATGACCTGTACCGGGTGCTCACCGGTCAGGTGCGCGACGAGGATCTGGTGATGGTGAAGGAATCCGAGGAGCAGGAGGAGTTCGAGGAACTGCAGAAGGAGCTCGCGGAGCAGGCGCGCCACGAGCAGGAGCTGGCGGCAGCGAAGAAGCACGGATAGGGGAGAGGCGCGATGACCATTGCCGTGTTCGTCGGTTCGCTCCTGGGGGCGATGGCCCTGGGGATGCCGATCGCCTTTGCGCTGCTGTTGTGCGGCGTCGCCCTCATGGTGCACCTGGACCAGTTCGATGCGCAGATTCTCGCCCAGAACCTGATCAACGGGGCGGACAGCTTTCCGCTGATGGCGGTGCCGTTTTTCATGCTCGCCGGGGAAATCATGAATACCGGCGGGTTATCGAAGCGCATCGTCGACATTGCCATGGCCCTGGTGGGCCACATCAAGGGCGGGCTCGGTTACGTGGCGGTGGTGGCCGCGTGCATCCTGTCGGCCCTCTCGGGTTCGGCGGTCGCCGATGCGGCGGCGCTGTCGGCGCTGCTGGTGCCGATGATGGTCAAGGCCGGCCACAACAAGGCGACCTCGGGCGGGCTGATTGCCGCCGCCGGCATCATCGGGCCGGTGATTCCGCCCTCGATCGGCTTCGTCATCTTCGGGGTGGCGGCGAACCTGTCGATCACCAAGCTGTTCCTGGCCGGCATCGTCCCGGGCATCCTGATCGGGGGGGCCCTCGCCATTGCCTGGTGGTGGGTGGTGCGCAACGAATCGGTCACGCCCCCGCCGAAGGTTTCGCGCAGCGTACATGATCCGCACCTTCCGCGAAGGGTTCTGGGCCCTCTTGCTGCCGGGGATCATCATCTTCGGCCTGAAGCTCGGGGTGTTCACCCCGACCGAGGCGGCGGTGGTGGCGGCGGTGTACTCGCTCATCGTGGCGGTGTTCATCTACCGCGAGCTCAAGTTCTCGCAGCTCTATGCGGTGTTCGTCACCGCCGCCAAGACCACCGCGGTGGTGATGTTCCTGGTGGCGGCGGCGCTCGTGTCGGCGTGGCTGATCACCATCGCCGATCTGCCGGGCAAGGTGGTGGAGTTGCTCGAGCCGTTCATGGGCAACCAGACCCTGCTCATGTTCGCGATCATGATCCTGGTGGTGATCGTGGGCACGGCGATGGACATGACCCCGACCATCCTCATCCTCACCCCGGTGCTGATGCCGATCGTGAAGGCGGCCGGCATCGATCCGATCTACTTCGGGGTGCTGTTCATCGTCAACAACTCGATCGGGCTGATCACGCCCCCGGTGGGCACCGTGCTCAACGTGGTGGCGGGGGTCTCGAAGATCAGCATGGAAGACCTCATGAAGGGCGTGTGGCCGTTCCTGCTCGCAGAACTGCTCATCCTCCTGCTCATGATCCTCTTCCCACCGCTCGTCATGGTCCCCGCCAAATGGTTCTACGGGTGAGCCGTCGCCATAGCAGGGTCCGACAGAACCACGGAAGAGAGGAGAGCATGACCAAGTTCCTCAAAAAACTGCTGGCAATCGCTTTCGTTTGGGCCTCGCTGTTGGCGGTGAGCATGAGCCACGCCACAGACATCAAGGAGCGCAGCCTCAAGTTCGCGTTCGTGAACCCGATCGAGCACCCCTGGGGTGTCGGGGCGAAAAGATTCGCGGACCTCGTCGCACAGAAAAGCGGCGGCAAGATGCAAATCAAGCTCTATCCGGGAGGAACGCTCGGCGGCGATTTGCAGATGATCTCGTCGCTGCAGGGCGGAACGCTCGACATGTCAATGCTGGGCGCAGGCGTGCTCGCCGGTCACATCAAGGAATTCGTCATTTTCGATCTGCCCTTCGCGTTCAACGACTACAAGGAAGCCGACGCGGTGCTGGACGGGTCGGTCGGAAAGAAGCTGATGGACAAGCTGCCGGAGAAAGGCCTGATCGGCGTCTCGTACTGGGAGCACGGCTACAGAAACCTCACCAACAGCAAGCGGCCGGTTGCGAGATGGGAGGACATCCAGGGATTGAAGATCCGCGTGATTCAGGTGCCGCTCTACATCGACATCTTCAACACGTTTGGCGCCAACCCCGTGCCCATGCAGCTTCCCGAGCTCTACACCGCCCTCGAAACCAGAGCGGTTGACGGACAGGAGAACCCCTTCGTCACGATCGAAGCTTCCAAGTTCTATGAGGTGCAGAAGTATGCCTCCACGACGCGCCACGTCTACAACCCGCTCATCGTGCTCTTCGCCAAGAAAACCTGGGACAAACTCTCCAACGATGAGCGCCAGGTCATCCTGGACGCCGCGAACGAGGCGAAGCCGTATCAGCGCAAGGTGGCCCGAGAGATGGAAGTGAAGGCGATCGAGAACATCAAGCGCGCAGGCATGACGGTGACCGACGTCTCACCCCAGGAAAGGGCGCGCATGCGCGAGAAGCTGCAGCCGGTGACGGACAAGTACACCAAGGAGGCCGGCGAGGCGCTCGTGAAGGAGATGTTCTCCGAGATCGAAAGGGTGCGCAGCGGCAAATGATGGCGTGCAGCTTTGATGGAGCGCGCTGATTCGCACTGACGCGAGTTCATGCGGGCGTGAGCTCAGCCATTCCCGCAAAGAAGGAAGCGAACCGTGAGCGGACGCCTCGCGGGCAAAACTGCCCTGATCACCGCTGCCGCGCAGGGGATCGGGCGTGCTGCAGCGCTGGCTATGGCCCGCGAGGGGGCGCGGGTCCACGCCACAGACATCAACGAGGAGGCTCTGGCCAGCCTTGCCGGGGAGCATGAGGGAATCGAGACCTTCCGGCTCGACGTGCTGAGCGGCGATGACATCGCTGCTTGCGCGGCCAGGCTCGGCGCGGTCGACGTGCTGTTCAACTGCGCCGGCGTCGTGCACCATGGGAACGTGCTCGACTGCCCGGAGCAGGACTGGGATTTCGCCTTCGCCCTGAACGCGAAGGCCATGTACCGAATGATCCGCGCCTTCCTGCCGGCGATGTTGAAGGCGGGCGGTGGCTCCATCATCAACATGTCGTCCGTGGCCTCCAGCATCAAGGCCGTTCCCGTGCGTTGTGCCTACGCTGCCTCGAAAGCCGCGGCCATCGGTCTCACCAAGTCCGTGGCTGTGGACTTCATTGCGCAAGGCGTCCGCTGCAACGCCATCTGCCCGGGCACGGTGGAGTCGCCCTCGCTGGAGCAGCGCATGGCCGCTCAGGGCGACTACGAGAAAGCTCGCGCGGCCTTCATTGCCCGCCAGCCCATGGGACGCCTCGGCAAGCCGGAAGAGATCGCGGCGCTGGCCGTCTATCTCGCGAGCGATGAGTCCGCCTACACGACCGGCCAGATCCACATCATCGACGGTGGCTGGACCAGCTGAGGAACGTGAATCAGGTGGCAGTGAGGTGTTCGCCGGATACCCTCGTCTTCCCCAGGAGACGAATCAGCGGTCCAGTGATCCGGCCCCATCGCAAACGCCGAAGAAACGGGGTACGATCAACGTCGAGCGCCGGCGCGAAACGCGTTCACGGTGGGCGAGAGCGGCGCTCGTTGACCACGAGGAGGCGCCATGCCAGTCGTCTCATTCTCCGGGACGCCGGTCGAATACGATCAGACCAAGCCGCGGCCCGATCTCCTGCTCCTGCACTCCTTGCATACCGACCTCACGGTGTTCGATCCCGTGCTCCCCGGGCTCGCGCAACGCTATCGCGTGACGCGCCTCAACCTTCCGGGATTCGGCCAATCGAGCCCGGCGCCGCCCGACAGCGTGCGCGAATACGCCGACCATGTGGGTTCGACGATCAATGCATTGGCGTTGCCCAAGACGACGACCACCGTGTTCGGCAACGGCCTTGGTGCGCTCATCGCGCTCGAGCTCGCCATCCACCACGGGACGCGCTTCCACTGTTTGATCGTCGCCGGCGCGGTCGCAGCGTTTCCCGACGAAGCGAAGGGACCATTGCACGCGCTGGCGGATACGGTGCGCACAAAAGGGATGGCCGCGGTGCTCGATGCTGCGATGTCGCGCCTCTTCACGCCGGAGTTCGCTGCGGCGAACCCGGAGATCGTGGCTGCGCGCAAGGCGAAGCTGGCGCGCGTCGATGCGGAATGCTTCGCGCATGCCTGCGTCGCGCTCGCACGCCTGGATCTGCGACCGCATCTCGCGAAGATCCGCAATCCGACGCTCGTGCTATGCGGTGCCCTCGACCAGACCACGCCCGCAGCGCTGGCGCGCGAGGTCGCGCAGGGGATACCGGGGGCGACCTACCAGGAGATTCCTGGCTGCGGACACTGCCCGATGCTGGAGCAGCCGGCAACACTGGTGGAACTCATCCACGCGTTCATGGCTATGCATTGAACGCGAGCGCAGCTAAAACGCCGCACTTCCCGGCGTGCGCGGAAAGGGAATCACATCGCGGACGTTCGAAAGTCCCGTGACATAGGCGACGGTGCGCTCGAATCCGAGCCCGAACCCCGCATGCGGGACCGTACCGTATCGCCGGAGATCCCGATACCAACCGTAGTGCTCCTTGCCGAGCCCAGCCTCTGTCATCCTGGCGTCGAGCACGTCGAGTCTTTCCTCGCGCTGACTGCCACCGATGATTTCTCCGATGCCGGGCGCAAGCACGTCCATCGCAGCGACCGTTCTGTCGTCGTCGTTGAGCCGCATGTAGAACGCCTTGATGCCCTTCGGGTAGTTCATCACGATCACCGGCTTTCCGACATGGCGCTCTGTGAGGTAACGCTCATGCTCCGACTGCAGGTCGATGCCCCACGCCACCGGAAACTGAAATCTCTCCTTCGCACGTTCGAGAATTGCGATGGCTTCGTTGTAGTCGACGCGCGCGAATTCGGAATCGACGATGCCTTGCAGCTTGGCGATGACACCTTTCTCGATGCGCTCCTCGAAGAAAGCCATGTCATCGGCGCTTTCGTTCAGCACGCTCCGGAAGACATGCTTGAGCAGCGCTTCTGCGAGACTCGCGTCATCGTGAAGATCGGCGAAGGCAATCTCAGGCTCGACCATCCAGAACTCGGCCAGATGCCGGCTCGTGTTCGAGTTCTCCGCCCGGAACGTCGGGCCGAAGGTGTAAACGCGTGAGAGTGCCAGGCAATAGGTCTCGACGTTGAGTTGCCCGGATACCGTGAGAAATGTCTCGCGCCCGAAAAAGTCTTTCGCATAGTCAACCCGGCTATCAGCCGTGCGCGGAAGATTCGCGAGGTCCAGCGTCGACACCCGGAACAGGGCTCCGGCGCCTTCTGCGTCGGAGGCAGTAATGATCGGCGTGTTCACCCAGAAGAAACCGCGTTCATCGAAGAAGCGATGGATCGATCGCGCGATCACATGGCGGACCCGCGTCACAGCTCCGATGACGTTCGTTCGCGCTCGCAGATGTGCGACATCGCGCAGAAATTCGAGAGTGTGTGGCTTCGGTTGAATCGGGTACGAATCCGGATCCTCCACCCAGCCCAGCACCTTGATCGAACTCGCCCGCATCTCGAAGCGCTGGCCTTTCGCGGGCGAGGGAGTGATCGAGCCGGTCGCTTCGATCGCGCAGCCGGCGGTGAGGTGCAGCACGTCCTGCGAGTAGTTCGGCAGCGTATTTGGTGCAACAACCTGCACAGGGTGGAAGCAGGAACCGTCGGAGACGTTGACGAAGGAGAAGCCGGCTTTCGAATCGCGCCGGGTACGCACCCATCCTCGGATGGTGACGGGTGAATCCTCAGGCGCTTTGCCAGCGAGGATGTCGAGACAGGAAAGCGAGACCATGGCCGTAGGTGCGACTTTTGGAAATAGGTTCTCGGCGACCGGCAGGTTGGACCTGATGCGAAGGTGACATTCATATCACGCATCTAAGGCATTGCTCACGTGAGATTCTTAATTTTCTATGGATCACGATACCCCCACGGATATCCCCAAGTCGGTTGTGCCAGGCTCCGGAATTTGATGTGCGGGAACTGAAGGGTATCGTATGGAACGCCTTCTTGGGCATTGTTGTTCCCGGTTCGAATAAAAGAGAATCGGTAAATGTCGTCACGCTTTTTCCAAGCACGCTTGTTCCAATCAGCACGTCGATATCGCGTAGCCGCGAGAAGGCGCCCTGTTGGCAGCTTAAATGGCGTGTGCACCGTTTGCGACGATTGCGTGAATTATTGCCTTGCAAGTGCTTGAGCCGACGCGAACTTTCGTCAAACAACAAAGCGCTTGAAGCAGGCATTAACTTGGGCGAGCTTCATCATCTCAGGCTTTGAGAACTATACCGTGGTCAGGCATGCGTCAAGCGTTGGATCGTGTTGGTTTGATCCTGCTTTGCGTCGAATCTCGCTAATCGCGCCGCGATCGTTTCTTTGCTTTGGCGGGGCCGGGGGTATCTCGTTTCCCTTCTCGCCTCGCGGGTGATCTGACGCGGGGGCTTGTCGGATCTCAGTGCCACAAAGGACGGATGGCGCACATGGCCGTCAGGCGTCCATTCTGTGAAGCTGACCTCCGCGACGACCTCAGGCTTCACCCAATGCTTTGGCCCGCGGTGTGCCTTCGCCCATCTTCCCGGCTTGACGGTTCGCGGGTCGACCGTGGGCACGGATACCTCAATCTGCGCCAGTAGCTGTCGAAGAGCCACTGCCGTCGCTGCATTCCACCCGGTGCCCACGGCGCCAGCATAGGTCAAGTTGCCTTCGTCGTCATGGTAGCCAAGGAGGAGACTTCCAACCTGTGCCGTCGCGTTAGCGCGATCGCGGAAGCCGACGATCACGAACTCCAGGCGGCGTGAGCACTGGAGTTTGAGCCACGTATCAGTTCGCGCCGAGACGTAGGGCGAGTCACTGCATTTGACGATGATCCCCTCCAGCTTCATCGCGCACGCCCCTTTCAAGACCGTTGCTGCATCCCCCGAGAAATCCTCGCTGTACCGAACCCGCCCGGTCCCCTTTGCCGCCACCAATTCCCTAAGCAGCCTCTTACGTGCGTACAACGGGGCGCGGCGCAGGTCATAGCCCTCGAAATAGGGAAGGTCAAACGCGAAATATACGATCGACTCTGCGCGCGCTGTATCAAACGCATTCTGCAAGGCATTAAAGTCGGGCACGCCCTGGGGGTTCATCACAACTACCTCTCCGTTGAGCCAAGCTGAACGGACCGCGAGCGCCCCAAGATCCTGAGCGAGGGGAGCCATTCGCTGCGTCCAGTCGTTGCCGTTGCGGGTGAAGAGATGCGCCTTGCCCGCATCGATGCGCGTCAGGATGCGATAGCCATCCAGCTTGATCTCGTACAATCGCCTGCAGCAGGCAATTCCTTCGATAGCCTGGCGAGTTGCTGCAGCAGCTTATCTGGCAGGGGCGCGGCGACGGCGCCCGAGACGTTCTCGACATCATAGGACGGAATCCGCGTTCGGCCTGTTGTTCCGGAGTCCGACAGATGCGCCTTCCTCTTGGCTGCGCTCTTCTTCATAACGAACTGCGCCCATTCAATATTGCCTGCCAATCGTAACAGTTCTCGGATCGATCTTCGGGGCGTAGGGAAGGGACAGCGTGTTTACAACGCCGGAAGAGGCAAGTACTGTATATCCCAATGGGCTATCCACTTAGCTCCAGTTAGCGCAAAATGTAGGGGTGAGCAATCCGGCAAGTGTTCTGGTTTGTGGTCGAGACTATCCGCGTGACTGGAATCAGTTTCTCGACTGGTTCGCCGATGAAGAGGCCTGCCTCAGCTATCTTGAGCAACTGCGTTGGCCGGATAGCTTCGTCTGCCCGCGATGCGGTGAGGAGGCGGAGCCGTATCGATCCACCCGCGGACGTTTGATGTGCCGCACATGCCGATACCAGGGTACGGCGACGGCGGGAACGATGTTAGACAAGACACGCACGCCGTTGCGGACGTGGTTTGCCGCCGCCTGGTACCTGACCAACCAGAAACACGGAGTGAGCGCACTGGGGCTGCAACGTGTGTTGGGGATCGGGAGCTACCAGACGAGTTGGGCGATGCTGCATCGGTTTCGGAGCGCGATGATCCGCCCGGGCCGGGAGCGCTTGAGCGGCACGGTCGAAGTCGACGAGAGCTATGTTTCGATGCGTGATCCGAGCAAGTTGCTCACCGGCGCGAAGCTCAAGAACCATACATCGAGGAGCTTGGTCGCCATCGCGGTCGAAATTCAGGCGCCAAAGGGATTTGGCCGGATCCGATTGCGACATGTACCAAGGGACTCGGAAAGGTACTTGCTGCCCTTTATTTGTAATAGCTACGACTTAATCTGACATTATCCTGAACGTGGAAGAGCGGAAGGAGAAGTCAGATGACGCAGGATCAGAAGATTATCAGGAACAAGCTCGGGTTGTTGAGGCTGGCGCAGACGCTGGGCAGCGTGTCCGAGGCGTGCAAGGTGATGGGGTTTAGCCGGGACAGCTTCTACCGGTTCAAGGAGCTGCACGACAATGGCGGGGAGGCGGCGCTGGCGGAGATCTCGCGCAAGAAGCCCAACCTGAAGAACCGCGTTGACCCGAAGGTTGAGCAGGCGGTGGTGGAGTTTGCCATCGAGCAGCCGGCCTACGGCCAGGTGCGGGTGTCCAATGAGCTGAGGAAGCGTGCGCTGTCGGTGTCTCCGGCGGGGGTGCGCACGATCTGGCTGCGTCACGATCTGCAGACATTTCAGCGGCGGCTGAAGGCGCTATCGGCGAAGGTGGCGCAAGACGGGATCATCCTGACCGAAGATCAGGTGCGTGCGCTGGAGCGCGCCAAGCAAGAGAAGGAGGCGCACGGGGAGATCGAGACCGAGCATCCGGGCTATTTGGGGGCGCAGGACACCTACTATGTGGGCACTCTCAAGGGAGTGGGTCGGATCTACCAGCAGACCTTCATCGACACCTACAGCAAGCTTGCCATGGTGAAGCTCTATGACCGCAAGCACGCCATCACGGCCGCCGATATGCTCAACGACCGGGTGCTGCCCTTCTTCGAGGAGCACGAGGTACCGTTGCTGCGCATTCTGACCGACCGCGGCAGCGAGTACTGCGGCAACCGGGAGACACACGAGTACGCGCTGTACCTCGATCTGGAGAACATCGAGCACACGCGCACCAAGACCCGCAGTCCCCAGACCAACGGGATTTGCGAGCGCTTCCATCAGAGCATCCAGAACGAGTTCTACGCCAGCGCCTTCCGGCGCAAGCTGTATCACTCGCTCGATGAAGTGCAGACCGACGTGGACGCCTGGATACAGACCTACAATGCCGAGCGAACACACTCAGGCAAGTATTGCTACGGCAAGACGCCCTTGCAGACGTTCATCGACAGCGCGAAGCTCGCGTACGATAAGCAACTGGATCGGATCCCGCCGACATCCGAACCGATCGAAGCAATGGCGTAGTCGGCGTGTCCGTCAGATCGAGTCGTGGTTAGGACACTTTATTTGCGAAGCGGTCGAACCCGGTTCAAGGGTTCACACGGACGGGTCGGCTGCCTACCGATCCCTGTCCGACCATGGGTACGTTCACCATCGGCGCGTGCACTTGGGCTCCACTGACCCCGCGCATGTCTCGATGCCAGGGGTGCATCGCGTGGCCTCGCTACTAAAGCGCTGGCTTCTCGGCACTCACCAAGGAGCGGTACAGCCAAACCAGCTCGACTCTTACTTGGACGAGTTCACGTTCCGGTTCAACCGCCGCACATCGCGCTCCCGGGGGCTGCTGTTCTATCGGCTCCTTGAGCAGACCGTCATGACCCACCCGGTCACCTATCGGCACATCGCAGCGCGCAAAGGGTAGCCACAACATATAGGGGCACTGGAGCTAAGTGGATAGCCCCTATATCCCAACACACATGTCCCCTATCCCATGCGAGTCCGCGTCAAGCTCATGCGTCGCCCTGGCGTCCGCCTATCGCACCGCGAGCTTTCCAACGCACCTGCCTTCGAGGGGAATTTGTTTATAGGCGCGGATGGGCAAGTCACCGGAGATCAACCGTTAAGGAGGAAGCTGAACGTATCGTATTGGCGCTTTCAAAATGTATTCAGACGGGAGACACCAATGAGCGTCCCTTCTGGGCCACCCTGCGAAATATCCTCGGAACGGCATTGAGTTAAGTCTTTCGAGCCTTGCACAGGCCTTATGTTGGTCCGCTGCATCGCTATTCGGACCGCGGGAGGAGAGAAAGGATCGGCTCGGATGTCAAGTTCCCTCGGGCATCTTCTACGTCCCTGCAATGCCGGGTATTCGCGCTATTCGCTCAACCCGGTGCTCAGCAGTATGATCTCGATCTCCTCAGTGATCTCCTCCTGACGCAATGCGTTGCCGCGCAGCGTCAGCTCCTCGCGCGTGCGGTCTACGCGGCGCAGCGCGCCTTCCAGATGTTGGAGGCGGCGCTCGTTCTCGGCGAGCAGCGCGCTGTAGAACAGCTCGTGCAGCACGGCGAACAGGTAGTGGTCCGTAAGCTCGCGGAAGAAAGCGAGCGGGTCCAGGTACAGGCGCGGAGGATCGCCGAACTCACGCCGGTCGCCCGCAAAGGCGCGGAACGGTTGTTTCACCTGCACTTCGCTGGAGTGGCCGGCCATCTCGTGGTAGAGCACAGTGATGGCCAGAGGCAGAAGCCTGCCGCGCGCCGCGGGCAGGCTCTGCAGCGACGCGATCAGGCGCGTGATCGCGGGCTGCACCTCGTCGGCCACGCTCGGGGCCTCGACCACTGCGGCGAGCTCCAGGCGCTGAGACAGCCGCGACGCGAGCCGACGTCCGACCACGACGACCGCGGCATTCGACTGTCCCGCGGCTGGCCCGCTCCCGCTCGAGCGCTGCTGCCAGCTCCTCGTTGTAGCTGCCGCAAAACCCGCGTTCGGAACCCACGACCAGGAAGATCTGGCCGGCGCCCGCGGGCGCCTGCAGCGGCTGCGGATAGTGCGTCAGAAAATCCTGGGTTGCGGTCTCCACCGTGCGCACGACCCGCTGCTGCGCCGGCACGTAACGCCGCAGCCGAATCGCCTCGACCATCGCCGCGTTCTTGAGCGCCCCCATGATCTCGGCCACGTCGCCCAGCGTGTCTAGGCGGCGCGTGATCTCGCGGCGCTCGCTCATGCGCTCGCCGCTTCGAGCCAGGACTTCACGGCCGCGGCCCAGTCCACCCGCTCGTCCTCGAGCGTGAGCGGCTGGCGCGCCAGCCCGTCGGCGAGGGCCCGGAGTTTCTCCGAGATGCGCTTCGGATCGGCGTCCTCGAGCAGGCCCTCGTTGAACGCGGTGAGCCACGCCATCTGAAACTCGATCGGACAGCGGCGTCAGCCGGTCCTGCTTGAGCGCTTCGCGCAGCGCGCGGCCGCGGCGGATGCGTCTCTCCATCGCCGGCTCCAGGCGCGTGCCGAAGCGGACGAACACCTCCAGCTCGAGGAACTGCAGATAGTCGAGCTTGGTGCGTCCAGCCTCCTGCTTGATGCGCGGATGCTGGGCATTGCCGCCGATGCGCGACACCGAGCGCGTCACGTCGATGGCGGGCAGCGAGCCCGCATCGAACAGCGCCTTGTCCAGATACACCTGGCCGTCCGTGATCGAGATCAGGTTGGTCGGGATGTAGGAGGCGATCTCGCCCTGCTTGGTCTGCGACGATCGGCAGCGCGGTCATGCTACCGCCGCCTGCCGTCGGCGCCAGGCAGGTCGCGCGCTCCAACAGGCGCGAATGCAGATAGAAGATGTCGCCGGGATAGGCCTCGCGGCCCGGCGGCCGCTGCAGCAGCAGCGACAGCTCGCGGTACGTCTGCGCGTGCATGGTGATGTCGTCGTACACGACCAGGGTATCCTCGCCGAACTGCATCCAGCTCTCCGCCACGGCGCAACCGGCGAACGGCGCCAGGTACTTCAGGCCGGGGAGCGCAGTTGCCTCGGCCACCACCACCGCCGTATGCTCCAGAGCGCCATGCACGCGCAGATACGTCGATCGTGTTGACCACCGTGGAGCGCTTCTGTCCGACCAGCACGTACACGCACTTCACGTTCTTGCCGCGCTGGTTGATCACCGTGTCGATCGCGAGCGCGCTCTTGCCCAGGCCGTTGTCGCCGATCAGAAGCTGGCGTTGGCCCTTTCCGATCGGGATCATCGTGTCGATGATCTTGCTCCCCGTGTACAGCGGCCGGTTTACGAAGGTCCGATCCACGATCGGCGGGGCCGTCGCGTCGAGCGGGCGCCAGCGGTCGCAGCGCGGCGGCGCCCGGCCATCGAGCGGCATGCCAAGCGGGTCGACGACGCGACCGAGCAGCGCGTCGCCCACCGGCAGCTCGAGCCGACGTCCAGTCAGCGCCACCCGCGTTCCGGCGGTAAGGCGCTCGGTCTGGTACAGCAGGATCGCGCCCAGTCGCTCGCTCTTCAGATGGAACACCAGCGCGCGGCTGCCGTCCTCCAACTCCAGCACCTCGTCCATCGCCGCGGTGGGCAGCCCATCGATCCAGGCGATGCCGTCTCCCACCGAGAGCACGCGGCCTTGCTCGGACACGCGCAGTACCGGACGATAGTCCTCCAGCCAGCGCGCCTGGCGCTGCAGCGCGCTCGTATTCTGGACCTCAGTGTCCATCGCTCGCCGCGGCATTGAACAGGCTCAGCTCCTCGCCCAGGTTCGCCTGCAGGACCCAGGGTCCGACATTGATGCGCACGCCGGCGAGCAGGGCAGGCTCCTCACGGAAGCGGCACTCGCGGGCGTCGAGAAGCTGCCCAAGCGCCTGGCTCAGCGCCTCGCGCTGTGCCGTCGGCAGCGGATAGGCGCTGCACACAGTCGGCGGCTCAGTCGATGTGCCGAGCGCTTCGCGCAGCACGCTCTTGCGCGTATCGGGAAGCTGCAGCAACTCGTCGATAGCAAGGTGCACCAGCTTCGACTCCAGGTCGGGCCCGGACAATCCCGCCAGCAGGCGGCGCACGAACGCAAGCGCCTGCTCCGTGGCCTGACGCTCATTGCGTGCTGTCTCCTCCGCCCGGCGGCGCTCGTCGAGCACCCCCGCCTTGCGGCGCTCCTGCTCGAGGCTCTCCTGCAGAGCAGCGAGCGCGCGCTCCCGTTCGCCCCGCAACTCTTCCATCAACGCCTCGCGCGCTTTAGCGCGCTCTTGCTCCCAGTTCTGCAGCCGCGTTTCGTACTGTGCCTGCAGCTCGTGCGCCTTGGATTCCATTTCCCGCGTGTGCCGGGCGGCTTCGTCGATAGCGGCCTGACGTGCTGCGACCACTTTCAGAATCGGTTTGTACAGGAAACGTTGGAGGAGCCAGACGAGCACCAGGAAGTTGACGATCTCCAGCACGAGTGTGGACCAGTCGAGCTGCATGGACGGCGTCCTCAGTCTCCGGTCAATTCCGGCCGCGGCTCACTTGAGCACGTACTCGAGCAGCGGGTTGCGGAACAGGATGATCAGCACGATCACCAGCGTATAGATGGCGAGCGACTCGATCATCGCCAGACCGATGAACAGCGTGCGCGTGATGGAGCGCTCGGCCTCTGGCTGCCGCGCCAGCGAGTCGAGCGCCTGGGCAATCGCCTTGCCCATGGCCAGCGCCGGAAGCACGGTCCCAAGCGCGATGGCGAGCGCCGCCACGACGGTGGAGGCGAGCACGATCCAGCTGATGTTCATGATGCGTTATCTCCTTTTTGCGATTCGACGTGGGGCTCCCGGACCTGCAGCGCTCCGCCGATGTAGACCAGCGCCAGCATTCCGAAGATGTAGGCTTGCACCAGCGCCTCGACGATGTGCAGCATCAGCAGCGGCACCGGCACGAGGAAGCCGGCCACCAGCAGCACCAATAGCGCCGCCATCCCCAGGCTCATCATGTTGCCGAACAGGCGCATCGCGAGCGCCACCGTGCGCGTGAGCTCGGAGATCAGATGGAAAGGCAGCAGGATCGGGCTAGGCGACAGGTAATGACGCATATACCCGCGCAGGCCGTCGGTGCGGATGCCGAACCAGTGCACCGACAGGAACACGATCAGCGCCAGCGCCGAGGTGGCGGACAGATCCCCGGTGGGAGACTGCAGGCCCGGAACTACGCCTGCGAGATTCGCCACTGCGATGAACAGCCACAGCGTGCCGACGAAGGGCAGAAGCTGGGCGCTCCGGTCCGGGACCACGTCGTCGATGGCCTTGCGGATCGTAAGCACGACGCCTTCGGCCGCGCTCTGCGGCAATCCCAAACCCTCTACCCGGAGCCGCCGCGTGATCAGCCACCCTGCCAGGGTGAGCAGCAGCATCACACCCCAGGTCGTAGCCACGGTGGCGGTGATCCCGATCGGGCCGAGGTGCAGCACTGGGGAGGGCGGGCCCATATTTTTTCTTTCAGCCGCGCAGGAAGAGGTAGACGTTGAAAGCGCCAAGCGCGATGCCTAACACGATCAGGCTGATGGTCCAGCGGGTCGAGTAACCCGTAGCCAGGCTGTCGAGCCACTGGCCCAGGTAAGCGCCGCCGACCGCCGGCAGCACCAGCAGCAGGCCGAGCGTGCCGAGATAGACCGTCTGCGCAATCACCGAGCGCCGCTCGCGTTGCGCCTTGTCGATGCGCTTGGCCTGCCGCTCGACGCCCTCGCGCAGACGCTGCCGGTCGTCAGTCGGCTCGCCCACGGCTTAACTCCCAGAGGCGTTTGAACATCTCCTCCTCCATTCGACGCAGGCTCTCGCGTACCTGCTTCAGCTCGTCTTCGTCGTTGCGGAGCTCGGCGGTGAGGGCATCGCTCATGCGGCGGTAATCGGGGTCGCGGAAGTAGCGCCGCGTGCTCACGTACAACTCGCCCTCCAGCATGTAGAGCAGCGCCTTGGGTAATGCGATGTATTGCCAGGGCTCTCCGGCGACACGGTAGCGCGCAAGGCCGAAAACCAGCGAGGTCATGAGGCGCTCGTGACCGGCCTGGACGCCGAAGCTGCCGGAGTCGTCCGTGCCGACGAAGCTCTCCACCGCCTCGATGCGTTCGTAGCCGGTGGCGTCCTGCAGGTGCATCACGAAGGTGTTCACGGTACCGGCACCTTCATCGACCCGCGCATGTAGCACTGATCCTCGGATACGTCTTCGTACTTGCCGAGCAGAAATGCCTCGCAGTCGTCGAGAGTATCCGCGAGCGCTACCGACACACCCTTGATTCCACTGTGGGCCGAGACGACGTGAAACGGCTGGCTCAGATACCGCTGCAGCCTCCGCGCTCGCCGCACGATGCGCTGGTCTTGCTCCGAGAGCTCCTCGATGCCCAGCATCGCGATGAGGTCCTCCAGCTCGTGGTAGCGCGAGAGGTGCTCGCGCACACCCTCGGCTAACTGGTAGTGGCGGTCGCCGACCACGTGCCGGTCCATCATCTGGCTGCCCGACTGCAACGGATCGACCGCGGGGTAGATGCCTCGGCTCGCCTGCGCGCGCGACAGCACGACGCGCGTGTCGAGGTGGTCGAGGATCGCACTCACAGCGGGGTCGGTCATGTCGTCTGCGGGCACGTACACCGCCTGCACCGCGGTGATGGCTCCTCGCGTGGTGGAGATGATTCGGTCCTCGAGCTCGGCGACCTCAGTCATCAGCGTCGGTTGATACCCAACCGTGGCGGGCATGCGCCCGAGAAGCCCGGAGATCTCACTGCCGGCCTGCACGAAGCGGAAGACGTTGTCGATCAGGAACAGCACCTCCTTGTGCAAGGTGTCGCGCAGGTACTCAGCATAGGTCAACGCGGTCAGCCCAACGCGGAAACGCACGCCGGGCGACTCGTCCATCTGGCCGAATACCATCAGCGTGTCCTGCATCACCCCTGCATCGCGCATCTGGTGCCACAGCTCGTGGCCTTCGCGGATGCGCTCGCCCACTCCGCCGAACACGGACACACCGCTGTGCAGTGCGACGATCGCGTGCATGAACTCCATGATCAGCACGGTCTTGCCCACCCCTGCACCGCCGAAGAGCCCCGTCTTGCCCCCGCGCACGAACGGGCAGAGCAGATCGATCACCTTGATCCCGGTCTGCAGAATCTCTCCGCCGGCCACCGTTTCGTGTAACGGCGGCGGCGCTGCGAGGATGTTGCGATACGTTTCGGTGGCGAGCGGTGCACCGCCGTCGAGCGGCGCGCCGAACACGTTCAGCAGGCGCCCCAGGCAATCGGGCCCGGCCGGGACATGCAGCGGCGCGCCCGTGTCGAACACTGGCATGCCCCGGCGTAGTCCCGAGGTGCGGTGCAACGTGATCGCGCGCACGTGCTGCTCGTCTAGGTGGCGATGTACCTCGAACATGCACTTCTCCCCATCCAGGGCCGTGCTAAGCGCCTGGTGTAACGGCGGGAGTTGCGAGCAGCGAATGTCCACGACCGGGCCGTGGACCTGTGCGATCGTTCCGATCGATCGCTTTAAGGCGGGATCGGTCTCTGCGGTTTCAAAAGGCATCATGACGGGGGAGAGCCGGCCGAACCGTGCCCACTGCCGCACGTATTGACCTTGGCGGGCGCAGGTATCGAATACGTTTCGAACATGATATGCGAAAGAATAGGTCAGTCAGCAAATAGCCTGCTTGACCTACATCAAGCTGCGTGGTCAGTAATCTTAGGGGACGTCCGCGGTCGCGCAGTCCGATTCCGCTATGCAGGCTTGGTACCGCCGGCCGGAGTCCGGGCCGCTTCTCCTTCGGGCAGGTGACGGACGAACCAGTCGGTCGCGAGACGTGCAACCTCGTCCAGCGTGCCCGGCTCCTCGAACAGATGCGTCGCCCCGGGCACGATGGCGATGGTCTTCTCGCAGCGGAGCAATCGATGGGCGTCTTCGTTCAGCTCGATAACCCCATAGTCGTGGCCGCCGACAATAAGGAGCGTAGCCGCCTGCACTCTGGGCAGCAGCGCATTGCCGGTGAGATCGGGCCGCCCGCCACGCGAAACCACCGCCCGCACGTCCGCGGGCAGCTTGGCGGCCACGCGTAACGCCGAAGCCGCACCCGTGCTCGCTCCGAACAGTCCGACGGGCAGTGCACGAGTCGCCGCGTGACTGCGGACGAAGCGCACTGCGTCGCTTAACCGTTCGGTAAGCAGGTCGATGTCGAACCGCGTCTCATAGTCCCGGTCCTCGTCGACCGTGAGCAGATCAAGCAGCAGCGTCCCGAGCCCCGCGCTGTGTAGGTGCTGCGCGACGTACCGGTTGCGGGGCGAATATCGACCCGAACCGCTACCATGCGAGAACACAATGATGCCGGAAGCCCTGGTCGGCACTTCGAGCAGACCTTCGAGTTCCACGTGGCCCGAGGGGATGGAAACGACTGGCTCGCTGCGTTGCACCCTCATTGCGCTCCGCCTGCGCTTCCTTGTGTCGCTCCGGTCTCCGCCGCGAGAAGCGCGATAACCTCTTCGTCGTCGACCTGACGGAACTCGCCGTAGAACTGTCCGACTGCGAAGAAGCCCTCGGGCGCATCGAGGCAGATCACCTCGTCCGCGTAGGACCGCACCAGTTCCAGGCTCCCCGGGGCCGCCACCGGCACCGCACAAACCAGCTGCGCCGGTTGCTTGGCGCGCGCCGCGTGAAGCGCTGCAATCATGGTTGCGCCCGTGGCAAGGCCATCGTCCACGACGATCGTGATGCGCCCCTTAGCGTCGATTGGCGCGCGCCTGGGGGTGTACTGTGTACGACGCTTGCGCAGCACCTCGAGCTGAAAGCGTTTCTCCTGCTCGAGATATGCGTGGTCGGCACCGGCGCTGGCTGCATACTCCGCAACGTAAGCCCATCCGCTCTCGTCGATCGAGCCCACTGCGAACTCTGAGCTTGCAGGGGAGCGCAGCTTGCGCACGAGCACCACGTCGAGCTCCCCCTCCAACTCGTCCGCCAGTACGCGGCCCATCGGCACCGCGCCACGGGGGATTGCGAGCACCAGCGGGTTGCGGCCGCGGTAGTGCGCGAGTGCCTTGGCGAGCCGCCTCGCGGCGTCAATCCTCGACTCGAAGAAAACTGCCATGGAAAATCGATATCATCACGATCGGTCGAGCTGCGCCATTAGCTCCGCCTCGGCCTCCAGCCAGTCTTGCAGCTCCTGGCCGGGCGCGAAGTGGCGCTTCTGGGCAAGGTAGTAGGCAGCTTGCGCGATCATCTGCTCACGCTCCGCGCGGGCGTTGGAATTCGTCGCTGCGGATTCTCGGCGGGCTCCGCCGTCTCTTCTTCTAGGATCTCCGGGGCTTCCCGTCCCCGGTGCAGAACCGTCGTGCCGCGCTCGATGATAGCCATTGACTCACCCCTTCGCACAAGCCTCACTTACCGCCAGGAATTCGATCATGGCCCACAGGGGAGCGACGGTAGCAATCGGGTAACGCGGCACCGTGAGCGACCCGGACGAGGGCTTTGCGCGCGAGCTTCTCGCCCTCCTTGAAGCCAAGGGCGCCCACGTTTGGTGGGACCTCAACTCGATCACATTGGGTACACCACTCGATGGAACTTGCGCTCCGCGGTCGGCGACGCGAGGTTCCTGACCCTCGTTGCGATGATGGCAGCCGACCAGAGCCCGTACGCGGGCCTGGAGGTCTGAAACCGCGATCCGCCAAGGCCTGCGCGTCGTTCCCACCATGGCCAGGTACCCTCGTCAATTCACCCGTTGGGCTTCGACTTCGGCGATCAACTGGCGCGTCCTGAGCAGGACATCCGGATTCACGCTGATCGAGTCGATTCCGAGTCCGCACCAGGAACGCCGCGAATTCAGGATAGTCGGAGGGCGCCTGGCCACAGATGCCACAATGTCGATGGTTGCGCCGTGCCCCGTCCACGGCGAGCCGGATCATCGCCTTGACACCCTCATCACGCTCGTCGAAATCGAACGCCACGATGTCCGAATCGCGATCGACCCCCAGGACGAGCTGGGTAAGGTCGTTCGACCCGATCGAGAAGCCGTCGAAGAGCCGCGCGAACCCATCGACCAGCAGCACGTTGTTCGGAATCTCGCACATCACGTAGATCTCGAGGCCCGCCTCTCCGCGCTTGAGGCCGTGCTTCGCCATCTCCGCGAGAACGCGTTCGGCCTCTTCTATGCGCCGGCAGAATGGAATCATCAGCTTGACGTTCGAGAATCCCATCGCCTCCCGCACCCGCTTTACCGCCCGGCATTCAAGCGCGAAACCGTCCGCATAGGCCGGATGCGCATAGCGCGACGCGCCGCGAAAGCCGA